>JAEWLC010000037.1 GCA_023393475.1 Pseudomonadota bacterium
GATCTCGACATCATCGATATCTGCACGCCGCCCATGGTGCACCTGCCCATGGTGATGGCGGCGCTGAAGGCGGGCAAGCACGTGATCTGCGAGAAGCCGCTGGTCGGCTCGCTCGCCGAGGTCGACGCGGTGATGGCCGAGGAGAAGCGCTCCAAGGGCAAGCTGATGCCGGTGTTCCAGTACCGCTTCGGCAACGGCATCCAGCAGGCGAAGGCGATCATCGACGCCGGGATCGCGGGCAAGCCGTATGTGGGGACGGTCGAGACGCTGTGGCGGCGCGGGCCGGACTATTACGAGGTGCCCTGGCGCGGCAAGTGGAAGACCGAGCTCGGCGGCGTGCTGATGACCCACGCCATCCACCCGCACGACATCTTCACCTACCTGATGGGCGAGCCGAAATCGCTGTTCGGGCGCGTGGCGACGCGGGTCAACGAGATCGAGGTCGAGGACTGCATCTCGGCCTCGCTGGAAATGAAGAGCGGGGCGCTCGCAAGCTTCACCGCGACGCTGGGCTCGGCGGATGAAATCAGCCGCATCCGGCTGGCCTTCGAGAACGTGACCATCGAGAGCGACCACGAGGCGTATAATCCCGGCAAGGCGCTGTGGAAGATCCTGCCGCGCAACGAGGCGACCAAGGCCGCGATCGAAAAGCTGCTGGCGGACTGGAAGGATGTGCCATCCCGGTTCCAGACCCAGATGCGGCTGTTCTGGGATGCGCTCGAGGGGATCGGGCCGATGCCGGTGACGTCGAGCGACTCACGGCGCGCGCTGGAGATCGTGACGGCGTTCTACCACTCGAGCGACACGCATTCCGAAGTGCAGTTCCCGCTCGGGGCGGCACATCCGAAATACAGAAGCTGGCTGCCGGAGGAGTTTCGGTAATGTCGACAAGCGTAAATCTGCAGCAGGTGGTGAAGCGCTATGGCGACGTGGAGGTGATCCACGGCGTTGACCTCAACATCGACCCCGGCGAGTTCACCGTGTTCGTCGGACCCTCGGGCTGCGGCAAGTCCACGCTGCTGCGCATGATCGCGGGGCTGGAGCCGATCTCGGGCGGCGACATGCTGATCGACGGCGTGCGGATGAACGATATCCCGGCGGCCAAGCGCGGCATCGCCATGGTGTTCCAGAGCTACGCGCTCTACCCGCATATGTCGGTGTACCAGAACCTCGCCTTCGGGCTCGAAACGGCGCGCGTGCCCAAGGCCGAAATCCAGCAGCGGGTGCAGAAGGCGGCGGAGATCTTGCGGATCGAGCCGCTGCTGAAGCGCAAGCCCAAGCAGCTCTCGGGCGGGCAGCGCCAGCGCGTCGCCATCGGCCGGGCCATCGTGCGCGAACCGCGGATCTTTCTCTTCGACGAGCCGCTCTCGAACCTCGATGCCGAGCTGCGCGTGCAGATGCGCGTGGAGATCGCAAAGCTCCACCAGGACCTCGGCAACACCATGATCTACGTGACCCACGATCAGGTCGAGGCCATGACCATGGCCGACAAGATCGTGGTGCTGCAGGCCGGGATCATCGAGCAGGTCGGCGCGCCGCTGGAGCTCTACAACAGCCCGCGGAACCGGTTCGTCGCCGGCTTCATCGGCTCGCCGAAGATGAACTTCCTCGATGGCAGGGTCGAGAGCGCCGATGGCAGCAGCGCCAAGCTGACCGCGGGTGGCAGCTCGATCGTGGTCAACCGCAAGGTCACCGCCGGCGATGCCGTGACCTTCGGCGTGCGCCCAGAGCATATCGGCATCACCGAGGGCTCCGGCGCACCGCTGGCCGAGGTGAAGGTCGATCTCGTCGAGCAGCTGGGCGGGCAGACGATGGTCTACGCGACGACCGGCGATGGGCAGGCGATGACGATCGCCGTGGACGGACAGCGCGCGCTGGAAGTCGGCTCAGCGCTGACGGCCTATGTGGATCCCGCGCGGTATCACGTGTTCGCGAAGGATGGGCGGGCGATCTAGGGTTCGTAGCTAGTGGCCCCACCCTCATCCGGGCTTCGCCCACCTTCGCCCATCAAGGGAGAAGGCCCGACTGAGGGGCTTGCGGAGTGGCCTTCTCCCCTTGTGGGAGAAGGTGCCCGAAGGGCGGATTAGGGGGCAGCGTCCACTGGCGTTGCACGCCCCAACCCTACATCCCCGCCAGCAACTCCGCATTGCCGCCGCTGGCCGTCGTGTCGATGCACACGTGCCGCTCGCGGATCAGGTGTTCGGCGTCGCTGGGGCGGGTGATGAGCGGGATCAGGGGGCCGTCGCGGCGGGCGAGGGCCTGGCGCCAGGGTTTGAGGTCGGCTTCGGTGCCGAAATGCATGACGGCATCGACGAAGAGGCCGGCTTCGATGGCGGCGGGGGCGAGTTTCTTGTCGAGGCCGCCGATGGGCTCGCCGTTGGCGCCCAGCGCTTCGGCGATCTTGGCGGCGCCAGGGGCGACGACCAGGACGCCGTTGCCCTGTTCGAGCGCCAGTTCGGCCTGTTGGGCGGCGCTGGCCGTATCCGGGCCGAGGCAGAGCACGACGCCGCGCGGCCAGGTGTAGAGCGTGTTGCGCTCGCCGGTCGGCCCGGGCAGCAGCTCGGCGGCCGGCTCGATGCCGACGCGCTCGATGCCGATCTTGACCTGGTCCACGGCGGCGATGGCGAAGCCGATGGAGAGACCCGATAGCGGGTTGACGCCTGCCGAGGGTTCGAACGCTTCGGCCGGACGCCAGAAGCGCTTGAGGTAGCTGGGGCCGCCGGCCTTTGGGCCGGTGCCGGAGAGCGCTTCGCCACCGAAGGGTTGCGAGCCGACCACGGCGCCGATCTGGTTGCGGTTGACGTAGATGTTGCCGGCGCGGACGCGCTCGGACACATCTTCGACGCGCCCATCGATGCGGGTGTGGAGGCCGAAGGTGAGGCCATAGTTCGAGGCGTTGATCGCCGCGATGACGGCGTCCAGTTCCTCGGCCTTGAAGGTCGCGACGTGGAGGACGGGCCCGAAGATCTCCTCCTTCATCTCGGCGATGCCGGAGACCTTGAGGATGACCGGGGCGACGAAGGTCCCCTGCTCCGGCGTCGGCAGCCGGTGCAGCACGGCGTCGCGGGCGGCGAACTCGTCGATATAGGCCTCGAACTTCCGCTTGGCCTTGGCGTCGATGACCGGACCGACATCGGTGGCGAGATCCCACGGGTCGCCGAGTTGCAGCTCGTCCATGGCGCCCTTCAGCATTTCGAGCGTGCGTTCGGCCGCATCGGCCTGGACATAGAGGATGCGGAGGGCCGAGCAGCGCTGGCCGGCCGACTGGAAGGCCGACGCGAGGATGTCGCGCACCGCCTGTTCCGGCAGGGCCGTGGAGTCGACGATCATGGCGTTGAGCCCGCCGGTCTCGGCGATGAGCGGCGCGCCGGGGGCAAGGTGATCGGCCATCTTCTGGTCGATGAGCTTGGCGGTGGCGAGCGAGCCCGTGAAGACCACGCCGTCGATGCGCGGATCGGAGGTGAGCGCGGTGCCGACGACGGCGCCGGAGCCCGGGAGGAGCTGCACGACATCCTCGGGAATCCCCGCCTGGTGCATGAGGCGCACGGCGAGCGCTGCGATGAGCGGCGTGGCCTCGGCGGGCTTCGCCAGCACGGCATTGCCCGCGACCAGCGCCGCGGCGACCTGGCCGGTAAAGATGGCGAGCGGGAAGTTCCACGGCGAGATACAGGCGAAGACGCCGAGGGCTTCGCGGGGCTCGCTGCGTTCAGCCTGATCCGCGTAATAGCGCAGGAAATCAACCGCCTCGCGCACTTCGCTCACGGAATCTGCGAGCGTCTTGCCAGCCTCGCGGGCGCAAAGCGCGTAGAACTCGGCGCTGCTGGTCTCGTAGAGATCGGCCACCTGCCTGAGGAGCAGCGCGCGCTCTTCGACGGGGCGCGCAGCCCAGCCGGGCGCGGCGTCGCGGGCAGCGGAAATGGCGAGTTCGATCGTTTCGGGGCTCGAGCCGATGGCATCGCCGACCGCTTCTCCGTTGGCCGGGTTGACGATGGGGAACTGCTCGGCCTCGCTGCCGGTGACCAGCGAACCGGGCACGGCATGCCAGCGCTTCTCGGAAGCGCGGAAGCGGCTGCGGTCGGCGAGCATATATTCGAGCTCCAGCGGATCGGTGAGATCGTGGCCGCGCGAATTCAGCCGACCGGGCTGGAACAGGTCATCCGGAGCGACGACGCGCACCGGTGCGGTGGCGATGGCTTCGAGCGGGTCGCGCACTACGTCGGCGGCGGGCACGTCGCGGTCGGCGATCATGTTGACGAAGGAGCCGTTGGCGCCGTTTTCGAGCAGGCGCCGGACGAGATAGGCGAGGAGGTCGGAATGGCGGCCGACCGGCGCATAGATGCGGGTACGCGTGCCATGCTCGGCGTGGAGGATCTGGTGCAGCCGCTCGCCCATGCCGTGGAGGCGCTGGAACTCGAAGGCGTCGCTGCCGACGCCGAGCGTCAGGGCGATATGCTGCACGGCCGATACCGTGTGGGCATTGTGGGTGGCGAACTGCGGGTAGATGCGCGCCGTCTTCGACAGCAGCCGCCTCGCATTGGCGATGTAGCTGACATCGGTCGCGGCCTTGCGGGTGAAGACCGGAAAGCCCTTGAGCCCCAGCACCTGGGCGCGCTTGATCTCGCTGTCCCAGTAGGCGCCCTTCACCAGCCGCACCATGATGCGCCGATCGAGCTGTTCCGCCAGCGCTTCGAGCCAGTCGATGACGTGGCTGGCGCGCTGGCCGTAGGCCTGCACCACGACGCCGAACCCGTCCCAGCCGGCAAGGCGCTCGTCGGCCAGCACGGCGGCGATGACGTCGAGCGACAGGTCGAGCCGGTCGGCCTCCTCGGCATCGATGTTGAAGCCCATGTTGGCGCCGCGCGCCATCATGGCGAGGGCGAGCGTGCGCTCGACCAGCTCGTCCATCACCCGCTCGCGTTTCATGAACTCGTAGCGCGGATGGAGGGCCGAGAGCTTTACCGAGACGCCCGGGTTGTCGCGCACCGAACCGGCGGTGGAGCGGGTGGCGAGCACGGCGATCGCTTCGGCATAGGCGGCGCGATAGCGCTTTGCATCGGCTTCGGTGCGGGCCGCTTCGCCGAGCATGTCGTAGGAATAGGTGAAGCCGTCCTTCTCGGCGCGGCGGGCGATCCTCGTCGCCTCCTCGATGTCGCGGCCGACGACGAACTGCGACCCGAGGATCTTCATCGCCTGCATGACGGCGGCGCGGATCACCGGCTCGCCGATGCGCTGGACGAACCCCTGGATGGTGCCGGCGATGCCCTCGCGGTCGCGCAGCACCTGGCCGGTGAGGGTGAGCGCCAGCGTCGAGACATTGACCAGCGGCGAGTTGGCGCGATCGAGATGCTCGTGCCAGCGCGAGGGCGCGATCTTGTCCTCGATTAGGTCGTCGATGGTCGCCGTGTCGGGCACGCGCAGCAGCGCCTCGGCGAGGCACATGAGCGCGACCCCCTCCTCGGTGGAGAGCGAATACTCGGCGAGGAAGGATTCCAACATTCCGGCCGACTGGGCCGAGCGCACCTGCTCGACCAGCGCCGCCGCCTGTTCGCCGATGGCCGCGCGGTCGCTATCGGAAAGGGCCGCATCGTCCACCAGCCGCGCGATCGTTGCAGCCTCGTCCGCCAGGATGGCGCCCCGGATGCGGCCGCGGATTTCGTCGAGTTCAGTCATTGCGGTCCCCATGCCGAAAGAGTGTGGCACGGCTGGCTGATTTGTGTGGGGAAAATGTGATGCTGCGTGCCGCGGAGCCCCCTGCCCCGTGAAGGTTGCGTCTGCGGGGCATTGGTGCATGATGTAGGGCGGGCGGCATCAAGTAGGAGTTCCACGTGGACGCCGTTCTCGCGATCCTCAACATTGCCGGCGCTATCGCACTGCTGCTCTGGGGCACGCACATGGTGCAGAGCGGTGTGCAGCGCGCTTTCGGGCCGCGGCTGCGCACGGTGCTGTCGCGCACGCTGAGCAATCGCCTGCAGGCGTTTCTTGCCGGCATCGGCGTCACGACGCTGCTGCAATCGAGCACGGCCACGGGGCTGATGGCGACGAACCTGACAGCCGGCGGGCTGATGGCGCTGGTCCCGGCCATGGCAATCATGCTCGGCGCCAATGTGGGCACGGCACTGATCGTCACGGTGCTGTCCTTCAACGTCGCGATACTGTCGCCGCCGCTGATCCTTCTCGGCGTGCTGCTGTTCCGGCGCGACGGCAGCGCGACGGTGCACGACCTCGGCCGCGTGTTCATCGGGCTGGGCCTGATGATCCTCGCGCTGCACCAGATGCTGTCGCTGCTCGCGCCGCTCGAACACTCCGCGCAACTGGTCACCCTGCTGGGGCTGATCGGCACCGTGCCGGTCCTCGCCATCGTGCTCGCGGCGATTGCGGCATGGCTCGGGCATTCGAGCGTCACCGTGGTGCTTCTGATCATGTCGCTGGCCGCGAGCCAGGTCATTGAACTCGACTCGGCGATCCTGCTGGTGATCGGCGCCAACCTGGGCACATCGCTCAACCCCCTGCTGGCGGCGACGGCCGCCGATCCGGCATCGCGGCGATTGCCGCTGTCCAACCTCGGCAACCGGCTGATCGGCCTGCTGCTGGCATGGCCGCTAATGGGCCCGATACTCGCTGGGCTGTCGGCACTGGGACTGAGCGACGCCGCGGCGATCGCAGGCTTCCATCTCGCCTTCAACCTCGTGCTGGCGCTGCTCTTCCTGCCGCTGCTGACTCCGCTGGCGCGGCTGCTCGAACGACTGATCCCCGATGCCGCCGTCCCGACCGATCCGGGCCAGCCGATCTATCTCGACCGCTCGGCCAAGGAGACGCCCATCGTCGCCATTGGCGGCGCCGCCCGCGAGGCGCTGCGGCTTGCCGATGCGCTCGAGGCCATGCTGGCCGGCGCCCGCGAAGCGCTCACGAGCGGCGACCGCAAGCTGATCGCCGAGACGCGGGCGCGCGACGACGTGCTCGACAGCCTGAATACGGCGATCAAGCGCTATCTCAGTACGTTCGATCCGGAAGAGCTCGGGGATGACGACCAGCGCCGCCTGCAGCAGGTGCTGCTGTTTGCCATGAACATGGAGCAGGCCGGCGACGTGATCGACCGGAACCTCCTGCCGCACGCGACCAAGCGCCTGAAGCGCGGGCTGCTACCGCGCGCCGACAACCAGGCCGAACTGCTCGACCTGATGGACCGGCTGATCGTCAACACCCGTACGGCCGCATCGCTGTTCGTCACCGAGGACACGCGGGCGGCCCGTGCTCTGGCCGAGGAAAAGCTCGCCTTCCGGCGAGCCGAGGAGCACGCCACGACGACGCATTTCACCCTGATGCGCGACGGTATCGCCGCCGCCTCGCAATCGAGCGCGCTGCATCTCGACCTGATCCGCGACATGAAGCAGGTGAACTCGCACATCGTGGCGGCCGCCGCCTACCCGGTGCTCGACCGCATCGGCGAGTTGCTGCCGACGCGGCTGGCTTCGCCGGCCGAGTAGCCCGCCTCAGAATTCCTCGTGCGTGCGCGGATCGCCGTCGAACAGGCGGCCGTTGGACTTGTTGAGCGTGGCGATGGCAGCCATGTCGGCGTCGTCGAGGGTGAAGCCGGCGACATCGAGGTTTTCGGCGCGACGGGCGGCGTTGGCGGATTTCGGGATCGGCAGCACGTCGAGCTGGGTGTGCCAGCGGAGTACGACCTGGGCCGGGGTGCGGCCATGCTTTTGCGCTGCGGCGACGATGGGAGCTTCGCTCAGGAGCGCCGTGCCCTTGCCGATGGGGGTCCAGGCTTCGGTGAGGATGCCGCGGGCCTTGTCGGCGGCGCGCTGCTCGGCCTGGTTGAAATAGGGGTGGAGCTCGATCTGGTTGACGCTCGGCGCAACACCGGTCTTGGCGATCAGCTGGTCGAGATGCTCAGGCAGGAAGTTCGAGACGCCGATGGAGCGGACGAGGCCGCGCTCCCGCGCTTCGATCATACCCTCCCAGGCTTCGACGAACAGCTGCTGGCTCGGGTTGGGCCAGTGGATCAGGTAGAGATCGAGATAGTCGAGGCCGGAGCGGAGGACGGACTCCTCGATGGCCCAGGTGACGTTGGGCTTCTTGTGGTGACGGCCTGGGAGCTTTGAGGCGACGCGGATCTGTTCGCGCGGCACGCCCGACATGCGCACCGCCTTGCCGGTGGCGCCCTCGTTCTCGTAGTTCACGGCGCTATCGAGCAGGCGATAGCCCTGGCGCAGGGCATCGGCCATGGCCTCGGCGCCGGGAATGCCACGCAGGGCGTAGGTGCCGAGCCCGATGGCCGGAAGCGTGGTGCCGTCGTTGAGCGTGTGATCGGGCAATGCAGGCATCAGAATCTCCTCGGTTTTGCGGCGCATTGGAGAGGAGCGGCAGCAATAACGCCATACCCAAATAGACGTGTGGTGCTTGTGCGCCGCGTCGGTGGCGGCGAGACTTGCCCGATGAGACTCGCTTCGCTTTCTCTCCTCGCCACGGTGTTGCTTGCTACGCTGCTGTCCCCGCCCGCGGCGGTGGCCGCCCCCGCTTCGATTTGCGGCAAGGTCGAGTTCGAGGGCGCGCGCCATACGGTCTGCCGTGCCGATCCGGGAGCGATCGAACTGCACTGGCGCGATGGCGAGGAGCGGCCCTATCGCAGCTTCGGCGCGCTGGCCGCGGCGCTGGAGGCGAAGGGCGAGACGCTGGTCTTTGCCATCAATGCCGGCATGTACGACACCGATTTCCGTCCCATCGGGCTCTATGTCGAGCATGGCGACACACTGGTGAAGCTCAACACCACCGAGGCGCGGCCGGACGAGAAGCCGATCCCCAACTTCTACAAGAAGCCCAACGGCGTGTTCTCGATCACCGACGGCACGGCGCGGATCGAGACGACCGAGGCCTTCCTCGAGGCCGGCCGCAAGCCGCAGCTCGCGACGCAGTCGGGCCCGCAGCTCGTGATCGGCGGCGAGCTCCACCCTGCCCTCATCCCCGGCTCGACCGACCGCACGCGGCGCAGCGGCGTGGGCGTGTGCGGCGACGGCGAAGTGATCTTCGCGATCAGCGACGGGACGGTGAACTTCCACGATTTCGCGCGGCTCTTCCGCGACAACCTCGGTTGCGCGGACGCGCTGTTCCTCGATGGTGGCCGGGGCACGGGTGTGTACGACCCGGCGGCGGGGAGGAACGACGTGTCCTGGCACGGCGGGTTCGGGCCGATGCTGGCGGTGGTGGGGGCTGAATAGCGGGGAGCGCGAGGACTGACTGCAGTGATCTCTCAGTCGGGACTTCCTTCTCCCGCAAGGGGAGAAAGAGATCACCGTGGGATCGCAGCCCCCCTCCACCAGCTTCGCTGGTCCCCCTCCCGGGGAGGATACGCTGGACTGCGAGGCTGGCTTAGGTCGCCTTGCCCACCGCGACTGCGGCCTGGTCTTCCGCGTTTTCGGGCAGGTCGTCGAAGCTCGAGTAGTTCATGGTGTAGAGGCGCGAGTAGAGGCCCTGCTTTTCCATGAGCTGGTCGTGGTTGCCGCTCTCCAGCAGTTCGCCGTTCTGCAGCACGATGATGCGATCGGCGCCGCGGATGGTGGCGAGACGATGGGCGATGACGAGGCCGGTGCGGCCTTCCAGGAGGCGCTTGAGCGCCTTCTGGATCAGCATCTCCGTATAGCTGTCGATATTCGCGGTCGCCTCATCGAGGACGAGGATCTTGGCGTCGGCGACGAGCGCACGGGCAAAGCTGATGAGCTGGCGCTGGCCGAGCGACAGGTTGCCGCCGCGCTGCTCTAGCTTGGTGTCGTAGCCATCGGCGAGCGACATGATGAAATCATGCGCACCCACCGCCTTCGCGGCATCGATCACCTGCTCGCGGGTGGCGGATTGCTTGTTGTAGCGGATGTTCTCGAGCACGGTGCCGGTGAAGAGGAACGGCTCCTGCAGCACCATGGCGACCTGCTCGCCGAGGGAATCCTGGGTAACGTCGCGCACGTCGTGCCCACCGACGGTCACCGAGCCGTCCCACACGTCGTAGAAGCGGTGGACCAGCGACATGCAGCTCGACTTGCCGGAGCCGGTGGGGCCGACGATCGCGACGGTCTCGCCCGGATTGACGCGGAAGCTGACGTTCTTGAGCACCGGCTGATTCTTGCGGTAGCCGAAGGTGACGTTCTTGAACTCGACCGAGCCATCCATGCCGTAGGTGAGCGGGAAGGCGTTGGGCTTGTCCTCGATGCTCACGGGCACGTCGAGCACTTCGACGATGCGGGTGCCGGACGACATGGCGCGCTGGAACACCGAATACTGCATGGTGAGCGAGCGGATCGGATCGAAGAAGCGCTGGATGTAGAACAGGAACGCGACCATGACGCCGACATCGAGCTGGCGCCCGAGCACCATCTGGCCGCCGACGACGATGACGCTGGCCATGGAGATGCCGGTCAGCGTATCGACGATCGGCACCATGACCTGCGCGAACTTGGCGGCGCGCAGGTGCGCCTTGAGGTTGGCGTGGGCCTTTTCCTCGTAGAGGTCGAAGTTGACCTGCTGGCGATCGAGGCTCTGCACGGTGCGGACGCCGTTGATGCCCTCGGCCAGCGCACCGTTGGCCGAGGAGTTCGTGTGGTGCGCGGCCATGAAGCTGATCTTGGCCGGCGGCAGCCAGAACAGGCGCACGATGAACAGGATCGGCATGGTGGCCATGGTGATGAGGCCTAGCATCGGATCGAGCCAGAGCAGCACGCCCACGATGCCGAACAGCAGCACCAGGTCACCGACGGAAAGCACTGAGGTTTCAAGGAACTCCTGCATGGAGTTCACATCGCCCATCAGGCGCGACATGAGCCGCCCGACCTCGGTCTTGTCCATCCAGCTGAGCGACACGCGCTGCAGGTGCGCGAACATGGCGCGGCGCATGTCGAACAGCACGTTCTCGGCGGCCTTGCCGACCACCGTCTCCTGAACCCAGGAGGAGATGAAATTGATGGCGATGAGGCCGGCAAAGGCGACGATGCACCAGAGCAGCAAGGAACGTCCGCCGCCGCCCTGCGCCATGCCGTTGTCGATGGCGAAGCGGATGACCAGCGGGAAGGCGAGCTGGGTCAGCGTGAAGATGAGGACGGCCGCGACGGAGATGTAGATCTGGCTGCGGTAGGGCTTCACGAAGGCCCAGATGCGGCGGACGATCTTGGGGTCGTAGGCCTTGCCGAAGACCTCTTCCTCGCGATCGAGGCTGGAGCCGACGACGGCGCGGGGCGGACGGCGGTTGCGGTCTTCGCTGTCGTCCTCGGTGTTGAGCGTTGCCTCGGTCATTCGGCGGCCTCCAGATGGTCGTCGCCGGGCTTGACCTGCAGGTCGTAGAGCGCGCGGTAGCGACCACCGAGCGCGAGCAGTTCTTCATGCGTCCCGCGCTCGACGATCTTGCCCTCGTCGATGAACAGGATCTGGTCGGCATGCATCAGCGATGACAGCCGGTGCGAGATGATGAGCGTGACGCGATCCTTGGCGAAGCGCTTCATCGCGGTGCGGATGCGCTGCTCGGTGCCGGCATCGACCGCGGCAGTGCTGTCGTCGAACACCATCACCGAGGGGCGCAGCATGAGCGAACGCGCGATATTGAGGCGCTGGCGCTGGCCGCCCGAAAGCGACACGCCGCGCTCGCCGACGATGGTCTCGTAGCCGGTGGGAAGCCCGATGATGTAGTTGTGCAGCTGCGCGAACTCGGAAGCCGCCGCGATGCGCTGGCCCTTCGCCCAAGGATCGCCATAGGCGATGTTGTTCTCGATATTGGTGGTGAAAAGGAAGCTGTCCTGCTGCACCACGGCGACGGCCTGGCGCAGGCTAGCGAGAGTCAGTGCGCGCACGTCCTGCCCGTCGATGGTCACGCGACCGCCGGTCACATCGTAGAAGCGCGGGATGAGGTGCGCGACCGTCGACTTGCCCGAGCCGGGGCGGCCGACGATGCCGATGGTTTCGCCCTTGTGGGCCTCGAAGGAGATGCCGGAGAGCACCGGGCGGAACGGCGCCGACGGGTAGGCGAAATCGACGTTCTCGAACTTCAGCGTTCCCTCGGTGACCTTCAGCGGCTTGGCGCCGGGCTCGTCCTTGATCTCGATGTCCAGGTCGAGGAAGGCGAAGAGGCGGTTGCCGCAGGTCGAGGCGCGGGCGAAGGAGTTCACGAGCAGGCCGAGCTGGCGCACCGGCATCTGCAGGATGGTCATGAAGGTGAGGAAGGCCGCCAGCGTGCCGACGGTCATCTCGCCGGCGATGACGCGCTCGCCGCCGTACCAGAGCACCAGCCCCATCGAGATGAAGAAGCTGATGTTCATCATCGAGGTCGAGTTGACGCGGATGTTCACGCGCTCATGCGTCAGCTTCATCGCCGCGTCGGAGGCGGCGTTGTACTTCTTCATCTCGTGGTTGGCGCCGGCGAAGGCGCGGACGACACGGATGCCGCCGAGGTTTTCTTCCATGACGCGGCTGAGATCCTGCAGCCGCTCCTGCAGCACCAGCCATGTGGCGCGCAGCTTCAGCTGGGTGATCGACGAGTTGACCGCCACGAAGGGCGCAAAGCTCAGCGCCAGGAGGCCGAGAATCCAGTCGGTCGAGATCAGCATGTAGGCGCCGACCCCGATCAGCGTGCCGAGCAGGATGACGCGCAGGAGGCCAGTGGCAAAGAACATGCGCACGCCCTCGAGATCGAGCATGCCGACGGTGATGAGGTCACCGGTATGGACCTTGTCGTGATAGGAAAAGCTGAGCCGCTGGATCTTCTCGTAGACCGCGAGGCGCAGCTCGTAGGCCGTGTGGTGGCCCACCGCTTCGCCAAAGTAGTTCATCGACATCGTGAACAGGCCACGCAGGATCGAGACCGCGAGGAGGATCAGCGCGATCGTCCACAGTGCATCGGCGGCGCCGACGCCACCATCGAGCACACCCTCAGCGCGATCAACCGCCTGGCCGAGAAGGAGCGGGGTCCAGAGTTGCAGGGCGGATGAAATGAAGCACGAGAGAATGGTGATGATCACCATCCACGGGTGACGCCAGGTCAGCACCATGATGCGCCACAGGGTGCCAAGTCCCTTGCCCTGCTGCGCGGCGACGACGTGTGACATTGCATCGCCAGGCGAATAGGCGCTGCGCGGAGCACTCGAGCTCAATTTGCGGGTCCAAACATATCGATTGGGCCTGCCCTCGCCATTACTGGCGTGCAGACTCGGCCCTAAGCACCAGAGGAATATTCATCTATTCGCCCCGATTTGCGTTCGGTTCAAGGCAGATATGCACGCGGGAGGGTCGCCTTTCGTCGTACCATACCAGCGTTGCGGCATCTTGTTGCACGAATGCAACCGCCCTGCGGTACGTACGTTCGGGGAAGGATGCGAGCGAGGAGCCGATGACGGCCGACAACAACGACAGTCCGGTCGAGGACGAGGCCTTTCTCGAGGCCGTCCGCAAGACCGCGTACTTCCTGTGGGAGCAGGAAGGTCGTCCGCATGGCCGCCACGACGAATACTACCTCCGCGCCCTCGACCAGCACCGCCGCGAACGCCGCTTCGACGAGTGGCTGAAAGACGCGCCCGAGGGGGAGTGAGGTTGCCCGTCCACCATCACCCGCTCAGATCGCGCCCACATCGCTGACGGCGGTGGGGGATGGAAATGACTATGATCGCGTGGGCAAAGCCCGATCGATCATCCAACGCGCAACGGCCCCGGCCGACACGCCAATGCCGCCCCCGAGCAGTTTTGCGATGAGGTCGATGATCCGGCCGTGGCGGCCGCTGACGACCAGTTGCAGGGCTTCGAGGCCCACGGCGGCACCGAGGACGACGAGCAGCACCAGCCAGATGTGGCGGGGATAGGCCAGCGCGAAGGCGAGGCCGACGGCCGCGAAGGCGAAGAGGCGTTCGTAGTTCGGCGACAGCCCGCTATCGGGCCTGAGCCCGATGGGCGAGAGCGTCACGAAGGCGATGGCGGCAAGCAGCGACCAGGCGAGGATACGGAGCAGGCGTAGGGACAATGCGGTAACCGATCAGACAGCGTTTCGGCGGGTCTTCGCCGAGAAAACCGTCAGAACAATGATCCAGCAATCGAGAAAGATCGACCAGTTGTCGATATAGTAAAGGTCGTGGCTGGTCCGCCCTTCGATCTGCTCGAAGGTGGAGGTTTCACCGCGGTAGCCGTTGACCTGGGCCCAGCCGCTGATCCCCGGCTTGATGCGCTGGCGGTGGGCGTAGCTCGCGAGTTGCTCGCTCAGCTCGTCGTCGTGCATGACGGCATGCGGACGCGGGCCGACTAGGCTCATTTCGCCGCTGAGAACATTGAGCAGCTGCGGCAGTTCGTCGATCGAGGTGCTGCGGATGAAGGCGCCGATCCTGGTGATGCGGCTATCCCCTGCCCCACGCACCTGCACCATGTTGCGGCCGCTTTCGGTGACGCGCATGGAGCGGAACTTCCAGATGTGGAAGGTCTTGCCGTTGAAGCCGCGCCGCTCCTGCCGGAAGAAGACCGGGCCGGGGGTTTCGAGCTTGATCAGCAGCGCGACCACCGCGAACAGCGGCGCCAGCAGCAGGAGGCCGACGCCGGCGCCGCAGAGATCGAAGGCGCGCTTCAGCAGCACGGCGCCATCGCCCATCGGCTTGCGCAGGAACCGCACGGCATTGTTGGGGCCGATCGGCACGACATCGAGGAACTTGAAGCTGACATTGTCGGTGGCTGGAACGCAGACGACGTTGATGGCATAGCGCTTCAACTCGTTGGCGAGGCGTTCGAGGGCGTCGATGTCGCCGATATTGCCGACGATGACGATGAACTCGGCTCCGCGCGCCACCCAGTCACGGGCAAAATCCACGATGGCGGCGCGGTTCACCAGGCCATCGCCATCGAGCACGTCGTCGACATAGAGCGTGCCGGAGAGACGGTATCCGGCCTTCCACAGGTTGCCGTTGACGAGGAAGCGCACGGTATCGCTGCGCGAGCCGACGACGGCGACCTTCTGGAACTGCAGCCGGCCAGCCCGGATGCGCAGCGTCATCACCGCATAGGCGGCGCTGCGCGCGAAGAGCAGGACCGGCAGGCCGAGGACGAAAGCCGAGATCAACGAGACGCGCGAAAGATCGGCGGCAACGCCGAGGAGGAAGGCGACGAAGAGGCCGATGGCGAAAGCCGCCGTCCAGCCGAGCAGGCTTTCGGTGAGGATCAGGTGCGTCTGGCGCTCGCGCTCGAGGAAGCGGCCGGCGGAGACCGCAGAGAAGCCGCTGTAGATGAGGCCGATGAAGCCGGCGAAGGCGGCATGGAGCTCGAACGGGATCTGCTGCGGCTCGAGATGCATGACGAGGGTGTGGTAGAGCAGCGCCGGAACGAACATCACCAGGGCTGCTAGCAGGCCCTCGCCCAGCGCAAAGCCCGCGCAGAGCACCGTGTGGTTGGCGACGACGCGCGGCTCCTGGCGGCGCTCGACGCCCTCGTAGATGATTTCCTGCTGCGACACTGCACTTGCCCCAAACTTGCCAGCGCTTTGCTCTTGTTTGCGGTATCCAGCGGAGGCCGCAACTTCGCTTAGCACGCTACCCACCCACCCCGAAGCAACTGGTAAAGCTGGGGTTAACGGCCGGACGCGAAGTCTCAATGCCCCGACAGCAGCGCTTCGTAACGATCGCCGATATGCTCGACGCTGAAGTCCGCGGCCCGGCTACGGAGCAGGTCGGCATCCATGGGCTGGTCCAGTGCCGACGCCATCGCGGCGGCGAGGGCGTCGGTGTCCCCGACCGGCACCAGAGCGCCGTAGCGACCATCGGCGAGGATCTCGTGCGGGCCGTGCGGGGCGTCGGTGGAAACCACGGGCACGCCCGCCTCCATCGCCTCGATGAGAACGTTGCCGAACCCTTCGCTGGTCGAGGACAGGACGAACAAGTTGGCGGCGGCATAGCAGGCCGCGGGGTCGTTCACGTAGCCGGCGAAGAGAACGTACGAAGCGATTCCCAGTGCTTGGGTTTCCGCCTCGAGCTGCGCGCGCAGCGGCCCCTCGCCGAACAGCACGAGCCGGGCGGGACGGGTCGCCACGAGGCGCGCGAAGGCACGGAGAAGCGTTGCGTGATCCTTGACCGGCACCATGCGGCCGGCAGTGGCGATGACCGGGCCGTCGCCCATCGCCGCGAGCTGCTCCTGCCAGGGATAGGCATGCGCCGGACGATCGATGGCGGGGGGCAGCGGATTGTTGATGACGGTGGTCTTCTCGGCCGGAATGCCGTTGGCGGCGATGTCGCGCCCGACGCCAGCCGAGACCGCGATCGCACGTTCGGCGCGACGTCCGACGAGGCCACGCAACGCGACCGCGAGGCGCGAGCCGCTCTCCTCGGACTTGAGCGAGGCGGCGGCATGGAAGCTCGGAAAGAACCGCGCCTTGCTGAAGGCCAGCGTCAGCGCCAGCGCGGTCAGAAGATTGGCGAACTCGGGAGCGCTGAAGACGATGTCGGCCCTGGTCCGGCGATAGAAGCCGGCGCTGCGCCAGAGGCCCGCAAGCGTCGCCGGCTTGCCGAAACCATCGCCACGCACGGCCATGCCGAGATCGACGAGATGGACGAGGTCGCTGCGGAGCGCGGCGTTCGGGCCCTCGGCGCTCCAGGTGAACAGCGTCACCTCATGGCCGCGCCGGGCCATCTCGTTGGCCATGAGGACGAAGACGCGCTCGGCGCCACCGCCCCTGAGACTGGGGACGTGGAAGACGATGCGTTTGGGCATCGCCTGCTCAGGCAGCTGCGACGGCGACGCGGCGCGGCGGCTGGCGCAGGTCGCGCATGGCGCCCAGCACCACGGCGAGCATCATGCCGAGGACAAAGCCGAGCACGGCGCCGACGCCGAGCATGACCACGGTACGCGGCGGCCACGACCGGGCCGCGGGCGGAACGGCGGTCGAGATCACCCGCACATTGGTGCTGTCGAGCTGTTCCCGCTCGGTAACCTGCCGGGCCCGCGAGAGGAATGCTTCGTAGATGGTGGCCTTCGAGGTGGCGTCGCGCTCGAGTTCGCGCAGGGTCACCAGCGCCTCGTTGTCGGTGAAGACGTTGGTCTTGAGCTCGGAGGCCTTGGCTTCGAGTGCGGCGAGCGAGGCCCTGGCTTCATCGAGCGTGACCTTGGCGGCACCGACGATGCGGCTGACTTCGGCACCAAGCTGGGCGTTGGCCGCCGCGAGTTCGGTGTTGAGCTTGACGATGCTCGGATGGCGCGGGCCGTAGATCATCGACTGGCTGTCGAGCTGCTGCCTGAGGCTGCCCGCGGTGGAACGCAGCGCGGCGAGCGCGGCCGAAGTCTGCATCTCGGCGCTGTTGGCGTTCGGGCCGGCAGCGACCAGCTCGTCATAGGCGGACTGGGCGGCGATAACGCGCGACTGCGCCTCGACCACCTGCAGGTTGAACTGGGTCATCGTCGTGGCGTTGGCGAGTTCGCCCGCCGTGGTGGTGAGCCCGTTGTCGCGCTTGTAGGCCTCGACCTTTTCTTCCGCCGCCTTCACTGCGGCCTTGAGTTCGTTGAGGCGATCGTTGAGGGCCGACGCGGTGCGCCCTGCCCCGTCGGCCTCGGCCGAAGCAAGCTCCTGCTTGAAGGCCTCGACCATCGCATCGGAGATGCGGATCGCCTTGTCGGTGCTCTCGGACGAAACCGTGAGCGTGGTGACGAAGGACTTGTCGTCGGCCTTGCTGGAAACCCGCTTGTCGAGCGCTGACTGCGCAGCGAGCCGCGGGTCGCCCGCGGCCTTCTCACCGCCGCCGAACAGCCCGGAGAGGCTGAAACCGCCGGGCGCCGGATCGTAGAACTCGGTGTCGTTGACGAGATCGAGCTGGTCGACGACGCGCGCCAGCACGTTGCCCGAAGTGAGGACGCGCTGCTTGCTGCCCGCGTTGAGCAGGGCGCTGTCGATGGCGCCGGGCTGCTGGTAGAGGTCATCGGTGACGATCTGGAGGTTCGTCGGATCGATCAGGATATCGGTGGCGACGGTGTACTTGGGCGGGGTCAGCACGGCATAGGAGACGCCCGCGACGGCACCGATGGCAGCCATGACGGCGGCAACGGCGACGCCACGACGCAGCCACGTGAACAGACGGCCGAAATCGAGTTCGAGGAAATCGCCGATCTTGCCCAGCGTCACCGTCTCAACGGGCACAGGCGCATCGACAACCGTGTCGTTGGCCGGACGCGCGCCGAGCCGGGCAAAGGCCCGGGCCCCGGAAACGGTGTTCACCGGGCGGTTGAAGTCTGATGCGATCGACATGCCGTTAACGCCTCGTTTTCCAAGGTGGCCTAGAATTAGGGCTTTATATACCAGTCCCCGTCCGGCGCTCGCGGAACCGGGTGTAGTGGTAAATCCGGCGCGGGAACGACCCCGAAAGGCTGTTTCGATTGAGCTATACCGCCACCGGACCTGAGGGACGGGACGTCGGCGATGCACGGCGCCAGAATGCGCTGTCGCTCATCTTCCTGATGCTGACGATCACGGCGTTTACGCTGCGCTTCTTCATCTCGCCCGAGATGATGAACATCTTCGTTCACTACACATCGGACGGCGGCAGCTTCTTCGAGAAACTGCATGTCGGCACCTACCTCATCTATCTGCTGGTGCCGGTGGTATTGTTCAGCCGGCCATTCTACCTCGAAGGCGACGACATCCGCCGCTTCAAGGACCTGCTGCGCTTCACCCTGCTGATCTCGTTGCTGATCGTTTTCCTCATCGGCACGGGACGCGCCAACGCGGCCGGCCTGTTCATGGACAGCTATGTCGTGGCCGGCGCCTGCGGGCTCATCGTCCTGGCGATGAACCGTGACATGCGGCAGATGGTCGGCGACTCCGTGCTGATCATGAACCTCGTCAGCGCCAGCCTCGGCATCTTCGAGTTCATCGTCCGGCAGCGGCTGGTCTACTACCATTTCGAGGAGGAGTTCTTCCGCCCGACGGCGCTCGCCGACCACCCGCTGACCTTCGGCATGACCTGCGGCGCCTCGATCGCCTTCATCGCCATGACGCGTTGGAAGCTCTGGCTGAAGCTCGCAGCGATGTTCCTGCTCATCATCGCCACCACCGCATCGGGCGCGCGCTTTGCGCTGCTGCTGACGCTGGTGGAGGTGTTTGCACTGGTGCTGTTCGTGCCGTGGACGAGCTTTACGCGGCGCAACGAGCGGCGGGCGAAGCTCGCGGTGTTCCTGATGATCGCCGCCGGCGGAGCGCTGCTCTTTGCCGTGCTCGGCGCGGCCGGCGCGCTCAACCGCTTCAACGACGGCATCGTCGACGAGAACTTCTACGCCCGCACCGACATCTACGGCATCTTCGCGCTGGTGAGCTGGCAGGAGATCATGTTCGGCGGCGACCTGCTCGAGATCCTCGAGATCATCAACACCAAGATCGGCCTGCCCTATATCGAGAGCTCGCCGGTCTACCTGACCTTCCTCATCGGCGCGCCACTGGCTGCCGCCGTCTTCGTGCTGCTGTTCTGGCTGTTCCTGCGGCTGTTGAAGAACGTGGCCTTGCCCGCCTGGATCGGCATCGGCGTGTTCTTCGGCGCCGCGCTCTCCAACAACATGCTGTCGACCAAGACGCCGGTGATCGCCATGTTCGTGGTGCTGATCCTCGCCTACGCGCACAACAAGCCGCAGCCGCGGGCGGCGGACTAGCCCGCGCTGTCGATCACCTCGAGGCGGCCGGAACGATCGAGCGTGTGGATGCCCTGGCGGGCCCATGCCGAACCGCTAGCGATCGGCTGCAGCGGGCCGAAGCGGACCACCTTGTCCGAAAGTTCCAGCAGTTCGACGAGCCCCAGCCCGCCTCCATAGGCGAGCGTGCCGTCCTGAACGGGCAGAAAGGTACGCCCGTCGCGCTCGATGAAGCGCCCGCCCGGACGTGCCGTGGCGCGATCGATGCGGATCGGGTTGAGCGGATGCGGCGTCCATGGCCCCGCGAGGGCCTGCGACGACCACACGACCATCGTATCGGAGGCACTGCCCTGCCCGATCTGCTCGGTGCCGAAGAGCCAGAAGCGGTCGTCGCGGATGAGCAGCGTCATGTCGTTGAGCTTGCGGCCGCTGACAAGCACCGTGTCGCGCACCCAACTGTGGGGGAACTGCTCGGCCCGGTAGAGGACGAGCTCGCTGGCCCCGCTCGATTCCGGGATCATGTAGATCTCGCCATCGTGGGCGAAGACCTGCGGGTAGCTGAGGTGGTGGGGCTCCTCGATGACGACGCGCGGAGTCTCGAACGTGCCGTCCGGCTTGAGCTCGGCGCCCGAGATCAGGCCCTTCGCCGACGCGTAGGGATAGTCCTCGACGAAGAGGTAGGTCCGCCCGTCGTGCTCGAAGGCGAAGGGATCGGCGTAGAAGCGCTGGCCGTCATCGGGCAGCTCGGTGAAGGCCGCGCCGTCGATGCGGCCGGTCACGGCGATGCCGTCGCCGTCGATCAGGCGGTAGGCGGTGCGCCAGTAGAACGGCCGCCGGCTCCTGAGCTTCGAGAGCGCACGCTGCCCGATGCCTTTGGCGATATGGGGGATGTACTGCTTCCAGAGATTCTGCCGCGGCCGGGAGGCGAACTCGGGTCGCTCGGCGATGGGCTCGAGCGTGCCGGCAGCGAAGCGGGCGACCACGGATTCGATCAGCGTGACCGCCGCTGCGAGGATGTCGTTGGCGATGCGTCCGAGCCAGAGCCGGTCGCCCAGCATGGGCCGCGCGATGGCGACGATCTCGCCATTGAGCCGAACCACCAGCTCGGGACGGAGATCGTCCCCGAGCATTGCGGCCAGTCCCGAGCCGAGGCTCGTCTCACCGTTGAGCGTCAGCGTGAGGGTTGGCATCGCGCCCGGCGGCCGCGTGCCGATGAGGTCGATCACGAGGTCGGGACTTGTGGTGACGGCGTCCTGCGGTGGCGGCGAAGCCGGCCGGGCTAGCGAGCCGGCGGCCCGGCTGCCCTCGAGCGCGAGGATGCGGTCGAGCCTCGCATCCTGCCCACGCGTGCCGGCGTATTTCTGCTGCGCAACCGAATGACCGGCAGCTTCGAGGCGTGAAAGTAATTCAGGCTGCCAAAGACGCGATCCCGAAGCACAACAGATGATTACAATTTTACTCAATATGTATCCGTAACGTCAGGGGATCGCATTGGATGTAGTGCGACGAGACGCAGCCCCGCAACGGCGTAGCGAGAGCTAGGTAAATGCGGCAATGGAATTAATCATGTCTTAAGAGTTATGGCGACCGCGACGCATGTGAGGCTTAAATGAGCCCGGACGCGTAGATCGATGCGCCCTGAGTACTACGTTGCGGTGGTCGGTATGAATTTCTTTTCTCTACCCAGGATGCCCGAAAAGCGGCGCCTGCTCATTGTGTTCGGTACCCGTCCGGAAGCGCTCAAGTGCTTCCCCGTGGCGCAGGCCGCCCTGAGCAACCCCAATTTCGATACGCGCATCTGCGTGACGGCCCAGCATCGCGAGATGGTCGACCAGGTTATTGCCCTCACGGGCATGCCGGTGGATTACGACCTCGACGTGATGTCGCCGGGCCAGAGCCTGTTCGACGTGACCACCAAGGTGCTCAAGGGCATGGAGCGCGTTCTGGACGACGCGCGGCCCGACATCGTCATGGTGCAGGGCGACACGACGACGGCGATGGCAGCAGCGCTGGCCGCCTTCTACAAGCGCATTCCCGTTGCCCATATCGAAGCGGGACTGCGCAGCCACAACATCGACAGCCCCTTCCCCGAGGAGCTGAACCGGCTGGTGGCCGGCAACATCGCCACCTGGCACTTCGCCCCGACCCTCGAGGCCAAGCAGAACCTCGTCGCCGAGGGCAAGGACGCTTCGCGCATCTATGTCACCGGCAACACGGTGATCGATACGCTGCTGCATTTCTCGACGACGCTCGACGACGACAAGCTGCTCTCGGCCGAGATGGCGGCACGCTTCCCCTTCCTCGACCGGTCGAAGAAGCTGATCCTTGTCACCGGCCACCGCCGCGAGAATTTCGACGGCGGCATCGACCGCATCTGCACCGCACTGAAGGTGCTGGCGACGCGCGGCGACGTGCAGATCGTCTACCCCGTGCATCCGAACCCGAACGTGCGCCGCGTCGTCGAGGCGCAGCTTGCGGGCGTACCCAACATCCACCTGATCGGGCCGCAGGATTACCTGCCGTTCCTCTACCTGCAGAAGCGGAGCTACCTGGTGCTGACCGACAGTGGTGGCGTGCAGGAGGAGGCGCCCTCGCTCGGCAAGCCGGTGCTGGTGATGCGCGAGAACACCGAACGCCCCGAAGGCGTCGCAGCCGGCACCGCCCGGCTGGTCGGCACCGATATCGAGCAGATCACTTCAAACGCAATCCGCTTGCTGGACGACCCCGCCGCCTATCGCGGCATGGCCGAAACGCACAACCCGTATGGCGACGGCCGGGCCAGTGCCCGTATCGTCGAGGAGCTTGCACGGCATGTCTGAGATCACCACCGTTTCCGTTATCGGCATGGGCTACATCGGCCTGCCCACCTGCGCCATGTTCGCGAGCCGTGGCATCGACGTCATCGGGATCGACGTGAACCCGGCGGTGGTCGAGAAGGTCAACCGCGGCGAGATCCACATCGTCGAGCCCGATCTCGATGGCCTGATCCACAAGGTGGTGGCCAACGGGAACCTGCGCGCCTTTACCACGCCGCAGCCGGCCGATGCCTTCATCATCGCCGTGCCGACGCCCTTTGTCGGCGACCATAAGCCGGACGTGAGCTACGTGATGGCCGCTGCCCGCTCGATCGCGCCGGTGCTGAAGAAGGGCGACGTGGTGGTGCTGGAATCGACCTCGCCGGTCGGCACAACCCGCCAGATGACCGAGGAACTGGCGCGCGTTCGCCCCGACCTCACCTTCCCGATCGAAGCGGGCGAGGAGGCCGACGTCATGGTGGCCTACAGCCCCGAGCGCGTGCTGCCGGGCAAGGTGCTGAGCGAACTCATCAACAACCACCGCTCGATCGGCGGGCTGTCGAAGGCGTCGTCGGCCCGGGCCGTGGCGCTCTATTCCAAGATCATCGTCGGCGACCTCTACATCACCACCGCCGAGAGCGCCGAGCTGGTGAAGCTGACCGAGAACGCCTTCCGCGACGTCAACATCGCTTTCGCCAACGAACTGGCGGCGGCGTGCCAGGAGCTGTCGCTGAACGTGTGGGAAGTGATCGAGCTCTGCAACAAGCACCCGCGGGTGAACATCCTGCAGCCGGGCCCCGGCGTCGGCGGCCACTGCATCGCGGTGGACCCCTACTTCATCATCGACGCCGTGCCGCAGCACACGACGCTGATGCAGGCTGCCCGCCGCATCAACAACGCCCGTCCGCATACCGTGGTCGATGAAATCGTCGCCCTGCTCGAGCCGGGACGCCTCAACACGGTTGCCTGCCTCGGCCTGAGCTTCAAGCCCAACATCGACGACGTGCGCGAGAGCCCGGCGGTGGATGTGGTCAAGGCGCTGGCCGATGTGCCCAACATCAAACTGGTCGCCGCCGAGCCGCATATCAACGCGCTGCCGGCCGAACTCGAAGGCAAGGGCATCATCTTCACCGATGCGCTGAGCGCCATCGACCGCGCCGAGATCGTGGTGCTGCTGGTCGATCACCGCCAGCTTGGCCTGATCGACCCGCGGGCGCTCGAGGACAAGAAGCTCGTCGATACGCGCGGCCTCTGGACCTGGAAGAAGGCGCAGAAGCCCGACGCCCGTATCGAAGGCCGGAAGGCCCGCGAGGATCGCGAACGCGGCCATCCGCTGCGCCGCGCATCCGACCGGCAGGCGGCGTGACCATGTCCAGCTGGTCCAGCCATCCCCTGCTCGCAGAGCGCCGCCGGGAGTTCCTCGGCTCGCCGATGCATGTGCTGAGCATGACCGAAACGCTGGCCCTCGCCAACGAGGCCATGGCCGAGCGGAAGCCGCTGCACCACACGGTGGTCAATGTCGCCAAGCTCGTGAACATGCGAAAGAACGCCGAACTGATGGAGGATGTCGCGACGGCCGATGTGATCAACGTCGACGGCGCCGGCATCGTCCTCGGGGCGCGCCTCTTCGGGCTCGATATTCCTGAGCGCGTGGCCGGCGTCGACATCATGACCAACCTCTTCGCCCTCTGCGCGGCCAAGGGCTACCGGCCCTACCTGCTCGGCGCCGAACGAGCGGTGCTCGAAGCCGTCGACCTCCGGCTCGGCACTGATCACCCGTCGCTGGTCGTCGCCGGCATGCGCGATGGCTACTTCAAGGCGGAGGAGGAAGAGGCAGTGGTCGAGGCGATCAATGCCTCGGGTGCCGATTGCCTGTTCGTCGCCATGCCGACGCCGCGCAAGGAACGCTTCCTCAAGAAGTACCGTAACGTGCTGAAGCCGAACTTCGTGATGGGTGTCGGCGGCAGCTTCGACGTCTATGGCGGCAAGGTCGCGCGGGCCCCGCTGCTGGTGCAGAAGCTCGGGCTCGAGTGGCTGTTCCGCGTGGTGCAGGAGCCGGGCCGGCTCTGGCGCCGGTACTACGAGACCAACACCGCCTATGCCGGCTTGCTCTGGCAGGAATACTGGGACCGAAAGCGCGCAGCGCGCGAGATCGGGGACGGACGGAAGGCCCTGCGATAGCGGGGCCTTTTGCTTGGCGGCTCAGCGTTCGTCTACGCGCTGGAAGCGGTCTCGCAACTCTACCGGGCTGGTGCCAGCTAGCGCGTCTGGGACGTTGCCCATGGTGCCGGGCACATGGTGGCAATGATGCGGGTCACTGGTGGCACCGGCTCACCGATACCGGTCTCGTCGTGGAACTCTGCCTGCAGACGGTAGGCATCGCTCTCAAGGTCGCCATTGCAGCTTGCCTGCCTGCCGTTCGTCATCTGCATGAAATGCACAAGCTCATGGAGCAGCACATCGTCTGTGAACCCTTCGGCAGGAAGGAATATCAGCCCCGAGTTGGTCGGCGAGAATGCAGCAGCGATTGGGTTGACCCCGCTGTAGACCGAGCCGACCGCGATGTAGTTTATCGTGTCGACAGGAACAAACAGGAACGCCGGCTGGTACTCGGGGGCATCGAGATTGGACCGTTCGGCGATCCACCCCATGAGACGCTCGACTTTTGCTGCGAACTCCGCGTCGGGAAGCGGCGAGGCCAGCCCCGGCATGGGAGCGAGTGGACCAAGAGCAGCAACACCGATCAATACCAGCGCCAGGGACTTCATTATGTTCCCCTCCGATTGTCGCCCAACGGTAGCGCCGGGGGAGCAAAACCGGCGTCATCCAAGATGGTGACAGGGCGGCGCCCTCCAATTGGGGGACGCTAGAGGGGCGATGTCGTGGAGAGGAGAACCCGGATAAGTGCCGTCTGGGTGTGCACTCCCGTTTTCTCGTAGACCCGCTTGAGATGTGTTCGGGCGGTGTTGTGGGTCACCCCCAGGCGCTCCGCCACCTGGGGCAAGGCCAGGCCCTCGACAAGCAGCCCCGCCAGCCTTTTCTGCGAGGGTGACAGATTGAAGATGTAGGCTGCCATGTCGAGCCGGTCTTCCGCTACCGTGAGCGCCCCGAACGAAAACCGGATCCGGCCTTCTTCAGCCGCCACCCACCACACCCGGGCCGGATGTTCGTCCCCGGAATCCACTACGATCGGCAGGGCAACGTGCAGGGGGAGATAGGTGCCGTCCGCCCCGGACACGCGCCGCGCGGCCTGCTGAATGCTCTGGTCTGCCCGATGGTTCCGAGCGTGGAGAGTTCCGTTCCGGATGACCAGATCGTCGTCCTTCGAGATTGAAGCGAGAGCGGCTTCGCTCGCGTCTATGACCCGACAGCTCCGATCCAGGATCAAGGTCTGGTCCGAAAGGTCATCGGAGCTGTCCATGAAGGAATTGAGTACCACCCGCCACCCGTCGCTGTCGCGATCGAGGATCCTGAGCTCATGAGTGACATGCGCCCCCCTCCTCCGGCCGTGACGACCAGCCAGGTCAGGCTCGGGACAGCGCTGGTTGAATGTTGCCCAGGCAAGATTGCCGACGATCCGAAGGTTCAGGTTTTCGATGCGGGTGTCGTACGCATTCGCGGGGTTTGGCGTCGGATACTCGGCGAGTTCCCGTTTGAACCGCTCCGAAATTTCGTCCCAGCCATGTTGCTCGAAGATGCCGCCCTGCCGCCACCAGCCCCACCTTGTGAGGTACGGCTGGTGACGAAAACAACGCTGCCAGGCGTCATAGTCGCGCATCCAGTACGCGATGCGCTGCTCGTTGATGACAGCGACAATCGCCGCTTCGTCCCCGGCACCATTGCCCATTCGGAGCTCCCTCGAAAGACAGCCTATCCGATACGCCAGTCCGGCTCGTCCCCTTATTGGAGGACAACTGGTGCCGCTTCAGATTGCGCGCCGGCGTTGGCCATCGGCTGACGGGGATGGTAGACCTCGTGCCGCGGTCGCTCCAGCAGGCATCGGCGTCGCGAGCGCGACATGTCCGACGACAGTCGCCGGGATAGGCCCGATTTGGTACAACGGTGCCAGCGTCACGCCGCGTCACGTCATTGGGCGTCTATCGGCGGCGATAGCGTCCGTTACGGTCGCGGACGAGTGGATGCAGTTGAACCCTGCCGGCCGGCTCAATGAGCTGGCGGCTCATCGGCACGATGCTCAAGGGGCCCAGATGCGCAACCTCATCGCTACCCTCTTCGCCTTCCTGGCGCTCATGGTCCCCGCCCTGGCGCAGAGCGAAGACCCAGCCCTCACCATGGGCCGCGAAAGATCCGAGGCTTTCCTCGCTGGCAACATCGAGCCGATCTGGGCGGAGATGACCCCTGAGCTGCAGTCCGCACTCGGCAGCATCGAAGGCTTCAGGACTTTCCGCGATCAAGTCGCGACCGACTTCGGCACCGAGCAGAGCATCGATGACGAGATCATTGCAGCAGCCGGTCCCGGGATCAGCACCTACAACCGCATTGCGACGTGGACCGAGACGCCCAGCCCGGTCCTCATGCAGTGGTTCTTCACCGTCGACGGCAAGATCGCCTCCTTCGGCGTCCGCCCCCGCCCCGTTCTCGCCGATAGCCGCTTCCTCGACTACGAGACCAAGGCCGATCTCCGTCTCCCCTTCGAGGGTGAATGGTACGTCTTCTGGGGTGGCCCCACCTTCGAGCAGAATCACCACGTCGTCGATCGCGCCCAGCGCTTCGGCCTCGATCTCGTCATCGTCCGCGACGGCGCCAGCCACAGCGGCGATGCCAGTGTCCTCGAGAACTACTACTGCTGGGATGCGCCGATCCTCGCCCCCGCAGCCGGCACGGTCGTCAGCGCGGTCAACGACCTTCCCGATTTGCCCATCGGCCAGATGGACACCGATAACCTCGCCGGCAACCACGTCGTCCTCGACCTGGGCAACAGCGAGTACTTCTTCCTCGCCCACATGCGCGAGGGCTCGGTCAGAGTCTCACTGGGCGATACCGTGGCGCAGGGCGACGAACTCGGCCGCTGCGGCAACAGCGGCAACACCAGTGAACCGCACCTCCACATCCACATGCAGACCACCACGGATCTTGCCGCAGGCGAAGGCCTCCCCACTCAGTTCCAGAACTACTTGGCCGGCGGCACCCTCGTGACCCGCGGCGAGCCGCTGCAGGGAGAGGTCGTCTCGAACAAGATCAACTAGGGCGACTGTGGCCCCTGTGGCCAAAGCCGGTCTCTGGCCCACTCCCGGCCCGGACTAGGCCATCCCGAGCTTCGCGCGGACCTTGCCGGCAAGGGCGCGTGTCTCTGCGGGGTGGATGAGGGTCTGGAGCCCGAGGAAAACCAGCCCGCCGGCGATGCCACCTGCGGCGAGCTTGAAGAAGGACCAGGCGTCGCCGAGGAGGGCACTAGCGATTGCGGCCGCCCCACCAGTCGCGATGGCAACGCCGAGCGAGATCAGCAGCTGGCGGCCAGGGATCGGGACCGGGGTCAGGCGGTGGCTGAGGAGCGCCGTTGCGATGAGCGTCGTCAACGTGCCGCCGCCGAGGGCCAGGGCCGCGCCGATTTCGGCGTGGGGCGGGATGAGGAGCAGCGACAGCCCGATGGTCGCGACCGAGCCGGGGGCCATCACGACGATCAGCAGCCACGGCTTCTTGTGGGCGTGGAAGACGTTTTCGAACACGAAGCTGGTGAAGTTGGCGCAGAGCACGCTGAGGCCGATGATCGGGAACAGTAGCCCGAGGTTCTGGTGGTAGCCGGCCGGCAGCAGCAGGCCGCCGATCTCGGGACCGAGCGCGATCAGCATGGCGACGATGGGGAAGCAGAGACGCGCCATCAGCGCCATCTGCTGCGACAGGAACTGCCCGGCGGCGGCCGGGCCGTCGTGGTCGAAGCGGTTCACCATTTCGGGGAAGGCGCCGATGTTGATCGAGTTGGCGATGGTGTCGATCGGCTGGCGCGCGAGCGCATAGACGGCTGCGAACACGGCGACGGCGCCGGCATCGTAGTAGATCTTGAGCAGCACGCGCTCGGCGCTGTTGAGGCCGAAGCTGACGATGGCCGTGGCGATGAGCGGAATGCCCAGCGCGAACAGTTCGCGATGCGTGAAGCGTGGTGGCCCGAGCACGATGCCCGATGTCGCGAGGCGCAGGGCCACGAGGCCGGCGAGCAGCACACCGAGGCTCGAGGCAAGCGAGACGGCGAGGAAGGAGTCGTGGACGAGGAAGATGGCAGCGATCGGCAGCGCCAGTTGCAGGACGGCGCGCAGGAACTCGAGCATCGAATAGGCCGAGTGCCGCTGCTGCATCTGGAGGAGGGTCAGCGCGAAGCGGCTGACCGCGCCCACGGTGAGATAAGTGCCGACCGCGAGGGCGAAATCGAACCAGCGTTCGGGCACGATCAGGCCGGAGGCGAGGCTCGAAACGGCAAGCCCAAGCAGCGTCGTCACGACCAGCACCCGCGCCGCCAGAAGCACGCTACCACGGCTGATTTCGCCTTTTCCACCAAGACGTAGCAGCGAAATCCGCAACCAGTTCGTTACCGCGGAATCGGTGAGCTCCCCCACGGTGACGACCAGCGTCAGCAGGCCGTATTCGGTCTGGTCGATCAGCCGCGTCGCGATGATCAGCAGCAGCAGCGCCGAGAGGCGCGTCAGGATGATCGCCGGGGCGTAGATGAGGGTCGAACGCAGCAGCACGAGGCAATTCCGATGTCGGCCCGCGTGGGGCCCTAGCCGTCGATAGTCCTCTGGCCGGCACGGTGCCAGTGCTTTGGGCCGCGAGGGTGAATGCAGACAGTTTTATGAAAACTCGCCGCCATAAACCTTACGGCGGAGGTTTGCTTTCTCGACCGGGCGGCTGGGCGTATTGGAACGCCCATGTTGCAACGCGTTACTCCAGACAAGACATTGCACGTTCTCGTCGCGACCCCCGTTGCCGCGACCGGCCAAGGCGGTATCGACCGCGTAATGGCGGCGCTGAAGGACGAACTGGAACGCACCCGCCCGTCCGATGTCGAGGTGCAGTTCGCCGCGACCCGCGGCGGCGGGCATGTGGCGCTCTCGCCTCTCTATCTTGCGAGCTTCATGCTGCGCATCCTGGCCAAACGCACCGCCGGCAAGCTGGACCTCGTGCATATCAATCTGTCGAGCCGGGGCAGCACCTATCGCAAGCTCCAGATTGCGCGGCTCTGCCGCTGGCTCGGCATCCCCTACGTGCTGCACCTCCACAGCGGCGGCTACCCGACCTTCTGGAAGAACGACGGTGGCCTCCTGAACCGCCGCATCACCGAGATGTTCGAAGGCGCGGCGCGCATCGTGGTGCTGGGGCAGACCTGGCGCCGGTTCGTCGCCGGCCGCGTCCCCGACGCCGCCGATCGCATCGTGATCGTACCCAATGCCTCGGCGCGGCCTGAGCGCGAGCATATCGGCGGCGGCGACAGCGTCCACATCCTCTATCTTGGCCGCCTGAGCGAGGCGAAGGGCGTGCCGCAGCTGGGCGACGCCCTGCACCGGATGCGCGACATCCCCGGCTGGCGCGCAACGCTGGCCGGCGACGGCGACATTGCCGCTGCCCGAAAGAAGGCCGCCGAGATGGGCATCGCCGACCGCATCGCCCTGCCCGGCTGGGTCGATGGCGAACGGGTCGCCGAACTGATCGCGACGGCCGACATCCTCGTCCTCCCCTCGTTCATCGAGAACCTGCCGCTCTCGATCATCGAAGGCATGGCCTCTGGCCTCGCCGTGGTCGCGACGCCAGTCGGCGCGGTGGAAGACATCGTCCACGATGGCAAGACGGGGCTGCTGGTTCAGCCCGGCGACGTGGATGGGCTCGCCGACGCGCTGGCCCGCCTCGTCGGCGATCGTGAGCTGCGCCAACGGCTTGGCGCGGCAGCGCAGAAACTGCACCGCGAACAACTCGATCTCGAGCCTTATGCGCACACCGTGCGCGAGGTGTGGTTGAGCGCTTCGCGTTAACACTAAGGTAACCTTTCGGTTCCCAGTCCTCCGGTGCAGCGATACCAATTTTCACGCACCAAATACTTGGCATCGATGCGTTGGGACGCTGGCAATTGGCCATAGACACTACCATCACCGATCCCACAGTTTCCCCGGCCAGAACCGGGGACGCGCGGGTGACTGTCGAAGTCCGGATGGCGGCCGGCAAGGCGGAATGGGACCAGTTGGTCGCTGCATGCCCGGAGCCGCACCTGCCCCAGGGCTTCGCCTATGGCGAAGGCAAGGCGGCGAAGGGCTGGACGGCCCGTCGCGCCGTGTTCTGGAGCGGCGGGCGGCCGGTGGCCTTCGCCACAGTGCTCGAGTTGCGCAGGTTCGGGCTCCGCCTCGCCACGCGCATCAATCGCGGCCCGCTGTTTCTCGAAGCCGATCCATCGGACGCCACGATTGTCGGTGTCTACAAGGCGCTGCGCCGCCGCTGGCGGGGACCGCTGCTGATCGCCCCTGCCCTGCTCGCCGGCGAACGTAGCGACCGCCTGCTGAAAGAGGCCGGCTTCCATATTCGCCACCGCCACTCGTGGCGCTCGGGCCGCATCGACCTGAGCCGGCCCGAAGACAGCATCTGGTCGGGCTTCGCCTCGACCTTCCGCAACCGCTTCCGCAAGGCCGAGGCGGCGGGCGTGGCGCTGAAGATCTCGGGCGATGACGAGACGTTCGAGTGGATGCTGGCCCGCCATGCCGAGAACATGGCCGAAAAGGGTTTTAACGCCGCCGACGCCACGCTGCTGCGCGCCATGCGCGCCGCGAGCCCGGGCGACGTGCTGGTCTATCAGTTGCTGCATGAAGGCAAGCCGGTCGCCGGCATGAGCGTCGTGCGGTTCGGCGATCTCGTCGAGTACCACATCGGCTGGTTCGGCCCGGAAGGGCGCGCCGTCAACGCCGGCAACTTCCTGATGTGGAATGTCATGCGAGAGAGCAAGCGCCGCGGGGCAACGCGGTTCGACGTCGGCGGGCTGAAGGTCGGCGACGGTTATACGCGCTTCAAGGGGACTATGAACCCGGCCGAATACGAGTTGGCCGGCGAGTGGATGTGCGTCTGAGAACGAGGGGACTTGGATGAGCCTGATGGATGTGGCGCGCGGCGCCTATGTGAGAAGCCCGGCAATCGTCCGGCGTTCGCTGGCGCCGCTGATCTCGCTGGTGCCGACCCAGGCCAAGTTCGGCTCGACCTATCGCACCTGGCGCGCCCGGATCGAGCGCGCCAAGACCGACACCGCCTTTGCCAATGCCGAGCACCTGTGCGCGCTGCGCACACTTTTCGCCAAGGCCCACGCCGGTAGCCCGTTCTATCGCGACCTGATCGACACGGCCCTCGGCAAGGACTTCGACCTCTCCAAGCTGACGCTCAAGGACCTGCGCCTGCTCCCCGTGCTGCGCAAGGAAGACATCCGCGCCGCCGGCGACACGATGCTGGCCGTGCCCAGGCACCTGGTCGACAAGGGCGACACCAGCGGCTCCAACGGCGAGAAGCCGTTCTCGTTCTATCTCGACAAGGACCGCAGCGGCCGCGAGATGGCCTTCGTCTATGACAGCTGGTCCCGCGCCGGGTTCACCGAGACGGATTCCAAGATCGTCCTGCGCGGCGTCGGCATCGATAATACCGGCAAGGTGCTGAGCGAGTGGGAGCCGGCACTGCGCGAACTGCGCCTCTCGGCCTTTCCGCTGACGCGCGAGCACGTCGCCATGTATCTCGACCTGATCGACAAGCATCAGGTGCAGTACCTCTACGGCTACCCCTCGGCCATCGAGGTGATGGGCCGGCACATGCATCGCCTGGGCCGGAAGCCCAAGCTGCCGATCCTCGGCGTGCTCCCCATCTCCGAGCCGCTCTACGACCACCAGCGCCGCACCATCGCCGCCGCGTTCGGTCCGCAGGCGAAGATCGCCCACTTCTACGGGCTGAGCGAGAAGGCCCTGTTCGCCGACGAGCTGTCGGACGAGCCCGGCGTCTATGCCTTCAACCCGATCTACGGCCTTGCCGAGCTGATCGACGAGCACGGCCAGCCGATCACGACGCCCGGCGTCGAGGGGCGCGTCGTCGGCACGGGTTTCCTCTCCACCGGCATGCCGTTCATCCGCTATGACACCGAGGACCGGGCGAAGCTGGTGGAACTGCCGAGCGAGGCCAATGGCCAGCGGCTAAAGGTCCGCGACCTGACCCCCCGCCGCAAGCCGGGCTTCCTCATCACCGCCGACGGCAACCGTCTGGTGACTGTCGATTTCACGCCGGAGAGCCCGCGCTTCTTCAAGGGCATCGACGAGTACCAGTTCTTCCAGGACCAGCCGGGGCACTGCACCATCCGCTACATTCTCGCCAATGACGGCGAGGACCAGGACGCGATGAACATTGCCCGCGACCTGCAGACCCGCTCGCAGAACCGCATCCAGTTCACGGTGGAACGGGTGAAAACCCTCGGCTGCGGCCGCGCCGGCAAGCGCGCCTTCATCGACCAGCGGTTGGACGTTTCGCAGTATTGACGGGGTGGGCGTTACAACCCCAGCGCCCGCAGCATCTTCTCGTCGGCAACCGCCGGCCCCACGGGCAGGATGACGCTCATCCCGTAGGGGTTGGAGTACTCCCACACTGCCCACGGAATGCCGTGTTTCTCGGCCTCCGTGCGGACCGCCTCGAGATAGCGCAGCCGGTCGTTGTCGAAGGCTCCCATGCGGCCGTCGCTGCTCATCAGGATGGCGCCGAACTCGCCCATGAACAGCCGCTCGGTGGGGATGCCGTTGGACTCGGCCCATGCGACCGCCTCGCCGATGCGGGCGGCAAGCTGAGCCTCGCCCCAGTTCTCGGCAAAGTAGCGCTCGATATAGGGAGCGACGGCATCGAGGTTGCGCTGCTGCTGGTCGGGGCCGAGCCCGGCCAGTTCCATATGCACCCGCAATGCTTCGATGGTCGCCGCCGGGCTGCCCGCCGAAGCCGGCCACGGCAGGCCCGAAGCAAAGTCGCCGTCATTGTCCGCGCGCTGGTGCGTGAACAGGTGCGGCTCGTACATGTGGAAGCTGTAGAGGATGTTCGCGTCGTCGAAATCGGGACGGATGTCGACCAGCCCCTGCACATCGCCCCCGCAGGCGCCGGTGGCGACGATGGTGAGATCGGCACTGACCGCGCGCACCGCCTCGACGGTGCGGGCCATGATGGTCTGCCAGTCCTCGTCGCCGGTGCTGTCGCAGGGATAGTGCGCCGGCTCGTTGAACGGCTCGAACGCCACCTTGTCGACGCCCAGCGGCGCCAGCATGCGTGCCACGTCCGCGCTCATCGCGATGTAGTCGGCCACGCCGGCCGTATCGGCGGCGGCGTTGATCACTTCCTTGCTGTCTTGCGGCACCTGGGTGATCGAGTGGAGGTTGAACACCACCCTGAGGTCCGCCGCCGTCACCTGCTGCACCGCCTCGGACAACACCGCCAGCGCCTCCTCGCGCCGCTCGCCTTCAGTGGCAAGGAGCGGGCCGGGATCGACCGTCAATCGCACGAAATCGAAGCCGAGCGCGTGGATGGCCGCGAACGGGTTACCCGCCGGCCAGTCGCCGAGCTTCCGATACTGCGACAGCCATTCCTCGGTGCTCTTGTAGGGCGGCCAGCGGTAGCTGCCATCTACCGCCAGCGGCGACCAGTTGAGCCACTCGTGCAGCCCCACGCCGCGCTGCAGCGCCAGCGGTGCAGCGAGGGCGCTGGGGGCGGCGAGAAGCAGTGCGAGCATGGCTACGGCGAGGCGACGCATCGGAATCTCCGTCTGAGCCGCCGATGTTAACCGCCTGATGCGAAAGGCAGGTTTCGTCGTCGGCAGAAATGCGCGGCATGGTGTATCAGAGGTCAAAAGCGGGACGTGGAATGAAGCTCGGCTGGTACCTCAACCGCCTGCGCAGCATGGAGCCGGCCGAAGTGGCGCACCGCTTCGCCGAGGCGGCGAAAAAGCGCGCCTCGCGCGGCCGCCACGAAGGCTGGAGCCGCTACCCTGCCCCCGACCGGATCGTCCCGATCCCGGGGTTCCGCGATCGCATCCGTGCCGCCGGACCCGAGCATCGCGCGGCGATCGGCTCTGCGGCTGCCGGCGTATTCGCCGGACGTTTCGAGGCCCTTGGCCGAAGCTGGCCCGAGCGGCAGCAGGACGACCTGTTTCCCGCCGAGCTGTGGCGCCTCGATCCAGTGACGAACGGGCTGTGGCCCGGCGCAGAGACCTACGCCTTCGACATCGACTTCCGCCACGACGGCACCCGCGGCGACATCAAGTATGTCTGGGAGATCAACCGGCTGCAGTTCCTTGTCGCGCTCGCGGCCGAAGCGGCCCTGGGCGACAGCCGGGAACCGATCCTCGCCATCGAGGCGGCCATCGCCAGCTGGCGTGCCGCCAACCCGCCCTTCCGCGGCGTCGGCTGGGCCTCGGGGATCGAGGTGGCGGTGCGGGCCATCAGCCTCGTCCTCGTGGTCAGCATCGTCGGCCCGCAACTGTCGCGCGGATGCACGCACCAGATCGGCGAAATCCTCGCCGCCAGCGCCTTCTGGCTGCCGCGCTACCCCTCGAAATTCTCGTCCGCCAACAATCACCTCGTCGCCGAACTGGCCGGCGAATACGTGCTGGCCCATGCGCTGGGCCATGGCATCCGACACGCCGAGGCCCGGCTGGTCGCCGAAACCTTCCGCCAGATCCTGCCCGATGGGGCACCGGCCGAGCAGACGCCGACCTATGGCGCCTTCACGGCGGAAATGATCCTCCTCGCGGCATCCATCGGTGCCGCCACCGGCCACCCCTTCCCGCGCGCCGCGCTCGACCGCCTTGGCGCATTCGCCGATTTCATCACCGCCCTCGGCCAACCGACGCCGGGCTATGGCGACGACGACGAGGGCCGAGTTCTGACCCTTGGCACCGAGCCCGACTACGCTGCGTCGGTCGCCTCCGCCATCGCCGGATTTCTTGGTCGCCCCGGGCCTGCACCGCGCCGCGGCGACGTGAGGGCACTCGTCTTCAGCGTGCCCGATGGGATCACCCATCGCCGCAAGGGCCTCGTCACCTTTCCCGACGGCGGCCTCAGCGTCTGGCACGGCCGGCCCAATGCCCGCGATTTGAGGGTGACGCTGGACCATGGCCCGCTCGGCTACCTCTCGATCGCGGCTCACGGCCATGCCGACGCGCTGGCCCTGACGCTCAGCCTCGACGGCCAGCCGGTTCTCGTCGATCCAGGCACCTATCTCTATGGCTCGGGCGGCGCCTGGCGCAGCTGGTTCCGCTCGACGCCCGCCCACAATTCGCTCAACATCGGCGGCCACAGCCAGAGCACCATTTCGGGCGCTTTCAACTGGTCGCACAAGGCGATAGCCCGGCTTGATGAATCAGGCAGTGAACCGAACCCGTGGCTGCGCATGAGCCATGACGGCTATCTCAGGCGGTTCGGGCGGCGCCACCAGCGGACCGTGGCCATCCTCGCCGGGCAGCTCGCGGTGACCGACCAGTTGATGGGTGGGCCACCGATCGAAGCCGAGATCGTGTTCCAGCTTGCCCCTGGGCTTGCGGTGGAACAGGCCGGCAAGTCCGTGCTGGTGCGGCGCGGCGGGGAGAGATTGCTGCGCCTCGATTTCCCCAGCGACGGCATCACGATCGCCATGGGCGAAGACCGCCCGGACGGCGGCTGGGTCTCGCCCGCCTTCGGCGAAAGGCTACCGGCGGCGCGGCTGAGCTGGCGCGGGCCCGTAGGCGAAGGCGCCGTCACCACCTGGCTGACGCCACTCGCCCCATCGGCGCTTGACACCCATCCCACCCAAACCTAATAAGGCGCCGCGCAGTGCGCCCCGCCGGCCGGTCCCAGACCCGCCCGCACCTAGGGGCGGAGTAGCTCAGTTGGTTAGAGCAGCGGAATCATAATCCGTGTGTCGGGGGTTCAAATCCCTCCTCCGCTACCAAAATTCATCAATGGCTTCACGGCCTTTTTGGCCAGAGACTGCCGCTTGCAGTCGTCCGCTTTGCGCCTGAAGCCGGCACTCGACCTGCCTAGCGTCCCCCGACCAACCGATACCCTACGCCCGGCTCCGTGAGGATGTAGCGGGGGTTGCCGGCGTCGTCGCCGAGCTTGTCGCGGATGTGGCCGATGGCGATGCGGAGGTAGTGGGCATCGGATTCGTGGGCGGGACCCCAGACGGTTGCGAGCAACTGCCTGTGAGTCACGAGGCGCCCGGCGTGGCGGACGAGGAGCGCGAGGACATCGAACTCCTTGCGGGTGAGCTTCACCTCCGCGCCGTTCATGCGGACCAGGTGCGCCGCGAGATCGATGCTCAGGTCGCCGACGACGATGTTGGCCTTCTCGGCCTCCGGCGTCTTGCGGTTGCGGAGGAGTGCGCGGACGCGAGCCAGCAACTCGCCGGTGGCAAAGGGCTTGGTGACGTAGTCGTCGGCCCCGGCATCCAGCGCGGCGATCTTCTCCGTCTCGGCGTCGCGGACGGAGAGGACGAGGATGGGCAGCTGGCTCCACTCGCGGATTGCGGCGATGACCTGCTTGCCGTCCATGTCGGGCAGGCCCAGGTCCAGCACCACGAGGTCGGGCGCCTCTGTGGCGGCCTTCTCGACCCCCAGCCGTCCGCGGTCGGCTTCGCTGAAGCCAAACCCCGCGCTCTCCACGGCGATCTTGAGGAAGCGGCGGATCGGGGCTTCGTCTTCGATGACGAGGATGCGTGCCTCAGCCATGCGTCGCCTCCCTGGCTATGGGCAGCTCGATCTCGATGGTCGTACCGCGCCCCCCTGCCCCCGCCACGGCGCGAACCCGGCCGCCATGAGCCTCGACGAAGCCCCTTACGATGGCAAGGCCCAGGCCGGTGCCGGTCGGTCGCCGATCGCCCTCGCCGACCCGGTAGAAGAGATCGAACACTTTCTCCCGCTCCGCTTCGGGGATGCCCGGCCCCTGGTCGCTCACCGCGAGGGTCACGGCCTCGGGTCCGATTCCGGCGCCCACGGTGATGGTCGAGCCGGGCGGAGAGTATTTGGCAGCGTTCTCCAGCACATTGGCCACGGCCTGTCCGATGAGGACGGGATCCACGTCGACACTCGGGAGGTCGCGCGGCAGATCGACCGCCACGTTGTGGGACTGCAGTACGCGCGACAGGTCCATGCGGGCCGCGCCCACAATTTCCCGCAGGTCAACCGCGCTCCGTCTCGGTTTCAGGGCTCCGTATTCGAGGCGGGTCATGTTGAGGAGGTTCTGGACGTAGCGATCAAGGCGCTTCGCCTCGTCGAGGCCGGTCTCGACAAGCTCGCGGCGCCCCTCTGCCGACACGGACTCGTCGTCGAGGCCCGACAAGGCCCCGATGACTGAAACGAGGGGGGTACGCAGGTCATGGCTGAGCGAATTGAGGAGAGCGGTGCGGAGCTTTTCGCCCTCGGCCTCGACGCGCATGTCTTCGAGATCCGCGGCCATGCGGGTCCGCTCGATCGCCACCGCCACCTGATCTTCGACCGCCTGGATCAGGCGCCTGACCTCGGGATCGGTCCCGCGACGGGCGTCCTTGAACTGCAACCCGACCACGCCGATGAGCTCGGCGCCCGCCAACGGCACGAACATCCAGGGCGAAGTGGGCAGCGTCGACGTTCCGGCGCCCGCCGTCTCGCTCTTCTCGAAGGCCCATTGCGCCGCCGCCTGGGCCCGTGGATCGAGTTCCTCCTCGATGGCCGGATAGCCCTGTACCTGTTCGAGCTGCCCCGCCTTGCCCGGCATCAGGATGAGCGACTGACAGCCAAGGGTCGCGGCGATGTGGTAGGCGCCCGCGTAGAGGACGTCGTCCAGGTCTGACTTGGCCGCGACCTTCTTGGCGAAGTCGTAGAGCATGGCGGTCCGCTTCTGGTTGGCCCGCATGGTGGCCACCTGCGCCCGCAGGCGCCCGGCGAGACTACCCGTGAACAGCGCGCCGATGAGGAACAGGAGGATGCCGACGACGTCCTCCCCGCTCTGTACGGTGAAGGTGTAGCGCGGCGCGGTGTAGAAGAAATTATGCGCGAGGAAGCAAACCACGCTGGTCGCCAGCGCCGGGAAAAGGCCATAGCGCGCGCCGACGAACAGCACGGCGACGAGGTAGATCACCACCAGCGAGGGAGGCGGCACGAGGCCCAGGAGGTCGATGGGCAGCGCGATCAGTGTGGCGATTGCCGCACCGGCGACGCCGGCGGCAAGGGCCTGCCACGACAGGCCGATGCCGCCTGCGCTGGCCCTCGTCGCTGGCTCGGGGTGGCGCGGCTCGCCGGCGACGATCGTCACCTCGAAATCGGTAGCAGCATCGAGCAGCCGATCCGCCACGGGCTCACGGAAGAGCCCGGCAAGACTCTTGAGACGCGGACGCCCGACGACCAGCCGCGAGACATTGCGGGTCCGGGCGAAAGCCAGCAGTTCCTCGGCGGCATCGCGGTCGACATGGAGGGTCACGACCTCCGCCCCAAGGGCCTCGGCCAGCTGCAGCGCCTCCGTCGTCAACTGGCGCGCGGCGTCCGGCAGCCCCTCGTGGCGGGTGGTCATCACCGTCACGGCGATCCAGGGGATACCCGCGCGGTCGGCCATGCGCTTGCCGGCCCGAACCAGAGTCTTGGCGATCGAGGATTCGTTGACGCAGACGAGGATGCGCTCCTGGGTCGGCCATGGACCGGCCAGCGCGTTGGCTTGCATCAGCCGCAGCATTTCGTCGTCGACGCGGCTGGCCGCAGTGCGGAGTGCCAGTTCGCGGAGCGCCGTGAGATTGGGCTTGGTGAAGAAGTTGTCGAGCGCCCGACCGACGGTTCCGGCCCGGTAGACCTTGCCCTGATGCAACCGGTCGATGAGTTCCTCTGGCGGCAGGTCGATGACTTCGATCTCGTCGGCTCGCCGGAACACCTCGTCCGGCACCGTCTCCTGTACCCGGACGCCGGTGATCCGGGCGATCACGTCGTTGAGGCTCTCGATGTGCTGGATGTTGAGCGTGGTGAGGACGTCTATGCCCGCATCGAGTACCTCCATGACGTCCTGCCAGCGCTTGAGGTGGCGCGAGCCGGGAACGTTGGTGTGGGCCAGCTCGTCGATCAGCGCCAGCTGGGGCTTGCGGGCGAGCAGCGCATCGAGATCGAGCTCGCCCAGTTTCTGGCCCCGGTAGTCCATCTCCTTGCGGGGCAGCAGCTGCAGGCCTTCGAGCAGCGCGTCGGTTTCGGACCGTCCGTGGGTCTCGACCAGCCCCACCACGACATCGGCACCCTGGCGAGCCAGGGTGCGTGCAGCTTCCAGCATGGCAAAGGTCTTCCCCACGCCGGGGGAGGCGCCGATGAAGATCTTCAGTTTGCCGCGCCCCGCCTGCCGCGTGGTTGCGAGCAGGGCATCGGGGCTTGGACGGACGGCGTCGGCCATCATTGCATCAGCGCATCTAGCGCCTTGTTGAGCGCCAGCACATTGACGCGAGGCTCACCCAATACACCCAAGTCGCGGCCAAGCGTATGGGCGGCGATCAGGTCCCTGACCTGCGTTTCGGGCAGGCCTCGTGCCGCCGCTACGCGAGCGGATTGAGCCCGCGCCGCAGCCGGCGACAGGTGGGGGTCGAGCCCCGAGCCCGAGGCTGTGAGCAGGTCGGCGGGGACATCGCTGCCGCCATAGGCCGCCGCGCGCTCCTTGATCTGGTCGAGCAGCGCGGTCGAACTGGGACCGAAGTTCGACCCCGACGAACTCGATGCATCGTAGTTCACGGCCGACGGGCGGCCGTGAAAATAGCGGTCGCTCTCGAAGGCCTGGCCGATGAGGCTGGAGCCGATGACCGTGCCGTCATTTTCGACCAACGAGCCGTTGGCTGCGACCGGGAACACGCCCTGGGCAATGCCGGTCATGGCGAACGGATAGGCGACGCCGGTCAGGAGGGTGAAGAAGGCGATGAAGACGATCGCCGGACGAAGGTGGGTCAACATGGAATGCCTCCTCAGGCGAGATGGAGCAGGTCGACGCAGAGGTCGATCAGCTTGATGCCGATGAACGGGGCGACGAGGCCGCCGAGGCCGTAGAGGGCGAGGTTGCGCCCGAGCAACGCCGAAGCCGACGAAGGCACGTATTTGACGCCCTTGAGGGCCACGGGGATCAGGGCCACGATCACCAGGGCATTGAAGATCAGGGCAGAGAGGATGGCCGAGGTCGGCGTACCCAGCCGCATGACATCCAGCACCGCGAGGCCCGGATAGGCCGTCACGAACAGAGCCGGGAGGATCGCGAAGTACTTGGCCACGTCATTGGCGATCGAGAAGGTCGTCAACGCGCCCCGAGAGATCAGCAACTGCTTTCCCACCAGCACGATCTCGATGAGCTTCGTCGGGTCGCTATCGAGGTCCACGAGGTTCCCGGCTTCCTTTGCCGCGGCTGTACCCGAGTTCATGGCAACACCCACATCGGCCTGGGCGAGCGCCGGGGCATCGTTCGAACCGTCGCCGCACATGGCGACCAGCCGCCCGTCGGCCTGTTCCGCGCGGATCAGTTCGAGCTTCCGTTCCGGTGTCGCCTCGGCGAGGAAGTCGTCCACACCGGCTTCGGCAGCGATGGCCGCTGCGGTCAACGGGTTGTCGCCGGTGATCATCACCGTGCGGATGCCCATCTTGCGAAGCTCGGCGAACCGCTCCCGGATACCCGGCTTCACCACGTCCTTGAGGTGCACGACGCCAAGGATGCGGATGTCCTCCGCGACGACGAGGGGCGTGCCACCCGACGAGGCGATGCGGCGGACGATCTTGTCGAGTTCCGGATCGAACGCGGCCCCGACATGCTTGAGCATGGCATCGGACGCGCCCTTGCGGATAGCCGTGCCGTCGGCCAGGTCGGCCCCCGACATGCGGGTCTGCGCCGTGAAGGGAACGAAGGTCGCCCCCTTGGCGGCGTCTCCCCTGAGCCTGAACTTCCGCAGCGCCAGCTCGACGATCGACTTGCCTTCAGGCGTTTCGTCCGACAGGGAGGCCAGGTACGCGGCTTCGGCCAGCTGATGCTCGGTGATACCCGCCAGCGGCTCGAAGGCATCCGCCATGCGGTTGCCGAAGGTGACGGTGCCGGTCTTGTCGAGCAGCAGCACATCGATGTCGCCCGCCGCCTCCACCGCACGGCCGGACTTGGCGATGACGTTTGCCTTCACCAGCCGGTCCATGCCGGCGATGCCGATGGCCGAAAGCAGTCCCCCGATGGTGGTCGGGATCAGCGTGATGAACAGCGCCGCGAGGTAGATCACGGGGATCTCGGTGCCGCTCCAGATGGCGAACACCGGCAGCGAAACGACCACGAACAGGAAGACCAGCGTCAGCGCAGCGAGGAGAATGTCGAGGGCAATCTCGTTGGGGGTCTTGGCGCGCTTCGCGCCCTCCACCAGTGCGATCATGCGGTCGAGGAAGGTGTTGCCCGGCGCGGCGGTGACCTTCACCACCAGCCAGTCCGAGACCAGGCGCGTGCCGCCGGTGACGGACGAGCGGTCGCCGCCGGATTCGCGGATGACCGGTGCGGACTCGCCCGTGATGGCGCTCTCGTCCACCGAGGCGACGCCCTCGATCACTTCGCCGTCAGTGGGAACGACCACGCCCGCCTCGACGAGGATCACGTCGCCCTCCACGAGCTCGGAAGCATCTCTCGGCACCGCAATGTCGCGGCGGCTGGGGTCCATCATCACCTTGGCGCGGGTGGTGGAGCGCGTGGCCCGGAAGGCGTCGGCACGCGCCTTGCCGCGTCCTTCGGCGATGGCCTCGGCGAAGTTGGCGAAGAGCACGGTGAACCACAACCAGATGGCAACCTGGACGCCGATGGCGAAGTCGGGCGAACCCGTCACCGCGTCCCTGATCACCAGCACGGTGACCAGGAGCGACGTAAGGGCAGTGACGAAGATCACCGGGTTGCGCATCAGTCCGCGCGGATTGAGTTTGAGGACTGCCTGCAAGACGGCACGGCGCAGGATAGTGCCGTCGAAGAGGCTGATTTCGGCATTGGTCTTGGACATTTCGGTGCCTCAGAAGCTCTGGCCGGCGGCGATCGACACGTGTTCGGCGATCGGCCCCAGGGCAAGGACAGGAAGGAAGGTCAGGGCGCCCACGATGAGGATCGTGGCGACCAGCAAGGTGACGAAGACCGGCCCGTGCGTCGGGAAAGTCCCGGCCGATGCCGGCGCGGTTTTCTTGGCCCCGAGCGACCCCGCGATGGCGAGGATCGGGATGATGTAGCCGAAGCGGGCGAACAGCATCGCAATGCCCAGCCAGGCATTGTGCCAGTCGACATTGGCGGTAAAGCCCGCAAAGGCCGAGCCGTTGTTGCCCGTGGCCGAGCTGTAGGCGTAGAGCAGTTCGGTAAGGCCATGCGGTCCGGCATCCTGGACGCTGGTCTGGGCATTGCCGGTGACGATGGCCAACGCCGAGAAGGCGAGGACACCGATCGGCATGATCAGAAGCGTCAGCGCCGCCAGCTTGATCTCGCGGGCCTCGATCTTCTTGCCCAGATACTCGGGCGTGCGTCCGACCATGAGGCCGGCAAGGAACACGGTGACGACGACCAGCAGCAACATGCCGGTGAGGCCGACACCCGCCCCGCCGAACACCACTTCACCCAGCTCGATGTTGAGCATCGGGATCATGCCGCCGAGCGGGCTGAAGCTGTCATGCATGGAGTTGACCGAGCCGTTCGACGCGGCGGTTGTGACTTCGGCCCACATGGCGGAGTTGACGACGCCGAAGCGGACTTCCTTGCCTTCCATGTTCCCCGATCCCTCGGCGACATAGGGCGCGTGCAGCGGATTGGTGGCGATCTCCGCGGCGTAGATGCCCGCAAAGCCTAGGACGAACAGGATACCCATCGCAGCGAACAGGGCTCGGCCCTGCCGCTTGTCGCCGACCATGCGGCCGAAGGTGAAGCAGAAGGCCACCGGGATCACGAGGATCGAGAGCATCTCGAGGAAGTTGCTCAGGGCCGTCGGGTTCTCGAACGGGTGCGCGGAGTTGACGTTGAAGAAGCCGCCGCCATTGGTGCCGAGCTGCTTGATCGCCACCTGGCTCGCCACGGGACCGACGGCGATGGTCTGCTGTCCGCCCTCGAGTGTCGTCGCGACGACGCTCGGCGACATGGTCTGCGGCACGCCCTGCCAGACGAGCGCCAGCGCCAAGATGATCGAGATCGGAAGCAGGACGTAGAGCGTCGAGCGCGTCATGTCGGCCCAGAAATTGCCGATGGCCTTGCTCTGCTTGCCCGCGAGCCCCCGCGCCACGCCCGCCGCGACTGCCATGCCGGTGGCCGCCGACACGAAGTTCTGCGTGGTGAGCCCCGCCATCTGACTGAAATAGCTCATGGTGGTCTCGCCGCCATAGCTCTGCCAGTTGGTGTTGGAGACGAACGAGATCGCCGTGTTGAACGCAAGGTGCGCCGGGATCCCGGGCAATCCCTGCGGGTTGAATGGCAGGAGGTCCTGGAACCTCAGGATCACGAAGAGCAGCGCAAACCCGGCGGCGTTGAAGGCCAGCATGGCCAGCGCATAGACCTGCCAGCTCTGGCTCTTTTCCGGATCGATGCCTGCCAGCCGGAAAAGCGGCCGTTCGACCGCCGCGAGGAAGCCGGGGACGCCGGCGTAGATCTTCGCCATGTAGGCGCCGAGCGGCACTGCAAGAGCGACGAGGACGACGCAGTAAAGCGCAAACTGAAGGAGATCGGATGTCATCGCGCCCTCAGAACTTCTCGGGGCGGATCAGTGCCGCCACGGCGTAGAGGAGGATGACGACCGCCGTAAAGAGGCCGAGACCGACGTCGAGGGTCATCAGAGCCTCCCCGCAGCGGCAACGGCGAGCCAGCAGAGCCCGAAGCCCAGCAGACCTCCGGCGAAATAGGCAATATCGGCAAGCATCGAATGCTCCATCAATAGAGATGGAGCCGGGCTACTCCCCAGCCGCGTAAAGGCTCTAGATCGAAACGGGCAAGGTCGCGTAACGGGAGCGTAAAGCCAGCGTTCGGCTTGGGCCACAAGCCGCCGTGTGGAGGTGCCGCTCGCTGCGGCCCTTCGCCCATGCATCCGCCGGCTGCGAGCGGAACTCCCCAGTCACTCCCGCTGGCGGCTGCTGGGCAGTGTCACGGATGCCGGCATATCGCCGTCACCACCCGAGCGGGTCTCCTTCGGGGGAGGTCAGCTCTACCGGAAACGCTTCGTTGGGATGGCCGGCGATGGCCAGTGCCAATTTCTCCGGCACCGGCTCGCGGCCTGGATCGAGGGCGATGACGGCGCAGGTGATGCCGGCGGGCTGCCATTCGACCGAGAGGCAGCGCCAGAGGGCGTGGGCGGCGGCGCGGAACGGGCGAGCGAGGTACTGGCCGTCGATGTCGGTGTGCTCCATCCGTGCCGTGGTCGTGCTCAGCAGCACGGTGCGGCCCTGCCCGGCCTCCAGCCGTGGCTTCAGGGCGGCGGCGAGGCGGAAGGGCCAGTAGGTCAGCCGGTGCATGGCGGCGGCAAGGTCGCCGCGGCGAACGCTCCCGTCGGCTGGAGTCGGCGGCTCGAAATCGTCGGCGACGACCAGCAGGTCGAGCGGTCCGGCGTCAGGCTCCGGCGTCGGGTGGCCGGTGCCGGCGGGTATCACGGTGACGGTCGCACCCTGCTGCTCGAACTGCGCCGCAAGCTCGGTCGCCAGGGCACCGCTGCCAGCGATGATAATAGTCTGCGGAGCGCTCACCATGGGACGTCCAATCCGTCAAAGCCAATGACACGGCCGGTGTCGGCGAGGGTCAGGTTCTCCACCACGTTCAGCATGCCGGCGACCGAGACGCTGACCTCCATGCCTTGATGGTTGGTCATGTCGGTCTTGACGAAACCCGGGCGGAGCAGCGTGCAGGTGATGCCGTCCGGCTGCCATTCGGTGGCGAGCGAGCGCCAGGTGGCGTTTAGGGCGGTCTTCGAGGCCCGGTAGCAATATTGCGTGCCCCAGTCGTTGCTGGAGATCGAGCTCATCAGGCTCGACATCGCCATGGCGAGGCGGCGGTTGCCGGCGAGGAGGTTCGGCTTCAGGGCACGAACCAGCAGCAGAACGCCGAACAAGTTGGTGTCGAAGACGCGCAGCATCTCGTCGGGTTCGATGGCTTCGATCGGCAGCGAAAGATCGCCGCTGATCCCGGCATTGGCGATAACGGCGTCGAGCGGGATGCCATCAAGTTCGGTGACGAAGGCCTCGATCGAAGCGTCGCTGGTGATATCGAGCCGGTGCGGAATGGCCTCGGCCGCAGCGATGGCGGCGAGCCCGCTGTCGTCGCGCGCCGTGCCGTGTACGGTCCAGCCGGCGGCCGCGAACTGGTGCACGAACTCGGCCCCAATGCCGCGGTTGGCGCCGGCGATGAGTATGCTGGACGTCATGGCAGCATCAGCTTCCTGCAAGAACTGGGGGTTGGGCGCTCTCGAGCCGGATGGCCTTGCGCTGCGCGATGATGGCGCAGGCGACCAACTGGAACTGGTGGTAGAGCATGATCGGCAGAATGATCAGGCTCACGGCCTCGCCGGTGAAGAGGATGGTGGCGATCGGCAGTCCGCTCGCGAGGCTCTTGGTCGAACCGCAGAACAGCAGCGTCGTGCGGTCGGCCTCGGACAGCCCGGCGATGCGCCCGGCCCAACCGGTGAACAGCACCACGATGAAGAACATGGCCACGGCGATGCCGAGGGTCAGCAGCAGCGGCCACAGGCCCACCGCCGTCCACACGCCGGAAACCATGCCGGCGCTGAAGGCCGAGTAGACGATCAGGAGGATCGAGCCACGATCGACCGTGAGGGTCAGCGTGCGGTGCTGCTTGACGAAATTGCCGATGAAGGGGCGCGCCAGCTGCCCGAGGACAAAGGGCAGCAGGATCTGCAGCGCCACGCTGCCGATGGCGGCGGGATCGACCCCACCCTGCGAGCCGACCAGCAGGGTGCAGAGCAGCGGGGACAGCACCACGCCGACGAGGTTCGAGATCGAGGCAGCGCACACGGCAGCCGCGACATTGCCGCGGGCAAGGCCGGTCAGCGCGATGGACGACTGCACCGTCGACGGCAGGGCGCCGAGGAACAGGATGCCGGTGGCGATGGCAGGATCGACGATGCCGGAGACCAGCAGCACGATGCCCAGGGCGAGGGCGGGGAAGAAGACGAAGGTGGTGAGGAAAGTGAGGCCCTGCAGCCGCCAGTTGGCGAGGCCGGCAATCACCGTCGAGGTATCGAGGCGCGCGCCATAGAGGAAGAACAGCAGCGCCACCGCCAGCAGCGACACGGTGCGCACCACCACGGCGAAATCACCGGAGGCGGGCAGAATGGAGCCAAGCAGCACCATGCCCAGCAGGAGCAACGTATAGGTGTCGATTCCAGCGCGCCTGAGCCGTGCCAGGATGGTCATTCAGAAATTCTCCAGATCGCGGCGGGGGCCGGCGGACGCAGCATCATGAACGGCTGGAGCCGAGCAGATACTCGATAATCGCCTCACGCACATTGTCTAGATGCCGCCCCATGATCTGCCGGGACAGCTCAGGATCCGAACCGGTCACGGCATTGATCATGTTGAGGTGCTCGGACGCGCCCGGCATCAACCGCTTGGGGATTCGGGCCGTGTTGAACAGGTGGGTGCGCCGGCGCAGGTCGCGGATGGTCGCCGCTATCAACGGGTTGCCGGCGGCATCGGCGATGGTGCCGTGGACGAGGTCGTCGACGGCCCAGTGCTGCGCCGGGGTGGGATGCTCGATCCCGACCAGCTCGTCGATCGCGGCAATGACGCGGGTGGCCTCCTCGGGCGGTATCCGGCCAGTGGCCCGGCCGGCGGCCTCGACCTCGAGGATACGCCGCATATCGAGGATGAAGACGAAATTCTCAATCCCTACATGCGACACCACCGGAGCCCGACCATGCGTTCGGGTGATCATGCGTTCGGCCTCGAGCAGGCGAAGCGCTTCACGCAGCGGCGTGCGCGACATCGACAGCATCTCGGCGAGCTTACGTTCCTGCAGGATGGTGCCGGGCGGGATGCGCCCGCCGAGGATCAGTTCGAGGATGCGGGCATAAGCTTGTTCGCTGAGACTGCTCGTCGCCTCCTCTCCCGGCGCGGCGGCTGGGTAATCGTCGGCAACGTCGGAAATGGTCATGGAAAAGCATCCTTTGCTGCGTGGTACACCATCACCATACCAACGTCAATTTGCGCGGATTTGCGACCGCCAGGGGCCGAGAGCACTTTGCGATCAGACCTTAGTGTGCCAATGGTATGCCAATGGAACACTACGTCGGAGATCCCATCATGACTGTCCAGCCCTGGCGCGCAACGTGCATTCAGATGCGAAGCGAGGTGGCGAGCGATGCCCCTGACCGCGCGGCGGCCTGGACGATCATCGAGGCGAACGTTGCCCACGCGATCGAGCTGATCGACGCGGCCTGCGAGTCGCCTACTCCGCCGAAGCTGGTCGTGCTGCCCGAGTTCGTGTTCCAGGGGCCGCCGCGTTCGACCCCGGTGAGCCAGTGGATCGACAAGGCCTGCGCGACGATCCCGGGCCCGATCACCGACCGGCTGGCCGAGGTGGCGCGAACGCGCGGCATCTACATTGCCGGCAACCATTTCGAAGTCGATCCGCGCTGGCCGGACCGCTACTTCAACTCGTCGTTCCTGCTCAACCCCAGGGGCGAGGTGATCCTGCGTTATCGCCGCATCAACACCGCCTCGTGGACCTCGCCGCACGACATCCTCGACACCTATCGCGACGCCTATGGCGAGGACGGCATCTTCCCGGTGGTGGATACGGAGCTCGGCCGGCTCGCCATCTTCCCCTGCGGCGAGATCAACGTTCCCGAACTGAGCCGCGTCTTCATGCTGCGCGGCGCCGAGGTGCTGCTGCATCCGCATAACGGGCCGGTGACGGTGCCGAGCGAGGCGGCCAAGACCTGCCGCGCGGCGGAGAACATGTGCTACCTGATCAGCGCCAACGTCGCCGGCGGCATCGGCTTTTCCGCCGATGGCAGCGAGCAGGGCGGCCACTCGCGCATCGTCGACTATTTCGGCAACGACGCGGCGGCCGATGCCACCGCCACCGAGAATGTCTCGGTCAGCGCCGTGATCGATGTCGAGGCGCTGCGCCAGGCGCGCCGGGACAAGGGCATGCACAACATGCTGATACGCTCGCGCTTCGAGATGTATCGCGACTACTACGCCAGCGCTGCGTTCTATCCGGCCAACGGCCTCGCCGAGGGGGCCTTCGAGGCCTATCCCGAGCTTACGCCGCTGCAGGAGCAGGCGCTGGCAAACATGGCCCGCGCGGGGGTGATCCGTTGAGCGCGGTGATCAAGGCGGGTGGAGCAAGCGGCGCCAAGGCAGGTACCAGCATCGTCCACGGACGGTGCCTGCTGCTCGGCGCCATTGACGACAACACAGTCGAGACGCTGGAGGATGGCGCCATCCTCCAGGTCGATGGCCGCATCGCCGAGATCGGGCCATTCGCCGACATCTCCGCCCGGCACCCCGGCGTCGAGGTGATCGGCGGGCCGGGCATGATGGTGACGCCCGGCTTGGTCAACACGCACCACCATGTGGGGGTAACGCCGGTGCAGCTCGGCAGCCCCGACCTGCCGCTCGAGCTGTGGCTGACCCACCAGCTGCGCCACAAATCGCCGGACGCCTATCTCGATACGCTCTATTCCGCCTTCGAACTCGTCGCCTCAGGCGTCACGGCGGTGCAGCACCTCGGCCGGATGATGCCGGCGCCGGTGCGTGGCTGGGGCGACGCCGCCAATGCGGTGATCGACGCCTATCGCGACCTCGGCATGCGCGTCAGCTTCGCGATGTGCAACCGCGACCAGCACCGGCTGGTGTACGAGAACGACGATGTGTTCGTCTCCACCCTGCCCCAGGACATGCAGGACGAGACGACGGCGTTCCTGAAGCGCTCGCATTTCCGGCTAGAGGATTTCGAGACCGAGTACCTGCAACCGATGATCGAGCGCCACGGCGTGCGCGGCGATCCACTTGTGCGGCTGTGGCTGGCGCCGATCAATCTCGAGCGCGCCTCCGACCGGCTGCTGACGCTGACCAGCGAGTGGGCACAGAAATATGGCATGGGCATCCACCTCCACCTGTCGGAAACGGTGTACCAGAAGGAGTTCTCGCGCCGCCGCTTCGGCAAGTCCTCGGTGGCGCACCTTGCCGACATCGGCTTCCTCGGACCGCACCTGACGCTCGGGCACGGGATATGGATGGATGAGGGCGACCTCGACATCGTGCATCGCCACGGGGTCTGCATCTGCCACAATGCCAGCTCGAACCTGAGGCTGCGCAGCGGCATCGCGCCGGTGAACGCGTTGGTCGCGCGCAACATCCCGGTTGCCCTCGGAATTGATGAAGCCGGGCTCAACGATGACCGCGACATGCTGCAGGAAATGCGACTCGTAAAGCACCTGCATGCCGAGCCGGGCCTGTTCAACGCGCCGCTCACTCCCGCGCAGATCTTCCGCATGGCCACCGAAAACGGGGCGCGTGCCACGGGGTTCGGCGACGAGATCGGCCGACTCGCCGTCGGAAAGCGCGCCGACATGGTGGTGCTCGATTACGAGGCAATGGCCTATCCGCACCTGTCGCCGGACACTGATCCGGTGTCGGCGCTGATCTACCGGGCCAAAACCCAGCACGTGCACGCAACGATGATCGAGGGCCGCGTCGTCTATCGCGACGGCCAGTTCACCTTCGTCGATCGAGACGCGACGCTGAAGGCCCTGCACGATGACCTCGCGCGTCCGCCGAGCGAAGCGGAGCGCATGCGGGCCGAATTGTCGCGCAAGCTATTGCCGCATCTCAAGGAATTCTACCGCGACTGGCCATTGCCAGACGGCGAACCTTGGTACCGCCTGAACGGCCGGTGACCTCCGCGCGACGCATACCAGACCTGCGTCGCGCCAAAAACCTCAATAGTTTCAGTAATTTCCGATCCTGCGACAACATGCCAGCGCCTGGGAGCGTTGGCGGCTGCCCGCCGCTTGTGCACAAATTATCGGCACATGTTCGGCTTGCTCAGAATATCAACATCACCCTGTTGACACCCGATATTCCTGCGGCATACCGTTTGAATGCCAACCACAACGGCACTTACGGGGATGGGAATGAAACACATGAAAAAGGGCGCGCTGTCGCTCGCCAGTCTTGCTCTGATCGGAGCGCTGATGGGGTCCGCCGCCTATGCGCAGGACCTGCAGAAGATCACCGTACGCCTGGCGTTCATCGCCGGCGGCATCGACGCGCCGTTCTTCGTCGCGAAGAGCAAGGGTTACTTCGAGGAAGAAGGTCTCGACGTGACGATCATCGATGGCACCGGATCGACCGATACCATCCAGGCCGTCGGTAACGGCACCGTGCAGCTCGGCAATGCCGGCATCGGTGCGCTCGCCCAGGCCGCCGCACAGGCCAAGTTCGACAACATCACCGCCGTATTCGGCCTCGTGCAGAAGGACCCGTCGTCGATCGTCTCGCTCAAGGGTTCGGGCATCAACACGCCCAAGGATCTCGAGGGCAAGAAGTTCGCGACCGAAGCCGGCAACTTCTCGGACGGCATGATCGGCGCCTTCGCGGCCGTCAACGGCGTCAACCTCGACACCATCGAGCTGATCGTCACCGACAACTACAACCAGGCCCTGCTCAAGGGTGATGCCGACTTCGTCAACGTCTGGGCCAATCCCGACGGCGACAAGATCCAGGTCTTCTCCGAGATCGAGCCGCCGATGCTGTTCGCCGACTACGGCGTCAACGTGCTCGGCTCGAGCGTCATCGTGCGCAAGGACTGGCTGGGTGAGAACGGCGATGCCGTGAAGGGCTACCTCCGCGCCATCACCAAGGGCCATGCCGACGTGCTCGCCAACCCGGCCGAAGCTCTGGACCTGTTCATGGAGAACCGCCCCGACGCCGACCGCAAGGCCATCGGCCAGGAGATCGAGGTGATGGAGAAGTACCGTCACACCGCCGCCACCGAAGGCAAGCCCTTCGGCTGGGTCGCTCCCGAGGACGTCGTCCAGACCATCTCGCTGCTCGAGACCTATGCCGGCATCCCGGCGGGCTGGACCACGCCCGAGATGATCTACACCGACGCCTACCAGCCGGCTGCCGAGTAAGGCCCGACCTCACGGGTGCCGCCGCCTCCCGGCGGCGCCCGGACTTTCTTTTCTGACGGAGTATGACGATGGATCTGGGGCTGCACGGCAAGGGTGCACTTGTGCTGGGTGCGAGCCAGGGGCTGGGCCTCGGCGTGGCGCGCGCGTTGCTCGCCGAAGGCGCCAGCGTGGCCATCTCCTCCCGTTCCATCGAGGCGCTGGAACAGGTGCGCGGCGAACTGCCGGCCGACCAGCGCGAACGCTGCTTTCCGATAGCGGCCGACCTTGGCGCCCCCGACGCGGCTGCCTCGATCGCCGCCGCCGCTCGCGCCACCCTCGGCTCGGTCGATATCCTCGTCAACAATTCCGGCGGTCCGCCGACCGGCCTGCCGAGCACAGTCGCCATCGATGAAGTCGAGCGGCAATTCGACAAGATGGTGACGCCCATCCTGGCGCTGACCCTCGACCTCGTCGCCGACATGCGCAAGCGCGGCTGGGGCCGGGTCATCACCATTGCCTCGAGCGGCGTGATCCAACCGATCCCGCACCTGCCGATTTCAAACAGCCTGCGTTCGGCCGTCGTCGGCTTCATGAAGACGCTGGCCGGCGAAGTCGCCAAGGACGGCGTGACGGTGAACGTGCTTGCTCCCGGCCGCATTGCCACTGCCCGCACCCAGAGCATCGACGCCTCCGCCGCATCGCGCACCGGCAAGTCGGAAGCAGACGTGGCGCGCGAGTCGTTCGCCACCATCCCGGCCGGCCGCTACGGCACGGTCGAAGAATTCGGCGCCGTGGCGGCATTCCTCGCCGGCGCGGGCGCCAGCTACGTCACAGGTTCGATCATCCGCGTCGATGGCGGCGCGATCCGCTCCGTCTAGTGCGGGCCACAGCATTCGAGAGGGGAACAGAAGGTATGAATGACATGAGCATGAACGTGGAAACGGCCGCGACGGTCAAACCCCATGTCCGGATTTCCCGCGTCTCCAAGACTTTCAAGACCCGCAAGGGCGATGTCCACGCGCTGCAGGACATCGATCTCAACATCCGCAAGGGCGAGTTCGTCTCGGTGCTGGGTCCGTCTGGTTGTGGCAAGAGCACGCTGATGATGCTGCTGGCGGGCCTGACGCCGCAGAGCAAGGGCCGCATCGAAGTCGGCAGCAAGGTGATCCAGGGCCCCAACCCGGACGGCGGCGTCGTGTTCCAGCAGGACGTGCTGCTGGAGTGGCGCACCGCGCTGCAGAACGTGATGATCCAGGCCGAGATCCGCAAGCTGCCGCTCGAACCGGCCCGCGAGCGAGCCCGCGAACTGCTGAACATGGTGTCGCTCGGGGATTTCGAAGGCGCCTTCCCCAAGGAACTCTCGGGCGGCATGCGCCAGCGCGTCTCGATCTGCCGCGCCCTGCTGCACAAGCCGCCGCTGCTGCTGATGGACGAGCCGTTCGGCGCACTCGACGCAATGACGCGCGACCAGCTCCAGCTCGACCTGCTGCGGCTATGCCGCGACAACGAAATGACGGTGCTGTTCATCACCCACTCGATCGCCGAGGCCGTGTTCCTCAGCGACCGTGTCGTGGTGATGTCGCCGCGCCCCGGCCGCATCGAGCGGATCATCGACATCGACCTGCCGCGCCCGCGGCGCCTCGCGATGCGCGAGGAACCCAAGTTCAATGCATATACCCGCGAACTGACCGAGATCTTCAAGGGTCTCGGCGTCTTCCGGGAGGAGGTGTGAGATGGCTGTCGTAACCGACACCGAGACCGAGACTGCCCCGCGCCAGAAGCGCTCCTTCCTCGCGCTCGCCGGCAAGATCTCGCCGGCGCTGTGGACACTGATCCTGCTGCTGATCGTGTGGGAACTGTCGGTTCGCATCTCGAACGTGCCGATCTACATCCTGCCGTCCCCGTCGGCGATCGTCGAAGAGATAATCGCCTACTGGCCGCGCCTGATGTACAACGGTGGCATCACGCTGTCCGAAGTGTTGATCGGCTTCGGCTTCTCCATCCTCGTCGGCGTGCCGCTGGCGGTGCTGATCACCTACAGCCGCGTCGCCGAGCGGGCCATCTACCCGATCATCGTCGCCAGCCAGACCATTCCGAAGGTGGCGATCGCGCCGCTGCTGATGGCCTGGTTCGGCTATGGCCTGACGCCCAAGATCGTCATCGTGGTGCTGCTCAGCTTCTTCCCGATCGTCATCAACTCCGTGGTGGGGCTGCGCGCCTCGTCGGCCGAAATGCTCTATCTCGCCCAATCGATGGGTGCGACGGGCTGGCAGACGTTCTGGAAGTTCCGCCTGCCGCAGGCCCTGCCCTACATCTTCGCCGGCCTCAAGCTCGCGACGGTGCTGTCGGTAATCGGTGCAGTGGTTGCCGAGTTCATCGGCGCCGACCAGGGCCTCGGCTATGTCATCACGGTGGCCGGCTCGACCTTCAACATCACGCGTCAGTTCGCGGCGATCATCTTCATCTCGGCGATCGGCATGATCTTCTTCGCGGTCATCGAAACCATCGAGCGTTTCGTAGTGCCGTGGAAGGCGACACCGACTCTCGCCCGCGAATAACAGCAACAGTGGCGGGTCCCGAGTGGCCCGCCACAGCACTTCTAGTGAGGAAAGACCATGTCCCACCGGCTGGATGAAACCGCCTCGGGCGTCTACGTTATTGCCGTCACCCCATTCACCGACGCCGGCCAGATCGACGAAGCGAGCATCGACAGCGTCGTCGAGTTCTATCTCGAGAAGGGCGTCACCGGCATGACGATCCTGGGCATGATGGGCGAGTCCCACAAGCTCAGCATGGAAGAGGGCCGCGCGGTGATGAACCGCTACCTGTCGCGCATCGATGGCCGTATCCCGGTGGTCGTGGGCGTCTCCAACGCCGGCACCGATCCGCTGGTCAGCTTCGCCAGCGAGGCAATGGACGCCGGCGCCGCCGGCGTGATGGTCGCCCCGGTCAACACGCTGAGGACCGAGGAGCAGATCTTCGGCTACTTCTCAGCCGTGCTCGACCGCCTCGGCGACACCCCCGTGGTGCTGCAGGACTACCCGTTCATCACCGCGGTCAACATCTCGGTCGATACGCTGAAGCGCCTGTTCGATCGCTATGACAGCATCAAGATGCTCAAGCACGAGGACTGGCCCGGGCACACCAAGCTCTCCCGCCTGCGCGCCCTGCCCGGCCGCCAGGTCTCGATCCTCGTCGGCAACGGCGGGCTCTACCTGCCGCAGGAACTGGCGCGCGGCGCCAATGGTGCGATGACCGGCTTCGCTTATCCCGAGATGCTGGTCGAGGTCTGCGCCGAATACGCCAGGGGCAACGCGGACCGCGCCGAGGACATCTTCGACATGTACCTGCCGCTGCTGCGCCACGAGGCCCAGCCGGTCATCGGCATCGCGCTGCGCAAGGAAACGCTGCGCCGCCGCGGCGCCATCGCTTCGGCGCATGTCCGCCATCCGGGCCCCCGCCTCAGCGCCGACGACCATCGCGAGCTCGACCGGCTGATCGAGCGCCTCGAGCGGCGCCTCGCCGCCGAACCGCGCCTCGCGGCCGCCTCCTGATGCGCCTCGACAACCTCCCGCCTCCCCCCAAACCGGCCGGCGCCTACCGGCCGGTCGTCGTCATCGGGGACATGGCGTATCTTTCCGGCTTCGGCCCCCGAAATGCCGACGGCACCCCGCTCGTCGGCATGGTCGGGCGCGACCTCGACCTCGAGGCCGCGCAGGCTGCGGCCCGCAATATCGGCGAGACCATCCTCGCGGTGCTGCAGGAGACGCTCGGCGACCTCGACCGCATCCGGCAGGTCGTTCGCATCACCGGCATGATCGCCTGCCCTCCGGATTTCACCATGCATCCCAAGGTGCTGGACGGCTGCTCGCTGCTCCTCGCCGAAGTGCTGGGCGAACGCGGCCAGCATGCGCGCATGGCCTATGGCGTGAGCTCGCTGCCCAACGGCTCGCCGGTGGCGATCGACTGCGTTTGCCAGGTGGTACTCTAGGCCACGCTGATGCATCCGGCGGCCATCGCCCCGGAGGATATCAAAGAGCAGGACGGTGACCGGCGCGGTTTCAGGCCACGCGGTTAGTCCGCAGATGAAACGGCCGTCGCCGCGCCGGTCTGATCGGGGTGGAGTCAGATCTGGGGGATCCAGGGAGCATGCCCCCATCGCCCCTCTCGTCCACGTTACCGTGTCGGAGCCTGGATGGGTGGTTGGTTGTCGGTCCCACAAACCCGCCATGACACGACTGCCATGGCTCCCGATATCCCCACACCGTTCGTTCGTCGCGAACGCCGCCCAGTGCGAGGACGGGGGGGAGGATACGGGCGCGGGAGTGGTGGGGGGATAAGAATTTCACACGCGATGTCACCCCGGCGGAGCCCGGGGTCCATCATGAGGTCTCACGGCTCGCTATGGAGGTGGAGGGACCTCGTGATGGATTCCGGCCTTCGCCGGAATGACCCGCTGGGTGGGCGGGCATTGTGCCCGAGGGGCACCCCCTCCGACCTGCGCTAGTTCGCTGCGCTCACAAGCTACGGTTGCCTCCCCCATCTAGGGGGAGGTTGGGCCGGTGAGTTGTGATGGATGGGTGCCCAATAGCGCCAGCGCTAGATGTCCAGCACCAGTTTCCCGCTGGAACAGCCCGAGCAGCAGACCATGATCAGTTCGTTGCTGGCGCGCTCGCGCGGGGACAGCACGTTGTCCATGTGCTCGGGCACGCCGTCGAGCACACGCGTCTCGCACGAGCCGCAGACGCCTTCCTTGCAGGAATGCGAGACATAGACGTCGTTCTTCAGCAGCACGTCGAGAATGGTCTCGCCGAGCGGCACGTGGAAGGTCTGGCCGCGGCGCTTGAGCTCGACGTCGAAGGCCATGGTGGGCTTGGACTTGCTGCCCACGAAGTGCTCGATATGGACATTGTCCTCGGGCCGCCAGCCGGCCGAGGCGCGGAACGTCTCGATCATCTTGCCGGGGCCGCAGCAATAGAGATGCGCGACCTTGGGAATGGTCGCGGCGATCTTGAGCAGCGGAAACACCCGCCCTGCCTCGGCATCGAAATGCAGGTGCACGCGGCCGGGAGACGCGGCTTCCAGGGCCTTGAGCTCGGGCAGGAAGGCGGCGCTCTCGCGGTTGCGGGCGGCGTAGAAGAGCTTCCACGGCCGGCCCAGCGCTTCGAGCTGCCGGATCATGGCGAGGATCGGCGTGATGCCGATGCCCCCCGCAAAGAAGGCGCTCTGCTCGGCGTCCTCGACCAGGTGGAAGGTGTTGTGCGGCGGATCTACCGGCAGCACGTCACCTACCTGCAACTGCTCGACGATATAGGCCGAACCACCACGGCTAGCGGCGTCGCGATTGACGCCGATGACGTAGCGGTCGCGCGTCTCCGGCCCGTTGGTCAGCGAATAGGAGCGGCTGAGATCGCCCGGCAGCTTGAGATTGATGTGGGCGCCCGCCGTGAACGGCGGCAGCGGTGAGCCGTCCGCAGAGACGAGCTCGACCTGGCGGATCGTCTCGGCGACCATCCTGATCGCATCGACCCGCAAGGTCAGTTGCTTGTGTCCGGTCGGGGTCGGGTCATGGCCCGCCCCGATCCACTCGGAGGTATCCGGCACGAGGGCCGCGTCGGATGCCATGGCAAAATCCTCGCTCATTCGGCGGCGGTCAGCTTGGGCCGGTAGCCCTTGATCTCGGCCATCTTCTCTTCATAGCCCTCGAGCCAGTCGGTGCCGTAGGGCACGACGATGTCGCCGCCGCGCGCGTCGCGAGCGAGTTCGGGCTGGTCGACGATAGCCGGCAGCTTGCCGGTCGCGCGGTATTCCTTGGCCGCGTCGAGCATGACGCGACGGGTGAGGATTACCATGCGGTCGGAGGCGGCGAGGTGTTCCATCTCCCGATCCACGGTGTGGCCCATCGACTCCTGGATCGCCTGATCCTGCAGCGGGATGCCCACGATGCCGGTGTAGCTCTCGCCGCTGCGCTGCCAGTCGCGGTCGATGCCGTAGTCGTTGCTGGCATCCTTGACCGGGCGCCAGCGGCCCTTCCAGTCGGTGGTGGTGGGCAGGTACTCGAGCGGGCGGGCGAGGCCCTGCACCTCGGTGCCGTCCTTGTACATGAGCTTCTTCTTGCCGCCGCCGGAAGCGCGCCGCAGATCGATGTTGAAGATCATCGTCGAGGTGTCGTCGATCGGCACCCAGGCGTTGGCCGTGACATTCTCGTCGAGCTCGCCCGAGGGATAGGTGACCCAGAACGGGAAGATGTAGCTCGCGAACCGATGGTGCTCGGTGCCCTCGTAGGCGTTGCGCTGGGCCGAGTACATGGTGCCGAAGGGCATCACCGAGACGTTGATCTTGGGCGCCTTTTCGATGACCGTGAACACTTCCGGGTTCGACAGGTCGAGCCTCTCGCCGTCGACGCCGCCCACATGCAGGAAGCCGAGGTGCGAGGTATCGATGTCGCCTTCGAGCGCCTGCATGTAGTTGCAGTCGCGGTGGGTGAGCGCGATGTTGCGATCATCCGGCTCGCCCAGGATCGCCTCGATCTCCGGCAGCTCGGGAGGGTTGTCCTGCCGCTCGCCCATATAGGCGAACACCATGCCGCCCGATTCCTTGACACGATAGGCGATCGCCGGGGTGCCCGCCGGATACTTCGACTTATCCTCGAGGTTGGGTTGGTCGAGGCACTTGCCGGTCACGTCGAACTTCCAGCCGTGATAGGCGCAGCGGATGCCGCCCAGCTCGTTGCGGCCGAAGAACAGCGAGGCGCACCGGTGCGGGCAGCGATGGTCGAACACGCCGACACGGCCTTCGGTATCGCGGAAAGCGACCAGCTTCTCGCCCAGGATCATCAGGCGGACCGGATCGCCATCGGCCTTCAGCTCTGAGCTGAGGCAGACCGGCAGCCAGAACTGGCGAAAGAAATCGCCCATAAGCGTGCCTTTGCCCACACGGGTGAGTTCGATGTTTTCTTCAGCGGTGATCATGGGAGTGTCTCCTAGTGGGCAGCGGCGGCGACGGGCTCGGGAGCTCCGGCCGGTAGCGGTTCGAGGATGCCGGCGCGCTCCATGTTCTGGCGCGAGATGGCAATGGCGGCCTTGGTCTCGGCGACGTCGGCCATCGGGGCATCGAGGAAGTAGTTGGCCGGGTAGAACCTGGCCGCCTGGTAGAACGGCACGTACATCTCGTAGCGCGCCCTGAGCAGCGTGTTGTCGAGCCCGGTATCGGTGCGGCGATCGCGGCGCAGCTGCTCGATGTCGATCATGGCGGTGACGCCGATGCTCTCGGTCGCGCTCTCCTGGAAGCTCAGCGTGTTGCCGTGGTGATCGAGGATGTGCGAGCGGCCACCGAGGATGGTGTTGTCAGGCGAAAACCCGATGAACTCGGCGACATTGCCGGAGATCAGGTAGGTCATGTTCTCGGTGGCGCGGCAGAGCTTTGCCGCCTCCTGCCGCTCGGAGAACTTCGAGTTGGTGGGGTGGAGGATCACCTCTGCGCCCTGCATCATCATCACGCGAGCGACCTCGGGAATGGTGATCTCGCCGCAGGGAATGACGCAGAGCTTGCCTAGCTCGGTATCGACCACCGGGAACTGCTGCTCCAGCGGCGTCACCGCGAGATAGGCGCTCATGAAATCGTGCACGGACGGGAAGGCCGCGGTGTTGAGGCGGCGGTAGTTGAGGATCACCTCGCCCGTGCGGTCGATGATGAAGGACGAATTGAAGTAGCGGCCGGGCCACTCGGTCGGCGCTTCGAACATGTTGCCGCAGATGAAGATGCCGCGGCGCCTGGCCAGTTCCTGCAGCGGTGCTGTCAGCGGGCCGGGAATGGGCGAGCAGGCGCGCTCGATCCATTCACCCACGCCCATGTGCAGCGGCGGGCCCTGCATGGCGAACTCGGGGAAGACCACAAGATCGGGTTTCTTGTCGCTGTCGCAGGCAGCCTCGATCATCTGCACGAGCCGATCGGTATTGCGCTGGATGACGACCTTGGCCGCGCCGTTGTCGGGAGCCTGGGAGGCCCTTTCGCTGCGCATCTGGATGCTTGTTGCACGCCAGGGTTTGATCGCCATTGCTTGTCGCTCCATCACTTGCACGCCAGTGGTATACCACAAGCATTATTCAAGTCGGGATGGAATGCAAGGCCCTGCCTGTGGATTTTGCCGAAGCCTTGGGCAACGGCCGGAATTGCCTAATCCGGTGGCGGGCAGACGGGCTAAATATCGGGGATACCAGCGATATTCCGCATGTGTTCCTTGGGCGCTTCGCCTATATGAAAGGCAATCCACAAATGGAGGCTCCGATGGGTGAAGTCGCGGATCCAGGCGATACAGGCGACGATTTGGCATTCCTGGGCGGTGACGCCGGGCAGAAGCCGAATCTGACCGAGCAGGTCTATGACCAACTGATCGGTTTGCTGATCGCCGGCGAGTTGCGCCCCGGCGACGTCATCACCGAGCGGCGCATGGCCGAGCGGCTGAACGCCTCGCGCACGCCGATCCGCGAGGCGCTTGGTCGGCTTGAGGCCGAGGGGCTAGTCTACAAGCAGCCGAGCCGCGGCGTGACCGTGAGCCCGTTCTCGACCGAGGCCTTTGTTGAAATTCTCAACGTCCGGCAACTGCTCGAGGCCGAAGCCGCGTTCCTCGCTGCCGGCAAGATTCCCGCCGAGCGCATCGCCACCATTCGCCAGTCGCTCGATACGCTGGCCCGGAACCCCAAGCCGACTCTGAGCGAAATCTGGGCGGTCGACGACATGCTGCACGGCGAGATCGCCGATGCGGCGGGCAATACGCTGATGGCGGCGATGATCCGTGACCTGCGCCGGCGCACCCATGTGTTCAACGCCTATCGCAACCCGATGACGCCGCGCTTCAGCGTGGACGAGAACACGCGCCTGCTCGACGCCGTCGCCAGCGGCAGCCGTGACCTCGCGCGCGCCGCCATGGTGCAGCACATCGAGACGGTGAAGCTCGCCATCATTGAGCGGCTGTCGGGAATCCTGCGCTAGCCGCGCGGCACGAACCGCCCTGCCCCGCTGGCGGCGATGACGGCGGAGCCATCCCAGGCCAGCTGGCCGCGAACCCAGGTGGCGACCGGCGTGACGGTGAAGGTTTCGCCGTCATAGGCGCTCCAGCCCGGACCACCGGGATTGCGGCGTGAGTCGTAGATGTGCGCCGCCGGATCCAGCACCGCGATATCGGCATCCATGCCCGGTGCGATGCGCCCTTTCGTCGAGAGGCCGAAGAAACGCGCCGGCCGCTCTGCCAACCATTCGGCACTCATCTCGGCCGCCCGGTCGGCGCCGTAGCGCGCGGCTGCGTCGGTGAAGAACGAGGGCAGCAGCGTCTCGAGTCCCGGCATGCCGGCGGCGACGTCGAAGATCGACGGGTTGTTCTTGCGCTCGATCGGCCAGGCGCTGTGATCCGACGAGACGAACGTGCACTCGCCCCGCTCCAGCACCTGCCACAGCGCCTCGCGCCTTCCGCCCCGGATCGGCGGGTTGACTTTCAGCTTGCCGCCGAGGCGCGGCATGTCCTCGGCCGCGTCGAAATGGAGATAATGGACGCACATCTCGGCGGTCGCCGGAGCACCCGACTCGCAGAAACGGCGGGTCAGGTCGAAGCCATCGGGCGTCGAGATATGGACGATGTGCAGCGGGGTCGCGGCCCCTGCCCCGAGTGCAAGGAACGTGGCGGTGGCAGAGATCTCGGCCACCTCCGGACGGCTGGGACTGTGGTGCTCCGGCCCGGTCTTCCCCGCTGCCTTGAACTCGGCGGCGAGGCGCCGGACGATCTCCTGGTCCTCGTTGTGCAGCCCCAGCGGCAGGCCGGTGCCTTCGAGAATTTCGATCAGCGCGCGGGTTGCGCCGCTGCCGATGCGCGGGAAGCGGTGCGGATGGGCCTCGAACGAGGAGATCTTGAAGGCACAGACGCCGCCGGCGACCAGCGCCCGCACGTCGGCCTCCACCGGCTCGTTCGGGACCGTGCCGTAGAGCGCGACGTCGCAGACAGCGTGTTCATGCACGGCAGCGATCTTCTGCGCCAGGAGCTCGCCGTTCCACACCGGGTCGGGCTCGTCATAGGGCATGTCGACGATGGTGGTGACGCCACCGATCACGGCCGCCTTGGTCGTGGGCGCCATGCCGGGGAAACCGATCTGGCTGCCGGCATGGGTCTGCCCGTCGACGGCACCGGGCAGCAGGTAGGCCGCCCGGTATTCGACCACTTCCTCCGCCTCCGGGCGCGGGCCTGATCCGACGCCGGCGATGCGACCGCCAGAGATTGCGATCCAGCCGTCCTCGAGCAGGCCGGAAGGGGTCACGACACGGCCGGTGAGCAGGCGTTCATACATGGCCGGTTTCCTCGTTCAACGTTTGGCGTGCAATTGGAATTCAAGTGGTGTACCAATCGTTCGCGAGTTTGAAAAGCCTTGGCGTAACCCGCCCATTCACCTCAGGACCAACGATGATCTACGACCTGACAATCCTGTCGCTGCTGCCCAACACGCTTGGCGCCGTGCTGCCGATCCTGCCCAAGACCTACGAGGGGTTCTCGTCCACCGGAAAGACGCTTGGCGCCTTCTCGTGCGAGTTCGGCGTGCTCAACCGCTTCGCCTTCATTACCGCCTATGAGAGCGTCGAGGCCCTAACTGCCGAGCGCGCGCGCCTGATGCAGACCGAGGACGCCTACGGCATCGCCCCCTATCTTGGCGGCGTGCAGAGCACCGCGTTCAAGCCGCTTTTCTTCATGGGTGACATCGAGACCGGCTCGTTCGGCCCGTTCTACGAGTTCCGCACCTATACGCTGGCGCCCAACGGCCTGCCGGAGACGGCGGAAGCCTGGAGCAAGGTGGTGCCGCGCCGCAACGAGATGTCCAAGGTCCTGACCGTGATGGCCTCGATCGAGGAAGGCCCGACCAAGATGGTGCACATCTACCCCTACGCCTCGATCGCCGACCGCCAGGCCGCCCGCGCCCAGGCCAGCAAGGAAGGCATCTGGCCGCCCCCGGGCGGTTCGGGCAAGCTCACCTCGCTGCAGAACGAACTGTTCGTCGCGACGGCGTATTCGGACCTGAAGTAGATCTGGAGCCCGCGCCTCAGGCGCGGGCTTTCAGCCGCTCCATCGTCATCAGCACGCGCTCGGGCGTGGCGGGCGTGTCGAGGCGCGGGGCGAAGCGGTAGTCGGCGACGCTGGCGACGGCCATGCCGATGGCGGCGAAGACCGAATTGGCCAGCATGATCGGCGGCTCGCCGACCGCCTTCGAGCGGTTGATCGTCGGTGCGTCGTTCTCCGACCAGTCGGCGATATCGACATTGAAGATGCGGGGCCGGTCCGATGCGACCGGGATCTTGTAGGTCGAGGGCGCGTGCGTGCGCAGCCGACCGGCCTTGTCCCACCACAGCTCCTCGGTGGTGAGCCAGCCCATCCCCTGGATGAAGCCACCCTCGATCTGGCCGATGTCGATGTCGCGGTTCACCGAGCGGCCGACATCCTGCAGGATATCGGTGCGCAGCACGGCATATTCTCCGGTGAGGGTGTCGACCGCCACCTCCGAGCACGAGGCGCCGAAGGTGAAATAGCCATAGGGGTGGCCGCGGCCGGCAGCGCGGTCCCAATGGATGTGCGGCACCTTGTGGAATCCGGTCGACGAAAGCGGCACCCGCGCCGCATAGGCAGCCTCGGTAAAGTGGTGCCAGGTGACAACCTCGCGCCCGATCCGCACGGTCTCGTTCTCGAAGCGCACCTCGTCCTCGTGCACCCGCCACTCGTCGCAGGCGAAGGCGACCAGGTCGCGCTTGATGCGACGGGCCGCATCGACAGCGGCAGCGCCGTTGAGATCGGTGCCGGTGGAGCCCGAGGTGGGCGAGGCATTGGGCACCTTGTCGGTCGCGGCCGCCGTGGCCCGCACTCGGGCGAGCGACAGCCCGAACTCGGCCGCGACCAGTTGGGCAACCTTGGTATTGAGCCCCTGCCCCATCTCGGTGCCGCCGTGGTTCAGGTGCACCGAGCCGTCGCGATAGATGACCAGCAGTGCGGCGCCCTGGTTCATCGACTTCTTCGAGTAGCCGATGCCGTATTTCACCGGGCTGAGCGCGATACCCCGCTTGATGAACTCGGAACCGCGGTTGGCTTCGATGATCTCGGCGCGACGACGCTGGTAGTCGCTGCTCGCCTCGAGCTGGTCGACAATCCGCGCCATGATGTTGCCGCCCACCGGCTGGCCGAAATGCGTCGTGTTGCGCTCGGCGCCATCGTAGAAATTGAGCCGCGCGATCTCGAGCGGATCCTTCCCCAGCGTGTAGGCGATCTCCTCGATCACCCGCTCGGCGGCGAGGATAGCCTGCGGCCCGCCATAGCCGCGGAAGGCCGTGTTGGAGACGGTGTGCGTGCGGTAGAGCTTGGAGTGCGCATGCACGGCCGGATAGTAATAGGCATTGTCGACGTGCATGACGGCGCGATCGGCGACACCCCGCGACAGGTCGAGCGAATGCCCGCAGCGCGCCTTGAGCGCGATCTGCACGCCCTCGATCCGCCCCGCGCCGTCGAACCCCACCTTGTAGTCGATATCGAACTCGTGCCGCTTGCCGGTGATGACCATGTCGTCGTCACGGTCCGGCCGGCACTTTACCGCGCGCCGGAACTTTCGGGCGGCGAGCGCGGCGACGGCAGCGAACAGCGTCGGCTGCGTCTCCTTGCCACCGAAGGCGCCACCCATGCGGCGGACATGCACGCGCACCCCGTTGGCCTCTAGCCCGAGCAGGCGGGCCACGACTTCCTGCACATCCCCCGGATGCTGGGTGGCCGAGTAGATCAGCACCTCGCCATCCTCGCCCGGAATGGCGAGCGCCACCTGCCCCTCGAGATAGAAGTGCTCCTGGCCACCGACGCTGATCGCGCCCTCGACGACATGCGTCGCTTCGACAAGCGCCGTATCGATGTCGCCGCGTGCGATGGTGAGGCCGGGTCCGACCGTCGCGCCGCCGCCGGCGATCGCATCGTCGACACTGATATGCGGGGTCTCGGCTGCGTATTCCACCCGCGCCAGCTGCGAGGCCCGCCGGGCCGCGTCGCGGCTCGTGGCGACGACCGCGAAGATCGGCTGGCCGTGGTAGTTGCAGCGCGTGTCGCAGAACAGCGTGTCATCGTTGACGCCGGCCGGGCTGATGTCGTTGCTGCCCGGAATGTCGGCCGCCGTCAGCACCCCGACAACGCCGGGCGCCGCGCGCACGGCCTCGAGATCCAGCGACACGATGCGCGCGTTCGCCTCGGTCGAGAGGCCTAGGTAGGCGTGCAGCGTGTTCAGCGGCTCGACGATGTCGTCGATATACTCGGCCGTTCCGGCGACGTGCTTGTGCGCCGACTCGTGCTGCACGACCTGGGCGGCGAGCACGGCCGCGGAGTGGCGCAGGTCATCCATGGATCAGTTCTCCGACGCGGGTTGCGGCATGGCCGGAGGTCTCGCTCCAGAAGCGGACTAGCAGGTTGCGCGCCACCATCAGCCGGTAGTCGGCGCTGGCCCGCCAGTCGGTGAGCGGAGCAAAATCCTCGGCATAGGCAGCCATCGCCTGCTCCACCGACGCACGCGTCCAAGGCTGGCCGGTCAGTGCCGCTTCCACCGCCCGCGCTCGTTTCGGGACTGCCGCCATGCCGCCATAGGCGATCACCGCGTCGGCAACGCGGCCGTCCTCGATGCGGAGGCGGAAGGCGCCAAGCACCGACGAGATATCCTCGTCGCGGCGCTTGCTGACCTTGTAGGCGGCGACGCGGTCGCCCTGACGAGGCAGCGGAATGGCGATGCTTTCGACGAACTCGTCGGGCCGCCGGTCCTGCCGCCCGTAGTCGATGAAGAAGGCATCCAGCGGCAGCGTGCGCCGATCGTTGCCCCGCCGCAGCGTCACTTCGGCGCCCAGCACAATCAGGGGCGGCGGCGTGTCGCCGATGGGAGACCCGTTGGCGATGTTGCCGCCGATGGTGCCGGCGTTGCGCACCTGCCTTCCGCCGATCCGGCTCCACAGCTCGCAGAGTTCGGGGATGTGCTCGGAGATGGCATCCTCGGCCGAGCTGTACGAGGTCCGCGCGCCCACGATCAGCCGGCCCTCCCCGGCGACGACGCCATCGAGGTCATCGACATGGCTGAGGAACACCATAGTCGCGGGCTGTCGCAGGTGCTTGGTGATCCAGAGCCCCACATCCGTCGCGCCGGAAACGATGGTAGCCTCCAGCTCCTCGATGAGGACGGCGGCGAGGTCGTCGGCACCAGCAGGGAGGATGGCGCGATGGCCGGCGCTTTCCAGCACGATCCGCTGACCATCCCGCAGCGCCGAGAGGCGCGCCGTCATCTCTTCGGCGCCAACCTTCAGCCGGTCATGGCCCGGGTCGCCGTGATCGCTCGCCGTGCGTGCGGCACGCGCGATCGCCTCGTAGCCGGTGCAGCGGCAGAGATTGCCCTGGAGGTTCCGGTCGATCGTATTGGTGTCGGGTCGCGGCTCCTCGAGCCAGCCGGCATAGAGCGACATGACCACGCCCGGCGTGCAGAAGCCGCACTGGCTGCCATGGCATTCCACCATCGCCTGCTGCACCGGGTGGAGTCTGCCGTCCCGAGCCAAGTCCTCGATGGTGACGACATGGGTGCCGTCGAGCGTCGCGAGGAAGCGAATGCAGGCGTTGATCGTCTCGTAGACCAGCGTCCCGGCTGCATCGAGCCGTCCGACGAGGATGGTGCAGGCACCGCAATCGCCTTCGGCGCACCCCTCCTTGGTGCCGCGCAGCTGCCGGTCGAGCCGCAGCCAGTCCAGCACGGTGCGAAGTGGCGGCACGTCGTGGAGTTCGACGAATTCATCGTTCAGGTAGAAGCGGATATGGCGTCGAAAAGGCATGTATGGCACCCGTGTCGGCCAACGGTATGCGATTGGTCGACCAACTTCAATGTGCCGAACGTACTACCTTTGTGGCTCGGTGCTGCCACGGCGCTATTTCGCGGCGCCCGCGGTGAGGCCCTCGATGAATTTGCGCTGGAAGGCGAGGTAGACGAGGACGATCGGCAGGATGAGGATCACGGCGCCGGCGGTCAGGACCGGGGTGTTCACGGTGTACTTCCCCTGGAAGAACAGCATGCCGATGGGCAGGGTGCGCAAGGCGTCGTCGTTGACGAGGATCAGGGGGATCAGGAACTCGTTCCAGGTCCAGATGAAGAGGAACAGCGCGAGGCTCGATGCGGCCGGGCGCAGCAGCGGCACGATGATGCTCCACAAAACGCGCTGGCGCGTGGCGCCGTCGATCACTGCCGCTTCGAGCAGTTCGGCCGGGATCTGCCGCATGGTGCTCGCCATGAAGATGGTTGCGAACGGAATCGACATCGCTACCTGCGGCAGGATCAGCGCCCAGTAGGTGTTGATCAGCCCCAGGTTCAGCATCTGGTAGTAGAGCGGGATGATGAAGGCCTCTGCGGGCACCATCATGCCGATGGTGAGAATGACGAAGGCCCCCTTCTTGAATGGGAAGCTGAGGAAGGCGAAGGCGAAACCGGTCAGGATGCCGATGATCGTGCTCATCGCCACCACCGGCACCACGACCAGCACCGAATTGGTGAAGTACGTGCTGAAGTGGCCGTCGACCCAGGCGTTCACGTAGTTCTCGAAATGCGGATAGGCAGGGAGCGCGAAGGCGCCCTTCATGAGGTCGGCCTGGCTCTTGAACGACGTCAGCAGCAGGAGGCCGAACGGCACGATCGTCAGCAGCGCGAAGAGCCACAGCACGATGCGGTATGGAATGGCGCCAGCGGGCGATGGCTTGCTCATTGGTCGGACACCCTGTCGAACCGCTTCATGGTCTGGTGGATGACGAAGTTGACCGCGAAGACGAGGACCGCGCCGATCAGCGCAACCGCCGCGGCATAGCCGAAGCGGTTCAGCTGGAAGCCGAGTTGGTACATGTAGATGTTGGGAACGAGCGTGGCATTGCTCGGCCCGCCGCGGGTCATGGTGAAGATCAGGTCGAAGCTCTTGATCGAGGCGATGACGGTCAGCAGCAGGACAACGCGGATTTCGGGCAGCAGCAACGGGGCGGTGATGGAGGCGAAGCTCTGCCAGGGGCGCGCACCGTCGACCCTCGCGGCATCATGGAGCGAGGGATCGATCCGCTGGATGCCGGTGAGGAAGATCACCATGCAGAAGCCGAAAAAATACCAGGTAGCGACGGCGCCCACGGCGGGCAGCACGAAGTTGAAATCGCCCAGCCACGGCAAGGCGAACCTGCCGAGGCCAACGGCCTTGAGGATCTGGTTGAACGGCCCGAAGACGGGATTGTAGAGCCACTGGAAGATGATGCCGAGCACGGCAGTGGGCATCACATAGGGCAGGAAGAACAGGGTCCGCAGAGCGAGCCGCTGGCGGGTGCCGACCGTGCTGATGATGGCGGCCAGCATGAGGCCGATGATCAGCGGCAGGACACAGTAGTAGAGCAGGAACTGGGCGTTGTTGCGGAGCGCCTTGAAGAAGAGTTCGTCCGAGAACAGCTTGGCAAAATTGTCGACCCCGACGAAGACCGGGGCGGTGATGCCGTTCCAGTCGGTGAGGCTGATACCGATGGCGGCGAAGATCGGCACGAAGACGAACGCGCCGTAGATCAGGAAGCCGGGCAGGATGTAGAGCAGGTTGGAGGGGCCCCGCCGGTCGAGCACCGATACGCGGTTCCCCTGGCGGCGAACCCGTGCCCGCTCTTGCGCCGCTCCGGGCGCAGTCCGGGCCTGGCTGTCGGCGGTGGTCATAGGTCCATCGTTCTCCAGTGCCGAGATATCCGGCCGCTCGGGGCGGCCGGACGGTTTGCGCGTGGCCGGCTACTTCTTGGATGCGAGGTAGGCCTGGTAGTCGGCATCGACGGCGTCGATGAAGGCCTGCGGCGTGATGCTGCCCGCGAGCAGCAACGGGGTGTTGTCGTCGTAGGTCTTGAGCAGCGTCGGCGACGCCCAGTCCGGGTAGTGGCCGAGGGCGTTGTTCTCGCCCAGGGTTTTCCACATGGCGAGGCCTTCGGAGAGGACGCCGCTCTTGACCACGCTCGGGTCGGAGAGCGGAGTCGAGGGGAAGAAGCCCGCCCCGGCCCAGATCGTCGCCGCCTCCGGCGACACCATGTAGTCGATATACTGCGCCGCGAGGTCCTGCGTGGCCTTATCCTTGGCATTGCTGGTGATCGACCAGGAGAGGTCCACACCACCGACGCTCAGGGGCTTGGTCACACCTGCCGGCGGCGGAACCGGCATGAAGTGGATGTCGGGGTTGTTCTGCATGGCACCGAACTGCCAGGTGCCCGAAACGAGGAAGCCACCGTTGCCGGCAACGAAGAGCTGCACGGCGTCGTCGCCGGAAATGCCCTGGTAGCCATCGATGAAGCCGCCTTCGGTCGCCCACTTCTGGACGATCGTCGCCGCCGCGAGGCCGGCGTCGGTCTTGAACGTGCCGCCGCGACCGTAGATGAGGTCGTCGAGCGTGGCGCGGTTGGAGGCATCGATATGAGCCTGCTCGATGCCGGCGATCAGGTGCAGCGCGAAGTGCTGCTTGGCGGTGCCGAGGACGAAGGGAGGGACGCCCTTGCCCTTCAGCGTCTCGACGTCCTCCACCAGTTCCTCGAAGGTCGCGGGCGGAGTGTCGATGCCGGCGTCGGCAAGCACCTTCTGGTTGTAGTAGAGCCCGACGATCTCGCCGAGGCCGGAGATGCCATAAGCCGGACCCTCGCCGAACTGGCCCTTGTCGGACCAGCGGGTGCGCGCGAGGATGCCTTCGGACTGGTTCTTATCCCAGCCGTACTGCGTGATGTAGTCGTCGATGGGCAGCAGCAGGCCCTGCTGGGCCATCGTGCCCTGATCGCCGGCGCCCTGGTTGACCTTGGTGACTTCCGGGCCATCGCCGGCCGACACGGTCAGCTTCAGCGTCAGCGACAGGTCGTCGAAGGTGCGCGCCGTGCGGTTGAGGGTGACGCCGGGATGGGCCGCGAGGAAGTTCTTGTTCAACTGCTCGATGACGGCGTTCTGGCCGACATCGGTATAGTCGTCCCAGGTCACCAGCGTCTGGGCGATCGCCGGACTGCCGACGGACAGCGCCGCGGCGAGGCCGCCCGCTGCCAGACCCGCCACGGCCCTGAGCCGAAGGCTTTGCAGGATGGTGTGATGCATCATTCAGTCTCCCCGTTTTCCTGGGCTGGTGAGCTATCCCCTGGCGTTGCGGCGCCGAAGGGAAGGTTGTAGCTCCTGTCGCTGGCCAGGTGCAGCGATGGGATTCGTCGATGACTAGTGAGCAATCGGGCGGGCGCGCCATCCGCCGGAGCACCCCGGCCGACCTGCCGGCAATCTATGAGATATGTCTGAAGACGGCCGACGCCGGCGTGGATGGCACCGCGCTCTACAGCGACCCGCAGATGCCCGGCACGGTCTGGGCCGCGCCGTACGCCGTGCTCGAACCCGAATTCGCGTTCGTGCTGGCTGACGGAGGTGGGCCGGCGCTCGGCTACGTGGTGGCGGCATCCGACACGGCGGCGTTCGACCGGCGTCTCGATGCCGAATGGTGGCCAGAGGCGCAGCGACGGTTTGGCGGCTTCGTGCCGCGCAACGAGGCCGAGGCGAACGTCCTTCACCACATCATGAACCCCGAGAGCCGCCTCGAGGACCTGCTGGAGCAGTACCCGGCGCACCTCCACATCAACCTCTTGCCCGAGGCGCAGGGAGGCGGCTGGGGCCGACGGCTGATCGAGACGCAGCTCCATGCTCTTCGCGAGGCAGGCATCAGGGGCGTGCACCTGGGCGTCAGCCCGACCAATGAACGCGCCAAGGGCTTTTACCGCGCGCTGGGCTTCACCGATGTGAGCAGGGATGGCAGGGTCATCTTCGCGATGTCGCTCGGCTGACCATCTGCTGCCCCCCGTACGCATCAGGCGACGACCCGTTGCGGCTCTGACGGCGCTTGCCCGATAGCGGCCGCGCCGTACTGCAGGGCTACCGTGGCCGGCATGGCGCTCCAGCCCTGCAGGAGCGATCCGCGTCCGAAGGGCGGAGTAAAGTACTCCACCGGTCCGGCCCAGCCATTGGCGAGGCACATTTCCCACCAGCGGGTCAATGCATAGCGGGCGCCGCCAAGCCTGCGGCGCAGCCGCTCGCCGGCGTAGAGCCCATCGAGATACGGCCAGTCCGAGCCGTTATGGTAGCGGAAGGCAAAGGCGGTCTTGGCACGAATGTCCCGCGTCCGCTTGAACGGCGGATAGGCGCACATCACGCCCCAGTCGCCATAGGGCTGTTCGACGTTGTGACGGGTTTCGAGGCCTTGCTCGATCTTGTTCAGCAGAGCCAGGGCAAGCGGCTCCGACAGGGCCGAATAGCGTGCCAGTGTCAGGCTATCGAGAGTGGCGTGGTCCTCGATGAAACCATCTTCGGTGCGATAGTCGGCGGCGTTCTGCTTGTCCTCGCGCCAGACGAGGGACTCGATGGCTTTGCGCCCGCTGGCTGCCGCAGTAGTGCAGCGCTCGGCAAGGGCGGGATCGAGGGTCGCACCCAGGCGCGTGACAACGTCGAGTGCACCGATCCACAGGCCGAGATCGTATGCGACAAGTCCCTCCCGATAGACATTGTCGGCCCAGTCGCGGTCGTTGCGCGGCTTCGTCGGCAGGCCATGCGGGCCGGACAGGCGGAAGTAGCGCTCGATGATTGCGGTGACCACCGGCCAGTGCTGCTCGGCTTCGGCCGTGTCCCCGGTAGCCGCGACATAGTCGCCGAGCACGAGCACGAAGAAGAGCGGGCTGTCGAAGTGATCGCTCCACCAGTCCTCGGGCCGGAGGTGATGCTCCTTGTAGCGCTCGGGTTGGTCGCGATAGACGCGCCAGGCCGCCGACTGCGCCGCGCCCGACAGGATGATGCCGCTGGGAGCCTCGCCATCCGGCTGCACGCCGCGGGCGAGGAGCCGTATCTGGTCTCGGACCACAGCTGGCTCGAGCTTCAGCAGCAGCTGCAGCGTCCAGTAGCCATCGCGGTAGTAGGTTCGAGCGGGCGAGCTGTAGGCCTGCCCTGCTGCAAGCCCGGCGAAGGCCCCCGCTTCATCCCTGCGGATGCTGGAGAGGGACGCATGCACGCCCTGCATGACCATGCTGCGCAGCACCGGATCGGCTTCCGGCATCAGGTCGCAACGCCTCGCATAAGCCTCGGCCTCGGCTACGATCTCCGCGACGGTCAGGGCAAGGGCCCGCTCCGCCTCGTCGCGGCTGGCGCCGGCCGAGATGACCAGGTCCCTGCCCCGCTGCTCGGCGAACAGGTAACCCCAGGGCAGCTGCATTTCGCGGCGGCCGCCGGAGATGCGCCATTCGGGCCGGGCGTCCTCGGCCGAAATCTCATGCCAGCTTGCACAGCGCCGGGCGGGAAAGACCCGCGCAGTGCTCACGCCCACTAGCACCATGGTCGGGGCCGAGTGCGCGACATGCACTCCACCGTCGCTGCCCTCAACGCGATTGGGGCTGTAGCGATAGGGGCCGGGTATGGCGGGAAAACGCAGCCGGGCCAGCCGGCCAACGCCCCAGACGGACAGGTCAAGCCGACCATCGGGCCAGACGTCGCCCTGCAAGCGGGGCGCCATGAAAGGCAGCACAGTCGAGTGCCGCGAGAGCAGCGTACCGTCGGTGGCCGGCGTCAGGACGGCAGCGCCTGTCGCCTCTTTCGGCCTTGCCCGGTCCCGCAGCGCTCCCGTCCTTGCCACGCTTCAGTCGCCCCTTGCAAAGGCACGCTGCCAACCCGTCACGGGAGTGTGAAAGCAACGCGCAATGCTTGTCAAGGACGTGGACAACTAACCTAGTTTGTGGAACTTATTCCGCACAAACACTGGCATTCCCGGCGCAAGTGTCTGACAATCGAGGGGCTGTTTGTCCGGCCAACTGACAATCAACGATGGACGTGGCCGCCCCAGCGATGCGCCGGTGGCGCGGCAGATATCGGTACATACAGTTGTCAGGATTCTGGCTGAGCGCGGCGCGACTTCGCAGGCAGACCTCGCCAAGTTGACCGGCTATTCGCGCCAGACGATTTCGGACGTCGTGCGCGATCTCGAAGAGGCCGACTGGCTGAAACGCAGCGGCAGGACCACCGGGAAGCCGGGCCGCTCGTCCACCGTCTATGGCCTCAACGGAAATATTGCGCTCGCGGCGGCCGTGGACCTTGGGGGAACGAAGCTCGCGGTGGCGATCAGCGACCTGCTCGGCACGATCCTCGGTGAAGTCGCGGTGCCCACCGATCGACGCGGCGGCATGCGCGTGGTCGAGCAGATCGCGAGCGAAATCAGGGCCCTGCTCGCCAGTGTGCATGCCGATCCGGCGCAGCTTCGCATGGCGGTGATCGGCACGCCCGGGGTTTTCCATCCGGAGACGCAGCACATCGCGCTCGCCCCCAATATCGCCGGCCTCGACAGCATCGACCTGCCTGGGGAGCTCGGGGGCCGGCTGCAAATTCCGGTGGTCATCGAGAACGACGTGAATCTCGCCGCGCGTGGCGAACAATGGCGGGGCGGCGGGGTCGGGGTTTCGGATTTCGTGTTCCTCTCCTTCGGTACCGGCGTCGGCATGGGGATCGTCGCCAATGGCCAGCTGGTACGGGGCGCCCGTGGCGCCGCGGGAGAAATCGCCTATCTGCCGGCCGGCGGCGACCCCTATGATCCGCGCGGCTTCGAGCTCGGCACCTTCGAATCCGCCGTCGGCAGTGCTGCGATATCTGCCCGCTTCGCCCATGCCGGCGGCGCGCCGGGCTGCAGCGTGCGCGAGGTGTTCGAGGCGCTGGAACGAAATGACGATGCTGCCGTGGCGACGATCGAGGAGACGGCGCGGGTCATCGCACTAGGGGTGGCGTCCGTGGCATCGACGCTTGACCCGCAACTGGTGATCCTGGGCGGCAGCATCGGCGCGCGGCCCGAACTCGTGGCCGCGACATCGCGCTACCTGCGCCGCTGCTCTCCGAACCCGCCAAAAATCCAGGCCAGCGAGCTGGGCACAAGGGCGGGCCTGCTCGGGGCGCTGGCCACCGCCCTCCAGAGGTTGCACAACGAGCTTTTCGGCGTTGGCCTGCCCCTGTCCCATACATTCCCGGTGCGCTAGAGACGATGTGCGTCGGCGACCGGTATCCCGATCAAGGCGCTTCAGCCCGCCGCGCGGAAAGACCTGACGACAACTTGCAGCCGCTTCCACATGCGGGACGGCCGAATGTGGAGAGTGAGCATCTATGAAAGTCGGCATCGTTGGGCTTGGGTATCGTCTGGCGTATCTGGCGCGGGTATTTTCCTCCGAGCACGCCGACTTCACGGTCGTTGGCTATGTAGACCCCGACCCCGCCGGCCTGCCCTATGCGCGGCAGCATGGCGTCCAGGTAGGCAAGAACTATGCCTCGCTCGAAGAGATGCTGGACGCCGAGCAGCTCGACCTGCTGATGGTGGGTTCGCCCAACCACATGCACCTTGGCCACATCCGGACCGGCCTTGAGCGCGGCCTGAAGGTGTTCACCGAGAAGCCGGTCGTCGTGACGCTCGAGGAGACGATGGAGATCGCCTCGCTCATTTCGCGCTATGGCTCGGACAACCTGATGGTCGGCCTCGTGCTCCGCTACGCGCCGCTCTACAAGGATCTGCGCAAGGCCCAGGCAGACGGGATGCTCGGCGATATCTCCTCAATCGAGGCATCCGAACACCTCCCGCCTTATCATGGCGCCTTCTTCATGCGCGATTGGCGCCGCTACGAACGCTACTCGGGCAGCTTCATGCTCGAAAAATGCTGCCATGACCTCGACCTCTACACCGGCGTGATCGGCTGCAGGCCGAAGAGCGTCGCGAGCTTCGGCGGGCGCAAGACCTTCATACCCGAGCATGCGCCCGAGGCCAGGGGCATCAACGATCTCGAGGTCTATCATCGCAAGCCGAGCGGCTGGGAGGCGACGGAGAAGGTGTACGACAGCGATGCCGACATCATCGATTTCCAGACCGCGATGGTCGAGTACGAGAACGGCTCGGTCCTCCAGTTCCACACCAACCTGAGCGTGCCCGACGACTTCCGCCGCTTTGCCGTGTTCGGCCACAAGGGCCAAGCGGAAGGCGACTTCGTGCGGAACTTCCTCAAGGTCACCGACAACCACACATCCGAGCGGCTGATCGACAAGACCTACACAGTGAGCGACCTGTCAGCCCACTACGGCGCCGACGAGCAGATGGCACGCGACATCTGCCAGCACCTCTACGATGGCGCCCCGCTGCCGGTATCGGTGCTGGACGCGCTCGAAGCGGGATTGCTGGCACTGAGCATGGACGAAGCGCGCAGGACGCACTCCGTCATCGACATGACGCCGACCTGGCAGCGCTATGACGCCGCCCTCGCCGGACGCGCCGCTGGATGATCATCTGATCCGGTCCGCTCCAGCAGAGGACATCGCGCGCGATTGTGCCTCAATCCTCTTCAATACGGCACGCAATGCGGGTCCGACAGCGAGGAGATCCAGCGGCTCGGCGTCCGCGGCGAAGGCGAGCAACATCACCCTGGCGTCGGCAACCGGTCGACGGTCGGCATCGATGCTTCCGCAGAAGGCATAGCCTCGCCCGGGCGCATTACGGATGATTGCCTGTCCATTGACGCCCAGATGCCCGCGCAGGTTTGAGATCTGGACGCGGAGATTACTCTCCTCGACATAGGTGTCGGGCCACGCAGAACGCATGAGTTCGGCTGCCGAAATGTAGGTGCCGGGCTTCCGCAGCAAGGCGTCGAGCAGGGCGAGCGCCCGGCTGCCAACCGCGAGCCGCACGCCGCCCCGGAACAGGCCCTGTTCCTGCCGCCGATACTCAAAACCCTCAAAACGCACGACGTCCGGTTGCATCTGCCCCAACCCGCCATGTTTCAATTCAGGCACGATAGGCGGGGCGCCCCAGGCTGCGCTTTTCATGGCGTGCGCAAGAATGTGCAAAAGTTGCGCTTCACACGGCTTCACATCGCTTAACTCGCCGCGTCCGGGCTGCCTGCCCCACCCTCACATCAGTCGCCGGGACCGTCTCGGCCAGCTGAAGAGGGAATGACCATGAGCCTGAAGCTTGCAGCTGCGGTGCTTGCCGCCACTGTCCTCACCGTGCCGCCGGCCCTTGCCGACGGGATCAAGAACATCGTCCTCGTCCATGGCGCCTGGGCCGATGGCTCGGGCTGGCGTCCCGTCTACGAGATCCTGAAGAAGGACGGCTACAACGTCCGCATGGTCCAGAACCCGCTGACCTCGCTCGCCGCCGACGTCGCGGCGACCGACCGGGTGCTCGACCGCATGGATGGCCCTGCCATCCTCGTTGGGCACTCCTATGGCGGGGCGGTGATCACCGAAGCCGGCGACCACGAGAAGGTGGTGGGCCTCGTCTATGTCGAAGCCTTCATGCCGGATGTGGGCGAGAGCGTCTTCGGCCTCGTTCCGCAGGACCCCGATCATCCGCCCCCGTTCGATTTCACGGCCGACGGCTTCGCTTTCTTCAACGAGGCGGCCTTCGTCCCCGGTTTTGCGGACAGCCTGCCGGCCGCCGACGCCGAGTTCCTGCGTGACAGCCAGGTTCCGATCGCACTCAATGAAGCCGGCGCCTTCCCGCTCACCGTCGCCGCCTGGCGCACCAAGCCGACCTGGTACCAGACCGCCGATGCCGACCTCGTCATCCCGCCGGCGCTGCAGAAGATGATGTACGAGCGCGCCGGATCCACGGTCGAGACCGTCACCGGCGGGCACCTCGCCTTCATCGCCCACGCCGCCGAGACGGCGCGGTTGATCGAGACAGCGGCCGAAGCCGCCGCCGCTCAGTAGGCGCCGCGTCCCCCGGCCCGGCATCCGTGCCCAAGCGATGCGGCCCGGGCCACTGGTGCCGCCGCCCCCGACCCTCCCGCCTCGGGGCGGCGGCCCCTCCTTCACCAGTTGGGGCCCTCCGCCACGCTGCTGCGACGGAGGAGACGGGGGCAAGCCGCCAGTCGCGTGGAACCTAGCCTGCAACCGTAACGAAGTCCGCCGAAAGGGCGCCTTCGTTGACGAACAGGCCCAAGCCGCCGCCACCGAACTCGCTGTCGGCAGCGCTGATGCTTACGCCCGCGACAGTCGCTGCGATGGCGTCGCCGCGCACAGATGCGGAGATCGCCAGCTTCTTTTCGAACTCAAGCACGAAAGGCTGTTCGGCGAGAACGGCAATGGTGTCGTCTTTGACCTTGACCAGTTGCAGCTTGCCGTCCCGCGTCAGCCGCACGCCGTAATAGCGGCGCAACCCCTGCACACGCAGCGCCAGCCCGCCGTAGTTGCCGAGGTGGAAGACGATCTCGGTCTTCACCTCGTAGTCTGCCCACTGCCGTGTGCCATGGGCGATCAGCCCCTCGCCGCGGTTCTGCGAGATGCGGAAGCTCTGCGGGAAGCGCTTGGAGAAGAAATCGACCCCGTTGACCCAGGCGAGCCGCCAGAAATCGCTCTCCCCCGTCGGGCGCTTGAGCGTCAGCGAGGGCGCCCCGTCCCAGCGCAGGTAATCGACCAGCAGCGCCCCGTCCGAGCGCTTGCCCGTCCCCTTGATGGCAAAGCCGATCTCGGCGATCGGCTGCCCGCCAAACTCCGGCAGCCTCCATTCGATCACTTGCTCGGCCCCGGGCTTCAGCGTCATCGTCGGCCCGTCGACGTCGCGCAGTGCATCCTGCACGTCGTAGGCGCGCACCCGCAGCGTGACCTCGATTGCGCCCTCGTTATCCGCCGGCGCCACAACCCGCGCCTTTACCGTCTGCCCCGGATAGACCAGCGGCGACGCCATCAGGTCGTAGGTCCGCATGTTGAGCATTTCCTGCGGCGAGAAGGTCGGCGTCGTTGCCACCGCCACCTGCCCCGGCCCCAGCGCCTCGTAGCCGATCGATAGCGCCCGGCTGCCCTCGAACTCGGTATTCCGCACCTTCACGTCCGAAGAGAGCCCCAGCCCCAGCTGCGGCTGGAAGCCCTGCCGGCTGCCGGGCAGCGAGAAGTGGAACTGCGCGCCGCCCTTCGGCGCCTCCATCGGCTGCGACCCGGCGAGCTGCAGCCCGATATTGGTAAGGTAGTAGGCCTGCCGCACCGCATCGTTGATCGAGTTGCCGCCATCGGCCGACGAGATCAGCAGCCGATCCGCGATCGGCCCGCGCCAGTCCGGGCCTTCGTCGAGTCCGTCGAGCCCGTTCATGATGCCGAGCAGGCACCCGACATTGCCGGCGTTGCAGTCCGTGTCCCAGCCCGAGGTGTTGACGATCATCTGCGCCTTCTGGAAGTCGTGCGGCGCGTACAGCACCGCCATCACCATCAGGGCGTGGTTGGGCACCACGTGGCAGTTGCCCGGATACTTGTCATAGCCGTACTTGCCCTCGATCTCCTTCCGGGTATCGCGCCAGTCCGGATACTTCCTGTGCCAGGCGCGGATGTCGGCGATCAGCTTGGCGATGAGGCTGTCGCGCGGAATCTCTGCGAGGCCGGTATCGAGCAGGTGGTCGATGTCGGACGAGCCGAACGCCTCCGCCTCCATCGCCGCCCACAGCATAGCCGCATGGACGGATTCCCCGTCATGGCTGACCTTGCCGGCCTGCTCGGCGAGCCGCGCCGCGAGTTGCGGCTGGCGCGGTGCCACCATGGCCCAGCCGTCGATGAAGATCTGGGCCCCGATCTGCTCGGCCACCGTCAGCCCGTTGGTCGCGATCGAGCCCGAAGCCGGAGCAGGGACACCGCGCTTGAGGTTCAGCCAGGCGGTGTGCTCGGTCGAATTGCCGTTGCCGCCCCACCACAGGATAGAGCGCTGCTCGACAATATAGTTCAGCCACGCCTTGCCTATGTCCTCGGCGCTGAGGTCGGGGCTGATGCCGTAGTCCTCGAGCGCCCGGACGAAAGTGAAGGTGCCGGCCACGTCGTCGTCGGTTACGACCAGCGGCTGCTTCAGCCGCTCGTGCACGTAGTATTCGATCGGCCCGAGCTCCTCCATGATCCGCTGGTAGGTCCAGCCCTCGAAAGGCCGGCCCAGGAACACGCCGATCAGCTTGCCCAGTACGCCCGAATAGACGCGTTCCAGATAGTCGTTGGGAACCTGCACTTGTTCACTCCCTCGATTTGTTCCTTGCCGGGATCAGCCCTTGACCGACCCGCCGGCCATGCCTTCGATGAACCGCCGCTGCAGCAGCACGAACAGCACCACCACCGGCAGCACTATGATCAGGGCCGCGGCCATGATCTCACCCCAGTCCGAGCTGTACTGGCCTGAGAGCAGCGTGAACGACACCACCGCCGTCAGCCGGTCAGCCTTCTGCAGGAAGGTGAGCGCGATCAGGAACTCGTTCCACGAGTAGAGCCCGATGATCAGCGCCACCGTCAGGATGCCCGGCAGCGCCAGCGGCAGCATGATCTTGGCGAACACCTGCCAGTGGCTCGCCCCGTCGACCAGCGCCGCCTCCTCGAGCTCGCGCGGCACGGCGAGGAAATAGGTCCTCAGCAGCATCACCGCGAAGGGCGAGTAGAGCGCGGTGTAAATCAGCGACACGGCGAAAACGTTATTCACCAGCCCCAGCTTGGCGAAGCCGAAATAGAGCGGGAACAGGTAGAGCTGGATCGGCGCGGTTGTCGTTGCCATCAGGTAGAAGGTCACCACCTTCCACGCCTTGATCTTGCGACGGGCCAGCACATAGGCCGTCAGCGATGACGTCGAGCAGGTGAGTATGATCGTCAGGCCGGTCAGCAGCGCCGAGTTGAGGAACGTCTGGCTGAACCGTGCGTCCTTCCAGGCCCTGGTGAAGTTGTCCCAGTGCAGCACGCTCGGCAGCGCCAGCGGGTTCTGCACGATCTCCGGCGCCGACTTCACCGAGTTGAGCAGCAGCAGCGCGATCGGGAACAGCGCCACGAAGACGAGCACGCCCAGCACGATGTAGCTGATGATGAGGGTCGTGCGGCTCTCAACCAGCCTCATGTTCGTACTCCCGGGCCTGCAGGCGAATGTAAAAATAGGTTGCGGCAAGCCCGATCAGGCTGATCACCAGCGCCACCGCGGCGGCCTGGCCGACATTGAGGTCGTAGAAGGCGCGGCGGTACGCGAGTGTCGACAGCACCTCGCTCGACAGCGCCGGTCCGCCCTGGGTCAGGATGTAGACCCAGTCGAAGACGAGGAACGACCAGATCACCGTCATCACCATCATCAACCGGATAGTCGACATGATGCCGGGGATGAGCACGTACCACATCATCTGGAAGTAGTTGGCGCCCTCGAGCCGGGCCGCCTCGATCTGCTCCTGCGGCACCTGCCTCAACGCGGCAAAGAAGATGACGCAGAGAAAACCCCACCAGTGCCAGAGGTCGACCATCGCGACGCCGACAAGGGCCGTAGAGGGCTGCGCCAGCGGATTGACCACCTCGATGCCCATGCGATTGAGCAAGCCGAACACGCCGGTCACCGGCGAGTAGATCATCCCCTGCCAGATGCGCGCCGTGATCGCCGTCGCGATGATCACCGGCAGGAAGTAGACCACCTGGAAGAAGGTGCTGCCCCGCCGCGGCACGATCAGCAGCATGGTCGCAGCGAACAGCCCCATCGCCATGGGGACGACCATGAAGATCGCCGTCCAGATGAGGTTGTTGGTCAGCGCCGTCCAAAACGTCCGGTCGCCGTAGAGAATACCGAAATTGTCGATGCCGATGAACACGGGCGTCCCGATGCCGTCCCAACGGAAGAACGCGAGTGCAATGGTCAGCAGCGCCGGCACCAGGATGATCACCACGTTGATCAGCAGTGTCGGGACGAGAAAGAGTCGATGCATGGCAGTCTCCATGGGGCGGGCGGCGGCAGAAAGCCGCCACCCGCTAGCGCCCTGGGAGGACGTTGGTGTCGATCAGCGCGCCGGAATGGCCGGGAGCTTCCCTTCCGCGACTTCCTGCTTGAAGGTCTCGTCGAACTTCTTGAGGAAGTCGGCGACGCTGAGCTTGTTGAGCCAGACCTCCTCGATGCCGCTCACGGCATAGGTCACGGTGGCCGGCGGCAGGAACGTCCAGGTCGTGTAGCCGTACTGGCCCTTGTCGACGGAGTCCGCGAGCTCGGTCATCGCCTCGGTGTAGAGCGGCAGCACATCGGACGACACCTGCACCTTGCTCAGGTCGCGCAGTGGCGTGTTCCACTCGCCCTGCCACACCGAGTTGATGTCGCCGTAGAACTTGTCGCTGAACACGTAGTCGATGACCTCGGCAGCCCCGTCGGCATTCTCCGACGTCGATGCGATCGAGAAGGTCGAGCCGACGCCCAACGCAAACACCGGCGCGCCCACCGAGGGATCGGACGGGAAGCCGACAAAGCCGGGCTCGGCATTGTTCGGCGGGAAGTAGGTCCCGACGTTGCTGAAGTTCCAGGTGCCAGTCGGCGCCATGCCGGCCTGGCCGGTCGCCACCTGCGCGAAGGCCTGCTCGCCGGTGAGCGAGAAGTAGTTCGGGCCGAAATAGCCCTTCTGCCACCAGTTGTTCAGCGTCTCGATCGCCTTGACGAACGGCTCGGCCGTCCACGGAATCTCGCCGGTCAGCGCCTTGTAGACGTTCTCCGGTCCGGCGATCGAGTTGATCACGATCGAGATGTAGTGCTCGTTGGTCGGGCGCCAGTCGGCATTGCCGGCCGCGAACGGCACGATCTTCTGCGCCAGCATGGCGTCGGCCAGCGCTTCGAGCTCCGTCGTGTTGGTCGGCACGGTCCAGCCGTTCTTCTCGAACAGCGTCTTGTTGTAGAACAGCCCCAGCGTCTCGTAGGTCTTGGGCAGGGCGTAGAGCTTGCCGTCGTACTTGCCCAGCTCGAGGAACACCGGCAGCAGCCGGTCGTTCCAGCCATACTTGGCCGCATACTCGTCGAGTGCCTTGAGCTGTCCCGCCTGGGCGATCGCGGCTACGTAGCTTGGCCCGGCCGTGAACACGATGTCCGGGCCCGAGCCAGAGAGCAGCGCCACGCGCAGCTGCTTGTCGAGCTCGCTGCCACGATAGTCGATGCTCAGGTCCTGGTCCGGATGCGCCGCGTTGAACACATCGATCAGAAGCTTCTGCAGGGCATCCTTGTTCTCCGGCGAGGCCGTCTCGTACCACCAGGTGATCGGCTTCTTGTCCTGAGCCCAACCGCTCTGTGCCGCGAGGACCGCCGCGATCACGCCGAGGCTGGCGCCCATGAATTCACGTCTCTTCATCGTTTCCTCCCCAGGATTGGCGGCCCACGTCAGGTGGAGCCGCGCTCGATTAGTGTGAACGGCATCTCGATGACGGTAGCGGCGGCGGCACGCGCGCCGTTGAGCCGGCCCATCATCATTTCGGCGGCGCGTGCGCCCATATCAGCCTGGAACTGCGCCACTGTGGTCAGCGGTGGCGTTACCAGCCGTGCCGCCGAAATATCGTCGAACCCCACCACGGCGATCTGTCCGGGAATGTCGATTCCGCGGTCGCGCAGCGCCTGCATCACGCCGATGGCCATCAGGTCGTTGGCCGCAAAGATCGCGGTGGGGTCATATCCGCTGGCGAGCACCGCTTCCGCAGCGCGCACTCCGGCCAGCTCGCTGAACTCGTCCTCGATCACCACGTGTTCGGCACCGCCGAACCCGGCCATCGCGGCACGATAGCCCTCGACCCGCACGCCCTGTGGCCCACCCCTGCCCGCCACCATGGCAATCCGCGTGTGCCCCTTGGCGTGGAGGAACTTCGTGACCTCCGTCGCGGCCGCCTGGCTGTCGACATAGATGTCGTCGATGGCGATGGCGCCGCCGCGCTTGCGCGAGGACTCGATCCGCACCACCGGCACGCCGGCATCGACCAGCGGCTTGAAGTCCTTGGCGCGGAGGGTGAAGAACACCCCGATCACCCCGTCCACCCGGCCCTGCCGGAACCAGTCGAGGAAATGCCGTTCGCGCTCCGGATTGCCGTCCGTGTTCACGGCGACGACGTCGTAGTTGACCTTGTCGGTCACCGACTGGATGCCGCGGATCAGCGCCGGATAGAACGGGTTGGTGATATCGGGGACGATGCAGGCAATGGTCATCGTCCGGCTCGTCCGCAGCGCCTGCGCGGCGCGGTTCGGGACATAGCCAAGCTCCTTGGCCGCCTGCGTGATCCGTTCCCAGGTCTCGGCCGGGATGGTCGCCGACCCTCCGCTCAGGACGAGCGACACCGTGGCCTGGGACACCCCAGCCAGCTTCGCCACATCCTTCTGCGTTGCCCTGCCCAAACTGCACCCCTCCTAATACGTAACAGTAATACGTATAAATTGGGTGCGCAAGAGCGCCGCCGGATCGTTGCGACCGAGCAGTTGTCGGTGAGTGCCTAGTCCAGGCGCGCAACGCGCGGGGAATGAAACACTCATCCCCGCACGATTTTTCGCGCGCTACTTGGCGGCGGACAGCGCGCTGATTCCACCGCCGATCGCGACGTTGAGGCGGACGTAGTTGGAGGCGTAACGCTGCGCGGCCGAGGCCACCTGCCCCTGTGCGTCGAACAGCGAGCGTTCCGCGTTCAGAACGTCGAGAATCTGGCCTTCGCCGCTCTCGTAGCGGTAGCGGGCAAGCTCGAGTTGCTGCGTCGCGGTCTGCTTGACCTTGTTGGCGCCATCGATGGTGCGGCCGTCACGGCGCACGGCTGCAAGCGCATTCTCGGTCTCCTCGATCGCGGCGCGGACGGTCTGCTGCCAGCTCAGATAGGCCTGCTCGAGCTGCGACAGCGCCGCCGTGTGGCCAGCTTTGGACTTGCCGCCATCAAGGAAGGGCAGGTTCAGCGTCGGCCCGAAGCCCCAGCTGCCGACATTGCCGCCGCTCGCCTGAACTAGACCGATGCTGCCGCTCAGGGTCAGCGAGGGGTACATCGCCGCCTCGGTGATCCTGGCGTTGGCGGCGGCAGCCATCACGGCGCGTTCGGCGCCCTTGATGTCGGGGCGCTGGCGAATGAGGTCGGCGGGGATGCCGGCATTGACCTTGACCCGGGGCCAGGGCTGCGGCGCGCCCTTCTGCAGGTCCTTCTCGATGGCCTGCGGGAACTGCGCTGTCAGCGTCGCAAGGCGGTTGACCCCCGCGATGAACGAGAGCTCGAGGCCGGGCAGCTGCAGCGAGGCGGCATCGAGCGCACCCTGCGCCTGCAACACGTCGAGCTGCGAGCCGGCGCCGCTGTCAAGCAGCGTCTGGGTCAGCTTCAGCGTCTGCTGCCTGGTGGCGAGGCCAGAACGCGTCAGGGCCAGCGACTCCTGGGCATAGCGCAGGTCGATATAGGCGTTGGTGACCTCGGAAAGGAAGGTCAGGCGGGCGGCATCGACGGAGTAGTAGGCTGCATCGAGCTTGGCCTGCGCGGCCGCGCGGGCGCTTCCGCCCTGCCCGAAGAGGTCGAGCACCCACGATGCCGAGCCACCATGGGTCACCGACGAGGTGGCGTCGGCATCACCCTTCTGCTCGACCCGCGCCGACGACGTGCCGGAAACCGACGGCAGGAAGCTCGCGCTGGCGCCCATCGCGCCCGCGTTGGCCTCGTTGATGCGCTCGACGGCCTGCGCGATCGAAAGGTTCTCCGCGAGGCCGCGCTCGATCAGCGCGTTGAGCTGCTTGTCGCGGAACGCCAGCCACCAGGTCGTCTGGCTGTTGTCGACCGACTTGCCCCCGCCGGAGGCCGCAAAGGTCGTCGGCACCGCCATGCTGGGCGCTTCGTACTTGCCCAGCGACGAGCAGCCGGCGAGCAGCGCCGCGGTCAGCACGGCGAGGACCAGGCGGCCGGCATGGCGCGGCGAAAGGCTGCCGGCGGTCGCCGGCTGGACCGAGTAAGTCATGTTGATGTCCTTTGCAGAGCTCTATTCGGCGGGAACGGGTTCAACGTCGTGGTGGGGGCGTTTGCCGCCGAGCAGCCGCTTGAAGAAGCGGCTGAGCGAGTCGATGTACGTCAGCATCACCGGCACCACGACAAGCGTGAGCAGGGTGGAGCTGATGAGGCCGCCGATCACCGCGTGCGCCATCGGGGCGTTCTGGCTCGAACCCTCATGCAGACTGAGCGCCAGCGGAAGCATGCCGAACACCATGGCGAGCGTGGTCATGATGATCGGGCGGAAGCGGGTGCCACCGGCCTCGACCACCGCGTCGTAGAGGTTCCAGCCCTCGCGGACATGCTGATTGGCGTTGTCGACGAGGAGGATGGCGTTCTTGACCACGAGGCCCATCAGCATGATGAAGCCGATCATCGACATCATGTTCAGCGTCGAGCCGCCGACCAGCAGGCCGACCAGCACGCCGACCAGCGACAGCGGCAGCGCCGCCATGATCGCCACCGGCTGCACGAAGCTGCCGAACTGGCTGGCGAGCACGAGGTAGATGAAGATCACCGCCAGCAGCAGCGCAGAGCCGGCAGCACCGCCGATTTCGCCGAGCTGCTCGGCATCGCCACCCATGGAGATTCGATAGCCCGGCGGGGTTTCGATGGACGCGATCGCGGCCTGCACCTTCGGCATCACCTCGCCGAAGCCGACACCCGAGATGTTGGCATCGACAGTCACCTGGCGCATCCGGTCCTTGCGGTCGATCGTCGACGGGCCGGTGCTCATGTCGATGCTGGCTATGTCGCCCAGCCGGACCACAGAGGTCGCCGTGCGGCTGATCGGCAGGTTGGTCAGCATCTCGACCTGGTTGCGCTTGTCCTCCGGCAGGCGGACGACGAGCTTGTAGGTCTCCTCATCGGGCGAGGTCCACTCGCTCACTTCCTCGCCGCTCAGCATCGGCTGCAACACGCTGCCGATCTGCGGCAGCGAGATGCCGGCTTCGCTGGCGAGTTCGCGGTTGACACGGATGCCGACCACCGGCTGCGCGTTGGCCAGCGACGACTCGACGTCGGTCAGCCCCGGAATCTCGGCGAGCTTGGCCTGGAGCTTTCCGGTCAGGTCGTTCAGCACCGAGATGCTCTCGCCATATGCGGTGACCTGCACCGGCTTGCTCAGCTGTCCGAAGCCGTTCGACACGCCGACCAGATAGGTGATGCCCGGGATCTGCGAGAGCAGCTCGCGCACTTCACCGGTCATCTCGTGGGGCATCTTGGCCCGCTCGCCCGGCGGCACCAGCGACACCACGATGGTCGCCTCGTTGCTGCCCGACACGCGGGTACCGCCGCCGATGGTGGCATAGGTCCGCACCACCTCAGGCAGGGTGTTCAGCAGCGCTTCAACCTGGTTCACCTTCTCGCCAGTGTAGTCCAGCGACGACCCCTTCGGGGTCTCGATCTCGACGTTGAACTGGCTGTCGTCGCGCTGCGGCTGCACTTCGAAGCCGACCATCGGCGCCAGCGCGAAGCTGCCGAAGAACAGCAGCACGGCAACGCCGAGAGTCGTCTTGCGGTGCACCAGGCACCAGCGCAGCACGGCGCGATAGCGGCCGGCGCACCACTCGAAGAAGTGGTCGAACTTGGCCACGGCCCGACCCAGCGGGCCACGCTTGGCGCCCGGCTCGGAATCCGGATCGTACCAGACCGACGACATCATCGGGTCGAGCGTGAAGGCAACGAACAGCGAGATCAGCACCGACACCGAGACGGTAACGCCGAACTGCAGGAAGAACCGGCCCATGATGCCATCCATGAAGGCAACCGGCAGGAACACCGCGACGATCGACAGCGTGGTGGCGAGCACGGCAAGGCCGATCTCGTTGGTGCCGTCCAGCGCCGCCTGCACGTGGTTCTTGCCCATGTGCAGGTGCCGCATGATGTTCTCGCGCACCACGATGGCGTCGTCGATGAGGATACCCACCGACAGCGACAGGGCCATGAGCGTCATCATGTTGAGCGTGAAGCCGAGCGCCGACAGCACGGTCATCGTGCCGATGATCGAGATCGGCAGCGTCAGCGCGGTGATGACGGTCGAGCGCCACGAGTTGAGGAACAGGAACACGATCAGCACGGCGAGCACCGCGCCTTCGATGATCATGCTCTGCACGGTGTGGAACGACTGCTCCACGGCCACCGAGTTGTCCGAGACGGTCTCGACCCGCACGGTGTCGGGCAGCTCGCGCTCGAGCAGGCGTTCAACTTCCTTGTGGACGGCATGGGCCACGCCCACGGTATTGGCGCCCTGCACCTTGACGATGTTGATCGCCAGCGCGCGTTCGCCGTTGATGAAGGCGAGGCTTTCCTCGTCCCCCTGCCCTTGCGTGATGGTGGCGACATCGCCCAGTCGCACCGCCTGCCCGCCGGTGCGGGAAACGATGATGTTGCGGAAGTCCTCGACGTCCTCGAGCTTGCCTTCCACCTGGACGGCGCGGGTGACCGCGCCTTCGGTGATGGAACCTGCCGGCAAATCGACGTTGTTCTGACCGATGGCGTTCATCACCTCGGACATGCTGACGCCGAAGCCGTCGAGGCGGTCCGGATCGACGAGCACGTCGAGCTGGGCGGGCACGCCACCGATGAGGTCGGCGCTACCGACGCCCGCGATATTGCTGAGCCGATCGACGACCACATCCTCGGCCAGCTGCGTCAGCTCGCGGGCCGACAGCGCGTCCGAACGGATCGCCAGCGACATGATCGGGATGGCGTTCGGGTCGAAACGCAGGATGCGCGGCTTACCGGCACTCTCCGGCAGGTTCGCCTCGATGCCGGCGATCTTGTCGCGCACGTCCTGCATCGCATCGACCGAACTCACGTCCATGTCGAAGATCATGATGATCATCGCGGCGTTCTGCTGCGCGATCGACTGCAGGGTATCGATGCCGCTGATCGAGTTGACCGAGTCCTCGATCGGCTTGATCAGGTCGTTCTCGACCGCCTGGGCCGAGGCGCCCGGGTAGCTCACCACCACGGCGACGACCGGCAGGTCGATATTGGGCATCTGCTCGATGGGCAGGCGCGAGTAGGAGTAGAAGCCGAAAACCATCAGCGCCACCATGACCATGGTGGCGAAGACGGGATGGCGGACGCTGATCTTGGTGAGGAACATCTATCAGTTCCCCACGACGGTGACCGGCATGCCCGCCTGCAGGTCGTCGAGCTTGCCCGAGATATAGGTGGTGCCGCTGGCGAGGCCGCCGGTCAGCTCCACGGTGGCGCCGCCGTTCCAGCCGCGGCCGGTAGTGACGGCCTGACGCACCAGCTTGCCGTCCTCGATCACCAGCACGAACGTGCCGCCGTCGTCCTCGCGGATCGCCACCTGCGGGACGGCGATGGCGTCATCCTTCTCGTCGGTGACGATCTGGCCGGTGGCGAACATGCCGCCGCGGAGCAGGCCGTCGGGGTTGTCGATACTGACCAGCACGCGGACCGTACGGGTGCCTTCGGCCGCGATCGGGCTGATACCCTCGACCGCGCCGGCAAAGGTCTGCTCGCCCAGGCCCTCGACGGCCAGCGTCACGTTCTGGCCCGGCACGATGCGCGGGCTGGCGCTCACCGGCACGTAGGCCGTCATCTCCATGGCGGAAAGATCCACGACCTCGACCAGCTGCGCCCCGGCGCCAACCACCTGGCCCGGCTCGACACTGCGGGCCGAAACCACGCCGTCGAACGGCGCTGCCACGGTGGCGTTGCGGATGTTGATTTCGGCCGAGGCCACCCCGGCCTCCAGCGCCTCGAGGTTAGCCTTCAGCGCATCGATGCTGGCGCGCTCGGACTCAACGGTCGCATCGGGCGTGAGGCCACGTTCGGCGAGGCCAAGGCTGCGCTCGAGCTGGCTTTGAGCCTGCGCAAGCTGGGCACGGGTCGCAGCGGCGGTCGCCCGCTGCTGGCGAAGCTGGATCGTCGAGGTCTCGACATCCACCTGCACTAGCAGGTCACCGGCCTTCACCTTGTCGCCGACACGAACGACGACCTGCTCGACGGTCCCGTTCACCTGCGAAGTGATCGCCAGCGAGCGCTTGGGCGAGAGCGAACCCGTCGCCTTCAGCACGTCCTGCAGCTTCTGCGGCGCTGCGGTGGCGGTGTCGATGTTCAGCACCTGCTTGACGACCGGCGCGGCATCGTTCTGCTCGACGGCAACCTCGGGCGCCTCGGGCTTGGGTGCGTCGAGCATCGGGACGACGATCGCTGCGGCGCCGGCCAGCACCACCACGCCAATCACCGGGAGCCACGGGAAGCGGCGCGGCTTCAAGCCGGCGGCAAGCAGGGCCTGCCGTTCGCGTTCCTTGCGCGTCTGCGCCCATTCGGGCTTGGTGGCATTGGTCTTGGGTGCGGGCTGATCCATCGGCAGAGTCCTGGCAAATCATGAGTGCAGGCGAGCGAACCGCACCGTCTGCCGCCCAAACATTGCGCGAACATTGCGTATCGCTTGAGTGCGACGCAGCGCCGCCATGCCGTTGCGTCGCGGGGAAGCGAGTGGCATGGAAAACCCATGAGAATTCTTCTGGTCGAAGACGAGCCCGAGCTCGCCGCCATGCTGCGCAGCACGCTCGAAAAGCAGGGCTACGTGGTGGATCACGCCGCGACGCTCGAGGTTGCCGAGGAAGCTGTCGAACTGATCGAGCACGACGTGGCGCTGCTGGACCGGCAGCTTTCCGACGGCGACGGCATCTCGCTGCTCGGCCTCATTCGCAAGCGACGGCCGAACCTGCCGGTCATCGTGATCTCGGCGCTGGGCACGCCCACCGACCGGGTCCATGGGCTCGACAAGGGGGCGGACGACTACCTGGCCAAGCCCTTCCTCATGGAGGAACTGGTGGCGCGTATCCGCGCCCTGCTCCGACGGCCGGCCAGCGTGCAGAACGAGGCCATCAGCATCGCCAACGTCGAGTTCGACATCACGCGCGGCGTGGTGCAGGTCGGCGGCTCGGTCCTCGACCTGCCGCGGCGCGAATTCCTGATCCTCGAGGCGCTGATCCGCCGCGCCGGCCATACCGTGCGGCGCTCGACGCTCGAGGAGAGCGTCTACGGCGCCGATGACGAGATCCAGTCGAACACGCTCGACGCCAACATCTCGCGCCTCCGCCGCAAGCTCACCGATGCCGGCAGCGGCGTCGAGATCCACCCGGTGCGCGGTGTCGGCTACCTGCTGCGAGCTGCCTCGTGAGAAGCACCGCCGACAAGCCGCTATCGCAACGCCTGACGCGCCGGATGATCCATGTCCAGCTGATCACGCTGACGGTATTCTTTGGGCTGATCCTGCTGCCGGCGGTGCTGCTGCCGGTGCTCACGGGGGCCCGCAACATCAACCCGCCGGACCCGTCGGTGTTGCCGACGATCGAGAGTTCATTGAGCTTGAGCGCGGACGGGGAGCTTGTCCTCGCCCCCTCGCCTGCCCTGCTGCGGCTCGTCGAACGCTATCCGTCCTTCTGGTTCATGGCGGTACCGCTCGATGAGGGCCCCGATGTCACCTTCGGTCCGGTGCCGCGGGAGGCCGAACCGCTGCGCAACGGCATAAGGGAGGTCGTCTCGCTGCAGGTGATGATGGAGCTCGAGTCCGGCAGTCCGACCCTGCTGGTCCGCAGCGTCACGCTGGGGGGAGGGACGATCAGGATCGCGCTGGGGGGTGGCCCGACCCTGGGGGTACCGCAGATCATCCAGACCATCGCACTGGTGCTGATGGTCGCGACCTTCGTGGTGCTGGCGATTGCCAGTGCGATCGCCATCCCCCGGTTCATCCGGCAGGAGCTGCGCGGCCTCAGTGCCGCCGCAACGGCCGCCGCGGCCATCGATGTCAGTCAGCGCGGCCTCCGCATTCCCGAAACCGACCTCCCGTCGGAAATCATGACGCTGGTGCGGGCTGTCAACGACGCGCTCGAGCGGCTGGATGACGCCCATTCGCGCCGCGAGCGCTTCCTCGCCGATGCCGCCCATGAGCTGCGCACGCCGATCGCCGTGCTGCTCGCCCGCATCGAAAGCGCTGAGCCGTTCAAGGACCGCGAAAGGTTGCTCACCGACGTCGCGCGGCTGGGCGAACTCAGCAATCAGTTGCTCGACGTGCAGCGCCTGACCCTGGGCGAGCCGGTGTTCATCCCCCTCGACCTCAACGAACTCGGCGAGGCAGTGGTCGCCGACCTCGCGCCCTTGGCCATTGCCGCGGGGTACGAGCTCGAGCTTGATGCCGCCGAAGCTCCCGTCAGGATTGCGGGGGACGCGGGCAGCCTCTACCGCGCCCTCGCCAACCTCGTCCGCAACGCCATTGCGCATGCCGGCAACCGTGGACGCATCATCCTCACCGTCCGGCCCCCTGGCATCCTTGAGATCAGCGACGACGGCCCCGGCATTCTGCCGGGTGAGGAAGAGCGCATCTTCGAGCCGTTCCATCGCTCGGCCCCATCCTCGGAAGGCGCCGGCCTTGGTCTCAGCCTGGTCGACAGCATTGTGCGGCGACACATGGGCAGGATCTCGACAGGTCGCTCGGCGACGGGCGGCGCGCGCTTCACCATCACCCTCCCGGAATCGAAATGACGGCCCGCCTTCCGCTAGACCAATGCGGTAAGACTTTCGGTTCATTTCGTCAGACCACGGTTGAACTCGGCGGCCGACTGTTCAAGGGAGGTAGGCAGACGGCGCGAGGTAGTGAGCCTGCGCCGCATCGTCCATCGACTGAATGAGATCAGTGATGTCACTGCGGTCGAACGACGTGATAAAACTCTTGCGGACGGCTTGCATGACCATCACCAGCGCGATCGCAGACATTGGCGCAGCTCGCAGGGTTTCCGCCGTTCGCTGGGGCATTGCCAGCAACATTGTCGTTGCGTGGGCCATCACCTTGCCGGCGGCGGCAATCTCGGCGACCACATACTTCGTCGTCCAAAGGATCGTTTAGTGCCCAGCAAGCGCAAACGCGGAGTGTCGGAGCCACGCGTCCGTCAGGTCGCGGCGCTTCCCTGGCGCAGGGACCCAGACGGCGGGATATCCGTGCTGCTCATCACCTCACGCACGAACTCCAAGTGGATGCTGCCAAAAGGCTGGGCCATTCGCGGCAAGACGGACGCGCAGACTGCGCAGATTGAAGCAGAGGAAGAAGCCGGAGTGACCGGCATACCGTCCCCGACGGCGATCGGCTCATACTCCTATATCCGGCAGGAGGCCGATGGGAGGGCGCGACCGTCGCAGGCGGTAGTCCACTCACTGCAAGTGACCGGAGAGCTTGCGATGTGGGACGAGAAAGGAGAACGAACCCGGCAGTGGGTCTCGGCAACCGATGCTGCAGCAATGGTTTACGAGCGTGATCTCACCCGGTTTCTAGCAGAGGTCGCGGCAGGGAGGATTCACCTGCAATGAGCTCTCTGGGACCACGCACCTGGGTGTAGCGCCGAGCTTCATGCCGCCAGGGTATGCCGGAACGGTCCCATTTGAGAGGTGCCAAGTCCGAGCGCCACAAGACCCTCGGCAAGCTTGACTGCCGCCGCCACGCCATCGACGACCGGCACGCGGTGGCGGGCCGAGAGGTCAGCGGCGAGATCCGCCATGCCGGCACAACCGAGCACGATGGCATCGGAATTGTCGTGCAGCAGCGCCGAGGCGATCTCGTCGGAGATGGTTTCGCGCGCCGTGGATCCGGGCCGCTCGAGCTCGAGGACCGGCACGTTCGAGGCCCGCACCTTGCCGCATCTGGCACTCAGCCCGTAGCGCATGATGTTTTCCTGGATCACCGGAATGGAAACGTGGAGCGTCGTGACCACCGAAAAGCGCTCGGCCACCAGCGTAGCATAGTGATAGGCGGCCTCGCCGATGCCGACGACGGGGATCCGCGTACGCCGCCGGGCAGCATAGAGGCCTGTGTCGTCGAAACAGGCGATGATGATCGCATCGAACCCTTCGGCCTTGTCGATCTCCCCGAACAGGCCCGGCAAAGCCGCTTCGCCATCGTCGGCGCCCTGGATGGATGCCGGGCCCGTAGCGGGGTTCCGCGCCACCACCTCCGTTCCGGCGGAAGCGACCAATGCAGCCGCTCGACCGATCTTTTCTGTCATCGACTCGGTGGTGTTGGGATTGATGACGAGCAGACGCATCAGCCGGACCGCTTGCGGCTGATCAGCGCGATGATGCCAACAGTGCCGCCGATGATGAGGAAGGAGAAGATCGTCGTGACGGTGCCCAGCGCATAGAGCACCGGCGTCGTGACGTTGGTGGTCATGCCGTAGATCTCGAGCGGCAGCGTGTTGAAGGTGCCCATAGTGAGGAGGGAGCGGGCGAACTCGTCGTAGCTGAGCGAGAAGCCGAACAGCCCCACCCCGACAAGGCTCGGCGCGATCATCGGCACCAGCACATGGTAGAAGGTCTGCCACGGCGAGGCCCCAAGGTCGCGCGCTGCTTCCTCGTAGCTGGGCGAGAAGCGGTTGAAGACCGCGAACATGATCAGGACGCCGAAAGGCAGCGTCCAGGTGAGGTGCGCGCCGAAGCCGGAACCGTACCAGCTCGGCCGGATGCCGATCTGCTGGAACAGCACGCCGATGCCGAGCGAGACGATGATCGAGGGCACGACGAGGCTGGCGATAGTCAGGTAGAACAGCGGCGTGCCACCGATGAACTTGCGCCGGAAGGCAAGGCCGGCGAGGAGCGCGACGACTACCGTCGCCGCCATCACCATCAGCCCCAGCATCAGCGAGCGGGAGAAACTGGCGCCGAAATCGCCCACCGCCTGCTTCTCGAACAGGTTGAAGAACCAGTGCAGCGAGACGCCGTTCAGGGGGAAAGTCAGGCCGCCCGATGGTCCCTGGAACGAGAGGATGAAGATCGCGCTCAGCGGCCCATAGAGGAACAGCACGAAAAGCCCGAAGAACGCCGCGAGGATATAGAAGCCGATAGTGCGTTTCTCGCCCATCTCAGAGCTCCTTGCGGATGTCGACGATGCGCAGAATGCCCGCGACCAGCAGCAGCACGAGGATCAGCAGCACCACCGCGTTGGCGGCGGCGCCTGGATACTGCAGCAGCGACATCTGGTTCTTCATCATCAGGGCGACCGAGGCGGACTGGCCGCCGCTCATCACCTGCACCGTCGAGAAATCGGCCATCACCAGCGTCACGACGAAGATGGTGCCGATCGCCATGCCGGGCTTCGCCAGCGGCAGGATCACGTTCCACAGGATCTGGAAGGCGCTGGCCCCGGCATCACGGGTCGCCTCGATCAGCGAACGGTCGATGCGCATCAGCGTGTTGAAGATCGGGGTCACCATGAACAGTGTGTAGAGGTGCACCATGGCGAGGACGACGGCGAAATCGGAATAGAGCAGCCACTCGATCGGCTGCGGGACGATGCCGAGCTGCACCAGCGTCGAGTTGACCAGCCCGTTGCGGCCGAGCACCGGGATCCACGAGATCATGCGGATGATGTTGGAGGTGAGGAACGGCACCGTGCAGATGAGGAACAGCACGGTCTGCGTCGTCGCGCTTTTTACGTAGAACGCGAGGAAATAGGCGACCCAGAAGCCGATGAACAGCGTCAGCGCCCAGACGATCGCCGCGAATTTCAGCGTGTTGAGGTAGGTCTTCCAGGTGACCCAGCTGCCCAGCGTGTCGACGTAATTGGTCCAGATGAAATCCGGATACATCCGGGCAAAATCGTAGTCCCAGAAACTGATGATCACGAGGAACAGGATCGGGATGGCGAGGAAGAAGGCGAGGATCAGCCAGAGCGGCAAGGCCTGCAGGTAGGACGCGATGCGACCCAGCGAAAACGGCACGGCGCGCCGCTTCGGCTTGGTGGCGGGGAGAACTGCAGCTTGCTCGGCAACGGCCATGGAGATCCTCGATCTGGCAGTCGTCTCCCTCCCCCTTGCGGGGAGGGATCAAGGGTGGGGGTGGCTTCGCGAACCGGCGCGTGTGGCTACCCCCACCCTAGTTCCGCTAGGGACCTGGCGGTCCTAGCTCCACTACCCTCCCCACAAGGGGGAAGGAGACCGACTGAGACACCCGGCGCCCCAGCCGGTGGCTCATCAGGCAGCGATGAACTCGTTCCAGCGCGTGACCATGTAGCGATCCTCGTCCATCACCGAGTTCCAGCAGGCGACCTTGCCCATGCGTTCCTCGAACGAGCCGCCATCGCGCACCGCGCCGGCCTTTTCCATCACCACGCCATCGGGGCTGAGGATGTCGCCTTCGGCCGGCTTGCCCTCGATCCAGAAGCCCCACTCGTCGGGGGTCATGAACTCCTTGGCCGTCACCATGTTGGCCGAGTAATACCCTTGGCGGTTGAGATAGCCGCCGACCCAGCCCGACGTGTACCAGTTGATGTACTCGTAGGCCGCGTCGAGCTGTGCGCCCGAGAGGTGCGCCGCAAGGCCGAGGCCGCCGCCCCACGAGCGGTAGCCTTCCTTGAGCGGCTGATAGGTGCATTCGATGCCCTTGGACCGCACGGCCGCGACGGCCGGTGACCACATCGACTGGATCACGACTTCGCCCGAAGCCATGAGGTTCACGCTCTCGTCAAAACTCTTCCAGAAGGCGCGGAACTGGCCATCCTGCTTGGCCTTGATCAGGAAATCGATGGTCGCATCGATCTCCGCCTTGGTCATGTTGCCCTTGTCGGCATACTGGATGTTGCCGAGCGCCTCCATGATCATGGCGGCATCCATGATGCCGATCGAGGGAATGTTGAGGATCGCGGTCTTGCCCTTGAAGGCCGGATCCATGATGTCGGCCCAACTGGTGATTTCGCGGCCGACAAGGTCGGGGCGGATGCCAAGCGTATCGGCGTTGTAGATGGTCGGGACCATCGTGAACCAGCCGGTCTCCGACGTTGCGAACGTGGTCTCGCCGGGCGCGTTGACGTAGCCGACGGTGTGCGGGGCGGTGCCCTGCGCGATGACGCTGTCCGGCGTCAGCTTGCCGTTTTTGAACAGCGGCACGATGGTGTCGTAGTACTTGAGCTTGCTCACATCCATCGGCTGGATCACGCCGGTCGGATAGACCTTCTTCAGGATCCAGTACTCGATATCGGCGATATCGTAGCTGTCGGGCTGCGTCACCGCGCGCTGGGCGGCGGCGTCGGAGTCGGTGGCCGTCATCTCGAGCGTGATGCCGAGGTCGGCCTTGCACTTTTCGGCGATGGCGTTGAGGTTCGACACGCCCGTGCCGAACTGGCGCAGCGTGATCGGGTTCTGCGCCCACACGGTCGGAAAGCCCCCCAAGGCCCCCGAACCGGCAACGGTGCCGACCAGTGCGGCAGCGCCCTTCAGAATACTGCGGCGGGAGATCCTGGCCGCCTTCAGAGTCTCGTTCGTCCCGTTCATTGCCATAACCCCTGTTGCTATTGGCTGTTTCAGGCCTCGAGACGACCGAGGACGATGGCGTCCCCCGCGTCCCAATTGAGTGGCACGGCGTCACCGACCCTGACCGGCTTCTCGTCGAAGCTCCTGTCGTCGATGATGGCCGTGAAATCCTCGATGCCGGCGCCGTCGACCGACAGCTTCACCGATGCCCCTCGGTACTCGATGTTCGAGACCGTGCCGGTGAAGCCGAGGCCCTTCACCGTCGGCTCGCCGATCCGCACGTGGTCGGTGCGGATGGCGATATCGAGCGGGGATCCGGCGTCCGGCGCATGCCCGGTGGCGGCGAAGCTCCCGCCATTGGGCACGTCCAGCACCGCAAGCCCGTTGCTGGCCGCCGAGGCCCGGCCGGACACGACGTTGTGGTCTCCCATGAAGCGGGCGACGAACGCCGTGGCCGGGCGCTCGAATACTTCGCGAGGCGTCGCCGCCTGCTCGATCCTGCCGTCGTTCATCACCACGATCAGGTCGGCCAGCGCCATCGCCTCTTCCTGGCTGTGCGTGACGTGGACGAAGGTGATGCCCAGCTGCGTCTGCAACTTCTTGAGCTCGGCGCGCATGCGGATTTTGAGGAACGGATCGAGCGCCGAAAGCGGCTCGTCGAGCAGCAGCGCTTCGGGATCGGTGATCAGCGCCCGCGCCAGGGCCACACGCTGCTGCTGGCCGCCCGACAGCTGTGCCGGCCGACGCGTGGCATAGGCCTCCATCTGCATCAGCGTGAGCATTTCGAGCGCCTTCGCCCGCCGCTGCTCCTTGCCCACGCCCTTCATGCGCAGCGAGAAGGCGACGTTGTCGATGAGGTCGAGATGCGGAAATAGGGCGTAGCTCTGGAACATCATCGCCGTGCCGCGCTTTGCGGGCGGCAGGTTGGTGACCATGGTGTTGCCGAGCAGGATGTCGCCATCCGACACATCTTCGTGGCCGGCGATCATCCGCAGCGTCGAGGTTTTGCCGCAGCCCGATGGGCCGAGCAGGCAGCAATAGGTGCCGGCCGGGATCTTGAGACTGATCGAGTCGACGGCAAGCGCTGTGCCGTAGCGCTTGGTCACTGAGGCGATGTCAATCGCGGCCGCTTTCGTCATTGACGCATCCCTGTTGGCAGGGAGTTCAATGCATCGGCCGTGCCAGACCGCCTCTGGCTACGTCAACACTTTGTTTTCGAATGGGATTCAGCTCGAACCGCACATGACGACGTATTGTGCAAGTGTCATGTTTGCCTAATCTTTAGGCTCATGTTCGCAATCGTCGCTAATATTGTATGCGATCCATTGGGTGATGTGCGTGCAAATGTCCCTTACAACTAGGCTAAATCCGGCTAAGGATCGAAGGATGGGGAACGACATGATCATCGCCGGCCAAACCTCTGCACCACTGGGGAACGCGGAGGACCGCGCCATGGCGATCCGCGAACAGTTGCGCGAGGCCATTATCGATCGCCGGTTGGCGCCGGGGACCAAGCTCGGTGAAGCCGAGGTTGGGGCACTGTTCGACGTGAGCCGCACGGTGGTGCGGTCGGCGCTGCAGATGCTGAGCTTCGAGGGCCTGGTGCGATCGGAGCGCAATCGCGGCTCGTTCGTCGCCAATCCCAGCCCCGAGGAAGCCCGTCAGGTATTCGACTCACGCAGGCTGGTCGAACCCGCACTGGCTGCTGCCGCTATCGAGCGGATCGAGGCGATTGACATCGCGAGGTTCCGGACCTTGCTGGACGAAGAGAGCCGGCTCATGGGCGAGCGCGGAACGTCCGCCCGTCGTGCAGAAATTCGCGCTTCCGGTGATTTCCACCTCGCCCTCGCGCGCGTCGCCGGGAATGCGGTCCTTGAGCGCTTCATGGAAGAACTGGTCGCGCGATCATCCCTGGTTATCGCGCTCTATGGCCGCACCGGTGCGTCGAGGTGCGGACACGCAGACCACGGCAGCATTCTGGAGGCGCTCGAACACCGGGATGCCGTGCTGGCGAAAGACCTGCTCGTCCACCACATCAACCACATCGAAGCAGATCTCGACCTTCGTCCAGCCACCCAACTTGGCCTGCGCGACGCTCTATCGAGCGTCTAGTCTCAGTTCTTGGCGGAGCAACCGCGTCATACCGACTTGAGCATGCCGCCGTCGACGCGGATCAGGCTCCCGGTGACGTAGGAAGCCCGTTCGCTCACAAGGAACGTCACGACATCGGCCAGTTCTTCCGGGCGGCCATAGCGGCCGGCGGGGATCTGCGCGATTGACTGGGCCCGGACTTCGTCGATCGACTTGCCCAGGCGCTTGGCTGCTGCAGCATCGAGTTCGTCGACGCGGTCGGTATGGATCCGGCCCTGGACGATGATGTTCGCCGTTACGCCGTCGGCCGCGACTTCGCCCGCGAGGGTCTTGCTCCAGCCGACAAGGGCCTGGCGGATCGAGTTGGAGAGAGCAAGGCGCGGAATGGGTGCCTCGACCCCCGAGGACGTCAGCGTGACGATGCGCCCCCACTTCTTCGCCCGCATGCCGGGAAGGAGTGCATTGGTGATGGCGATCAGCGGTGCCGCCATGGTGCTGAAGGAGCGGGCATAATCGTGGGCCGGCAGGGCGGACGCCTCGCCCGGCGGCGGTCCGCCGGAATTGTTGACGAGGATATCGGCGCCGCCATCGGCGACAACGCCCGCGGTGAAGGCCTCGACGGACGCCGGATCGGAGAGATCCAGCGCCCTGCCGCGTATGCCCGGACCCAGCGCTTCGATGGCGTCGACGGTGCGGGCGCCGCCGGTGACGCTGGCGCCTTCTGCTGCGAGGGCCTTCGCGACCGCGGCTCCCAGACCCTTGCTGGCGCCGAGGACAACGGCACGCTTGCCTTCGAGACCGAGCTTCATGCGCCGATCTCCGCAAGACGACGGGCCTGGCGGGCAAGGAGCCGCTCGACGTCGGCGACATCCATAGCCGACAGGGCAGCGCCGGGCTTCCGCAGCGCGCCCGACGAGATGACGCCGCGCTTCGCCAGCACATATTTCCTCGCGGCGAGGCCGATGCCCTGCTGTTGTTCGTAACGGGCGAGCGGCAGGTAGGCATCGAAGATGTCGTGGGCGCGCTCGACATCGCCTTTCGAATAGTTTCCGACCACGCCCACCATCATTTCCGGATAGCAGAAGCCAGTCATGGCGCCGTCGGCACCGCGCCCCATCTCTTCGGGCAGGAACAGGCCGCCATTGCCGCAGAGGATCGAGATCCGGCGCGTCTCGCCCTTGTCGCTGCTGGTCCTGAGCGCGGTGATCTTGCCGAGCCCCGGCCAGTCCTCGTGCTTGAGCATGACGCAGCTCGGAACATCGCGGACGATACGGTCGATGACCTTGGGCGCGATGGTGACATTGGTTGTCAGTGGATAGTCCTGCAGCACCCAGGGTGTCTGGCCGAGCGCTTCGCCGACGGAGACATAGAAGGCATAGGCCTGGTCGTCCGTCTTCGTGGTCCAGGGCGGCGCCACCATGACGCCGGCAGCTCCCATCCCCATGACGGAATCGGCCAATTCCCGCATGGGCGCGAGCCCGGGCGCGGTGACGCCGACGACCACCGGCACCTTGGCCCGGGCGATGACCCGGCGCGCGATCTCCCGCGACTCCTCGGAGGTCAGCTTCGGAGCTTCGCCAAGCAGCCCGAGGATGGTGAGGCCGGTGACGCCCTTTTCCTCGTAGAAGTCGACCATGCGATCGACGCTCGGCCAATCGACATCGCCATTGTCGAGAAACGGCGTGACGGCGATGACATAGACGCCTTTGGCGGCTTCGCTCAGCAAGGGCATCGGGTAGCTCCGGTCAGGTCAGGGGTGCAAGGTAGAGGGTCTTGGCGTTGTCGGCAAAGATCGCCTCATGGCTCGCCGCATCGAGGCTTAGCGCAACGAGTGATCTCCTGTGCCACGAATTCGAAGAGTTCGGTATGCGGCCAGTCCTTTCCCCACAAGAGGCGGGTCGCATAGTTGCCGTTCGGCCGGCCGAGAACGGGGCGATAGGACCGGCGGCCCGGGTGTCGCACAGGGTGCGTGGACGCAACAGTACGCCCGCTGCTGGCTGTTCCATCGGCGCAGGAGTAGAGTGCATCCGGGGACCCAGGGAGCTGTCGGATGGCGCTCGTTGAAGGGTGGACTGACTGGCAGGGGGATTTGGGCGCTCTGCTCGCCGAGTTGCGCGAGGCCGCCGGACCGCGCAACCTGCTGACCTCGGCAGCATCGACTGAGCGCTTCCGCAAGAGCTTTCGTGGCGCGGAGGGCGAGGCGGCGGCAGTCGTCCGGCCCGGCACGCTGCTCGCGCTCTGGCATACGCTCGAGGCCTGTGTGCGCCACGATGCCGTGATCATCATGCAGGCGCAGAACACCAGCCTGACGGATGGCGCGACGCCCGATGCCGGCTATGACAGGCCGGTGGTGGTGGTCAATACGCTGCGTCTCGACGGCATCCAGCTGATCGATGGCGGCAGGCAGGTCGTCAGCCTCCCGGGCGGCACGCTCAGCCAACTCGAGCGAAAGCTGAGACCGCTTGGACGAGAGCCCCATTCTGTCATCGGCTCGTCCTGCGTCGGCGCTTCGATCGTGGGTGGCGTCTGCAACAATTCCGGCGGCTCGCTGGTGCGGCGCGGACCGGCCTACACGGAACTTGCCCTATACGCGCAGGTGACCGCGGAAGGCCGGCTCGAACTGGTCAACCACCTGGGCATCCGGCTGGGCGACACGCCCGAGGAAATCCTGACGCGCCTGCAGGACGCCAGTTACTCACCGGCGGACGTGGATACCGAAGCCGGTCCGGCATCCGACCGCACCTATGCGGAGCGCGTGCGCGACGTCGACGCGTCGACCGCCGGACGGTTCAACGCCGATCCCACGCACCTGCATGAAGCCTCAGGCTCGGCAGGCAAGCTCTGCGTTTTCGCGGTGCGGCTCGACACCTTTCCGGCGGACCCTGATCCCACCGTCTACTACGTCGGGACCAACGACCCTGCGGTGCTGACCGGACTGCGGCGGCTGTTACTGACCCGCATGCACACCTTGCCGATCGAGGGCGAGTACCTCCATCGCGAGTATTTCGATGCCTGCCGGCGCTACGGCCGCGACATTTTCCTCTTGATCCACTACCTGGGAGCCGAGGCGATGCCGCGGTTCTTTGCACTCAAGCGCTCGCTCGATGCCGTGCTCGGGCGGTTGAGGTTCCTGCCTCGCAACGTCATCGACCACGTCATGCAGGCGGTGGCGAGCATGTGGCCCGAGATGCTGCCGAGGCGCGTCCTCGCCTACCGGGAGCAGTATGAGCATCACATGATGCTCAAGGTCGGACAGGCCAGCGTCACGGAAACGGAGGCTATCCTCTCGGCCATGCTTGGCGGCGACCGGGGCGGCTGGTTCCGCTGCACCGAGGATGAGGGCAAGCGGGCCTTCCTCAACCGCTTCGTCGCGGCCGGCGCCACGGCCCGCTACCGCCTCATGCACGAGAGGGAGACCGCGGGGTTGCTGGCGCTCGATGTGGCGCTGCGGCGAAACGACGACGAATGGCACGACATGTTTCCGCCCGAGATCACGCAGCACTTCGAGGCGCAGTTCCACTGTGCGCACTTCCTTTGCCACGTCTTTCACGAGTCCTTTGCGGTGAAAAAGGGCGTCGACATCGTGGCGCTGAAATCCCGCATGCTGCAGCACCTCGAGGCCCGGGGCGCGCAATATCCCGCCGAGCACAATGTCGGTCACCAATACCACGCCCCACCGGCCCAGGAGGGTTTCTACCGTCGGCTTGATCCGACCAATGCCATGAACCCCGGCATCGGCAAGACGACGAAGCTGAAGAACTGGCGCCTCGCCAACGACGGTTAGCCTCGGGAGCTGAACTTCCCCTACTCCGCGAGGTTGTGCCGACCGATCTCAGCTATGCTGCTCACGCCGGTCAGCCCCATGGTGATGTCGAGTTCCTTGCGGATGATCTCGATCGCGCGGGCGACGCCAGCCTGCCCCCCTGCCCCGAGGCCGTACATGTAGGCGCGCCCCACGATGCATCCCCTGGCGCCCAGCGCGACCGCGCGCATCACGTCCTGGCCGGAGCGCACGCCGCCGTCGAACAGCACTTCGACATCCGAGCCGACCGCATCAGCGACCCTCGGCAGCATGGAGATGGACGAAGGCGCACCGTCGAGCTGCCGGCCGCCATGGTTGGAGACGACGATGGCAGCCGCACCGCTCTTTGCCGCCACTCGGGCATCCTCGACGTCGAGAATGCCCTTGATGATCAGCTTGCCCGGCCAGATGGAGCGTATCCACTCGACGTCCTTCCAGTTGAGCGTCTCGTCGTACTGGTGCCGTATCCATTCCGACAGTGCCCTCATCCGCTCTTCGCCTTTGGCCAGCCCGACCAGGTTGCCAAAAGTTCGGCTCTTGGCGCCGAGCACGCTCATCACCCAGCGCGGCTTGGTCGCCATGTTGATGAGGTTCGCGGGCTTGAGCCGTGGCGGGACCGACAAGCCGTTCTTGATGTCGGCGTGACGCTGGCCGAACACCTGCAGGTCGACCGTAAGCACGAGCGCACTGCACTTGGCGGCGATGGCCCGCTCGATGAGCGAGCGGGCAAAGCCACGGTCTTTCATCACGTAGAGCTGGAACCAGAATGGCTTGTCGACGGACGCCGCAACGTCTTCGATCGAGCAGATGGACATGGTCCCCAGCGTGTAGGGCACGCCTGCGGCCTGTGCCGCCCGGCAGGCAAGGATCTCGCCGTTTCCCCACTGCAGCCCCCCGATACCGATCGGACCGAGAGCAATGGGCAACGACACCGGCTCGCCCAGCAGCGTCGTCCCGGTACTGCGCTTCGAGATGTCGACGAGAACCCGCTGGCGCAGCTGGATGGCCTCGAGGTCGGCGCGGTTGGTCCTCAGCGTCTGCTCGGTATAGGACCCGGCCTCGAGATAGCCGAAGAAGGCACGCGGAACCCGCCGGCGCGCCATCGACCGCAGGTCCTCGATGCAGGTCATCGCCTGCATCGCTGCGGGGACGGCGGACGGTCTCGTCGTGGAAGCGACGATCGGTTCGACATCGAGAAGGGCATCCATGGCACCACCTCTACTTCTCAGGATGGGCCATCGATCCCGGTTTGCGGTGGGGATGTAAATTCACTAGCGGGTATACACCGCGGGGCGGTAGCATTTGCCATGCCCCGGTCCGCACCCCAGACCCGACAGCAGATCTTGCAGCAGGCCCATCGGCTGTTTCGCAAGGGCGGCTTCTTTCGCACCGGCATGGATGAGATCGCCGACGCGAGCGGGGTCACCAAGCGTACCCTCTACCATCACTTCGACAGCAAGGACGCCCTGCTTGCAGCCGTGCTTACCGCCCAGCACGAGGAGCTGTTCGCCACCGGCGAGCCATACGGCTTCCCGCTCACCGGGACGCCGCAGGATATGGTGGAGCGCCTGTTCGAGGGCCTCGTCGAGTGGTCCGAGACGCCGCACTGGTCCGGCTCCGGCTTTACCCGGCTGGCCATGGAGCTTGCCGACATGCCCGGGCATCCGGCGCGGCGGATCGCGCACAGGCACAAGGCCTGGGTCGAGCAGTACCTCGCAGGCGTGCTCGCCGATGCCGGCGTGCCGTCGCCCGCCGATCGCGCCCGGGAACTGATCCTGATCATCGAAGGCGCCATGGCGATGATTCTGATCCACGGCGACCCCACCTACGCCCACGCCGCCGCCCGAGCTGCCGCGAAACTGTTCGAGGCCCCCGACCGCGACGATGTCGCGCGGCGTACCAGCCGCAGTTCGCGGACAAGGGCGGTAGTGGCGGCCAAGGCCCCGGTTCCAGGAGCCGTCTAGGCCCCGAGAAGATCTATGCCGGTCCAGTCGGGCACCACGTCCACCATGACGGTCCTGGGACCGATGCGCACCTTCAGCTGATGCGGCGTGTCGGCACGGACCCTTGCAGCTTCGACCGCGCCGTTCTGCCAGCGAAGCTCGAGTTCCACCCCGCCACGGGCGCGAACACCCCGCAGTTCACCCGATGGCCATGCTTGCGGCAGGGCCGGGAGCAGGTGAAGTTCGCCGGGCTTTGACTGCACCAGCATCTCGAGGATGCCCGCAGCGCCGCCGAAATTGCCGTCGATCTGGAACGGCGGGTGGGCGTCGAACATGTTGGGATAGGTGCGCTCCGGCGTCAGCAGGCGCTGGACGATCGAGTGGGTGCGCTCCGCGTCACCAAGGCGCGCCCAGAGGTTGATGCGCCAGCCGATGCCCCAGCCGGTCGCATCGTCGCCACGGATATCGAGCGACATGCGCGCCGCCCCGACAAGATCCGGGGTCGTCTCGCGGGCGATCTGGTGACCCGGATAGAGCGCGTAGAGATGCGAGACATGGCGGTGGTGGATCTCGGGAACGTCGAGGTCCCAATCTTGCAGCCATTCCTGTAGCTGCCCGGCCTTGCCGATGCGGTCGGTGGGCAGCCGATCGCGGATTGCGGCGTAGCGCGCGCGAAGCTCGGCATCGCGGCCGAGGCGTTCGCCTGCCTCGATCACGGCGGAAAAGAGATCCCTCAGGATCTGGCTGTCCATCGCCGGCCCGTAGCAAAGCGTTGCCCCCTGCGGGTGGACGTTCTCGGGCGATACGGAAGGTGCTGTGACGAGGAGGTCGGTACCCGGCAGGGGCACGAGGGTGTGGGCGAAGAACTCGGCCGCCCCGAGCATGACCGGATAGAGCCGCTCGACCAATGCCTTGTCGCCACCATAGCTGACATGGTCCCAGAGCTGGGCGCAGAACCACGCGCCGCCGGTCGGCCAGAGGCCCCATTGCGCCCCGTCGATGGGGGCGGTGGCACGCCAGAGGTCGGTGTTGTGGTGCAGCACCCAGCCCGGTGCGTCGTACATGTCCCGGGCCGTCGCCGCACCGGAGATCGCGACCTCCTCGACTAGGCGGATCAGCGGCTCCATGCACTCGCCGAGGTTGGCCGGATCGGGCAGCCAGTAGTTCATCTGGGTGTTGATGTTGACCGTGTACTTGCTGCCCCAGGGCGGATTGGTGAGATCGTTCCAGACGCCCTGGAGGTTGGCCGGCTGCGTCCCGGGGCGGGAACTCGCCAGCATCAGGTAGCGACCATACTGCACGTAGAGCGCCGCGAGCGCCGGATCGGCCGTGTGGGCATTGGCGGCAATGCGCCTGTCGGTCGGCAGGCGCTCAGCCGGCGTGCTGCCGAGGTCGAGCGAGAGACGATCGAAGTAGCGCCGGTGGTCAGCCACGTGCCGGTCGCGTAGTTCGTCGAACGAGAGGCGGGCCGCGGCGTCGAGGCGGGCGGCAATGGCGGCCTTGGGATCGCCGGTGAGATCGTCGAAACGGCGGTAGCTGGTGGCGATGTCGACAAGGAGCAGTGCTTCGGAAGCGCCTGTGACCTCGACTGCGCCGTCGCGGCCGGCAACTTGCCCGTCGGACCTGACACGAACTTCCGAAGCAAAGGCCAGCGCGCCGGCAATCCCCTCGGCAGGACGATTGCTGCCCAAGACGCTGAGGACGCCTTCGGCGGACGCCGTCGCGACACCCGTCTGCAGCGTCGTGAGGGAGAGCCGCACGTTCAGTGCACCGGGTCGCGACGCAGCGAGGCGCACGACGACCACGCCATCGACGGCCGTGGCAAGGACCTCGCGCTCGAAGGTCTTTCCATCAACGCCGAAGCGGGTCAGCGCGACGGCGCGGTCGAGTTCTAGCGAGCGCTCGTAGGACCCGCCCTCCACCTCGCCCCCGAGCTCCGTGTCGATCCAGAGGTCGACCGCCGGCTGGTAGGGCATCTGCTTCAGCGGCTTCGCCATCACATGCGCTTCGGCAAGGGCCTCGGCTTCCGCGTAGCGGCCGGCGAGCAGCAGTTCGCGCACCCGTGGGATATACTCGCGCGCCTCGGGATTGACCGGGGAATACGGGCCGCCGGCCCAGAGTGTATCCTCATTGAGCTGCAGGCGTTCGCGGGCCGTGCCGCCGAACACCATGGCACCAAGGCGGCCGTTGCCGACCGGCAGGGCCTCGGTCCAGGCCTCTGCAGGCGCTTCGTACCACAGGCGGAGATCAGTCATCGGCGGGGACGCCTCGTCATGTTTTCGGGCGTCAGCAGGCGGCGCGTGGAGCCGCGAAGGATGATGTCGCACTCGAGGGTGATGGTGTGGGGCGCATGCGCGCCGGTGCGGTCGGAGAGGCGCGTCATCAGGAACGAGCTGATGGTCGCCGCAATCTTGGCCACCGGCTGGGCGATGGCCGTGATGCCCGCCTCGTGCAGGCGGAACAGCGGAACGTCGTCGAAGCTGATCAGCGAGATATCGTCCGGAACCTTTAGGCCCTGCTCCTTGATGCGGCGGAGCGCGCCGACGGCCATGTTGTAGTTGCAGCAGAAGACGGCGGTGGGCGGTTCCGGCAGCGTCAGCAATTGCAGCATGCCCGAATAGGCATCGTTCTCGTTCCAGTGCGAGTCGAGCACGTAATTGGGGTTGATCTCAATGCCGCGGCTGAGCATCGCCTCGCGATAACCCTCGTAGCGCTCGCGACCGGCAAAGACCTTGGTGTCGCCGGTGAGCACGGCAACCTTGCTGTGGCCGATGTCGAGCAGGTGGCACACGGCGCGGAAGCTCGCGGCGCGATGCTCGACGAAGACGCGATCGGCGGGCGGGCCCTCGGCGTCATTGTCGTAGAAGATGACCGGGGTGCCATCCTCGATGAACTGCTGGATGCGGTCGGCGGCGTCAGCCCGGCCATCCATCACCAGCGCGTCGACCCGGTGTGAATCGAAGAAGTCGAGCAGGTCGAACACCGAGTTCGACTCGTCGTTGTGGCAATAGGTGAGCAGCGCCCTGCCCTGCTTGCGCATTTCGCGGCTCAGGTGCTCGAGCACGCCGGCGTGGAACTCGCTGATATTGGGCACCATGAACCCCACCGTATTGGTGAGGTCGGTTTTCATGGCAGCGGCCAGAGCGTTGCGGCGGTAGCCGAGGTCGTGGATGGCCCGCGCGATCTGGTCGCGGTTGCCGGCGCGCACCGGCTGGCCGTTGAGGTAGCGCGAGACCGTGCCGATGGCGACACCTGCGCGGTCCGCGACCTCCACGATCGTCGGCTGGCGCCTGGCCCTGCTGTCGTCGTCGTCGCTCATTCCGTCCCTTCGAACACCACCGCCCCGTGTATCCGCAGGCTCGGGACGGTGACCTGGGCCCGGCCATCGGCATAGGTGAAGGCGATATCCTCGCCGGTGAGGGCGTCGTAGGCACGCCGGGGCGCCGAGGGCAGCCGGATGCTTGACGTAACCGGGCCGAGAGCCGGAATGTCCTCGATCATTTCCATCACCCGAACGCCGCCATCCCCGTTGGGCACCGCCTTGCCCCGAACCTGCGGCGCTCCGTAGAGCAGGTGCAGGATGTGGCGCGCTGGCCGTTGCTGACGGGTGAGCGTCGCACGGCCCGACGAGGGCAGATCGGTAATGATGGCCGGATCGGGAAGCAAGCGCGCGATGAGACCTCGAACGAGGTATTTGTAGAGCGGCTGGCCCATGGCGCGGTAGATCGAGAAGATCGGAAACGCGATGTAGCCGACCGACCCGGTCGTCGCAACGGCCGCCCCGAGCGCAGCAGCGGCGGGGTCGTCCGGCGTGTGCTGGTGCGAGCTGTAGTGCGCATAGCTCCGGTTGAAGTAGGACGGCACGATCTCGGCCAGCACTTCGGCGCCGGTGGAGGAGACGGTCTGGCCGGTACCATAGACGACGAACGGCGTCTCGGTCATTGCCGCATCGAGATTGCGGCTCGCCCGGATGTAGGACGGCGTGAACGGCACGGGCGAACCGCTGCCGCGGATGCCCGCTTCGATGGCGAAGCTGCCATCGGCATTGAGGCCGGAAGTGCCGGTGAGGAGGAGCTTGCCACCCTGGGCGACGTAGCGCTCCAGACGTCCCGCAAGCTCGACATCGACGGGGATGTCGTCGGGCAGGACGATCAGGCGAAAGGACTCGAAGCGGGCGCTGGGGTCGATCACGTCGAAGGGGAGCTTCAACTCCTGCAGCACCTGCGCCGCCCCGTCATCGGCATCCGAATTGCGGGCGCCCACCGGGTGGAAATACTCGGCGGCGAGGATGGCGATATCGCTCACCTGCGTCGCGCCTTCGAGATAGGGCTCGAGCTTTTCGATCCGGCGATAGGCCGGAGCGATCGACGCATAGGTATCGGGGTTGATGCGACCATCGGGATGCAACTGGTCGCCCACGAGGCATTTCGACCCGAGCGCCACCATCTGCGCGGCCTCGAACTCCAGCGCATCGGGATGCTTGAAGCCGCCGAACTCGCCCCACGAGGTGTGGAACTTGCCGGTATGGGCGACGAAATCGAGGCCGAGCGTCGCGGCGTAGCGGGCGCTCGAGGGGAAGTGGTCGTAGCCCCAGCCGCCGGTCGGCAGACTTTCGAGCTCGAGGTGGCTGTAGCTCGAAAAGCGCTTCGGCCCCTGCTTATGGATGTGCCCGCAATTGTAGAAGATGCGGACGCCGGGGAACTCGGCCCGCAGCGCCGCGCTCATTTCCTGGCGGAAGCGCTCGTTGACCCACTCGTCGTTCGTCAGCCGATCGGCCGGATTTTCGGGATCGAGCCCATGCGCCTGCATTGTGGCGATGCACTCTGGGCAGACGCAATCGGGCGTGAGGATGATGTCGAAGAAGATGCCGGGCGTTTCGTAGTTGCGCAACACCTCGCGCGCCTGCTCCAGCAGCTCGTCACGATAGGCCTTGTGGTTGAGGCAGAGCGTATGCCAGGCCGGGCTCAACTGCTTGCCCGCCGAGGGATCGACCGGGTTGTCGCGGTGATATCGGTTGTTGGCGGACATGGCGCGCCACTCGGGATGGATGCGGGCGTTGCGCTCGTCCCACTGCACCGAAATGTAGATCGGGCATTCGATGTCTGCGGCGTTGAGCGCCTTGACCATGTCGCCCAGCAGGTCCGGCCGCGCCAGCTGCGGATGTGGAGCGCCCACCTTGGTGGGGTAGTACGACCAGCCATGATGGCACTTGGCGAAGATGGTGATCGAGTCGACGCTGGCATCCCTGAGCGTCGAAACGAACTGGTCCGGATCGAAGGCCGAACCGATCCCCGGAATGTGCTCGGAGGTGTGGAAGTCGAGGTGAATCTGCCGATAGCGGAGCGGCTTGTTGGTCGAGACGGGCATATTCTATTCCTTGGTACCGGTGCGGGAGTCGGCTCCGGCGGCGAACTGACGCTGGAAGATGAGAAACACGGCAAGTGGGACAGTGGTGGTGATGATCGCCGCCACCGACTGCAGGTCCCAGTTGAGCTCGTAGGTGCCGTTGATGCGGGCGAGGATCACCGGCAGCGGCACGTTGGTGCGCAGGTAGAGCAGCGGCAGCAGCAGCGCATTCCAGGTCCACAGGAACTGCAGGATCCCCGCGGCGAAGATGGCGCTCAGGCTGTTGGGCAGGACGATATGCCAGAAGGTCTGGATCGGCCCGCTGCCATCGATGCGCGAAGCTTCCACCAGCTCCTTCGGAAAGTCCTCGAGGAAGTTCTTCACGAGGAAGATCGACCACGCAAAGCTGAGCCCGACATAGGGAATGAGCACCGCCGCGAAGCTGTCGATGAGCCCGAGATCGCGCCAGAGCTGGAACAACGGGATGATCACCACCTGCTGCGGGAGCACGAAAGCGTTGATGATGATGATCAGCAACAGCCGCCGGAACGGGAACTTGAGGAAGTGGAAGGCGTAGGCCGCGGCAGGCGTCAGCAGCATCGTGCCGACAGTCGCGATGCCCGCAAGAATGGCCGTGGTGACCAGGGCCGGAGCGAGCGGATAGGCGTCCCACACCCGTTCCCAGGCACTGAGCGTTAGCGTGAACGGCTCGAGCCGCCACCAGCCGCGCAGGGTTTCCGAAAGCGGGCGGATGGAGGTCATCACGATGCCCACGATCGGGATGATCCAGATGAAGGCGATGATGCCGACCACGACGACGGGCCAGCGGGGCGAGCGACCGATCATCTTGCACCTGCCGTACGCTGGATGATGGCGGGGATCGAGATGACCAGCACCGCGACCAGCAGGATCACCGTCGCTGCGGCGCCGTAGCCGAGCTTAAACTGGGTCATGGACTCGCGATACATGAAGTAGCCCACCGTCTCGGTGGAGCGCACCGGGCCGCCGCCGGTCATGATGAAGATGATGTCGAAGGCGCGCAGCGCGCCGAGCAGGTTGATGAAGATGGCGACGCGGACGCCGGGCATCGACAGCGGCATCATCACGTTGCGCATCACCTGGCCGTGGCTGGCGCCATCGATATAGGCCGCCTCGAAAAGGGACTTCGGGATCGCCTGGATGGCGGCGAAGCAGAGCATCAACGGCAGGCCCACCCCGCCCCACGCGGCGGTGACGATCAGTGCCGCCAGTGCGGTGCGCGTATCGCCGAGCCAGGGCTGTGCGAAGCCGGGCTGGAAGATGCCGATGACGGCGTTGAGCAGCCCGCCGGCATCGGGGCGCAGGATGCCGATCCACATGTAGCCGGCGACCGCCTCGGAGATACCGAAGGCAGCAAAGATCATGACCCGGAACGGCAGCGTCTCGCGCGGCGCGAAGGCACAGAGCATGGCGATCAGCCAGCCGAGGCCGACCGAGATCACGGTGGTACCGAGCGTGAAGACCGCCGTTGTCACCAGCGTGTTCCGGAAAGCCGGATCGGTGAACAGCTTCACGTAGTTGCCGATGCCAACATATTTCGGCTTGCCCAGCCCCTTGATGTCGAAAAAGCTCAGCCGGATCGTGTCGATCAGCGGATAGACCACCGTGATCGAAAACAGGATCAGTACCGGGAGGATGAGCAGCCAGGCCGCGGGCCAGTCCCTCACTCTCCAGCCGGTGGCGAACAGCGCGCGCCGCTCGCCACCGGGCTGGGAAGGGGTCCCGGTACGCGTGCCCGCCGCAGTGTCTGCGACGGACTCGTGCACTTAGTAGACCTCGTTCGCCTTGGCTTCGATCGCCGCGGTGACGGCGTCGATGGTGGCGTCCGACGGGTCCTGCAGGAACTTCTGCAGCTGTACGCGATACTCGTCGACTAGGTCACCGGGCAGCAGGTCGCCGAGCACGAACTGCACCTTGGACTGCGCAACGGCGGCGGTCGCCACCTGCTGCACGGGGCCGAGCAGCGAAGGATCGGCATTCTTGCTCGGCGAGGCATAGCCGTAGGAAGCGAGGATATCGGCCGCATCCTTGCTTACCATGTAGGTGGCGAAGGCATCGGCGGCGGCCGGGTTGGCGCCGTTGGTCGTCACCGAGATTTCCTTGGCGTCCACGCTCGAGGTGTCGTCATGGCCCAGCCCCAGGGACGGGAACTGGAAGATCGAATAGTCGACGCCTTCGTTGAGCTTGTAGTCGTTGCGGGCGCGAGAGTTCATCCACATGCCGATCATCAGGTAGTTCGATGCGTCGGCGGTGAAGATCTGGTCGGCCGAGTAGTCCCAGTCGCCGGCGAACATCTGCTCGGGCGTGCCGCAGCAGCCGGCCTTGAGCAGTTCGGCGTACTTCTTCAGGGTCGTTTTCACGACCTCGTCGGTCCACGGAATCTCGTGCGCGGCGAGCTTCGCCGCCGCTTCGACGCCGCCGCTGCGGAGCAGCAGGGTTTCGAACCACTCACCATGGGCCCAGTACTTTGCCGGCATGGCGATCGGCGCGGCGTAACCGGCCGCCTTGAGCTTCTCGATCGAGGCGAGGAACTCGTCCCAGGTCTTGGGTGGCTCAATGCCAGCCTTTTCGAGATGCGCCGTCTTGTACCAGACCGCCGAGCGGTCGCCGTAGGTGTAGGGAACGCCATAGGTCACGCCGTTGGTCGAGCCGAGTTCCCGCCACGACTGGTCGAGGGCGGCATCGAGATTGGCCGAGGCCCAGAGGTCATCGACCGGCCGCAGGATGCCGGCATCGGCCAACTCGGCGCGGAAGGCCGGCCAGGTGTTGATGATGATGTCGACCTTTTCGCCACCGAGCAGCGCGGTGCGCATCGGACCGCGCATGTCGCCCTGGCCGGTCACCACCAGCTCGCGCACGGTGACACCCGGGTTCTTCGCGGCAAAGTCGGCTTCGAGTTTCTGCCAGAGTTCGGCGTCGGTACCACCCTGCCACTGCAGGATCACGAGCTCCCCGCTCGCATCCTGCGCCCAAGCAGGCATGGAACCCATCACCGCGGCGAACACCGCACCGGCAACCAGCGTGCGCCGGGCAACCCGGGCACCTTTCGCAATAGACATGTTTCCTCCTCCTCGTTGACGAGCCATTGGCGGCTCTTTCAACTAAGTTGAAACGTTATCATCTATTGCGGCGCTGACAAGTGCCACCACCCCAGCCTGGGGATAGTGCTGTTCCTTCTTGAGGAGTTAAACTCGGGTGGTCGCGCGCGGAATGCGTCTGGCGTCTCGACCAGTTCCCTTCCGCAACGACTGACTGCGCTTCCCCGGTAGAGGCTACGCGAGCGCCCCGCCCTGTTCCTTGACCAGTTGCACCAGACGCTTGAAGACCTCGCCACTCTGGCGAATGCCATCGTGCTCGAACTCGTTGGTGATCCACGGCGTCAGGTTGCCGACTTCCGATGCTGTTTCGAGCGACAGGCCCGCATCGACATAAAGATCGTCGTGATAGACCACTGCGGCCACCGGCACATCGTTCGCCCTGAGGCGCGCCGGGTCGTAGAGCGGCGAGTAGTTCTCCCGCTTGGCGAGCGCCTCGGTGGCGGCGCGGAAGGGGCGGAGCGAGCGGATTTCCTCGAACATCCAAGGGAACATCATCTCGCCGCTGAACAGCAGCGGCCGGGCCGTCGGCGCGAACTCCGGATGGTTGGTGCGCTCGCGCTCGGCGGCCCAGTTCGTGGCGCCGGTATTGTGGCCGTAGATGCTCTCCTGCAGCACGGCGAAGAGCGGACCGCTGTCGTAGCTGGTCTCGTGCATGATCGACGCGAGGAAATGGTCGGAGAGGCGATCGGGCGTCGAGAAGGCCTCGTCGATCAGCCAGTGAACGTTCTCGAGGCCGGGCCCCATGCCGAGGTCGATACCGACGATCTGCAGGCGCCTCACCGTCAACCGGTCGCCATCGGGCAGCCGCACGTCGTTGGCGTCGATGAAATCGGCGAGCGCCGCGACCCGCGCCACGTCGCCCGGATAGCGCTTGTAGAACCGCGCCGTCTTGCTAGCGGCTCGAGGAAAGGTGCGCCGATAGACTTCGTCTGCCGAGGGCTTGAGGCTCGCGAGGCCACCGGCGACATAGCAGGCGCCTAGCGCGCCGGGGTAGCGCGAGAGGTAGGTTAGCGTAAGGAAACCGCCATAGCTCTGCCCCAGCGACTCCCAGCGTTTGCCGCCGAACAGGGTCTTCCGCACATGCTCGAAGTCGTCGACGATCGAGTCGGCGCGAAACTTGACGAGGTAGTCGGCGCCCGCCGCGCCATCCGCGAACTGCGCCATGGTCGCGGCCTCGATGCGGCTGGAACGGCCAGTGCCGCGCTGGTCGGGCAGGATGACCCGATGCGTCTTCAGCGCCTCGGCCAGCCACGATGGGCTTCCGACGGTCGGGCGGGGCGATTTGCCACCCGGGCCGCCCTGCAGGAACACGAGGAGCGGCAGGTCCTCCTTCTTCTTGGTCGGGTCGACGACCTCGCGCACGAAGACCTCGATCTTCGGCGAGTCGGCCGGGTCGGTCCAGTCGAGCGGAACCGGCACCAGATGGTCGCGGATGTGCATGCCGGGAATGGTGTATTCGGCGACGGGCATTTTCGGTCTTTCCTAGCGGACGCGCGGGTCGAGCAGAACGTAGAGGACATCGACGACGATGTTGGCGACGACGATGAAGAAGCCGCCAAGCAGGACGACGCCGATGATGATGGGCCGATCGAGGTTGGCCACGGCCTGGACCGCCAAGGCGCCGACGCCCTGCAGCCCATAGACCTGCTCGATGACGATGGCGCCGCCTAGCAGAAGCGCGACGTCAGCGCCGAGTTGGCTCACCAGCGGCGTCAGCGTGGCACGCATGCCGTGCTTCCAGACCACCCTCCGCTCGCTGAGCCCCTTGGCGCGGGCGGTGCGGATGTAGTCCTCGCCCATCACCTCGAGCATCTGGCCGCGCGTCAGGCGCGCATAGACCGCAGACGTGGTGAGGGCGAGCGTCGACCACGGCAGGATGAGATGCCAGGCCCATAGCGCCGGATTGGGCAGGAAGGGCTTGAACCCGCCGGCCGGCAGCAGCGTGAAACCCGCCTGCCGCGGCAGGAAGTAGAACAGGTAGAGCGACATCATGCCGAGCACGAAGGTCGGGAAGCTGAGTCCGATGAGGATGAAGCCCTGCCCTATCCGGTCGCGCAGGCCACCTGCGTGGCGGGCCGACATGATGCCGATCGGAATGCCGACCGCGAGCCAGACGATGACACCGCCGATGACCAGCGAAAGCGTTGCCGGCAACCGGTTGAGGATCAGCTTCGCCACCGGCTGCTGGTTGCGGTAGGAGAAGCCGAGATCGCCCTGGAGCGCGTTGCCGACGAAGCGGAAATACTGCTCGGTGATGGGCCGATCGAGCCCCAGATTAGTGCGGATCTGGATGAGCTGCGTCTCCGTCGCCTTGTCGCCGGCGATCATCCGTGCGGGATCGCCGGGCGCGACGAAGAACAGGAAGAAGACGAAGACGCTGAGCGCGAACAGCACCATGGCGCCGAACAGCACGCGGCCGGCGAGAAAGCGGATCATGGCTTGCTCCTCGCCTTGCGCGGCGCGCGCTTGCCCTTGGGATCGAGCGCGTCGCGCAGGCCGTCGCCGAGGATGTTGAACGCCAGCGTGGTGAGCAGCAATGCGAGGCCGGGGATCAGCACCAGCCACCAGGCGACGAGGTAGATCGAGTTCGCGGCAGCGTCGGCCAGCATTCCGCCCCAGCTTGGCGCCGGGGGCACGATGCCCATACCGAGGAAGGAAAGGGTTGCCTCGAAGACGATCGAGCCGGGGATCATCATGGTCGTGTAGACGATGATGGGCACGCTGAGATTGGGCAGGATATCGACGAACATGATCGACAGCGGCCCTGCCCCCAGCGACCGGCTCGCCTCGACGAACTCCTGCTGGCGCAGCGATATCACCTGCCCGCGGATGACGCGGCCCATCGTGGTCCAGCTGAAAAAGACGATCACCCCGATGCTGAGCGAAAGGCTCGGGCCGAACACCGACACCAGCGCCAGGGCGCAGAGCAGGAACGGCACGCTCATCACGAGGTCCATGGCCCGGCTCAGCACGGTATCGACCCAGCCGCCGAAATAGCCGGCGACCATGCCGACGGTGACGCCGACAAAGGCGGCGGCCAGCGCCGCGAGGATGCCGACGGTGAGCGACACGCTCGCTCCGTAGGCAAGCCGCACCAGCACGTCACGGCCGAGATGATCGGTGCCGAAGACGAACTCACTGTTGGGCGCGACGGGGAGGCCCATCGGCGAGAGGCCGGTGTCGCGATACTGCTCGATCGGCGAATGCCCGGTTGCCGAGGCGATCAGTGGAGCCGAGAAAGCGAAGATCACCGTGAGGATGATGAAGCAGAAGGCAGCAACACTGGCCGGGTCGCGCAGGAGGCGACGCAGCGTGAGCGCGAGCGAACTGCGCTGGACGACCGGGGAGGCTATATCGACGCTCATGCCGGCTCCGTGGCGACGGAGTTCACAAGACGCCGGTCGGTGACCGGATGGCGCGGCGGCGGGGCAACCGATGCCGCCAGCAGCGTGCGCGTGTAGGGGTGCTGCGGAGCAGCGTAGAGCGTTTCGGTATCGGCCATTTCGACGATGCGTCCCGCCTCCATGACGGCGACGCGGTCGCAGACATGCCGGACCACGGCGAGGTCATGCGAGATGAAGAGATAGGTGAGCCCCAGTTGCTGCTGCAGCGAGCGCATGAGGTTGAGGATCTGCGCCTGGATCGAGACGTCGAGCGCCGAGACGGGCTCGTCATAGATGATCAGCGCGGGGTTCAGCGCGAGGGCGCGGGCGATACCGATACGTTGCCGCTGTCCGCCGGAGAACTCCGACGGGAAGCGGTTGTAGTGCTCGGGGTTGAGGCCGACCAGTTCCATCAGGCGCTGCACTTCGGCCTTTCGCTCGGCGCCCGATGCCATGCCATGGATGCGGAAGGGGTCGCCGATGATGGCGCCGACACGGCGGCGCGGATTGAGCGCACCATAAGGGTTCTGGAAGACGAGCTGCACCTGCCGCCGCAGGGCCTGCCAGGTGCTGGCATCGAGCTCGGAGATATCCTGCCCGAGCAACGTGACGCGACCGGCCGTCATTGGGATGAGGCCTGCGATGACACGCGCCAGGGTAGACTTGCCGCAGCCGCTTTCACCCACGAGGCCAAGCGTCGCGCCGCGATGCAGTTCGAGATCGATGCCCTTGAGGACCTCGACGCCCCCAGTGCGCGTCAGCCCGCGACCGCCGTAGGTGAGGCGCACGCCTTCTGCGCGGACGACGACATCGCCCGCTGCCGCCTTGGCCTCACTCGCCGATGCAGGGACGCTCGGCGCCGGAGGTGCGCTTTCCAGCCAGCACAGGGATTCAAGGCCGTCACTGTAGACGCGCAGCGGCGGCGGCATCTCGCAGACCTGCATGGCATTCGCGCAGCGCGGCGCAAACACACAGCCCGCCGGATTCTGCAGCAGGCTCGGTGGCCGGCCGGGGATCGGCACAAGCTCGGTACCGGCGGCATAGTTGGATGGCGACGACGCCAGGAGGCCCGCAGTGTAGGGATGGGTCGGCGCGGCAAAGACCGGCTCACTCGGTCCGATCTCCATCCGGCGGCCGGCGTACATGACCATGATGTGGTCCGCGACGCTCGACAGCAGGCCGAGATCGTGGGTGATCATGATCACGGTAGTGCCGAGCTCACGGCGCATCTCGTCGAGGAGTGCCACGACCTGCGCCTGGACGGTGACATCGAGCGCCGTGGTCGGCTCGTCCGCGATGACCAGCGGCGGCCGCAGCACCAGCGCCATCGCGATCATCACGCGCTGGCGCATGCCACCCGAGAACTGATGCGGAAAATGATCGTACCGCTCTTCGGGCGAGGTGATGCCGACGCGACCGAGAATGTCGACGACGCGCTGCCGCGCGGCGGAAGGCGACACCTTCTCGTGGGCATGGATCATCTCGGCGATCTGGCTGCCCACCGTGTAGTACGGGTGCAGGCTCGACATCGGATCCTGGAAGATCATGCCGATGCGCGAGCCACGGATCGACTGCTGTTCGCGCGGCGTGAGGTCGAGGAGGTTGCGGCCCTCGAACAGGACCTCGCCACTGACATTCGCACTCGGCAATAGCCCCAGGATCGCCTGCGTCAGCACGCTCTTGCCTGAGCCGGATTCACCTGCGATGCCGAACAGCTCGCCGGCCTCGATCGAGAACGAGACATCGCGCACCGCGTGGATGACCCCGTCTTCAGTCGGGATATCGACGCTGAGATGCCGCGCTTCCAGAACTGCCAAGCCACGTAACTCCGCTAGCGGGGAGATACCCGCGCACCACTGGCGCGCGGGCGTGTCTGCGGATCGAAATCTAGCGTTGGAGCCAGACGTTGGTCCAGTCGCCCTGGACACCTAGCGAATAGGGCTCGAAGCCCTGCACTGCGGCGCCGTGATATAGGACGATCAGGTTGGCGATGAGCGGCACGACAGGTGCATCGGCCATCACCAGCTCGTCGACCTGGCCCCAGAGCTTGCCGACTTCTTCGGCGGTCGGTGCGTTGATGGCCTGGTCGGCCAGCGCGTTCGCCGCGTCGTTGTTGTAGTCGGTGTAGTTGTAGGTCTGGTGCGTGCCGTCATAGCTGAACTGCGGCTGAAAGACGGAGCGCGCGGCGCCACCGGCCCAGTCGGGCGTCCAGCCCACGGGCGCGATGTCCCAGGTGCCTTCCTTGGTGTTCACCGGGTTGGTCATGAACTTCGAGTAGTAGTCCGAAGCCGTGACCGGGGTGAGTTCCAGGGTGATGCCGGCGCGCGCCATCGAGGCCTGGATGGTCTGTGCGATGTTGGGCTCGATGCCCTTGTTGCGATACGGCATCTTGAGCGTGATGCCGTTGGGGAAGCCGGCTTCGGCAAGCAGTGCCTTGGCCTTCTCGACGTCCCCCTTGTCGCCTTCGGACGGGTAGAGGTTGAAGTCGTGATAACCCAGCACGCCGACGCCGAAGATGCCGTGTACCGGCTTGGCGATCTCGGGACCACCCTGCTGCTGCACCACGGCCGCCTTGTCGACGGCATAGTTCAGGGCCTGGCGAACCTTGAGGTCCTTCAGAGCGCCGTTGTTGTTGTCTGAAACGGTGTTGATGAAGATGAAGTTGGTATTACCCGACGACACGGTCACCAGCTTCTCGTCACCCTGCGCGATGAGCGTCTGGAGGACAGCCGGGGGAATGGTGACGTCGTAAGTCATGTCGCCATCGCCCGACTGCAGCTGCTGCATGATGGCGTCGACAGTGAGACCGAAGGTGAGCTGGATCTCGTCGACATAGGCCTTGCGGAGCGGATCGCTTTCGGCGCTCCACGACGGATTGCGCACCAGCTGCAGCGAGCTGTCCGGAGTGTATTCCGCCGGAGTGTATGGGCCGCTGGCGATGAAGTTGGCGCGGTAGTCCGGACCATCCGGCATGTAGTCGAGCACTTCGATAGGTGCCGGCGCCGAGGTCGGCAGCGACAGCATGAAGATGAAGTCGCCGGCCTTCTGGGTGAGGTTGATGACGATGGTTTCGTCGTCCGGCGTCTCGATGCCGGAGACATCGTTGCCTTCGATATAGGCCTTCATGGCCTCGACGGTCGGCTCTACCTTGGAGAAGCCGTCGCAGAACTCGGGCAGCCCAGCGATCAGGCCCGTGTAGTAGGTCAGTGCAGCCGAGCCGAGGGCCGGGTTGCACATGCGTTTGACGCCACGCTCGAAGTCGGCCGAGGTGATCTGGCGCGCGCCCGACGGCGTGTTCCAGGTCGCGCCCGGGCGGATCTTGAACGTGTAGGTCAAGCCGTCATTGGTGGGCTGCGGCACCTCGGTGGCAAGGTCGCCCTCGGGCGTAACCCGCACCAGCTCGTCATTGGACGACTTGTACGAGATCAGCTGGCGCGTAGTCGCGCGCAGAAAATTGTTCGACGTGACGAGGGCGGCCGAAGTCGGATCGAAATGGTCGATATCCTCGGTGCCCAGAATGCGCAGTACCCCGCCAGCTTCCTGCGCGGAGGCAGTTAGCGCGGGGATTGAACAGGCGCCGGCCAGCAGCCCAACAAGCGCCAGCCGCGACAGCAGACTCGATTTTCCCATGAAGTCCCTCCTGTGTTTTTCGCGCGAGGTCCCCTGTTGACGCTCGCCCTGCCCGCATAGTTGTCCGCTCCCATTTCGACGTCAAGCGCATTGTCGACATCTTGCCGACAGGAATTCATGGCCCTATGAGTGAGGCCAGTGGCCGTCACGAGGCGGCGTATCCCAGTCCCGAGGATCTAATGGAAAAGAGCGACTTCCGCGGCGTGCTCCCCGCCCTGACCACCAAACTCAAGGCCAATCAGGAAGTGGACTACGATGCCGTGCGAGCCGACGTCGCCTTCCAGATCGAGGCAGGCGTCGACGGGGTGATCATGTGCGGGTCGCTCGGCGAGGCGAGCAGCCTCGAGCGCGAGGAAAAGCTGGCGATCGCCAAGGCAGCAATCGAGGAAGCGGCCGGCCGCGTGCCGGTGCTGCTGACCATCGCCGAGGACTCCACCCGCGCCGGCGCCGAGTTGGCAGCCGAGGCCGCCAGGATCGGTATCGCCGGTCTGATGGTGCTGCCGGCCATGCGCTATCTTGCCGACGACCGCGAAGTGGTGACGCATTACCGCGCCATCGCCGCCGCCTCGCCGCTGCCGATCATCATCTACAACAACCCCATCGCCTACGGCATCGACGTCAGTGCCGAGATGCTGCAGGAGATGTCGGACGAGCCGAAATTCGTCGCCATCAAGGAATCCACCGGCGACACGCGCCGCATCAACGAGACGCTCACCGCGCTCGGCGACCGCTATCAGTTGCTGACCGGTGTCGACGATCTGGCGCTGGAAAGCCTGATCCTTGGCTGCAACGGCTGGATCGCCGGCCTCGTCGTCGCCTTCCCGCGCGAAACGGTGGCGATCTACAAGCTGGCGCAGCAGGGCCGGATTGCCGAGGCGCTCGAAATCTACCGTTGGTTTCTGCCGCTACTGCATATGGATATCGGTCCTAAGTTCGTGCATAACATTAAGTTGGTCGAGCACATTGTTCGCGGCACCTCCCCGATGGTCCGTCAGCCCCGCCTGCCGCTGATCGGGGCCGAGGAAGCTCAGGTCCGCAAGGTCACCGAGATCGGTCTGAGGAACCGTCCCGACCTCGCCAAGTACGGGTTCTGACCATGGCGCGGAACGGCGTTCTCCCCCTGCTGCGGGCCCATCTGGCAACCCTCGGCCTCGACGGCCTGGTGGTTCCCCGTTTCGATGCCCATCAGGGCGAGAGCGTCGCGCCGCATGATGAACGCCTGCGCCATGTCACCGGCTTCACCGGTTCAGCCGGCATCGCCCTGGTGCTGGCCGACCGCGCGGTGATCTTCGTCGATGGCCGCTACCAGGTGCAGGTGCGGAAGGAGATCGACACCGACGCGATCGAGGTCTCGCATTTCTACGACTTCCCGATCGAGCGCTGGATCGTCGAGTACCTGCCCCGCGGCAGCCGCATCGGCGTCAACGCGATGCTCGTTCCCTCCGAACTCTACGGCAAGCTTGAGCGCGCCGTGAGGGAGGCCGGCGGTACGCTCATCCTTGTCGACAGCGACCCCGTCGATGCCACCTGGGCCGATCAGCCGCCGCCGCCGATGGGCCGCGTCTCGAACTTCCCCGTCGCCTATGCTGGGGAACCGTCGGAGAGCAAGCGCCAGCGGATCGGCAAGCGCTTGGGCGAACTGGGTGCCGACCTGATGGTCGAAACCCAGCCAGACAATATCGCCTGGCTGCTCAACGTTCGCGGCAGCGACATCGAATTCATGCCGATGCCGCATTCGTTCCTGCTGCTCGACCAGGGTGGCAATGCCGAGTGGTTCGTCGCCGAGGGCAAGCTGCCGAACGACCGGGGCGACTACGAACTGGCCGGGGTCGATATTCGCGATCCGGGCACGCTGCTGCCCACGCTCGAAAAGCGCGCCGAGGGCAAGTCCGTGCTGGTCGACCCGACTTTCGCGCCCGCGGCGGCCGGCCTTTCCGTCACGCGCGGCAGCGGCCGCATCGTCAGCGTCGTCAGCCCGATCACGGTGGCCAAGGCGCTGAAGAACCCGGTGGAACTGACCGGCTTCCGCGATTCCCACGTCGCTGACGGCATCGCCTGGACCGAGTTCATGACCTGGCTGCACGACAACGTCGTCGAGCGCCAGCAATCCGGCCGTCCCATCACCGAGCTCGAAGCGGAAGCCAAGATCCTCGAGTTCCGCCACAAGGGCGCGAACTTCGTCGAGGCGAGCTTCCACACCATCGCGGCATCCGCGGCGAACGCCGCCATGTGCCACTACAGTTCGAGCGAGGCGACCAATACGGCGATCACCTCGGCGGCCCCGTTCCTGCTCGACTCCGGCGGGCAGTATCTCGGCGGGACCACGGACGCGACGCGCACCACCTCCTTCGGCCCGGTGAGCGAGGATATCCGCAGCACCTATACGGCGGTGCTGAAGGGCTTCATCGCCCTGATGACGGCGCAGTTCCCCAAGGGCACGACGGGCCACCAGCTCGACGCGATCGCCCGCCGGCCGCTATGGGACCTGGGACTCGATTTTGACCACGGCACCGGCCACGGCGTGGGCCACTACCTTGCGGTGCACGAGCATCCGCACCGCTTCGCCAAGGCCCACAATCCCTATGCGCTCGAAGCCGGCGTGATCATGACGATCGAGCCCGGCTACTACCGCGAGGATGCGTTCGGCCTGCGGATCGAGAACCAGGTCGAGACTGTCGCGGGGAACAACGGCTTCCTCCGCTTCGAGACGCTGACACTGGTCCCGATCGACCTGTCGCTCGCCAAACTCGACGACCTCACCCGCAGCGAGATTGCCTTCCTCGATGACTACCATGCACGGGTGCGTGAGGCGCTGTGGAGCGGGCTGTCGGAAGCGGCGCGGAGCCGCGTCGAGCGCTGGACCGCCCCGGTCGCCGAGCAGCGCGGCTAGCGCTCCATGCTCTCGAGGGGCACCTGCGTCACCGTCTCGCGCGCCAGGTAGCTGCGTATCTGCTGGACGATCTGGCCGGCATGCGCGCTCGCCAGCCTGTCGCAGAGGTCGGCGTCGCCGGCCTCGATCGCAGCCACGATGGCATCGTGCTCGGCAACATACTGGTGGGGCAGCTTGTCGCCGAACGACTGGTAGTAGAGCCGCAGGATGCGCCTGCCCTCATCCAGCAGCCGGGTGAACAGCGCGGTGAAGTAGTCGTTGCCGCCGGCTTCGGCTATGGCGACATGGAAGTCACGGTTCGACGCGATCATGGCGACGGCGTCGCGGCGCTGGACCGCCTCGGCGAAGGCCGACTGGTGACCACGGATGGCGACCATCTGCTCCTCGAGGCGATGCACGGCAGCCGAGCGCGTGGTGACGCGATACATCAGCGTCAGCGCCTCGAAATAGATCGGCAGCCGCACGAAATCGATCACCGACACGATGGTGCTGCGGTTCGGCAGCGTCGTCACCAGCCCCTCGGCGGCAAGGCGAACCAGCGCCTCGCGGATCGGGCTGCGCGACATGTCGAACTGCGTCGAGAGGCTCACCTCGTCCAGCAGACTGCCCGGTTCGAGCTCGAGGTTGAGGATGGCGTGCCGGAGTGTCTCATAAACGATGCGCGACCCTTGTCCGCGCGAACGGGCGGGCTGCGCTGCATCTGAATCGGATGCGTTGGCTTTGCGGACCTGTGTGGCTGGCACGTGGGACTCCTGCTCCATGCGCCTGTCTAGGACGAAGGCGGCCATCCCACAACTACCCTTGCGATCCGCGAAAGTTTGCGAAAAATCGAGAAATAGATTTCTCAAATCTGCGAAATTTGTGATGCAGCTTCATCGACTCTGGCCGCAAGCCGTTGCTAGCCTTCTCTCAGCCGGCATCACAGGGGAAGCCGGTCCGTTGAGGGAGTGCGAAATGAGAAAACGGTATCTGGCCAGCTTTTCGCTGGGCCTGTTGCTGGCTGGGGCCGCGATCGGCCAGTCGGCAGCTGAAGAAATCAACCTCTGGGTGCGGACGTCGTCGGGAGCCGTGCTCCAGGCGCTGGCAGACCAGTTCAACACCAGCCATGACGACAAAGTCGTCATCACGCAGATCACCGCCGAACAGATGGTCACAAAGCTCGGCGCTTCGATTGCCGCCGGCGCCCCGCCCGACGGCGCGGTGCTCGACCTGATCTACCTGCCGACCTTCGCGGCGACCGACAGCCTCGAAGACATCACCGACTTCATCGACGGGCTGCCCTATGCCAACAGCATGAGCCCGTCGCACCTGCGCCTTGGTACCTACAACGGTAAGAAGTACGCCGTGCCGACGCTGCCGGATGCCTCGGTCATCGCCTACAACAAGGATCTGTTCGCCAAGGCCGGGCTCGATCCTGAGAAGGGCCCTGCGTCGCTCAAGGAAGTGGCCGATGCCGCCGCCAAGGTCCGCGCCCTCGGCGACGACACCTACGGCTTCTTCTTCGTTGCCCCTTCGGGCAGTTGGCAGGTCTATACCTTCACCCCGCATGTCTGGGCCGCTGGCGCCGACATCCTCTCCGAGGACGGTCGTGCGGCGACAATCGACACGCCGGAACTGCGTGGCGTGCTCGAGCTCTACAACCAGATGTGGAAGGATGGCTCGATCCACCCGACCTCGCGCTCCGGCAACGGCAGCGACGCCGTCGCGGCCTTCGCGTCGGGCAAGGTCGGCGTGCTGATGACCGGCTCCTACATCGTCAATCTGCTGACCAGCCAGTATCCGGACGTGAACTTCGGCATCGTGCCGATTTCGGGCCCCGATGGCGGCCAGTCGAGCTTTGCCGGTGGCGATGCGCTGACGCTGATGAAGGGCATTTCGGCTGAGAAGAAGGCGGTCGCCGAGGCGTTCGTCGACTTCTACATGCAGCCCGAACAGCAGGTGTTCATCACCAAGGAATCGGGCATGCCGCCGCGCACCGACGTCGCCGACGCTGCCTATGAGCAGTTCGACCCGCGCAACCTCATCGCCTACAACATGCTGGCCGATGCCAAGACGCCCTACACCTTCGCGTCCGACGAACTCTTCGTCAGTCGCACGGGCCCGTGGCTCAATCTGCTCAATCGCGCGATCTTCGATGGCGACATCGACGGTGCCATCACGGCCGGCCAGGCCGAGTTCACCAAGATCCTCGAACGGACCAACCCGGAATAAGTCCTCCCGGACTGGGGTCGGCGCTTCGGCGCCGGCCCTCCGTTGTCACCACCGAGTTCCGCGATGACTGACACCACTATCTCAAAGACCATCCCCCGCGCCGGACGGACGTCCAGCGCGCGCGCCGGGCGCCAGCCGCGGCAGTGGCTCGGCCTCGCCTTCATCGCGCCAAGCGTCGTGATGATCGCCGTCTTCTTCCTCCTGCCGCTCGGCATGACGGTGTGGATGAGCTTCTACAACTGGCCCCTGCTCGGCAAGGCCAGCTTCATCGGCGGCGACAACTACATTGAGCTGCTCGGCGACCAGCAACTGTGGCGCAGTCTGGGTTTCACCGCGCTCTACACCGTGCTCGTCACGGTCGCACTGTTTGCCGTGGCCATGCCGCTTGCGCTGTTGGTGGACAAGCCGCTGCGCGCCGCGGGCCTGTTTCGCACCATCTACTTCATGCCGGTCGTCATCGGCTTCGGTGCCGCCTCGACGCTGTGGATCTGGCTGCTGAATCCCGACAGCGGCGTGTTCGCCAAGCTCCTGCTCGGCCTCGGCCTGATCGATTCCGCCCCGCGCCCGCTCGAACAGTTCTGGCCCGCGATGGGCGTCATCATCCTGATGGTCGTCTGGAAGAGCGCCGGCTTTTCGATGGTGATCCTGCTCACCGGCCTACAGAGCGTGCCCAACGAACTCATCGAGGCCGCCAAGATCGACGGCGCCAGCCCGTGGAGCCGGTTCCGCCTCATCACGCTGCCGCTGATCCGCAACTCGATCCTCCTGGTGCTCGTGCTCAACATCACCTCGTCCATGCTGGCCTTCGACCAGTTCTTCATCATCACCCAGGGCGGACCGCAGAACTCGACCATCTCGGCGGTGTTCTCGATCTTCCTCGCCTCCTTCACCTCCTATCGCCTCGGCTACGGCTCGGCCCTGTCTCTGGTGCTGCTGGTCGTGCTGGTGGCGATCAGCTCGATCCAGCTCGCGTTCCTTCGCAGCCGCCCGGAGGAAAGCTGATGCCCATGACCCTATGGCAGCGGCGGGGCCTCTATCTCGCCTGGATCCTCCTCGCGGTGTTCTTCCTCGCACCGATGGTCTGGTCGATCGCCAATTCCTTCAAGCCCGCAGCGGCCGCACTGGCCGACCCGGTCTCGCTGTTTTCGAACCGCTTCTCGCTCGAAAACTACGGGCGGCTCCAGACGGTGGGCGCGGGCTGGCACGTCTACGCCCTCAACTCGGCGCTCATCTCGCTCGGAACGGTGGCACTGACCCTGCTGATCTCCGTGCCGGCGGGCTACGGGTTCTCGAAGTTCAAGTTCCCCGGCCAGCTGGCGCTGTTCGTCGTGGTGATGGCGACGCTGATGATCCCGTTCCAGTCGATCCTGACGCCGCTGTTCCTCGTGCTGAAGTTCCTCAAGCTGCAGAACAGTCAGCTCGGCCTCGTGCTGATCTACACCACGTTCCAGCTGCCCTTCTCGATCTTCATGATGCGCAACGCCTTCGACGCCGTCCCCAAGGCGCTGGTCGAGGCCGCGCGCATCGACGGCGCATCGCAATGGACGCTCCTCGTCGGCATCATGGTGCCGATCGCCTTCCCCGGCGTTGCCACCGTGGCGCTGTTCGCCTTCCTCAATGCCTGGAACGAGTTCCTCGCCGCGCTGATCTTCCTGTCCGACCAGAACAAGTTCACGCTGCCCATCATGCTGGTGAACGTCTCGTCGGGCCTTTACGGCATCATCGACTGGGGGGCCCTGCAGGCGGGCGTCACCATCACCATGCTTCCTTGTCTCATCCTGTTCCTGCTGCTGCAGCGCTACTATGTGCGCGGCATGACAGCCGGCGCCGTGAAATAACCCAGAGCCATCATGTCAGACCTATCCAACCCGCCCCGCATCGAACGGTACCTCCCGGCCGACCACACCAAGGTCGATTTCGCGGGCGGCTTCTGGGAGAGCTGGTCCGAAACCGTGCGCAAGGTGACGGTCCCGTCCCAGCACCGGCGGCTCGACGAGGAGGGCTTCCTCGAGGTCCTCAACTTCCGCGATCCCCCGGCGCCGCTCGTACGGCCGATCCAGCCGAGCGGGCTGTCGATGCAGCACTTCTTCGACAGCGATTTCGGCAAGTGGATCGAGGCGGCGAGCTACACGCTGCGCAACCACCCCAACCCCGAGCTCGAGCAGAAGATCGACGACATCGTCGATAAACTCGCGGAGGGGCAACTCCCGGATGGCTATCTCAACTCCTGGTTCATTCGGCGCGAGCCGGACAAGCGCTGGACCAACCTGCGCGATCTCCACGAGATGTATTCGATGGGGCACCTGCTCGAGGGCGCCGTGGCCTATTTCGACGCGACCGGGAAACGGCGCTTCCTCGATGTCATGCTCAAGCTGGTCGACCACATCATCGACACGTTCGGCCCGGAACCGGGCAAGAAGCAGGGCTACGATGCGCACGAAGAGATCGAGATCGCGCTGATCAAGCTCTACCGCCTGACCAAGGATCCGCGGCACCTCGCGCAGGCCAGGTTCTTCATCGATGCCCGCGGACAGACGCCGTCCTACTACGACGACGAGGCCCGGCGCCGCGGTGACGATCCGAAAAACTACATCTTCAAGGACTATTCCTACAGCCAGGCTCACATGCCGGTCCGCGAGCAGACCGAAGTGACCGGCCACGCCGTCCGGGCGATGTACCTGTTCTCGGCCATGGCAGACGTGGCGGTCGAAACCGGCGACATGTCGCTGCTGGCCGCCTGCAACCGGCTGTTCGACAACCTGACCGGCCGCCAGCTCTACGTGACCGGTGGCCTTGGCCCGGCCCATTCCAACGAGGGCTTTACACGCGAGTACGACCTGCCGAACGACACGGCCTATGCCGAGACCTGCGCCGCAGTGGCGCTCGCCTTCTGGGGCCACCGCATGGCCCAGATCGACTTGGACTCTCGCTTCACCGACCATGTCGAGCTGGTGCTGTTCAACGGCGCACTCTCCGGCATCTCCCGCGATGGCGAACACTATTTCTACGACAACGTGCTCGAGAGCCACGGCGAGAACCGGCGCTGGAAGTGGCACTACTGCCCGTGCTGCCCGACCAACATCGCGCGCCTGCTGGCGTCGCTGGGCAGCTACTTCTACACGACGCGCGGCACTGACCTCGCGATCCACCTTTACGGCGCGAACACCGCCGAGCTGACCGTCGAAGGCACGAACGTCGCTCTCACCCAGGCGACGCACTACCCGTGGGACGGCGACGTGCGGATCACCGTCTCACCGAATGCGCCCAAGCGCATGGCGTTGAAGCTCCGGGTGCCGGGCTGGTGCCGTGGCGCGACTTTCGAGGTGAACGGCGAGCCTGTGCAGCCCGCGGTCACCAAGGGCTACGCCACCATCGAGCGCGAGTGGCAGGCGGGCGACGAAGTCAGGCTCCACATGGACATGCCGGTCGAACGGCTGAGTGCCCACCCGGCGGTGACGCAGGACACCGGCCGCGTGGCGCTGAAGCGCGGCCCGGTCGTCTATTGCCTCGAAGAGGTGGACAACGGAATCGCCCCGCAGCGCTTCGTGTTGAAGGACAATCCCATCGACAGCGAGTTCGTGCCCGGCCTGCTGGGCGGCGCAGTCGTTCTCACGGGCGAGGCCGAGGTAACGTCGACTGAGGGCTGGGCCGGTACGCTGTATCGGTCCGCCCCACCATCGCGCGAGAAGCAGCGCTTCCGGGCGATTCCCTATCACCTGTGGGCCAATCGCGAGGCCGGAGGGATGCAGGTCTGGATCCGCGCGGACGGCGCCTGATGGGCGCCGGAACGCGAAGGAAGTGGATAAGTCTGCAGCGCGAAGCTAGGGCGAGAATTCGGCTCCCTGCGGCAGCGCGGCTCGGATAAACAACGGTGGCCGGGTAACGCGCGGCGGTGTTCAGGCAACGACAATGAGCAGTTCGGACCGTCCCAAGGCAGCCAGACCACCTACCCTGGCCGATGTGTCGAAGCGGGCCGGCGTATCGATGGCGACGGCCTCCAAGGCGCTCAACGGCCGCGACCGCGTGAGCGACGCGACCCGCAGTCGCGTCGAGCAGGCGGCGCGCGAACTGTCCTATTCCCACGGCGGCAACATCCGCCCGTTCCACGGCAAGTCCGGGACCGTCGGCCTCCTGACCTCCGACCTCGAAGGACGCTTCAGCCTTCCCATCCTGATGGCCGCCGAGGACACGTTCGGCGGCGGTCAGGTCTCGGTGTTTCTCTGCGATGCGCGGGGCGACGTGATCCGCGAGAAGCACTACATCAATGAACTGCTGAGCCGGAACGTCGACGCGATCATGGTCGTGGGCAGCAAGACCGACCACCGGCTGCCCATCGCGCCCGATCTGCCGGTGCCCGTAGTCTACGTCTACACCCCCTCCGCTGACCCACGCGACCTCTCGATCACGCCGGACAATGTCGGCGGCGGACGGCTCGCCATCCAGCACCTGCTGGAGACGGGGCGCAAGCGGATCGCCCATATCACCGGCCCGCAGAACGAACGCGCCAGCATCGACCGCGCTGAAGGCATCCGCAGCGTGCTGAGGGCGCAGAAGCTCGAACTGGTCTACGAGACCTCGCACGGCGAATGGACCGAGCGGTGGGGCCGCTCCGCCTGCGCCATGATCCTCGACCAGGGCCTCGAGATCGACGCCATAGTCTGCGACTCAGACCAGATCGCGCGCGGCGCCATCGACGCACTGCGCGAGCGTGGGAAATCCATCCCGCGCGACGTGGCGATCATGGGGTTCGACAACTGGGACGTGATCGTCGACGGCACCCACCCGACGCTCACCAGCATCGACATGAACCTTACCCTGCTCGGTCAGCTTGCCGCGACCCGCCTCTACGAAGCCATCGACGGCAAGCCGCTCCCGAGCGGCATCGACTACCAGCCCTGCCGCCTGACCATCCGCGCCTCGACGGTGGGCTAGGCAGAGCGCGCCGCTACAACTGGACCTCGTACGCCGTGACCGAAGCCTTGGGGACTCGGAGGGACCCGACAGCGGATTCGGTCGTGGTCGTCACGGCGAACACATCCAGCGCGGTGCTGTCGATCGCGGTGTCGAGTTCCGGATTGATGCGATGGGCACGCACCGACTTCGGCACCGCTCCGCCCAGGTCGAGCGAGACATCAGCAGCATGATCGAGGCTGGTGTTGACCACGTGCAGATAGAGCGTGTCCCCGGCGCGGCTTGCCGACACCTCGATGGAGCTGTCGTCCGAGCTGACGGCAACGCCATGCGTCCCCGAGTTGCGGCGGAACAGGCGCATGATGTGGCCGACCGGCAGCAGGTAGGGCTGCTCGCGCGGCGAGCCGAGCAGCACCGCATTCACAGTCCATGACGTGCCGGCGAAATCGGCCAGCGTCGAAATGTCGATGATGTCGGAATGGCGCTCGAACAGGGCCATGCAGCGTGCGTGATAGAGCCCGGAAATCCACTCGCGTAGCATCTCCGACTTGTTGTGCGGCTGGATCGAAAGGTGGCCCTCGGTGATGGCGAGCTTCGCCGGCGTGCCGAGATCCTTGAGCGTCTGCCGGGCACCGAGGAGTTTGTCCTCGACCTTCTTGTACATGCCACCCAACGCTTCCCAGGTCGCACCATAGTCCTTGCGGTAGTCGCGGCCGTGCAGCACGGTCGGCTCGTTGCCGGGGTTCTGGTGCATCATGTGGATAGCGACCATGTCGACGAGATCGCCGCCCTCCTGCACCAGCTCATTGGCCCACCACTTGCCGGTATCGCGTTCCATGTCGCCCCAGCCGATCATCTGGATCGAGGGATCGCGCGCCCTCATCGCCTTGGCGAACTCGACATAATGCTTCGCGTTCTCGGCGCTGGTGAAGCGTTCGCCGGCCTTGGGATAGGAGGTCTCGTTGCCGATCTGCCATGTGTGGATCGCCCACGGGGCCTTGCGACCGTTGGCGATACGCTCGGCATTGTCGGGATCGTTGGCGTAGCTGACGAGATCGGCGGCCTCGGTCGCGTCCCCTGATCGGTGCTCACCCAGCGCGGTGTTGATGTATTCCGGCCGGCCGTCGGCGGCGAAGTTGATCGCCATGATCGGCTCGGCGGACACCGCCTCGCAGAACTCGAGGAATTCGTCGACGCCGACGACGTTCTTCTCCCAGCCGCCCCAGAGGTAGTTGACCATGTCCTTGCGCGAGGCGCGCGGGCCGACGCTCTCGCGCCATTTCCAGAAGCTGGTGAGGATACCGCCCCAGCGGATCGAACTCGGCGCGAGGTCGCGCACGACGTCGATAAAGTCGGGACGCCAGCGGTCGGCGAGCGCATCCCAGCACGCCTCGACGGACGAGTCCGTGGTGCCGAGCGGCTCCATGAACTGCATGTAGAGGCGGGGCGAAATGGCGTGCAGCGGCCGCGGGTCGACCTTGATCGTCGGCATGAAAGAGCTCCTGAGACTATTACTTGATGCCCGAGGACGGGCGCATTCCGCTGACGATCCACCGCTGTCCCAGGAGGAACAGGATGATCATCGGCAACGAGGTGACGAAGGCCGCGGCGAGGATGACGGTGTAGTTGAGCACCGCGCTCGTATCCGCGCTGAGATAGGCGATCACCACCGGCACGGGCATCGCCTGGGGCGAGTTGGTGACGATCAGCGGCCAGAGGAAGTTGTTCCAGCTGTAGAGCGCCGTGATCACCGTGACCGTGATGATCGAGGGCATGGCGAGCGGCACCATGATTCGCGAAAACACCTGGAAGTCCGTGGCACCGTCGATACGCGCCGCCTCGTCCAGTTCACGCGGCACTTCCATGAAGAACTGGCGCAGGATGAAGATGCCGATGACGCGCGGCAGGCCGGGCAGGATCACGCCCCAGAGCGTGTTCACCAGCCCGATATTGGCCATCAGGTCGTAGAGCGAGATGACCTCGAGAATGCCAGGCATCATCATCGACAGCAGCACCAGCGCGAACAGCACGTTGCGGCCGACGAACTTCGTACGGGCAAAGGCATAGGCGGCCGGGACGTCGAGCAGCAGGATGCCCGCGACCTGCAGGACCATGATGACGGTGCTGTTCCACAGGCCGCCGGGCACGGACACGCCGCGCTGGGTTTCGGTCAGCACCTTCCAGTAATTGTCGAGCGTCCACTGGGTGGGCACGAACACGCCCTTGAGCACTTCGGCCGGCGGCGCGAACGAGAACAGGATCAGCGAGACGAGCGGCAGGAACCATAGCGCCGCGAGAACGACGAGGACGATCCACCGAGCAGTTTGCGTACCTTTGCGCTGCATGGCTCAGACCTCCCGCCTAAAGAAGCGGAACTGGATGAAGCTCAGCGTCGCGATAACGATAGTTATGACCACGCCGATGGCGGCAGCCCGGCCCAGCGCAAAGCGCTCAAACCCCTCCTCGTAGAGCAGCATGGTCAGTACGGTGGTCGAGCCGAAGGGCCCGCCCTGGGTCATGATCAGAACTTCGCCGAAGATCTGGAAGCCCTGGACGATCGAGAGGACGATGACGATCAGGAGGATCGGCCGCAGCAACGGCACGGTGATGAGAACGAGATCCTGCAGCGGGTTGGAGCCATCGAGCCGCGCCGCTTCGTAGAGCTCGTCGGGAATGTTCTCGAGCCCGGCGAGCAGGATGATCACCATGAACCCGACATTGATCCACAGCGTCACGAGACTGACGACGAATAGCGCCCAGCCGGGCTGCTGCAGGAGGTTCTGGCCGGGAAGGCCGAAGAAGCTCAGCACCTTGTCGATGGTGCCGATATTGGGCTCGAACAGCCAGTTGAAGGCGATGGCCGCGACCGCGACGTTGATCACGATGGGCAAAAAGAACGCCGTGCGGAAAATGCCGATACCCGGGAGCTTGCGATGCAGCAGCACTGCGAGCACGAGCGAGATCACGGTGATCATCGGCACGTACATCAGGGCGAAAGTGCTGGTGACCCAGAACGAGCTCCAGAAGCGCGTGTCGCCGAGCAGCGAGGTGTAGTTGGACAGCCCGACGAACGCGTTGGGGCCGAAGATCCCCCAGTCCCACAGGCTCATGTAGAGCGCGCGGCCCACCGGGTAGGCAACGAACACCGCGAACAGCGCGATATAGGGTCCCGCGAGCAGATACGGGAACAATGTCGAACGCTGGCGAGCCATCGCAGTCCTTCGGGAAATCGGGAAGCAGAGGCGACCGGCCGCAGCCGGTCGCCCGCGGGGAGTTCGCCCGCCGGAGCGGGCGACGACGCTACTTCTTGGCCAGTTCCTGGCGGATGCCGTCGACCATCATCTGCACGGCCTGGTCGACATCGACCTGTCCGGCATAGAAGGCCTCGGCCGCGGTCTGCACAACGCGGTCGACCTGCGGCTGCACCGACAGGGCCGGCGGGAAGTGCACATAGTCGAGCGAGGTTGCGACGATCGACTGCTCGGGCAGCGCCTTGAACTCGTCGCTGGCGAGGATGGTCGCCTTGGCCGGCATCTTACCGGTCTTGACCCACGCGATCGAGTTGTCGCCGAGCCACTTCACGAACACCAGCGCATCAGCCCGGCCTTCCGGCGAACTGCCACGCGGGAGAACGAAGTTATGGCCGAGCGCAAAGGTTGCCGGCTTGTCGCCAAAGGTCGGCATCGGCGCGACGCCGAACTGCAGCCCCTGATCGGCGGCTGCCGTCTGATAGACGGCGAGGTCGGTAATCTGGGCGATGACGATGCCGAACTTGTTCTGGGCGAACTGAGCCGGCACGTCGGAGATGATCTCCTTGGGCGCGAGGCCGGCATCCATATACGCCTTCAGCGTCCCGAGCGACTTCTTGGCGGTCTCTGCAAAGCCCTCGGCCACATCAGTCTGGTCGGCGTTGTAGAGGTCGTCCTGGTATTGCCAGTAGATCGAATAGAAGTTGCGGAAGGCGCCAGAGCCATTGAGCTGGAACGAGAGTCCGGTCACGCCGTTGCCCAGCGCCTGGATCTTGGTGGCGGCGTCCAGCAGCTCGGCGCCGGTCTTGGGCGGGTTGTTGGGATCGAGGCCAGCCTGCTCGAACAGCGTCTTGTTGTAGTAGATGTGGCGCGGGAAGGCGTCGATCGGCACGCCGTACCGCTTGTCGGCGACGACACCGGCGCTCCACAGCGGCGCAATGTAGTCAGCCTCGACCAGACCCGCGGTGGCGATCTCCTCGGGGGTATAGGCCTCGAGCGCGCCCTGCTTCACGAAGCCTGCGATCTGGTGGCTGTGCATCACGGCCAGGTTCGGCGCCGTGCGGGACGCCATCGAGACGGAGAGCTTGGTGTAGTAGTCGTCCCACGGGATGATCAGCAGGTTGACGTTGACCCCGGCCTCAGCGCCCACACCGGCGTTGAACTCCTTCACCAGCGCGTCGACGGCGGTGCCGTCTGGTCCGGTGAACGGGCTCCAGAACTCCACCTGCCCCGCGAACGCGGACAGCGGAACCAGCGATGCAGCGAGCAGCGCCGCGGCCGATACGGACAGTCGGTTGATTACCTTCATGATTTCCTCCCTGATCGAAGCTTCCAGCCACAACCCTCTTGCATACGCTACTGATATATTAGTATCTAAGTCAACTGGCAAAGCACCTCGGATGCCCAAGGGCGGCGTGCTAGGATTCAACCCGCGGCCTGTAATAGGCCCGGAAATAAATGGTTCTGCTGTATGGATTTGCCGAAGGAATCGATCAGGCAGCGCCGGCGCGCAACACCTTCCAGGGCGGCCGGAAGTGGCTCTGCCTCCGCTTGGCGACTAGTATATCAGAACGTCCGCGAGGACATCGTGTCGCTCCGGCTCAAGCCCGGCGATCCCATCAGCGAGAAGGAAGCGGCAGCCCGCTACGGCGTCAGCCGCACGCCCGTTCGCGAGGCGATGCTGCGGCTCGCCGACGAGCGGCTGGTGGAGATCTTTCCGCAGTCGGGCACCTTCGTCGCACGCATCCCCTATGACGACCTGCCCGAGGCCATGGTGATCCGCAAGGCGCTCGAAACCGCCTCGGTGCGGCTCGCGACCGAAAAGGCGACCAAGAGCCAGTTGCTGGCACTCGCCACCATCGTCGAGCAGCAGCGCGAAGCGGCCGAAGCCAATGATCGCGGAGCCTTCCACCGGGCGGACGAGGCCTTCCACGCCAAGATCGCGGAGATAAGCGGCTTCCCCGGCATCTGGCGGCAGGTCCTCCAGGTCAAGGTCCAGGTCGACCGCTACCGCCGCATGACGCTGTCCCAGGAGGGCCGCATGGCCCAGGTCATCGCAGACCACGAGCGCATCCTCGCCGGTATCGCCGCAGGTACCCCCGAGGAAGCCGCGGCAGGCATGGTCCTTCATCTCGACGCCGTACTGTCGGAGAATATCTCGGAGCCGGCCGTCGAGGATTAGTCGCGACGCGAGACACGGCCCAATAGCCAGGCTTACGAGCCGCGGGGAGTTACCTCCGCGGCCAACCTTACCTTGCCGGATCGCGGCTTACGTCGGCTCGAACTCGGAGCGCGCCAGTTCGTAGAAGTCCTTGGCGGCCCGATAGTTCTCCTCGCTTATGGAGTTGGTCAGCTGCGGCGGGCCCTGGTCGTAGATTGCCCGGCGGTCGCCCTTGTCGAGCATCAGGTAAGCGGATTCAGGGCTATCCACTTCGACGGCGTAGGCCTGGTCCTGGCGCAACGCGATCTGCTCGAGCATCATTTCGCGGGAATTCTCGATCGCCGCCAGCTTGGTCTTGTCCCTGGCGATGATCGACATGGTCCCCATCGAACCATGCGCGATGACGAAGCCGTTCGGACCGGAGGCATAGGTCTTGAAGTTGTCCATCTTGCCGTCGATGCCCATCTCGTCGTTGTGGGCGACGTTCCTGGATATCGCGCTGGGAGACTTGGCCTTCAAGGACTGGGCGCTCGGGTCGTGCATGGACTTGTGCGCCTTGCCACCCTCGTCAAAGATCAACACGGCGGTACGGGAACGTATCTCCTGCAGGTCGGTGTTGCCGCTGCTGTCCATGGACGCGAGGATGCGGTCGTCGTCGTAGAAGACCTCCGTCGGCAGGTTGGAACCGATGCCGCCATCCTGGATGGGGTGGTTGCCGTGCCCGTATTTCTCGGGCAGCGTGACACCGGTAGCGATCAGTGGATGTGCCATGGAAGCGCGAGCGGCAAAGCACACCGGCAGGTCGCCGTAACGGTCGTTGGCGCGGAAGACGATCGGCTGCTGGTCGTGGCTATCCCAGCCCGTGAGCGTGATCTCCTTGAACTTCTCCGGCGCCATCGCATGGAGCATCTTCATGTCGTTGAAGGTGACCATCTTGCCCGTGCGGTCGGACTTGTAGTCCGGATTCATCAGCGTGCTCAGACGCTCCAGCACCTCGGCCTTGTTCTTGGTGGGATTGTCCTGGACGTACTTGTCCACCATGCGGCTTATGTCGCCCGGCTTCATGTCTTCGAAGTGCGATTTGACCTCGTCGCAGAGCACCGAGTCGAGCAGCTGCAGCATCGGCTTGGCGTCCATCTTGCTGACGCCGTTCTTGAAGCCGATTTCCGGATAGATGGCGCCCAGGCCCATGCCGCCATACATCAGCCCGAAGGCGCTCTTCTTGGACAGCGCCTCGAATTTTTCGGGGCTCTGGCCGGCGGCCAGGGATACGGCGGTCAACGCGCCGGCGGAGGTGCCCGCAACCTGCTTGAGGTTGGAGAGCAGTCCCGCCTTGTGCATTTCGGCGAGTGCACCGGGGTAGCCGATGCCTTTTGCACCGCCGCCCTTCAGGACGATGTTCTCGAGCTTCGGCGCAGTGCGGATGAGGTTGTAGCCATCCGAACCCTTGACGAGTTGCGGCACGGTCGAGACGGAGCCGCCGGTCTTGCTGCTTTCGACATCCGAGGCGATCGCCTTGAGCGTGCTCAGTACTTCGAGAGCCTCGGTGTGGGCGGCCTTCATCGTCGCCTTCGCGTCGGTGATGCCGCCGGTGCTCAGGAGCTCCGTGGTCATCGAGCCGAACGTCTTGTCGAGGATGGACTTCAGACCGCTTTCGGCGATCTCCGAGAAACCGGATGCGGTGGGGCCGCCCATCGAGCCGGCAATCTTGCCTACCTCCGACTTGAAGAAGTCCTTGAACATCTCCTGCGAATTGATCAGCGCGTTAGGCGAGGTCGAGGTGCGCAGATTGGCGCTCGACAGCATCGTTTCCGGCTTCTTCGAGTCGCTGATCTGGGTCTGCCAGAGCGCGGCCTGCGAGGAATTCCCGATCTGGTTCGTGGGGCTCATGCGAGTATCTCCTCAGCGTTGCCTTCGTCTGGCACTGAATATATCAGGGAGTAATTCTCCATCCCGATAGCTGCGACCGTGTCGCGGATCAGGTCGACCTGTTCGAGCCAACGCTGAAAGGCGTTGGTATAGGTATCGGCAGTCAGGCCCTCGGCGCGCAGCCGGCCGCTCAGCACCAGCATGTCGCGACCGTCGATCGAGACGATGAAATCTCCGGTACGCGCAGCGACGTCGTTGATGATCAGCAGCGCGCGATGCAGCAGCGGGAGAGACTCGGCCCGGTACTCGAGCACGTCGCGCGCGAACATATCGGTGATGATCCATTGCTGCGTGGCATCGAGGGTCGCGCGGACCGCGAGTTGCCGGTCGGACAGCACCATTTCGACCTGATTGGACCCATCGAGGGCCTCAGCGCCGAGTATTTCGGAAAAGACCTGGTCGAAGACTTGTTGTGACATGGCGCCCTCCTCCTCTCTCGCTAAGCTCGCAGCCAGCCTTCGCCGACCGACAGACTGTCGGCGATCGCCTGTTCCCGGACATTGCCGGGGCTGAGAATGGCGCGCCCCTTCTCGATCAATCTTGCGATGGCACGGGCATCGCTCGTTGCGTCCAGACCGACCGCGAGAGTGACGGCGTTGTCGGCTTCGCAGCCGCCGATCCAGCCGGTACCGAAACGCGAGGCCGCGCTCAGCTTGACGAGATCCGCCATCAGCGCATCGCGGCCGGTATCGGCAATCTGATCCAGGCGGGCCCTGAGGCGCAGGAAGAAGCCGGAATGCGGGTTGAGGCCAAGCTCGACCGAGTTGCCTTCGGTCAGCGCCATTTCGAGCGACGCCGGCTTTCCGGAGGCATCCCTCAAGCTTTCCGCGCCGCGCCGCATCTGCTCGACAAAAACACCGGCGATTTCATCTGTACTGGCCATGCCGCCTCGCAGGTTTCGTGCCCCACGGAACTGGGACAAACTGGATCGAATATCGCGAGACTATTCCCGCCGTTTCGACCATCTGTGCCGTTCGACACATCACACCACCGACCGCGGAGAAAAAGAGCGCACGGCACCCGGACTTGAGAGGCCACGGCAGCCGATCAGTAGCCATCCCATCCCGGCCTGGCTGCTGGAACCGGCGGGAATCTTCGTGTTACCCAATCGGACTGAAGAGCGAACACGGCGGCCGAAATGTCCCTTTCCTTCACCGTCACCGATACACCTGCGGCCGACGACGTCGCCGCCATTGGCGGCGGGCTGTCGAGCTTCAACGAAGCCGAAGTCGGCCCCTCCGGCCGCCGGCCGATCGCCGTGCTGGTGCGCGACGAAATCGGCGCCGTGGTGGCGGGTATTTCGGGCTACAGCGCCTGGGGCTGGCTCTACGTGCAGTGGCTCTGGGTGGCCGAAGAGCAGCGCGGGCAAGGGCTCGCCGGCCGCATGCTGGCAGCGGCGGAGGCGGAGGGCCGGGCGCGCGGTTGCCACGGTGCCTATGTCGACACCTTCAGCCCCGTGGCGTTGAGGACATACCAGCGCGCCGGATACGTGCCGTTCGGCAAGCTCGAGGACTTTCCCCCCGGCCGCACCCGCACGTTCCTCCAGAAGCGGCTCTAGCCTGCCTGCTCCACACGTACGCGATGGTCGGGACCCGCATCGCGCCAGCGCGCCGGCGGTGGCTCGTATCCGCGCGGCTTCACCAGCGAGGGGACCTGGGTGTTGTCGAGCTTGAAGGCCTGCCGTCGCCGTTCGATGGCCGGTACGGCGGCGATCAGCCGTTTCGTGTAGCTGTGCTGCGGTGCGGACAGAACCGACTTCGCATCGCCAATCTCGACCAACTGCCCCGCATACATCACGGCGATGCGGTGGGCGATGCGCTCCACCACCGCCATGTCGTGCGAGATGAAGAGGTAGGCGAGCCCGAATTCGCGCTGCAGGTCGATAAGCAGTTCGAGCACGCGCGCCTGCACCGAGACGTCGAGCGCCGACACCGCCTCGTCGAGCACCACGACATCGGGGTTGAGCATCAGCGCGCGGGCAATGGCGAGTCGCTGGCGCTGGCCGCCGGAGAACTGGTGCGGGTAGCGCTCGAGCGCGTCCTCAGTGAGTCCGACCCGCTTGAGGAGGAACGCCATCCGCTCGCGCAGCTTTGCGTCGACGCGCTGCCGCGCGGCAATGGCCGGTTCGGCGAGCAGCGCTTCGACATTGAGCCGCGGGTTGAGCGAGGCGAACGGGTCCTGGAACACCATTTGCACCGGCCGGTGGCCCTGCCCCTGCACCGCGATCTGCCCGCGCGTCGCCGCGGTGAGGCCGAGGATGGCCCGCGCCGTGGTGGATTTGCCGGAGCCGCTTTCGCCGACGATGGCAAGCGTCTCGCCGGGGCGAAGGTCGAAGTCGACGCCATCTACCGCATGCACGGCGCCCGATGTTCGAACGAACAGACCGCGAGCAGCAGGGAAGCGGACGACGAGGCTGTCGACCTTGACGATCGGCGGCTTCGACTCGCCGCGCACTCCATCCCCGCGCACAGCCGCACCACTCGTAAAGTGCGGCACGGCGCTGAGCAGGTGCTTCGTGTAGTCGTGCTGCGGGTTGTCGATGACGGCATCGAGCAGCCCCTGCTCCACCGCAACACCCTGCTGCATCACCATGATCTGGTCGGCGATGCCGGCGACGAGGCCGATATCGTGGGTGATGAAGATCATCGACATCCGCGTCTCGGCGCGGAGTTCGGCGAGCAACGCCATGATCTGCGCCTGCACCGTGACATCGAGCGCGGTGGTGGGCTCGTCGGCGATCAGGAGGCGCGGATTGGGGGCGATCACCATGGCGATCATCACCCGCTGTCGCATGCCTCCCGAGAGCTGGTGCGGGTAGTAGCCGAGCCGCTGCGCCGCATCGGGGATGCGCACGCGATCGAGCGCCTCCTTCGCCGCCAGCGTCGCGGCGCGCCCGGTGATACCGCGGCTCAGCCGGAACGCCTCCTCGATCTGCCGCCCGACGGTGTGAACCGGATTGAGCGAGGTCATCGGCTCCTGGAAGATCATGCCGATCTCCCGTCCGCGGATGCGTTGCAACGCCTGCTCGTCGGCCGTCGTAATGTCCACCGAACCCTCGTCACGCTCGAGGGTGATCGACCCGCCGGTTATCCGCCCACCGCCGAAATCGACGAGCCGATTGATCGAGAGCGCCGTCACCGACTTGCCCGAGCCGCTTTCGCCCACAATAGCTAGCGTCTCGCCAGCCGCGAGATCGAAGCTCACGCCCTTCACCACCTCGTTGGCGGCGGGGTCGCGGCCGAAGCCGACACTGAGGTTGCGAACCGAGAGCAGCGGGCTCATGCGCGTCGCTCCTGGGTCCGCGGATCGAGGATATCGCGCAAGGCATCGCCGAGCAGGTTGAAGCCGAGGATCGCGAGCATGATGGTAAGGCCGGGGAACACCATCAGCCAAGGTGCCCGCGTCATCATCGACTTGCTCTCGGCCAGCATCACTCCGAGCGACGGCGCGGGGGGCTGCGAGCCAAGGCCGAGGAAGCTGAGGCCGGACTCGGTGAGGAGCGACCAGGCCAGCGCCAGTGTGATCGTCACGGTCAGCGGCGCGATGAGATTGAGCAGCAGATGGCGGGTGAGGATGTAGCTCTGCGAGCTGCCGAAGGTGCGGGCCGCCTCGACGAACTCGCGTGCCTTGAGCGCCAGAGCCGGAGCCCGCACGACGCGGGCGAAGATCGGCGTGTAGACGATACCGATGGCCGTGATGCTGGTCGCAGCGCCCGGCCCCTGGATGGCGACGATGAGCAGCGCGAGGAGAATCGCCGGAAAGGCCAGCAGCACATCCATCGTCCGCATCAGCACGCCGTCCCACAGGTGCCCCCACCACGCGGCGAAGAGCCCGATCAGCGTGCCCGCCGTCGCCGCGATCGCCACCGATGCGAAAGCGATGAGGAAGGACTCGCCGATGCCCAGCATCAGCCGGCTGAAATTGTCTCGACCCAGCAGGTCCGTGCCGAACCAGTAGGTCGGGCTCGGTGGCTTCAGCCGGTCGACCACGAACTGTTTCAACGGATCGTGCGGCGTGAGGCCGATGGCGCCCAGCCCGGCAAGAATCAGGAAGACGACGATGATCGCCGCTCCGATACGGCCGCTGGGATGACGCACTATGGCTGTGACGAGGCTCATCGCTTACCTCCCAGCCGGATGCGAGGATCGAGCGCCGCATAGGCGAGATCGACGAGGAGGTTCACGACGAGGAAGTTGAAGGCAATGAACAGCACCGCCCCCTGCACCAGCGGATAGTCGCGCTGGCTGATCGCATCGAGGGTAAGGCGGCCAAGGCCGGGCAGCGCGAAGATCTGCTCGACGATCACCGCGCCGCCGAGGAGGTAGCCGAACTCGACGCCCGACAGAGTCACCACCGGGATCAGCGCATTGGGCAAGGCATGCCGCCAGACCACGTCGCGCTGCGACGCGCCCTTACTGCGGGCCGTGCGGACATAGTCGTCGCTCAAGACGTCGAGCATGGCCGAGCGCGAGATGCGGGTCACCGCCGCGGCGAAGGAGAGGCCGAGCGTGATCGAAGGCAGGATCATCTGGCTCAGGTTGCCGATCGGATCGACGAAGAGCGGCGTGAACGTCCCCATCGCCGGCAGCGTCCGGAACACCACCGACAGGAAGTAGATGAGCAACAACCCGATAACGAAGCTCGGCGTCGATTGCCCGAGCATGGCGAAGACCCGCACTGCGAGATCGGCCGGGCGATCAGCGCGGGTCGCGGCGAACACCCCGGCGGGAATGCCCGTCGCGAGCGCGATCAGCATCGAGAGCAGCGCCAGCTCCAGCGTCAGCGGAAAGCGCGAGAGGATCACCTCCAGCACCGGCTTGCCGTAGATCACCGAGATTCCGAGGTTGCCCTCGAACAGTCCGCCGAGCCACCGGCCGTACTGCACGATGATGGGCTGGTCGAGGCCGAAATAGGCGGCGAGCGACTCGCGCTGCGCCTCAGTCAGCAGCCCCGCCTCGGTGCCCAGCATGGCGATGATCGCGTCGCCGGGCACGAGCCGGATGGCAAAGAAGACCAGCAGCGATACGCCCAGGAGGACCAGCGGAAACGTCAGCAGCCGCTGCGTGATGTAGTTCATGTCGGGCGCGATCTTCCGGTGGTGGGCGGGCCCTGGGCCCGCCCTGAGGACGTCCCTAGAACTACTGGTCGACCGTCACCTTGGCCAGCGAGAACAGCAGACCGCTCGGGTTGCTCTCGTAGCCCTTCACGACATCGGTGTTGGCCGTATAGGCCACCGTGCTCGAGATCCAGATCCACGGCGCCTGCTCGGCCAGCCGGGCCTCGAACTTCTCGAAGATCGGCTTGCGCTTGGCCGGATCGGTTTCGACGCGGCCCTGCTGCAGCAGGTCATCGAGTTCGGGATCGACGAAGTTCGACACCTTCACGAGGTTACCGTCCTTGGTGAAGTAGCGGTTGTACATCGGATACGGGTCCGGACGGCCGCCATTCTGCGCCACCGCCATGTCGAAATCGCCCTTGAGCCACGTATCGACATAGACCTTGAGGTCCATCGTCTTGATGTTGAGCTTCACGCCGATGGCAGCCAGTTGGCTCTGAAGCACCTGCGCCTCGTTGGCGGCATAGGGCGGCTCGCCGGTCGCGGCGATCACCTCGGCCTCGAAGCCGCCTTCGAGGCCCGCTTCCTTCATCAGCGCCTTCGCCTTCTCGACGTCCTGCGTATAGCAGAACAGCGTCGAGGGATCGGACCGATAGGCATCCATGGTCAGCGGGCCCGTGACCGTGCCTTCGCCGACCAGTGCGGTGTCGACGATCTCCTGACGGTTGACCGCACAGGAAATGGCCTGGCGCACCTTCAGGTTGTCCATCGGCGGCCGCGACGGGTTGAGCTGCAGCACGTTGTAGGAGAGCCCCGGGATGCGGTTGAGCGTCATCCCCTGCTCGCCCGGGATCAGCGTCGCAATGGTCGGATCGTTGAACAGCGCGAAGTCGGTCTGGTTGGCGCGCATCGAATCGATGATGGCGCTTTCGGAGGGCAGCACCGAGATGGTGATGCCATCGATGCCCACCTTGCCGCCGGCCCAGTTCGGGTTGGCAGTCAGCACTTCCTTGACGTTGGGATCCCACTGGTCGAGCACGAAGGGACCCGAGCCGATCGCCTTGGTGCCGATGCTGCCGTCTGTAATGGCGCTGGCCGGTACGATCGAGGCGTTGGTGCCCGACATGGCGATCAGGATCGGCGCGTCGGGCTGGCTGAGGTGGAACACTGCCGTCTGCGGGTCGGGCGTATCGATCGAGGCGATCGACAGGAAGTTGGCGCGCGCCGCGGCGGCAGTAGCCTCGTCGAGCAGGCGCTCGTAGGAAGCCTTAACGTCGGCCGAGGTCACGGGTTCGCCTGTCGAGAACTTGGCGTTCGGGTCGAGCTTGAAGGTGAGGGTCAGCCCGTCGGGCGAGAACTCCCAGCTCGTCGCGACGGCGGGCACGACATTGTACTGCGCGTCGAGCCGCACCAGCGGCTCGTACACCAACTCGAGCAGGCGCAGCGAGGGGAACGCCGTCTGCTTGTGCGGATCGAGCCCGGTCGCGTCCTGTGCCCACGCCATGCGGAGCGTCGCCGCCTCGACGGGCGCCGCGGCCATGGTGAGCATCGCCGCCATGGCGACCCCGGTCAGAAACGTGCTGCGCATATTCAGCTGCATGAAACTCTCCCTGTGCCTCGCCGTCTGCCTAGCGCGGCGATCGGCAGCGACCTTACGTCGGGAGCCGCCGACCTTCCAGACCGTACTTGGGCAACAGAGCGCCGCCCTTCCACCCGGTGCAACGCAACCCGGATAGCGACGTTGGCCTCCCTTCAAAGAGGAAAGAGCCAATGTTCATACGAGTCGACCGACTGATCACCGACATCCGGGGCATCGAACTGGTCGGCGGACGCATACTGAAGCGAGGAGGATGAAGAGAGTGAACCAGATCCCACTCCGGCCCGGCCCGGGCATCGATCACGATCCCCACCCGGCCAACGAGGAAAACTACGATCGAATCCCCAATCCCGGCGGCACTCCCCGCAGGAGCGACAAGGATATCGGCACCAACAATGCCGTCCATGACGGCAGACCCAAGAAGCGTCCGAAGAACGCCGAGAACGACTGATATCCCGCGGCCGGCAAGCGTAGCGCGAGGCCGCCTTCTGACCTTGCTATGGCCCGCTCAGGGGGCCGTCTGGCGGATGAGACGAGATGCGCTCGAACCGTAGTGGTCGGGCTGATCTCGCGTGCCTTTTTCAAGCTCCGGCCCTCCCAGTGCCTTTTTGCGTGAAGGCGGAACTGCACTCGTTCCGCAACATTGAGATACGACCGGCCCAGACGTCAGCGTCCCGTCCCAGCCGCCCTTCAATCTCACAAGGATCAGTGCGATGAGCGCCCCTGAATACCCCTCCTACCGGAACGACTCCTCCGCTTCGCCGACCGAACTCAGCGAGAGCGAGAGCCTGGCCGATACCGCCAAGGCGGACATGGCGACCATAAGTGAGGAAGTCAGCCAGCAGGCGGCCGCAATCGGCGAGGAAGCCAAGGCACAGGTTGGCGAGCTGGCCGAGAAGGCCAAGGGAATGGCCAGCGAGCAGAAGGACCTCCTCGCCAGCCAGCTTGGCGGCGTCTCCGACGCCATCGACAAGGTCGCCGGCGAACTCGAAGGCCAGAACCAGGCTGCCGCCCAATATGTCCGCATGGTCGCCGACGGTGCCAGCCGCCTGACCTCCACCGTGCGCGACAACAACGTCGACGACATCCTGACCATGGCCCAGGACTTCGGGCGCAAGCAGCCCGCCGCGTTCCTCGGCGTCGCCGCGCTTCTCGGCTTCGCTGCCAGCCGCTTCGTCATGGCCAGCGCCCATCGCGATCAGCAGGGTGCGAGCCATAGCCAGGCCGGGATGCGTCCGGCATCGGCTTATTCCCCGAACGGTTCGGCGCCCGACTATGCGCAATCGGTGGGAGGCGACGATGCCGGAATTTGAGCAGCAGCGCTCCCTTACTGACCTCCTCGGATCGCTCGCCGGTGATATCTCCGGCCTGTTCCGCAAGGAGGTCCAGCTCGCCAAGGCCGAAGCCAGCGAGAAGCTGGACGACGCGCTCGACGCCTCGAAGGGCCTCGCCATTGGCGCGGTCCTCGCAATCGGTGCCATCGGCGTCTTCCTCGCCGCACTGGTAACCGGCCTCTCTTGGTTGCTTGTCGCTTTCGGCATGTCAGAGGCTGCTTCCGAGTTCGTCGCCGCGCTTGTCGTGGCGCTCGTCGTCGGCGGCATCGCCTGGAGCTTCATCTCGAGGAGCCTCGACGCCTGGAAGGCCTCGCGCCTCAACCTCAACCGCACCACCCATTCCCTCGCGCGTGACGCCGAGGTCGTGAAGGAGAGTTTCTGATGGACACCAACGGCAAAGACTCCGCCCAGCTCGAACGCGAGGTTGAAGCCCAGCGTCAGCGCATCGAGAACCGCATCGGCGAAATCCGTGACCGCCTGTCACCCGGCCAGCTGATGGACGAAGTCCTCAGCTACACCAAGGACGGCGGCAAGCAATTCGCCTCGGGCTTCGGCCAGACTATCAGCAACAATCCGCTGCCGGCGGTCCTGCTCGGCGTCAGCCTCGTCTGGCTGATGGCAGGCCAAGGCCCGCGGCTCGGTGCACAACACAGCGAACAGCGTTCGCAACGCCGTGACGAGCCGGAATACCCCTATGCCACCGTCGCCGGCGGAATGCGCCGGGTCGGACATGCCGCCGATGAAAGCGGCAAGTGGTACAGCGAGTTCGAGGACACCGGTGGCAGGCGCTACAAGGCCGAATCGAACGAACTCGGCCATCGGCTTGGCGCGTTCATGGATGACGCAGGTCGTAAGTTCGGCGGCTTCATCGATGACACCGGCCATCGCGTCCGCGACTTCCAGGACGAAGCCGGCAACCGCTTCGATGAGGCAGCCGGCTGGGCCTCGCACCGCTGGCACGACATGCAGCACGGCGTCGGCGCCGCGATCGGCCAGGTCGCGGAGCAGGCGCAGCACCTCGGCGGCGCCACGCAGCACCAGTTCGATCGTGCGAGCCGCGCGGTGATGTCCGGCTTCGACAGCCAGCCGCTGGTGGCGGGCGCTCTGGCCTTCGCCGCCGGCGCAGCGCTCGGCAGTGTCCTGCCTCACACCGAGCAGGAGGACCAACTGCTGGGCAAGGTCGCCGACAAGACGCGGCGCGATGCCGCCGGTGCAGCTTCCGAGCTTTATGAAGCCGGCAAGGAAAAGGCGGCCGAGCTGTACGAGAAGGGCAAGGAAGGCGCAGCCCAGCTCTATGACGAGGCACGCGGCAACGGCTCCCCAGGCCCGCGCGATCTCCACTGACCAACGACAATGGCCGCGGACCAGAGCCGCGGCCATTTCCTGTCGGGAGCACCCCATGCCTACCACCAGCGCCGAACCCGGAAAGTCCGTACCGGGCGCCTTGGCCGAACGTCGCCGGATGACCGTCGACGATACCCGCGGCGTCACATTCTACGCGCTGGCCGTCGCCGCTATATCCGTGGTGGTTGTCGCCATCGTCATGGTTGCGTGAGGTGTCGGAAAGGACTCATCCGATGCTTCGAGCAGCGCCCATGGCCGCTTCTCAGCGGTAGTCTCCGCAACCCGTTCCGCACTGCCTACGCACGCAAGCTAGCACCAACCTCGCGCGTTTCGTCGAACAAGGTATCGCGGTCGATCTCGGCCACGGAGTTCACGCCGCACAATCCCATGGTCGTCAGCAGTTCCTTGTGGACGATCTCGAGCGCGCGGGTGACGCCCTGCTCTGCCGCGGCACCCAGTCCGTAGAGGAGCGCCCGCCCCATCATCACCCCATTGGCGCCGAGCGCCAGTGCCTTGAACACGTCCTGGCCGGAGGTGAACCCGCTGTCGATCAGGAGCTCGGTGCGCCCCGCAAGCGCCCGGGCGATGGCCGGCAATGCCGCGATGGTGGAGGGAGCACCGTCCAGTTGGCGGCCACCGTGGTTGGAAACGACAAGCGCATCGGCTCCGACCTGATACCCGCGAATGGCGTCTTCCGGATCGTTCAGGCCCTTGAGGATCAGCTTTCCCTTCCAGCGATCGCGGATGCGGCGCACATCGTCCCAGTCGAGGCTGGGATCGAACTGTGCATCGGTCCATTCCGCGAGGCTGCGCTTGCCGTTGATCTCATGCACATGCCCTTCGAGATTGCCGAAATCCATCCTGCGTACCTTGAGCATGTCGAGGCACCAGGCGGGCTTCGTGGCGACGTTGACGAGGTTGCGCAGGGTCGGCTTCGGCGGCGAGGACAGGCCGTTGTGGATGTCCTTGTGACGCTGCCCCACCATCTGCAGGTCGAGCGTAAGCACCAGGGTATCGACGCCGGCGGCCTCGGCGCGCCGCATCAGGGTGCCGGTGAATTCACGATCCTTGATCACGTAGAGCTGGAACCAGAACGGCTGGGTCGCGCTGCGGGCAACGTCCTCGATCGAGGCAATCGAGACGGTCGAGAGCGTGAACGGGATGCCGAACTTCTCGCACGCCTGCTGCACGAGAACTTCACCGTTCGGCCACGTCATGCCGGTGAGGCCCGTCGGCGACGCCGCGACGGGCATTGCCACCGGCAGGCCCAGCATCGTGCTGGCCGTGGAGCGCCGCGACACATCGACCGCCACGCGCTGGCGCAGCCGGATATCGCGCAGGTCACTGGCGTTGGCGCGATAGGTGGTCTCGGTCCAGGAACCCGAATCCACGTAGTCGTAGAACATCTTGGGCACGCGCCGGCGTGCCGCCGCGCGAAGGTCTTCGACGCAGGCGAACTTCTTCATGATGCGCTGACTTCGACGGAGTAGCTCGTGGACCAGGTTTCGCCGGCGCGAAAGGCGATGCTCGTCCGGATACCCTTGGTCGCCAGCGGCGAGCTAGGATTCCGAGCAACCGCGATGCCCAGGTCCCACGGCGCTGCAATCGGCTCGATACCGAGGGCAAGGTGTCGGCCGTTCCACGGATAGGCCGTCCGCCCGCGATTGGAGATCCAGAGGTTGAGCGCGGGAAACGCTGTCCGGTCCCAGCGGAGATCCACGCGGTAACGCTCGGCATGGTTGACCAGCGAGGCGTGCCCGTCGACCGGTGCGACGAGCACGATCTCTTCGGTCGCGATCGGCAGCGGATAACGCGTCAGGTCGAAGTGGCCGCCACTGGCGTCCGGAACTTCCCCCAGCCTCGCCACCGCGTCATGCGCCAGGCGCGAAATGCCCGGCTCGGCGTCGACCGGAAAGGTGTGGGCGCGAGCTCCCTCACCGGCAACCGCCAGCGTCGCCGCCTGTGGTTCCGTCGGCAACCTGAACACCGGGTGGATGCCGATCGGCAGGCTGACCGTCTCGCGTGGCTCGACCTCGAGACCGAACTCCAGCCGCGTCGCGCCGGGCACGCCGCGTATGGTTCGCCGCACGCGCGCGATGGGGTGGTCTGCCGGATACTCGAGAACGAGCGTCATGCTCCCGGCCGAGGCATCTTCCACCACGAAAGGCAGGTTCGAACTCGGGCCGTGGACGAATCCGTCGCCAGCGGCGGCCGCTCCACCCTCCGGCAGCCATCCCGCCGGCAGGTCGGTGCGAGGCTGCGGCATGCCGAACGGTATGCAGGCCCAGTCGCCGCGCAGTCGTCGCAGCAGTGGCGGCAGCTCGTCGTAGCGCGGATCGGCCTCGCCATTGTCCGACCATGGCGCGATCGCGAAGGGCTGGATCACCCGGCCGTCATCCAGCCTGAAATGCGCCGGCGCGCACATCGCGCCGACCGGCGAGATCGAGAAGTCACCCCGATCCCATGTCACCTGATGGTCAACCATCCGGGCCTCCTCAGCCAAAGTAGTGCTCCCCGCGGCCAGTCGCTACCACATCGAGCTCGAACAGCGATCCCGCCTCCGGCGCCGCGATAAGCTCGTCGATGCCCATGCCGTTGGCCGCCGACGTGAACGTGACACGCGCGAGGCCCTCGCCAAAGAAGGTAAGGCTTGACGGACGCTGCACCGGCACGCGCCAGGTGTTGCGCAGTTGGCCGCCCGCATCGATGCTCCTGATCGTCCAGCCATTCCACTGCCCAGTCCACACATTGCCGTCGGCGTCGACGGCGAGCCCATCGGGCAGACCCTCCCCTGCCGGGTGCTCGAGCAAAACCCGCTGGTTCGAGAGCCGCCCTGACGCCACGTCGAAATCGAAGGCGTAGGTTTTGAGCGCCGTGGAGTCGTTGATGTAGAACGTCCCACCGTCCGGACTCCATCCCATGCCGTTGGGGAGTTCGAACCTCGCACCACTATCGCGAACCTCCCCACCGGGCGTCACGCAGAACAGCCGTCCGTCCGTGAACGGGTCGGGCGCATGGATGTCGTCGATCATCGTCCCAACCCAGAAATTGCCCGCCGCGTCCACGCGACCGTCATTGGCGCGCATCCAGGGCGTTTCGACCGGCAAGGTCGCGACGGCAGTCTCGACGCCGGTAGCGAGGTTGAGCAGGAACACTTCCGCCCCCGCGGCGACCACCAGCACGCCTGGATCGGCCGTCAGCCCGACGCATCCGGTGCTGTGGCGCGTCACCCAGACACCATCCTGGCGCCCGGTCTCCACCCTGAACCGGTGGATCCGGCACCGCCGTATGTCGACCCAGTAGATGGCGTTCAGCCGCGGATCCCAGATCGGGCCCTCGGCCAGGCTGGCATTGGCTTGATGCAGCACCTTCGCGACCACGTTTCCTCCCCCCTTCAAGCTAACTTGCAATGTTATATGACATCTTATAACCATATGTGGTGGCCGAGGGAGAGCGCAAGCTGGAAACGGCCAGAAACAGGAGGAAAATCAGAATGCGCCACGCCAAGTGGAAATCAGCGCTGCTGCCGTTTGCCGCTGCCACGCTCTTCGTCGCCGGACCTGCTTTTGCGCAGGACGGCGTTGAGATCGCCGCCAAGTCCTTTTCGTCTGCACTCTGCCAGCCCAACGACCCGGCAGCCGTCGCCGACATCCCGGGCGGCGTGTCGGGCTTCACCGGCTTTGAGTCGGCTGCCGGCGACTGGCTCGTCGAAGCCGATGCGAGTTCACTGGCCGGCAAGCGCGTCGCGCTGACCGTCATGGGCCTCGGCCAGCCGTTCTTTCTCGCCATCAAGTCGCACTGGGAGCGCATGGCCGCGAAATACGGCTTCGACCTCAAGGTCTATGACGGACGCTTCGATGCCGGCACGGTGCAGAAGCTGGTCGACGACGTGATCTCGGACGCTCCGGACGCCGTTGCCTTCGCACCGCTCGACAGCGCCGCGTCCGTGGGCCAGATCAAGCGCATGCAGGAAGCCGGCCTCACCGTCGTCACCTACAACGTGCAGCCCACCGAGGCGATCGCGCCGCGCGTCTTCGCCAACGACTATGACGGTCCGGCCATCGTCGGCTGCAACACCGCCGCCTATTTCAAGGCGCGCTTCGGCGACAAGCCGGCCGTGATCGGCGTCGTCGACTACCCGATCCTGCCGCAGGTGCAGGATCGCAAGAACGGCTTCCTCAAGGGCTTCCTGTCGGTCATCCCGAACGCCACCGTGGCCCAGGCCGTGGATGGCGGCGCGACCATCGACAAGGCAAACCCCGCCGCCGGCGACATGCTGCAGGCCCATCCCGATATCAACGTGATCTTCGGCATCAACAACGACAGCTCGCTCGGTGCGCTCGCCGCCCTCCGCGCCGCTGGCCTCTACTCGGCTGACTGGGGCGTCGTCTCGTCCGTGGACGGTTCGGCTCCCATCATGGCCGAACTGGGCAATCCCGACTCGCCCCTGAAGGCGGAGAGCGGCTACCCGCCCTACGACTTCTCGCTCGCCACGCTGAATCCGCTGGCAGCAGCGGTCGACGGCAAGGCCGATGCCAACACCCAGGTGGTGGTCGGCTACCCGGCGATCGAACCGACAGCCGAGGGCATCAAGACCTGGCTCGACACCCAGTATCCCGGTTGATTCTCTCGCCAGCGGAGGCGGCGTCGCATGACGCCGTCTCCCGCTGCATGGCAAGTCAATGACCCACCAAGCGACACTTCAGGACGAAGCGGCTTCTGCGCCGCTGTTGCGCGTCAGCGGCCTCTCCAAGGGATTTCCCGGGGTGCAGGCCCTGCGCGGCGTCGATTTCGACCTCCGCGCCGGCGAGGTGCATTGCCTGATCGGGGAGAATGGCGCCGGCAAGTCCACGCTGGTCAAGATCCTCGCCGGCGTGCAGTCGTCCGATGCCGGCGAGATGCTGATCGACGGCAGGCCGGTGAGCTTTGCCAACCCGCTTGCCGCGCAGGACGCCGGCATCGCCTGCATCTTCCAGGAACTCAACGTCGTCGGCGGCCTCACCGTCGCAGAGAACATCATGCTCGGCGCCGAACCGAGCCGCTTCGGCACTGTCGACCGCAAGGCGTCGGAGGCGCGGGCACGCGAACTGCTGCTCAGCGTCGGCTTCGACGAGCTCGACGTCGCCCGTCATTGCGCCGATCTCTCCCCTGCCCAGAAGCAGGCAGTGATGATCGCCAAGGCCCTGCGCCAGAACGCCCGTATCATCATCATGGACGAGCCGTCCTCGCCGCTCGAGGAGCTCGAGGTACGCCGGCTCTATGAAGTGATCGCCCGGCTCAAGCAGGCCGGCTGCGGCATCATCTACGTCTCGCACAAGATGCGCGAGATCGGCGAACTGGGCGACCGCATCACCGTATTCAAGGATGGTGTTCGCGTCGCCACTGTCAGCCGCGGCGAAGCCGACGCCGACGCCCTGGTCCGGCTCATGGTCGGCCGCAAGTTGACCGAGCTGTTTCCGCCCAAGAGCCGCGAACCCGGCAAAATGATCCTGCGCGTCGACGCGCTGACCGGCCCGCGCATCCATTCCGTTTCATTCGAGCTCCGCGCCGGCGAAATCCTCGGCATCGCCGGGCTCGTCGGGGCCGGCCGCACGGAACTGCTGCGCACCCTGTTCGGTGCCGATCCACGTCATTCGGGCAGCGTGCATCTCGACGGCAAGGCCGTGCCGCCAGGCTCCATTCGCGCGGCGATCCGGGCCGGCATGGCGCTGGTTCCGGAGGAGCGCCGCAGCCAGGGAATCGTGCCCGTGCTCGGCGTTGGCGACAACGCCAGCCTTGTTTGGGACGAGTTCATCGGCCAGCGCGGCCCCCTGCCCGGCCGTCGCGCCGCCGCGGCAGAAATCGTCCGCCTGCTCGACGTCAAGACGCCCAGCCTCGAACAGCGGATCGGCGCCCTCAGCGGCGGCAACCAGCAGAAGATCGTCCTCGGCAAATGGCTCTCGATGCGTACGCGCGTCGTCCTGCTCGACGAGCCGACCCGTGGCGTCGACGTCGGCGCCAAGCGGGAAATCTACCGCATCATCGACGACCTCGCCCGCCGCGGCCTCGGCATCGTGCTGGTGTCGTCCGAATTGCCTGAACTGCTCGGCCTCGCCGATCGCCTGCTGGTGCTCAACAACGGCCATGCCGTGGGCAAACTGCCCGGCACGGCGCGGGAGGAAGAGGTCATAGAGCTCTCGATGTTGCACGCATCGCCCCAAGTGAATGAGGGAAAGTCGCTTGCCGGATAACGCCACCATAGATGCCGCCCAGCCCGTAGCGGCGGCCCGCCCCCGCGGCCTCGACCGCCGGACCCTGCAAACGCTCGCCACCTTCAGCGTGCTGGTGGTGATGTGCATCGTCTTCTCGTTGCTGAGCAGCCGGTTCCTGACCCTGTCCAACTTCCAGAACCTGATGCGCAACACCGCGCCGCTGATCATTGCCGGCAGCGGCATGACGGCAATCATGATCGCCCGCGGCATCGACCTGTCGGTCGGCAGCGTGCTCGCTGCCACGTCAGTGCTGGCCGCGGCGCTGGCAGTCGCCGGCGTCCCACTCTATGCCGCCTTCGGCCTGGCACTCTGCTTTGGAGCTGTCGTCGGGCTCGCCAATGGCGTCATCATCGCGAGGATGCAGGTCAGCGCGATCATCGTCACGCTGGGGACGCTCAACATCGGCCGCGGCATCGCCTACCTGATCTCGCCCAGCGCCATCCTCGTCGGCCTGCCGCCCAACTGGAGCGACCTAGGCACCAGCAAGCTCGGCATTTTCCCGATGCCCATCATCATCGCACTTGCCGTCGTCGCGCTGTTCCACTGGCTGACCACCTACGCTACCTTCGGCAAGCGCATCTACGCCATCGGCGGCAACGAGGAGGCGGCGCGCCTCTCCGGCATCAATGTCGAACGCACCCTGACGGTGCTCTACATGCTGTGTGGCCTCACGGCGGCGCTGGCCGGCCTCGTTCTGTCCTCGCGCGTCGGCTCGGGCGATCCCAATATCGGTGTCGGCTTCGAGCTGCAGGTCATCGCCGCGGTGATCATCGGCGGCACCAGCCTGTCGGGAGGCGAAGGCCGCATCGTCGGCACCGTTATCGGCGCCCTGATCATCGGCGTACTTTCCAACGGCCTCAATCTCGCCGGGGTGGAGCCGTTCTGGCAGTACGTGGCACAAGGCGTAGTGCTGATTGCGGCTGTCATCATCGACCGCCGCGTCAATCTCAGTGTTATCAAGGTCGGCAGGCGCTAGGAGCAATCATGAACGGAAACAGCCGCACCGCACTCGTCACCGGCACCGCTGGCATCGCGCTGGGAATCGCCACCCGCCTCCTCGCCGACGGCTTCAAGGTCATCCTCTGCGGTAACGACAGGGCACAGAACGACGCCGCGCGCACGACCTTCGCCGGCGCAGATCTCGAGGTGGTCGAGCTCGACGTATCGAAAGCGGACGCCGTCGAGGCTTTCGCCCGCGACCTGGCGGCACGCCAGCCTACGCTCGATGCGCTTGTGAACTGCGCCGCAATCCAGACCTACGGCGATATCGAGACGACGAAGCCGGCGGACTGGGAGAAGGTCATCGGCATCAACCTGACCGGTTACTACCTGATGGCGCATTTTTTCTATCCCCTGCTCAAGGCGAACGGCTCGGCCTCCATCGTCAACGTCGCCTCGGTGCAGGGTCACCTCAACCAGCACAACGTGCTCGGCTACGCCACCTCCAAAGGCGCCATCCACGCGCTCACCCGCGCCCTGGCGGTCGATTGCGCGAAGCACGGTGTCCGGGTGAACTCGATCTCGCCCGGCTCCATACGCACCCCGCTGCTGGAATTCTCGGCCCGCTCGCTCACCCCGCCCGGCGGCGATGTCGAAGCGACGATGGCCGGCTTCGGCAAGGCCCATCCCATCGGTCGCGTCGGTACCGTCGAGGAAGTCGGTGCGCTCGTCTCCTTCCTCGTGGGGCCCGAATCTGGCTTCTGCACGGGTGGCGACTATCCGGTGGATGGCGGCCTCAAGGCCTTTCTCAATGTGTGACGGCAACAAGAACTGGGTTCGAACGTGAGAGAACCGAATCCGCCGATGACCGCTTCGCCGCGCCCCGAGCGCGTCGACCTGCCCGCATTCGTCGCCGACGAGGTCCGCAACTGGATCGCCGCCGGCAAGCTCGCGCCGGGCTCGAAAGTGCCGACCGAACGGGAACTCGGCGAGCTGTACCAGGTGAGCCGGATCGTCGTGCGCGAGGCGATCTCGCGCCTGCGGCATGAGGGCCTCGTCGTCTCGCAGCAAGGCAAGGGCGTGTTCGTCGCCTCCCCCGAGGACAGCCGGTTCCTCCAGATTTCCGAGCAGTCGCTGTCGACGCCGGAAGACTACCGCAAGCTCTACGAACTCCGCCTCGTGCTCGAGACGGGCGCGGCCAGCCTCGCCGCCGAACACCGCAGCGAGGAGGATCTCTTGGCCCTGCGCAACGCCATCGAGGACCTGCGTCAGGTGAAGACTCTCGACCGCACCTACGTGACCTCGGATATCAGCTTCCATCGCGCCGTCGCCGCCGCCACGCGCAATCCGTTCCTGGCGATCATGACGTCCTTCGTCGACACCCGGCTGCGCGAGAGCATCGCGCTCGCCATCCGTACCCTCGACTATCGGCATACGGTCGACATCACCGCCAGCGAGCACCAGGCCATCTACGACGGCATCAGCGACCGGTCACCGTCCACGGCCGCCGAAGCGATGCGCCTTCACCTCACCAACGCGTCGACGCGCCTGGGACTCTGAGAACTCAGGCCAGTGCCTCGTCTGCGGTCTTCGCCGTTTCGGCCGTGCCGGTGATCATCAGCTCGAGTATCTCCTGCTCGGTGGTATGCCTGACATAGCGGTCGCCAACATTCTCGCCGCGCTTGAGCACCATGATCCTATCGCCGACCTCGAAAATGTCGATCAGGCGGTGAGAGATGATGACCTGGGCGACGCCCTGCGCCTTCAACTCGAGCATGGTCTTGAGCAGCGTTTCCGTGGCGACATGCGACAGGTTGGCGGTCGGCTCGTCGAGGATGACCACCTTGGGGTCGAACGAGATGGCGCGGGCGATGGCGACCGACTGCTGCCGCCCGCCAGAGAGGCTCTCGACCTTTTGGTAGACCGAATTGACGTTGACGTTGAGGCGATGAAGCACCTTGGCAGCCTCGCTGTACATGCGCGTTCGATCGACGAAAGGCCCCTTTTGCGGCCAGCGGCCGAGGAAGATATTCTGCGCCACGTCCATGTTCCCGCACAGCGCGAAATCCTGGTAGATCATCTCGATGCCGAACTGGCGGCTCTGGTGCGGCGTGCGGAAGTTGGTGTGGTGCCCGTCGACCAGGACGTCGCCCGCATCTCGATGATAGGCGCCGGTAAGCACCTTCATCAGCGTCGACTTTCCGGCGGAGTTGTCGCCGACGAGGCCGAGTATCTCGCCGGGGCGCAGCGTGAAATCGACATTGTGCAGGGCCCGAACCGCGCCGAAGGATTTCGAGATGCCCCGCATCTCGACAATGCACTCGGCGGCCGGCGATGACGCAACTGCAGCTTGCATGGCCTAGCGCTCCTTCCGGTTCGACCTGAGGCGCTTGAGCCATTGGCCGATGATGCCGTGTTGCCGGATCCAGACGTCGGCGAGGACGGCACAGATGAGAATGAGCCCGATCAGCACGTTGACCCAGTGCTGCGGCATGACGAAGGACGTGCCCGGCCCGGTGATGATCTGCAGCGACAGCAGCGAACGGATGAGGATGATCACCGCAGCTCCCGCAAGCGAGCCGATGATGCTGCCATAACCGCCGAAGATCGAACCGCCGCCGATGATGACGGCAGCGATGGCGTCAAGTTCGCGGAACTGCCCCGCGGTCGGGTTGAAACTGCGGTAGAAGGCCACGTAGATGACCCCGGCCATCGCCGCGCAGACGCCGGAAAAGAGCAGCGACATGAAGCGGACCCGGCGGGTGTTGATGCCGGCATAGTCCGCGGCCCGCCTGTTGCCGCCCGTTGCATAGATCTTCTGCCCGAGCGGCGTATAGGCCAGCACGATGCCGGCGACGGTCGCGATCAGGAACATCCAGAGGGTCTGCACGCTCACCGCCTGGCCGATGGCGTTGAGGATGCCGGGCGGCAGCTCGATGTTCCAGAACTTGAGGATGTCGATGAGCTTACGGCCGAGGAGGTTGAAGCCCTCCGGAAAACCGGTGAGCTGCTGTCCCGCGACGATCCACGCGGCAAGGCCACGGGCAATGTAGAACATCCCCAGCGTGGAAATGAATGCCGAGAGCCCAAAGCCGACGGTGAGCAACGCGTTGACCAGACCGGCGGCGCTGCCGGCGAGGAGACCGACGACCACGGCGACCACGGGATCAAAGCCCATCACCTTGAGGCAGAATGCGGTAGCGGCACCAGCCAGCGCCAGCACCGCCCCGACCGAAAGATCGATGTCGCCATTGGCGATGACATAGGTGACGCCGACCGCGAGGAGGGCGATCTCGGTGTAGTTGAGGAGAATGGCGAAGCTGTTCTGCAGCGTCCACCAGTAATCGGGCCGCAGCGACAGCCCGACGAACCACAGCCCGATTGCAAGCAGGATGGCGAACATGTCCCGCCGGGCAAGGAGCTTCCAGATGCCCCTGGCGGACAGCTCGCGGTCGCTGCCCATGGCGCCCTTGGTCTGCACGCCCTCGATGGCGATGCCGCCGCTGTCGGGCAGCGGTGGCAGCGGCCGTCCTCGCAGCCGGGCCCACAATCGCTGAGGAACCTGGCGGCGAATGATGTAGGGCTCTATCAGCACCGCGACCACCAGCAGCAGCCCGATGAAGGCCGGCACCGCGCCGGCCGGCAGCTGCGCGACGGCGTTCACCTTCGTCTCGACCCCGTCGATGTTGACCGTGCGGGTGACCGGCCAGCCCTCGCGCAGCACCTTGTTGATAAGCACGGTCAGCAACGCGCCGAGGCTCGAGCCGATGACCCGGCCGCGCCCGCCCGTGATCGATGCCCCGCCGATGATGACGGAGGCGATGACGATCAGCTCGGCGTTGAGGCCGTACTGGGCGGTGACGCCCTTGTCCTGGAAGATCGCCATCAGCCCCGCCAGCGTGGCGCAGAGCGATGAGATCAGGTAGGCGCGGATGCGCACCCAGGTTGTGTTGATGCCCGCATAGCCCGCCGCCTGGGCATTGCCGCCGGTGGCCGCCGTCTCGTAGCCCCATCGCGTCTTCGCCAGCACCAGCGCCCCGACGACGGCGACGACGATGAAGATAGCGATCTGGTTGTTGAAGCCGAGCGCGTTGGTCTCGCCGAGCTGGAACACGCTGCCGTATTCACGCGCCTTTGGCGTGAAGGCGATGCTCTTTCCGCCGGTCAGGCCCAGCACCATGCCGCGCCCCATCAGCAGCGTCGTTAGCGTGGCGATGAAGGCCGGCACCTTGAGCACCGTGACCAGCGTGCCGTTGAGCAGCCCGATGAACGTGCCCAGCAGCAGGCAGGCGAGCAACGCCTCGGCAAGCCCCAGGCCGAGGTGGGTTGGCGAAAACACGATGGCGAAGACCACGCAGGTCAGGCCGTAGGTGGAGCCAACCGACAGGTCGAGGTCCTTGTTGACGATGACATAGGTCATGCCGACAGCCATCACGCCGTAGCGCGCGGTATCGCGAAGCAGGGCATGGAAGGCATCGGCGCTGCCGAAGAAGCTGGGGTTGAGGGCCGTGCCTACAAGGTAGAGCAGCAGCATCAGGACGAGCAGGCTGACCTCCCAGCCGCCGGCAAGCTGCAGCGGTGGTCGCTTCAACCGCAACGCAGTCGCGTCAGCGGACATATGCATCTCTTGTCGCTATCTCGAAGTGGGCGGCGGAGCCGGGAGACTCCGCCGCCGCCATGCGGCACACCGTGGAGCTTGCGCCGCAGTCCTAGTTCTCGAAGCGCTTCCCCACGCTGCCGACCGTATCCTTGGTCACCAGTTGGGCACGCGTATCGAGATTGGCCGCGGAAATGCCGCGGTCGATCTCCAGCCAGAGCTGCATGACCGGCCAAAACCCCTGGAGGAAGGGTTGCTGGCCGAGTGCGCCGGTCAGGTTGCCGTTGGCCAGAGCCTCCTGCTGTGCCGGGCCGAGGTCGAAGCCATAGGCACAGATCTTTCCGGTCATGCCGGTCTGCGCCACCGCATTGGCGAGCGCCGGCGTGAACACGTTGTTGGCGGCGAACGCGCCGACCACATCGCCACGCGACTCGAACAGCGAGACGATGGAGTTCACCGGATCATTCATGTCGGCCGAGACGCCAACGCTTTCGGGGCCCGCATCGACCTTGAACGCATCGAGCTGGCCGGACGCGGTCAGCGCCTTGACGATGGCGTTGTAAGCGGCAGTGACGCGGTTGTTGACCTCGATATTGCCCATCGCCGTATCGTTGGGCAGCAGGATCGAGCCGCCGGTGACGCCCTTGTCCGCGAGACACTTGACCAGCGCCTCGCCGGCGATCGCCGCAGCCGAGGCATCCTGCCCCGTATGGCTGATGCTGTTGCGGTTGAGGATGCCGCCGTCGAACGAGTTGGTGGTCGCGATCGGGATGCCGTTGGCTTCCGCGGTGCGGACGATATCGTCATAGGCGCCGGCCTGCGGCGTCGTCATGATGATGCCGTCGATGGTCGGATCCTGGATGATCTGGTTGAGAATTTCGAGTTCGCGCGCCGGATCGTCAGTTGGCGATTCCGAGCCGAGCAGCAGGATATTGGCCCCGATCAGGTTCGCGGCGACTGTCGCGCCGACATAGACGGGGTCGAAGAAGCCGTTGCCGGCCGTATGCGTGACGATGGCGAAGGTCAGTTTGCCATCAGCCGAGTGGAAGTCCTTGGTGCCCGGAGCTTCAGCCGCGGCCTCGCCGAAATTGTACCCCCCGACGGCCTTGTCGATGCCCTGCCCCAATACCCCGGTCGTACCTGCAGCGAGCACGGCAAGCGTGCTTGCCGCAACCAATGTTGCGTACTTCATGAGTTTCCCCTCCCATTGAGCGTTAGCTGTCATTTGCTAATGTTAGCTAATGCACGCGCACTATTACCTCACTTGGAAGTTGGTGCAACGGAATTCGAGGGACGTACCTCAAGCGCAGCAGGGAACGCTCTCCGGGAGGAGAGCGCTGCGTCTGGATTGGGTAGTTGTGGGAAGGTCAGGCGACCGCGGCGCGAGCCTTGCGGCGGGCGGCGGTTCCGGCCACGGCCGCGACCGACTCCCGCTCGATCAGCGCGCACTCAATCTTGACCACGCGGTAGCCGCCCGCGTGGTCTTCCGTCTCGGCGGCACGCTCTGCGGCCCATGCACCCATGCGATGGCGCGGGAACTTGAGCGTGGTCAGCCTCGGCATGATCTGGCTGGCGATATCCTCGTCGTCGAAGCCGACCACCGATACGTCGTCGGGAATGCGCAGGCCGAGCTGCCTCAGCGCCTCGTAGCAACCGATGGCCATGCGGTCGTTGCCGCAGAAGATCGCGGTCGGCGGGCGCTTGAGCTTCATCAGCGCCATGGTGGCGTCGTAGCCCGAATTGAGCTGCCAGTTGCCCTCGACCAGCAGGGCCGGATCGAACGGAATATCGGCAGTGGCAAGCGCCTCGCGATACCCTCGCGCACGGTCGGCGGAAACCTCCTGCCAGGCCTCACCGGTGATGTGGGCGATGCGCGTATGGCCATGCGAGATCAGCAGTTCCGCGGCGCGATGCGCCGCTGCGACATCGCCGGGAATCACGGCGGGAAAGGCGCGGTCCTTGCTGTAGCAGTTCATCAGCACCACCGGCACTCCAGCATCGTAGAGCGCCTTGGGCACGGTGACTTCGCGCGTCCGCACGGTGGCATAGATCACCGCGCTGACATTGCTGCGCAGCACGGAGTTGAGCGTGCGCTCCTCCATCGCCTCGTCTGCGTGGCAGTTGTATGCGCTGACGATATCTCCCGAGTCCCAGTAGAACTCGCGCACGCCATCGACCGCGATCACCGCCTCCGGACACACCGTCAGGTCGTCGAACACCACCGCGATCCTGCGCATGGGTCCGGTGCGCGGCACCGATGATCGCTCGATGCTGTAGCCGAGTTCCTTGGCGGCTCGCAGGATGCGCTCGCGGGTGTCCTGCGAGATGCGCACGGTCGAGTCGGGGTTGAGAACTACGGAAACGGTGGACTGGGAACATTGCGCGAGGTTGGCCACGTCGGACATGGTCACGCGTGGGGCACCAGTCTTGTCTAGTCTCGGCATCGGCTGATTTTGCTCCAATAGTCCATATGTTTAGCACACTCTAGCGATCGGTATCGATATCGTTTCTGTCGCGCCGTTCAGTCGGGCCGAAGCATGCGGCGGCGGAGCTTCTCGAGCCGCGCCGACCGCAGGGCATCGATCAGGATGGCGAGGAAGATGATCACCGCCAAGACCATCGGCTGGACGTAGAGATTGACGCCGATGAAGATCATCCCCGACTGGACCATTTGCACCAGCGTCGATCCGACCACGGCCCCCCAGGCCGTCCCGACGCCGCCGAAGAGGCTGGTGCCACCCAGTACGGCCGCGGTGATGACGTCGAACTCCTTGCCCACGCCGAATGTCTGGTTCAGCCGGCCAATCAGGGCAATGAGCGTGACGCCGCCGATTGCCGCGCAAAGTCCGCAGATGACATAGGCTGCGAACACGATGCGATCGACCGCGATGCCCGCCTTGCGCGCCGCTTCGGGATCGTTGCCGACGGCGTAGATCTGCCGCCCGAACTGCGTGCGGCTGAGGACGATGTGCGCGCTGAGGACGACGATGGCGAAGACGATGATGGGCATCGGAATGCCGAAGAGGTCGGACGCTCCGAACGCGAGATAGACCGCTGGATACTCGATGCCGAACGACTCGGTGATGGCGGTGCCGAGGCCACGGCCCGCAACCAGTGTCGCCAGCGTGACGAGGAAGGGCGTGATGCGCAGCACGACGATGCAGAACGCATTGATCGCGCCGAAGGCGATGCCAGCGCCCATGCCGACCGCAATTGCCGCCACCACACCCCAAGCGTTCTGGAACGCCGGGTTCTGCAGCAGGTACCCCGTCGCCATGGCCGACAGGTACATGTTGGAGCCGACACTGAGATCGATGCCCGCCGTTAATAGCACGAAGGTCATCCCCACCGCGATGACGCCGATGAAGCTCGCCTGCTTGACGATGTTGGCGATCGACTCGATGCCGAAAAAGCGCGGCGCCTGCAGGCCGAAATAGAGGAAGACGGCGATGAAGATGAAGGCCGTCATGTTGCGCAGCAGCAGTTCGCTCAGCCGGGCGCGAGTCATGCGACCTTCTCCTCTTCGCCAAAGGCGGCCCGCAGGATCTGCTCCTTGTCGATGCTGCCGCGCGCGAACTGCCCGGTGATCTGTCCCCGGTTCATGACCAGGATGCGATCGGACATCGCCATGGTCTCCTCGATCTCCGACGAGATGAAGAGCACTCCGGCTCCGTTGGCGACCAGCCGGTTGATGATCGAGTAGATCTCTAACTTGGCGGCCACGTCGATGCCGCGCGTCGGTTCGTCGAGGAGGAAGATCGAGGGCCGCGACATCAGCCACTTGGCGATCACCACCTTCTGCTGGTTGCCACCCGAAAGGCTGCGGGCCGGCTGGGTGTCGATGGCCCCGGCCTTGATCTGCAACGCCGTCGCGAACTCGGACGCCGACGCCACCATGCGCCAGTTGTCGGCGATCCCGAACGGCCCGCCGATGGTTCGCATCGAGGCGAGGACGATGTTCTCGGCAATCGACGCGTTCATCATCAGCCCTTCTTCGCGCCGGTTCTCGGTGATGAAGGCCATGCCGGCTGCGATGGCTCCGCTCGGCCTCATACCACTGACGCCGGCGCCGCCGATGACGAGTTCGCCGTGATGGAAATGGTCGAGGCCGAAGAGAATGCGGGCCAGTTCGGTGCGCCCCGAGCCCATGAGGCCGAACACGCCGACGATCTCGCCGGCGCAGAGGTCGAAAGTGATGTCCTTGACCACGCCACGCAGCGACAGGCCCCTGGTCTGCAGCAACGTTTCGCCGCGCGTCGCCCCGTGATGCGGCGGATAGAGCTGGTCGATGTCGCGGCCGAGCATCAGGCTGATCATCCGGCTGGCCGGAAACTCGCCGCGCGGTCCGCTGGCGACGAGGCGCCCGTCGCGCAGCACGGCAACATCGTCGGCCAGGGCCTCGATGTCGGCGAGGATGTGCGAGACGTAGACGATGGCCTTGCCGGTGGCCTTCATCCGCCCGATCAGCGCGAACAGACGCGAGGTTTCGCGCGGGGTCAGCGAGGTCGTCGGCTCGTCGAAGATGACGATATCCGCATCGAGCTGGATCGCCTTGGCGACCTCGACCAGTTGACGCTCCCCCGGCGACAGGCTGCCCACCTGCGTGTCGGGCAGGAGGTCGAGATCGACTTCCCGCAGAAGGTTCGCCGTGCGGCGGCGGAGTTCACCGCGATCGATGAGGCCGAGCGCACCATGCGGCATGGCGCCGATGAAGATGTTCTCGGCAATGCTGAGGTTGGAGAACAGATTGAGCTCCTGGTGGATGAAGGCGACACCGCGGCGCTCGGCGTCCCGCGCGCTGGTCGGATGGTAGGGCTGGCCGCCAAGGCTCATCGACCCGCTATCGGGGACCAGGTTGCCACCGATGATGTTCATCAGCGTCGACTTGCCGGCGCCGTTCTGCCCGACGAGGCCGAGCAGCCGCCCTGCCCTCAGTTCGATCGACACATCGGCAAGTACCGTGACGCCGAAGAAGCTCTTCGTGAGACCGGTGACGGAGAGTGCAGGCGCCGTCATCGCCGCTCTCCGGCAACCAGCCGTGCGCGCAACACATCGAGCAGCGCCGCGGCGAGGATGATGCCGCCCTTGATGACGTCGCTGTGGAAGGCGGAAAGGCGCATGTAGTTCAGCGTGTTGGACAGCAGCACGAAGAACAGCACGCCCACGAAGGTCCAGGTAATCTTGCCCTTGCCACCGCTCAGCGACGTGCCTCCGATGACGGTGGCGCCAATGATGTCGAGCAGGGCCGAACCGCCGCCGATCGTCGGCCGCCCGCCCTCGAGCCGCGCCGAATAGAGTATGGCGGCAACGGCGGCGCAGAACCCGGCAATGACGAACACCATGACTATGGTGCGACGGACCGGGATGCCCGAGATCTCCGCGGCCTTCTGGTTGTGCCCCACGGCATAGACCTGGCGGCCGAAGACAGTGCGGCTCAGCACCAGATGCGCCGCGATGGCAAGGCCGAGCGATATCAGCATCGGATAGGTGACGAAGGGCAGGATGTCGCGGCGCTTGATCTCCGGCGTCGCCTTCTCGCCGAAATAGACCGACACCAGGTCGCCCGAACCTAGTCCGTTGAAGCCCTCCGGCAGGTTGACGATGTTCTGGCTTTGCGTGATCCAGATCGCCGCCGAGGAGAACAGCATCAGCGTCACCAGCGTCATCATGAAGGATGGCAGCCTGAAGAACGCGATGAGGACGCCGTTGAGCAGCCCCACCAGCAGGCCGATCATCAGCATGACGGCGACGCCGGCGACGACTGCAAGCGGATGGCCGGCGAGCATGCCTCCCTGCTCCGTCAACAACACGCCCCACAGCGGACTTCCGCCCAGCAGCAGCTTGTCGGCAGCGCTGGTCATGACGACCGCGCCCGCGACGCTGGCGAGGCCCATCGTGGCGCCCAGCGACAGGTCGATGCCGGCAATGATGATGACGAATGTCTGCCCGATGGCGACGACCAGCAGCGGCCAGACATTGGAGAGCTGGTTGGAAATGTTCCTCGGCTCGACCAGCGCAGGAAAGAACAGCGCCGTGATCGCGAAGTAGGTGATCGTCAGGTAGAGCACGAAATACTCGGACAACAGCATGCGCCGCAGCAGCAGCATCGGCACCAGCCGCCCGGCAGTCGGCGAGGTCGGGATCGTATCGGTCAACGCATTATGCCCTCAATGGAGGAGGCGCCGGCAGGGCGGGACACCTGCCCCGCCGGCGCTGACCCGAAAACGGGCCAGAGAGTCGGTTGACGCCTACTTGGCGGCCAGCACCTGGCAGCCCCAGGTCTTGGCGCCCATTTCGGCGAAGTTGGCCTGGCTGAGGGCAAAGCCCGGATCGAGCTTCACGGCATTGGGCTGCGTCTCGCCCGTCTTGATGGCATCCATGATGCCGGTCAGAGCCAGCTCGGCCTCGAGATAGACGTCCTGCACGCCGGTGGAGTCGACATAGCCCTCCTTGATGAGCGCACAGGCGCCGTCATCGCCATCGAGCCCGCCGAGGATGATGTGCCCCTCCTCGCCCGACTTCTTCCATTTCCCCAACGGCTCGAGCACCGACTTGATCGTCGGGAACAGGAAGTCCGAGGAGGTGAAATGAAGTCGATCGATGGGTCGGCCGTCATCGCCGCCTCGAGGCCGGCCAGCGCCACCTGCGAGTTCCATTTGGTCGCCACTTCGACCGGAGCTTCGAACAGGTCCGGATGCGCGCCGATCGAGTTCATGAAGCCAGCGCGGCGCTGCACCGCGTTGGGATCGCCCAGATCGCCCATCAGGATGAGCGGCTTCAGCTTCTGGCCGGTCGCGGCCATCTTCTTCTTGGCTTCATCGACCATGGCGTCGACCGCGGCGCGCGCCACTGCCTCGTTGTCGGCCACCACGATGATGCCCTTGGTCATATCCGAGGGGGGCCGGTTGAAGGTCGCGATCGGCACGTCGGATTCCTGCGCTTCGGCCACGACGACCGTGCCGGAATCGCCGTCGTCGGCAGTCAGGATGATGCCGTCGCCACCTTGTGCGATGCAGTCCTTCACCTGCTCGAGCTGGCGGTTGGCGTCGTGTCCGCCATTGAGCTCGATCACTTCCACGCCGCCCGCCTTCAGGGTCTCGACGATGGCGCCGTGACCGGCGACCCAGAAGCCCGTCGACAGGTCCTGGAAGGCATAGCAGACCGCGGTCTGGGCCGCCGCGGATCCAGCCGAAGCAGCCAGCATCGTTGCCGCGAGCGAGACGCCCGCGAGCTTGATCGTCAGGTTCATCGAATTCCTCCCCAGCCGGGATCGCCCGGCACAATGTCCATTTTCGCAAAACGCTGGGCGTTGCAGCCCGCGCCGGGCCCTCTTTCCCCGCGCAGAAACGCCTCCTGCCCGCCTTCGCTATTCGAAGACTTCGAGCGGAGAGAGCTTTTCCGTTTGCATTACCGCACACAATCGATAACGTATCAATAGATATTTGCTAATGGAATTTGTCACCGGCATCGATAGAATGCCGGCTCGGAGGGGAAGCAGTAATCGTGCCCGTATCGACACCTGCCACTACCGTTTCCAAAGCGGGAGCGGCGATACCGAAGCTTGGCCTTGGGACCTGGCAACTGCGGGGCGAAACCTGCGCGCGGATCGTCGCCGCGGCACTGAAGCTCGGCTACGCCCACGTCGACACCGCCCAGGGCTACGACAACGAGGAAGCGGTCGGCGAAGGTCTCGCGGCATCCGGAGTGCGCCGCGAGACCGTGTTCGTCACCACCAAGGTCCGCACCGAACTGATCGGCGATGGCGACTTGCAGCGCTCGGTCGATGGCAGCCTCAAGAAGCTCGGCGTCTCGCAGATCGACCTGCTGCTGCTCCACTGGCCGAACCCGCAGATCCCGCTCGCCGACAGCATCCGCGCCTTGTGCGAGGTGAAGCGCGGCGGACAGGTCCGGCACATCGGCCTTTCCAACTTCACCAGCGCGAAGCTGGACGAGGCCTGGCGCCTGACCACCGAGCCCTTCGCCGCCGAGCAGATCGAGTACCACCCCTATCTCGAGCAGGGGAAAATGCTGGCCGCCCTGCGCCGCCGCGAGATGGCGATCATCGCCTATTGCCCGATCGCGCTCGGCAGGGTGATCGGCGATCCGGTGATCGAGGCCATCGCCGCCGCACACGGCCGCAGCTCTGCCCAGGTGGCCCTGCGCTGGATCGTGCAGCAGCCTGACCTCGTCGCCATTCCGCGCACCTCGAAAGTGGAACGGCTGCCCGAGAACCTCGCCGTCTTCGACTTCGCGCTGACCGACGCCGAGATGGCGCGGATCAGCTCGCTGACCCGGCCCGGATCACGTCTCGTGAACGAGCCGCAATGGGTCCCGGAATGGGACTGACGACAATCTGGAGGGGAAACAGACATGACCAACTGGACCAGACGAAGCCTGCTGAAGAGCACGGCGGCGACAGCAATCGGCCTCGGCCTGCCGATGCCGTTCATCGGAAAGGCGCTGGCGGCGAGCGGCAAGATCGTCGTCGGCATGGAGGCGGGGTCGCCCTACGACACGTTCTACAAGGCGCACGCCCAGGAGTTCACCGACGCCACGGGCGTGACGGTCGAGTTCCAGGCCATCCCGCATGACAATATCCGCCAGCAATTCGTGCTCGATGCTCTTTCTGGCGCGGGCGGCTTCGACGTCTATATCGCCGACCAGGTGTGGCTGCCCGAATTCTACGAGAAGGGCTTCATCAAGGACCTGAGCGGCGCGGTGACCGACGCCGACAGGGCCGATTTCTCGAAGACCGCCATCGAGACAGTGAGCTACAACGGCGCGCTCGTGGCGCTGCCGATCATGGTCCACAACTGCGCCATGTACTACCGGACCGACCTGTTCGACAAGGCCGGTATCGCCGGCCCGCCAAAGACCTGGGACGAGTATCGCGACTTCGCCCGCAGGACCACCGACGGCGCCAATGGCACCTGGGGCACGCTCATCGCCAGCAAGCAGGGCATCGAGGCGTCGACGCGCCTCCACTCGTTCTACCAGCAGGCCGGAGGCGACCTGCTCGACGCCAGCGGCAAGCCGACGATCAACTCGGACGCCGGGCGCGCCGCGCTCGAACTGATGTCGGCTCTGGTCTTCGATGACAAGGCCGCGCCGGAAGGCGTGCTCGAGCTGCCCGACATGCAGGGCAAGTGGCTCGAAGGCAAGCTCGCCATGGCGCCGGTCTGGCCCTACCTTTATTCGCTCAGCAAGGAGCCGTTGGGCGGCAAGTTCGCCATCGCCACCGCGCCCGGTCTCGTGAACCCCGGCGGCACCGTTTACTCGTGGGGCTTTGCCGCCGCCAGCGGCGCCAAGAACCCGGATGGCGCCGTCGAGTTCATCAAGTGGGCCACTAATACCGACCAGCTCTACAAGTTCGGCAAGGAGTGGCTCAACCCGGTGCCCCGCGCCTCGGCGATCGAGCTGGTACAGAACGATGCCACCATCAGCGACGAGGACAAGGCCGCCATCGCTGCCCTTGCCACCTCCGCCGCTGCCGGCAAGAGCATGACCATGGTGCCGCAATACTCGCAGCTGCTCGACGTGCTCGGCATCATGAACTCCGGCCTCATGTCGAAGGCCATGACCATCGACCAGGCATTGGCCGAGGGCCAATCCCGGGCCGAGGCGGCAATGGCCGCCGCATGAGCCACGGGTGACCTCTGTGACCGGGCCCCCGGGAGCCATTTCCGGGGCCTCGGCCGCCCGCCATGCCAGGCTTGCCGGCCGCCGACGCGTTGCCGCCGGCGTCGGCCTCACCCTGCCTGCCTTGGCGGCGCTCGGCCTGACCATGGTCTATCCGGTGCTATGGACCCTGTGGCTCAGCCTCAACGGGCCGGGCACGGCCATGCGCGGCGCGCCGGATTTTCGCGGCCTCGAGAACTACGCCCGCATCGCCGGATCGGCCCAGTTTCAGCAGGCGCTCTGGCAGACCATGGGCCTCGTGGCGGCCAGCTTCGTGCTCGAGGCCATTCTCGGACTTGCCGTCGCGCTCGCGATCCATCGCGGATTGCGCGGCAGCCGGGTGTTTCGCGCCATCGTCGCGCTGCCGCTCATGGTCGCTCCCGTCGTCGGTGCGCTCGCGTGGCGCTTCATCTTCGTGGACGACTACGGGATGATCGACTCGCTCATGGGCGTCTTCGGCGCCGAAGGCCCGCCCTGGTTCGCCGATATCTGGCTGGCGCGGCTCTCGGTCGTCATCGCCAACCTGTGGATGGCCCTGCCCTTCGACATCCTCGTGCTGCTCGCCGGCCTCGCCAGCCTCCCCACCGACCCTATCGAAGCGGCGCAAGTCGACGGCGCGAGCCCGGGCCAGATCCTCCTCGCCATCACCCTGCCGCTGCTCAAGCCGGTGATCGCGGTGATCCTCGTGGTGAGGCTGGCCGACGCCTTCCGCATCTTCGACGTCGTCTACGTGCTGACCGGCAGCGGCCCCGCCAACTCTACCGACGTGCTCTCCACCTTCATCTACCGGCAGATGTTCACTGTCCTCGATTTCCCCGGCGGTGCAGCTGCGGCCGTGCTTCTGGTGCTGATCACCGCCGGGCTTTCGCTGCTCGCCGTGCTGCTGCTGCGACCACGGACAGGGAGCCTCGAATGATCGTCCGCGCGCTGCGTGCAGCCTGGTTCGCCGATCTCGGGACCTACCTGTTCCTCATCATTGTCAGCATCCTCGTGCTGGCGCCGATCTACTGGATCGCCGCCACCTCGATCAAACCGACGCCCGAAATCCTCGTCACCCCCACCACGCTGCTGACGGCAGAGCCCACACTGGATCATTTCCGCGTGGCGCTGGCCGGCGACTTCCGCCGCTACCTGCTCAACAGCGTGATCGCGGCGGGCGGCGCCACCGCCATCGGCATCGTCCTAGCTGTTCCCGCGGCCTGGGGCTTTGCCAAGTTCAGCTACCCTGGTTCGTCGAGCCTGCTCTCGTTCATCGTCGTGACGCGGGTGTTTCCACCGATTGCGCTGGCCCTGCCCTTCTTCCTCCAGTTCCGCTCGATTGGATTGATCGACACCCCGCTCGGCCTGATCGTCGCCTATGTGCCGATAGTCCTGCCGCTGATGGTCTGGATCCTGACCGGCTTCTACCGCGACTTTCCCGATGAGCTAGTCGAAGCCGCCCGCATCGATGGGCTCGGCGTGGTGGGAACGCTCGTGCGCATCGTCATCCCGTTGACCCTACCCGGCCTCAGCGTCGCGATCCTCTTCGGCTTCCTCTTCGCCTGGAACGAGTTCGTCATCGCGCTGACCATCACCCGCACGCCCGCCGCCCAGACCATGCCGGTCGGCATCTCGACCCTGATCACGCAATTCCAGACCCTCTGGGGCGAGATGATGGCCGTCGCCGCCATCTACCTGCTCCCCGTCCTCGCCGTCACCGTCCTCGCCCAACGCGGCCTTGTCACCGGCCTGATGTCCGGCTCGACCAAGGGTTAGCGCCGCAAGCCCGCCCCCGGCACGGCTGCCGCTACGGTCGCAGCAGGCCTGTGCGTTCGAACTCGGCCCAGCCCCGCAGCTTGAAACGATCGTCCTCGTCCACGCTTTCCGGTCGGGCCGCACCTGACTTGCCTGCCCTCGTCAGCTTGGCCTTCCAGGCCGCCCGACGCCGGTTCTCGGCAGCCGTTTCAGCGTCCTGCTCGCGCCAGGCGTCGATCGATATGCCATCGAGAAGTCCTTCGACCACCGCCGGGTCGAAGACGTGAAAGGTCACCTTCCGCGCGCGACCGCGCAGCTTCACCGTACGCGTGCCGGCGCTCGGAAGGCGGCCGTCCTTCAACCAGCGATGGCGCTCGGTTGAGGATATTCCCAGTATATCTTCGATCTCACGGGGAATGACCGGCAGGCGCTCGATATCCTCGAGCGCTCGGGAAACAGCCCGCGACGCTGCCGCAAACTCCTCAGTTGCACCGCTCGGCATCGTGAGCGTCAACTCACCCGCGTTCACCGTGAGTGACTTTCTCGCCTTGGCCGGCAGGCGCGCGCGGATTTCGAGGAAGATGCCCTTCGAGCGGACGGATGAACCCAGGCGCGCTGCAAAGGGCAGCGTCCAGACCTCCGTCAGGTCTCCGGTAGTCGCTTCGTGCGTCATGGGCCCCAGATAGGGCGTCCGCCCATCGGCCACAACCGCAATGCCTGCACCCCAGCGGGAGCAGCGATCACAGTCCGTTCAGCAACCACGTCCAACGGGCAAGAGCCGCCCCACCTTCCCTCCCGCGTTCTTTTCGCCTACCTAATCGAAAGCGAAAGGAAAACGAATGGACGTCGTTGAGAGGCAGGAAGCCATCGTGGCGCGCGCCAAGGTCAAGGGTCGCGTACTCGTCGAAGAGCTCGTCGCGCATTTCGGCGTGACCCCGCAGACCATCCGCAAGGACCTCAACGACATCTGCGCCAGCGGCAAGCTGAAGCGGATCCATGGCGGGGCGATCTTCCCCTCCGGCCTCGAGAACATGCAGTACGAGGCGCGACGGCAGATCGCTGCCCTCGAGAAGGATGCGATCGGGCGCGCCGCCGCAAAGCTCATTCCCAACAACGCGTCGCTGTTCATCAACATCGGCACCACGACCGAAGCGGTGAGCCAGGCCCTTCTCGATCATCGCGACCTGATGATCATCACCAATAACATCAACGTTGCCAACAGGATGCGGGTCTATCCGCATTTCGAAGTGGCGATCGCGGGGGGGATCGTGCGCTCGTCGGACGGCGGTGTCGTGGGCGAGGCAGCGGTCGATTTCATCCGCCAGTTCAAGGTCGATTTCGCCGTCATCGGCGCCTCGGCCATCGACGAAGACGGGGCATTGCTCGACTTCGACTATCGCGAAGTGAAGGTGGCGCAGGCCATAATCGCCAATGCCCGCCACGTCGTCCTCGTTTCGGATTCAACCAAGTTCGATCGCACGGCACCAGTGCGCATCGCGCATCTGAGCCAGGTGAATAGTTTCATCACCGACAGCTGTACGCGTCCGGCCATTCGCCAGATTTGTCGCGACGCCGGCGTAACACTCATCGAAACCGTTGAGATTTCAGAGTGATTCAAGGCGGTTCAGCGTTGCTGTCCTAAGTTCGAATAACTTGCGATTGACATTCTTTTTGGTTTCACCTTAGCTCTGCCGGCCTTTCGCTAACCAGATACTGGAGCGAGAAGCAGGGAGAGAGGGCTTGCGATGGCCGATGCTGTCGTCCATGACGTTTTCGTCATTGGCGGAGGTATCAACGGGTGCGGAATCGCCCGGGATGCGGTTGGTCGTGGCTATTCCGTATTCCTGGCCGAAATGAACGACCTCGCCAGTGGCACGTCGTCGGCGGCAACCAAGCTCATCCATGGCGGGCTGCGCTACCTCGAGCACTACGAGTTCCGGCTGGTGCGCGAAGCGCTGATGGAACGCGAGGTGCTGTGGAGCATCGCCCCGCACATCATCTGGCCGCTTCGCATCGTCCTGCCACATCACAAGGGGCTGCGGCCGGCGTGGTTCCTGCGGGTCGGGCTGTTCGTCTACGACACGCTCGGCGGCCGTAAGCTGCTGCCACCCACGAAGACCCTCGACCTGCGCGTCGATCCGGCGGGCGCCCCGCTGCAGCCGGGCTACACCACGGCTTTCGAGTTCTCGGACTGCTGGGCCAACGATGCCCGGCTGGTGGTGCTCAACGCGCGCGATGCCGCCAACCGGGGCGCCACCATCCGCACGCGCACCAAGGTGGTCTCGGCCCACAACGAGGGCGGGCTGTGGCAGGTCGGGCTGCAGACCATCGATACCGGCGAACGCAGCGTCGTTTCGGCGCGCCTGCTCATCAACGCGTCGGGTCCGTGGGTCGATCGCGTGCTGGCCACGACCCTGCAGCTGAACAGCGTCGGCAACGTCCGGCTGGTGCGGGGCAGCCATATCGTGGTGCGTCGGCACTACGAGCATGACCGCTGCTACATGTTCCAGAACGCCGACGGACGCATCATCTTCGCCATCCCGTATGAGGGTGAATACACCCTGATCGGCACCACCGACGAGGACTACGAGGGCGATCCGGCCGACGTGAGGATCACCGACGGCGAGATCGCGTACCTCTGCGAAGCCGCGAGCACCTATTTCGACAAGCCGGTGACATCGGGCGACATCGTCTGGAGCTATTCCGGCGTGCGCCCGCTCTACGCCGATGGCGCGTCGAAGGCGCAGGAAGCTACGCGCGACTACGTGCTCCAGGCAACCACCGGCGCCGGTGGCGGGCCGCTCATCAATGTCATCGGCGGCAAGCTCACCACCTACCGGCGCCTCGCCGAAGCGACGCTCGACAAGGTGGCCGAAGCGATCGGTGCGAAAGGCAGCTCCTGGACCGCCGGTGCCCCCCTGCCCGGCGGCGACTTCGCGCCCACCGGCTATCCTCAGGTCGTCGCAGCGCTCAAGCGCGAGTACCCCTTCCTCGACCTGTCCTACGCGCAGCGCCTGGCGCGCCTATACGGCACGCTGGCGCGCAAGATCCTCGGCATCGCCAGGAGCTACGCCGATCTCGGCCGCAATTTCGGCGATGATCTCTATGAGGCAGAGGTCCGCTACCTCGTCGCCGACGAGTGGGCGGCAACGCTCGAGGACGTACTTTGGCGCCGTACCAAACGCGGCCTCCACGCGGCGCAGATCAACATGGCGGCGCTTGACGAGTTCATCCGGTCGGGCGTCGCCCGGCAGGCGGCGGTGGGGTGATACGATGCTCGAGCTGAGAAACGTCTCCAAGCAGGTCGGCGCCGAAACGCACATCCGCGATGTCTCGCTGTCGCTGCAGCGCGGCACCCTCAACGTCCTCCTCGGGCCCACACTTTCGGGCAAGACCAGCCTGATCCGGCTGATGGCCGGGCTCGATAAGCCGACCAGCGGCACCGTCTGGTTCGATGGAGCCGATGTCACCGGCGTTGCGCCACAGAAGCGCAAGGTCGCCATGGTGTTCCAGCAGTTCATCAACTACCCGACGCTCACCGTTTACGAGAACATCGCCTCACCCCTGCGCGTCGCCGGGCTGGCGAAGGACGAGATCGACGCCAAGGTGCGCCGGGCAGCCGAGCTGATGCGGCTCGGCTCCTATCTCGATCGCACCCCGCTCAACCTCTCCGGCGGACAGCAGCAGCGCACCGCGCTGGCCCGCGCCATGGTCAAGAACGCCAGCGTCGTGCTGCTTGATGAGCCGCTGGCCAATCTCGACTATAAGCTCCGCGAGGAACTGCGCGCCGAGCTGCCGCGCATCTTCGCCGAGGCGGGCTCGATCTTCGTCTATGCGACCACCGAGCCGATGGAGGCGCTGCTCCTCGGCGGCAACACTGCGACGCTGCACGAAGGTCGCATCACGCAGTTCGGCCCCACCATCGAGGTGTTCCGCCGTCCGGCCGACCTCGTCACCGCCCGCACCTTTGCCGATCCCCCGCTCAACACCATCGTGCTCGGCAAGCGCGGCGAGCAGTTCCTCATCGATGGCGGTGTGGCGCTGCCGGTGCCGCAGCACATCAGCAACATCGCCGATGGGACCTACACCGTCGCCTTCCAGCCGCACCACCTGTCGCTCACCCGCCGCTCCAAGGAAGCCGTGCCCCTGTCCGCGCGGGTGCTGGTCACCGAGATTTCGGGTTCCGAGAGCTTCATCCATGTCGGCTTCGCCGATGTGCGCTGGGTGCTGCTGGCGCCCGGCGTGCACGACATCGAGGCCGACCGGACGATCGAGATGTTCATCGACCCCCGGCAGTTGCTGGTCTTCGACGAGAGCGGCCGCGCCGTTGGCGCTCCCCCGCTCGGAAAGGCGGCGTGACATGGCGCGCATCGAACTGCAGCAGCTCCGGCACTCGTACCTCGCGAACCCCAGGTCCGAAGCCGACTTCGCGCTCAAGGAGGTCAACCAGACCTTCGACGACGGCGGCGCTTACGCCCTGCTCGGCCCTTCCGGCTGCGGCAAGACCACACTGCTCTCGATTATCTCCGGCCTCGTGACACCCAGCGAAGGCCGCATCCTGTTCAATGGCGAGGACGTCACCGAGCAGTCGACCGAACAGCGCAACATCGCGCAGGTCTTCCAGTTCCCTGTCATATACGACACCATGACAGTGGCGCAGAACCTCGCCTTCCCGCTGCGAAACCGGCGACTGCCCGAGGACGAAATCAGCAAGCGGGTCGCCGAGATCCTCGATATGATCGGCCTCACCGATCGCGCCGATCGCCGTGCCCGCCGGCTCACTGCCGACGAAAAGCAGAAGATCTCGCTCGGCCGCGGCCTCGTCCGCTCGGACGTCAACGCCATCCTCTTCGATGAGCCGCTCACCGTCATCGACCCGCACATGAAGTGGCAGTTGCGCAGCCAGCTGAAGCAACTGCATCGTCGCTTTGGCTACACCATGGTCTACGTGACCCACGACCAGACCGAGGCGCTGACTTTCGCCGATACGGTGGTGGTGATGTACGAGGGCCAGATCGTCCAGATCGGCACCCCCGGCGAACTGTTCGAAAAGCCCCGCCACACCTTCGTCGGCTACTTCATCGGCTCGCCCGGCATGAACGTGCTTCCGGTCCAGCTCGACGGGCGCACCGCCCGCCTCGGGTCCTCGGCTATCGACCTCCCCGGTGGCATAGAGGTCGGCAAGGGTTCGACGATCGAACTCGGCGTGCGGCCTGAATATGTGCGGCTTGGCCGCGAGGGCATCCCCGCCCGGATCACCAAGGTCGAGGACATCGGCCGCCGCAAGATCGTTCACGCCGAGCTCGAGGGCCATGACCTCGCGGTCATCGTGCCCGAGCACGACGAAATCCCCGCCGACGCCCGGGTGTCGTTCGACCCGAAGGGCATCAATCTCTACGCCGACTCCTGGCGTCTCGAGCTGGGAGCCTGAGCATGGAACGGACCTGGAATAACAAGGCCTGGTTCCTGGTGCTGCCGGTGCTGCTGCTCGTCGCCTTCTCGGCGATCATCCCGCTGATGACGGTGGTCAACTACTCGGTGCAGGACACCTTCGGGAACAACGTCTTCTTCTGGGTCGGCGTCGAGTGGTTCGAGGAGCTGCTGCACTCGCCCCGCTTCTGGCAGGCGCTGCTGCGCAACCTGATCTTCTCGGCGATCATCCTCGCCATCCAGATCCCGCTTGGCGTGTTCATCGCCCTCAACATGCCGCGCAGCGGCTGGGGCGTGTCGGTCTGCCTCGTGCTGATGGCCTTGCCGCTGCTCATTCCATGGAACGTCGTGGGCACCATCTGGCAGGTCTTCGGCCGCGTCGATATCGGCCTGCTCGGCTACTCATTGGCTCGCCTCGGTATCAACTACAACTACGTGCAGGACCCGCTGGCGGCCTGGATCACCGTGATTGTGATGGACGTCTGGCACTGGACCTCGCTGGTCGTGCTGCTCTGCTACGCCGGTCTGGTGTCGATCCCCGATGCCTATTTCCAGGCCGCGCGGATCGACGGCGCATCGCGCTGGTCGGTGTTCCGCTACATCCAGTTGCCGAAGATGAACCGCGTGCTGCTGATCGCCGTGCTGCTGCGCTTCATGGACTCGTTCATGATCTACACCGAGCCCTTCGTCGTCACCGGCGGCGGGCCGGGCAACGAGACCACGTTCCTGTCCATCGACCTCGTGAAGATGGCGATCGGGCAGTTCGACGTCGGGCCGGCGGCGGCGATGTCGCTGGTCTACTTCCTGATCGTGCTGACGGTCTGCTGGGTGTTCTACACCGTGATGACGAACTACGGCGAGGAGGGCGGCCGGTGACCGACGACGCCAGAACCTCCACCGTCATGCGGACCGACACGGCGACGGCCTCGACGCCGCTAGCCGGCAGCAGGTCGCGTCTACGCCGGGCCCGGCGCACGACGCCCCGCTGGTCCTGGCTGGTGCCGACACTCTACATCATCTTCCTGATGCTGCCGATCTACTGGCTCGTGAACATGAGCTTCAAGACCAACGTGGAGATCACCTCGACCTTCACGCTCTGGCCGCGAGACTTCACCCTGCGCAACTACGCGGTGATCTTCACCGATCCCAGCTGGTACAGCGGGTACATCAACTCGATCATCTACGTCGTCATGAACACGGTGATTTCGGTCGCCGTCGCGCTGCCTGCGGCCTACGCCTTTTCGCGCTACCGGTTCCTCGGCGACAAGCACCTGTTCTTCTGGCTGCTCACCAACCGCATGGCGCCGCCGGCGGTGTTCGTTCTGCCCTTCTTCCAGCTCTATTCGGCCTTCGGCCTCATCGACACTCATATCGCGGTTGCGCTCGCGCACTGCCTGTTCAACGTGCCGCTGGCGGTCTGGATTCTCGAAGGCTTCATGTCGGGCGTACCCAAGGAGATCGACGAGACCGCCTATATCGACGGCTACTCGTTCCCGCGCTTCTTCCTGAAGATCTTCATGCCCCTGATCGCCTCGGGCATCGGTGTCGCCGCCTTCTTCTGCTTCATGTTCTCGTGGGTCGAACTGCTGATCGCCCGCACCCTGACGACCACGACGGCGAAGCCGATTTCCGCGATCATGACGCGAACGGTTTCGGCGTCGGGCCTCGATTGGGGGGTGCTGGCCGCGGCTGGTGTCCTCACCATCATTCCCGGCGCGCTCGTCATCTATTTCGTCCGCAACTACATCGCCAAGGGCTTCGCCCTGGGCCGGGTGTGAGGAGGAACCGATGAACTTCTCATGGATGGCGTGGACCTGGCCGACGGCGGCCTTCTTCATCATCATCGCCCTGCTCATCACGGGCATGGCGGTGTGGGAGTACTTCTCGCCCGGCGGCAATCCGCGCGTCGGCATCCTGCGCTTCGAGACGACCCGAGGCGATCGCCTGTTCATCTCGCTGCTCGGCAGCGCGTACATCAACTTGGCCTGGCTGGGACTGGTTGGTCCCGAGCTGTGGTGGAGTCTCGCCCTATCGGTGGTCTACGCGATCTGCGTGTTCCGCTTTGTCTAGGGGAGGTTAGGCCGGGAACAGGCAGTGGTCAGACCGCCCGCTCCCGTATCGCAGTGCAAATCCCAAGGGAGGATTCTATGCGACGGCATCTACTAGCATCCACGGCGGCAGTTGTCCTGCTGCTGGCGGCGAGCCCCTCCTGGGCTCAGAGTATCGATGAAGGCAAGAAATTCCTCGACGCCGAGATTGGCGACCTGTCGACGCTGAGCCGCGCCGACCAGGAGGCCGAGCTCCAGTGGTTCCTCGACGCTGCCAAGCCCTTCGTGGGCATGGACATCAAGGTCGTGTCGGAAACCATCACCACGCATGAGTACGAATCGAAGGTGCTCGCGCCGGCCTTCACGGCCCTCACCGGCATCAAGATCACCCACGATCTCATCGGCGAAGGCGACGTGGTCGAGAAGCTGCAGACGCAGATGCAGTCGGGCGAGAATATCTACGATGCCTACATCAACGATTCCGACCTGATCGGCACGCACTGGCGTTACCAGCAGGTGCGCAGCCTGACGGACTGGATGACCGGCGAAGGCGCCTCGGTCACCAATCCGAACATCGACATCGACGACTTCATCGGAAAGTCCTTCACCACTGCGCCCGACGGCAAGCTCTACCAGCTGCCGGACCAGCAGTTCGCCAACCTCTATTTCTTCCGCTACGACTGGTTCAACGACGAGAAGAACAAGGCCGACTTCAAGGCCAAGTACGGCTACGACCTGGGCGTGCCGATCAACTGGTCGGCCTACGAGGACATCGCCGAGTTCTTCACCGGGCGCGACCTCGGAACCGGCACCAAGATCTACGGCCACATGGACTACGGCAAAAAGGATCCCTCGCTCGGCTGGCGCTTCACCGACGCGTGGCTCTCGATGGCCGGTAACGGCGACAAGGGCATCCCGAACGGCTTGCCGGTCGACGAATGGGGCATCAAGGTCGACGAGGCGTCTCGCCCGGTCGGCTCCTGCGTTGCACGTGGCGGCGACACCAACGGTCCTGCCGCGGTCTACTCCATCCAGAAGTATCTCGACTGGCTGAAGGCCTACGCTCCGCCGGAAGCACAGGGCATGACCTTCTCCGAATCCGGCCCTGTTCCCTCGCAGGGTCAGATCGCCCAGCAGATCTTCACCTACACCGCCTTCACGGCCGACTTCGTGAAGGAGGGCCTGCCCGTCGTGAACGAGGACGGAACGCCGAAGTGGCGCTTCGCCCCCTCGCCGCACGGTGTCTACTGGAAGGATGGGATGAAGCTGGGTTACCAAGACGTGGGGTCATGGACGCTGATGAAGTCGACCCCGGTCGACCGAGCCCAAGCGGCCTGGCTCTACGCCCAGTTCGTGACCTCCAAGACCGTCGATGTGAAAAAGAGCCATTTCGGCCTGACCTTCATCCGTCAGTCGACGCTCGACCACCCCTCCTTCACCGACCGCGCTCCCAAGCTCGGCGGGCTGGTGGAGTTCTACCGCTCGCCGGCGCGTGTCCAGTGGTCGCCGACCGGCACCAACGTGCCTGACTATCCCAAGCTGGCGCAGCTCTGGTGGCAAGCCATCGGCGATGCATCGTCGGGCGCAAAGTCAGCGCAGGAAGCCATGGACTCGCTCTGTGCCGAGCAGGAGAGCGTGATGGAACGCCTCGAGCGCGCCGGCGTGCAGGGTGATATCGGTCCCAAGCTGGCCGAGGAACACGATCTCGCCTACTGGAACGCCGATGCCGTCGCCAAGGGCAACCTCGCCCCGCAGCTCAAGATCGAGAACGAGAAGGAGCAAGGGCAGACGGTGAACTACGACGAACTGGTCAAGAGCTGGGCAGCGGCCACCAACTGACCCAATCAAGCGCGCCGGGGTCAGTCGATCGACCCCGGCCGCCACCATGCGTCATGCCGCTTCGCGGTGGACGGAATGTAGCGCGATCGCCAGCTGGCCGGTCTGGTAGGATTTGCTGAGGCTGGGCAATCCAGCCGCGAAATCAGGTAGTTCCGTCGCGCCCAGGGCGCTGAAGATGATCGTCGGAATCTCCTGCATACGGCACTCTTCGAGCACCACCTCGCACGTCTCGTTGCCCGAGTGGGTATCGAGGATCACCACGTCGGGTGGATTGGTCCACAAAAGCTCAAGGGCCGCTGCGCATCCGCTTACCGACGCCAGCACCTCTGCGCCGAGCGCGCGAAGATCTCCCGAGAGGGCGTTGGCAACTGCTTCGTCATCTTCGAGGACAAGGACGCGAGTGGGCATCGGGAACTCCAGTTGCTGGCCGCTCTGCCAAATGCGCGCCGCAGGCAAACGTTCCTCCGCACCGGCCCGCTGCCTCCGGCGTGTCGCCGGCCAATCGACATTATGCCTTGCGGGAAACAGGCCATTCGATGAGTATCCGCCCAACCAGAGGGCAAACCGTCATGGCTCAGCGTCAGGAAACCACAGCGACCAGGCTTGATGAGGCGGCTCGGGCGGGGTGGCTTTATTATGTGGCGGGGAACAACCAGGAGCAGATTGCGCGCAAGCTTGGGGTGTCGCGGCAGACGGCGCAGCGGCTGGTTTCGCTGTCGGTGAGCGAGGGCTTGGTGCGGGTGCGGCTCGACCATCCCATCGGGCGCTGCATGGAGCTGGCCGAGCAGTTGAAGGCCCGCTTCGCGCTCGACTTCGCCGAGGTCGTGCCGACCGATCCCGATGCACCCGGATCCATTCAGGGCGTGGCCATCGCCGCAGCGGTGCAGATCGAGCGCTGGCTGAAGAGCGAAAAGCCCACCGTGATGGCGATCGGCACCGGCCGGACGCTGAAAGCCGCGATCGAGCAGCTGACGCCGATGGAGGCGCCGCAACACAAGATCGTGTCGCTGACCGGCTCCATCGCACCCGACGGCTCGGCTGCTTTCTACAACGTGATTTTCAATATCGCAGAAGCAGTTAAGGCCCGCAGCTTTCCGATGCCCCTGCCCGTCATCGCCTCCTCGGCGGCCGAGCGCGACATGCTGCTGAGCCAGCCGATGATCAGGGAAACCCACGCGCTGGCGCAAGAGGCCGACATCACCTTCGTCGGCATCGGCGACCTCGGGCCCGAGGCGCCGCTGGTCCAGGACGGCTTCATTTCGGCGGCGGAAGTGAAGCTGCTGCAGAAGGCCGGCGCCATCGGCGAGATCGTCGGCTGGGCCTTCGACGCGCAGGGCAAGTTCATCGACGGCCTCACCAACGACCGCGTGGCGTCGGCGCCGCTTCCCTCGCGCGAGAACTCGACTGTCGTGGCAATCGCCGTCGGCAAGAAGAAAGTGCCCGGCATCCGGGCCGCCCTGACCCGCCGGCTGGTCAACGGGCTGATCACCGACGAAGGCACCGCCGAAGCGATTCTTTCGACCGATTAGTCAGCATATCTGCCGCTTTTCCTGAGCCTCGCTGAACGGGTCATTGACGCCGCCTGAACGGCATTTGCCCGGATTTCCGCATTTTCGCGCCCGCTTGACATCATCCTAAAGTTGGTGAGTAATTGCCCATGAGCGAGACAAATGCTCGCCATGGGAGGACATTGATGAAACTGCTTCCGCTTCTTTCGAGCGTGCTCGCGCTTGCGCTCGGTTCGACCGCCTATGCCCAGACGACGCTCACCATCGCCACCGTGAACAATGGCGACATGGTCCGCATGCAGGGGCTCACCGACGACTTCACCGCCAAGAACCCCGATATCCAGCTGCAGTGGGTGACGCTCGAGGAGAACATCCTGCGCGAGCGCGTCACTACCGACATCGCCACCAAGGGCGGCCAGTTCGACGTGATGACCATCGGCACCTACGAGGTTCCGATCTGGGCCAAGAACAGCTGGCTGCTGCCGCTCGACAACCTCGGCGCCGACTACGATGTCGATGACCTGCTGCCCGCCATCCGCGGCGGCCTCAGCGCCGACGGCAAGCTCTACGCCGCGCCCTTCTACGGCGAGTCGAGCTTCATCATGTATCGCAAGGACCTGTTCGAGAAGGCCGGGCTGACCATGCCCGACGCCCCGACCTGGGAGTTCATCGCCGACGCCGCGCGCAAGATCACCGACCGCTCGGCCGACATCAACGGCATCTGCCTGCGCGGCAAGGCCGGCTGGGGCGAGAACATGGCCTTCCTGACCGCGATGTCCAACTCGTTCGGTGCCCGCTGGTTCGACGAGGCCTGGAAGCCCCAGTTCGACCAGCCCGAGTGGAAGAACACGCTGCAGTTCTATGTCGACCTGATGAAGGATGCCGGCCCGGTCGGCGCCTCCTCCAACGGCTTCAACGAGAACCTGACGCTGTTCCAGCAGGGCAAGTGCGGCATGTGGATCGACGCCACCGTCGCTGCCTCGTTCGTCACCGATGCCAAGGCAAGCTCCGTCGCCGACAAGGTTGGCTTCGCGCTGGCTCCCGACACCGGGCTCGGCAAGCGTGGCAACTGGCTCTGGGCCTGGTCGCTGGCCATCCCCGCCGGTTCGCAGAAGGCCGAAGCGGCGCAGAAGTTCATCTCCTGGGCGACGTCCAAGGACTACCTGAACCTCGTCGCATCGAAGGAAGGCTGGGCCAACGTGCCACCGGGCACTCGCACCTCGCTCTACGAGAACGCCGAGTACCAGGCCGCCGCGCCCTTCGCCAAGATGACGCTCGACTCGATCAACGCCGCCGATCCGACCGCCCCCACCGTGAAGCCGGTGCCGTATACGGGCGTGCAGTTCGTGGCCATTCCCGAGTTCGCCGGCATGGCGACCACGGTCGGCCAGCTGTTCTCGGCGGCGCTCGCCGGCTCGACCAGCGTCGACGACGCGCTGGCCCAGGCCCAGCAGACCGTCGACCGCGAAATGAAGGCGGCCGGCTACTACTGATTACCTCCTGAGCGACTGCCCGGCGGCCATGCTGCCGGGCTCTTTCTGAAGCTGGGGCTGCGCTACCGCGCCAACTCCAAACTCGGTGTCATCCCTGCGCAGGCAGGGATCCATACCGCCGCCCGCGCGGGCCGAGAACTGGACCCCTGCCTTCGCAGGGGTGACAGCCGGTGGTTGGGAAAGTGAAGTACCTGAGCACTTGACGTCATGCCGGCCTCCGCCGCGTGACGCGGTGAGTGGAAAGCGAACTGCTGAGCAGCGCACGAGGGGGAACGGCAACATGGCAACCAAGCAGTCACATCGCCTCGCCCGGCTGATGATCGCCCCGTCGGTGGTGGTCCTGCTGGTCTGGATGATCGTGCCGCTGGCGCTGACCATCTGGTTCGCCTTCCAGCGCTACCGCCTGACCAATCCCAACATCAAGGGCTTCGCGGGTTTCGCGAATTTCGAGTTCTTCGTCACCGATCCGGCGTTCTGGCCGGCCATCTTCAACACCCTGCTCATCGTCGTCGGCGTGCTGGTGATCACCGTCGGCTTCGGCATCCTCCTGGCGCTGATGCTCGACCAGCCGATCTGGGGCCAGGGCATCGTGCGCATCCTGATGATCTCGCCCTTCTTCGTGATGCCCCCGGTCGCGGCGGTGATCTGGAAGCACCAGCTGATGAACCCGACCTGGGGGGTGTTCGCCGATATCTCCCGCTTCTTCGGCATGGACCCGGTCAACTGGCTCGGCAACTACCCGCTGTTCTCGATCATCCTGATCGTCGCCTGGCAGTGGCTGCCCTTCGCCACCCTGATCCTGCTGACCGCCATGCAGTCGCTGAGCGAGGAGCAGAAGGAAGCGGCCGAGATGGACGGCGCCAACGTGTTCCGGCGCTTCTGGTACATCATCCTGCCGCACCTCGCGCGGGCGATCACCGTCGTGATCCTGATCCAGACCATCTACCTGCTCGGCGTCTATGCCGAGATCCAGATCACCACCGGCGGCGGCCCGGGCTTCGCCAGCACCAACCTGCCCTTCCTGATCTACAACGTGGGCGTCCTGGGCGGAAACATCGGCGCCGGCGCGGCTGGTGGGCTGGTGGCCGTGGTGCTCGCGAACATCGTCGCCGTGTTCCTGATGCGGGCGGTGGGGAGGAACTTGGATGCTTAGGTCAGTTCACTTGGCTCCCCCCTCATCCGCCCTTCGGGCACCTTCTCCCACAAGGGGAGAAGGGTCCTCCACGAACACCTCAGTCGGGCCTTCTCCCTTGATGGGAGAAGGTGGGCGAAGCCCGGATGAGGGTGGAGCAGCCAACGCCAGCCTTCGAGGAGACCAGTAATGGCCCGCGCCGTATCCACGCGCCGCAAGCTGACCATGACGGCCCTCGTCTGGCTAGTGGCGCTGATCATCTTCTTTCCGATCCTCTACACCATCATCACCAGCCTGAAGACCGAGGGCGAGGCGGCTGCCGGGTTCTCGATGATCCCGTCCTTCACCTTCGAGAGCTATGCGGCGGTGCTGAACCAGCAGGATTACTTCCGGCCGTTCTTCAACTCGGTGGTCATCTCGATCGGCTCGACCGTCATCGCGCTGCTGCTCGCCGTGCCGGCGGCCTGGGCCATGGCGTTCCAGCCGACGCCGAAGACGCGCGACGTGCTGATGTGGATGCTCTCGACCAAGATGATGCCGGCGGCCGGCGTGCTGGTGCCGATGTACCTCATCTTCCTCTACACCGGCCTGCTCGACACGCTGCTTGGCCTCACCATCATCCTGACGCTGGTGAACCTGCCGATCGTGGTGTGGATGCTTTACACCTACTTCAAGGAAATCCCGGTCGACATCCTCGAGGCGGCGCGCATGGACGGCGCGACGCTGGGCAAGGAACTCGTCTACGTGCTGCTGCCGATGGCGGTACCCGGCATTGCCTCGACGCTGCTGCTCAACGTCATCCTCGCCTGGAACGAGGCGTTCTGGACGTTGCGCCTTTCGACCGACGACGCGGCGCCGCTGACGGCATTCATCGCGTCCTTCTCTTCGCCGCAGGGACAGTTCCTCGCCAAGCTATCCGCCGCGTCGGTGCTGGCGATCCTGCCGATCCTGCTGCTCGGCTGGTTCAGCCAGAAGCAGCTGGTGCGTGGCCTCACCTTCGGCGCCGTGAAATAGGGGATCCCAAATGGGCTCGATCACTCTCGAACACGTCAACAAGAGCTTTGGTGGCCACCAGGTCATCCCCGATGTTTCGCTTCAGATCGAAGACGGCGAGTTCGTCGTCTTCGTCGGGCCCTCGGGGTGCGGCAAGTCCACTCTCCTCAGACTGATTGCCGGCCTCGAGGACACGACCTCGGGAACCATCAAGCTCGACGGCGTCGATGTTACCGACAAGGGCCCGGCGCATCGCGGCCTCGCCATGGTGTTCCAGTCCTATGCGCTCTACCCGCACATGACGGTGCGCCAGAACATCGCCTTCCCGCTCAAGATGGCCAATATCGACAAGGCCGTGGCGGCGCAGAAGGTGGAGGAGGCAGCCCGCGTGCTGAACCTCACCGACTATCTCGACCGCAAGCCGCGGGCCCTGTCCGGCGGGCAACGGCAGCGCGTCGCCATCGGCCGGGCCATCGTGCGCCAGCCCAAGGCGTTCCTCTTCGATGAGCCGCTCTCGAACCTCGACGCGGCACTGCGCGTCAACATGCGAATCGAGATCACCGAGCTGCACCAGCAGCTGAAGACCACCATGGTCTATGTCACTCACGACCAGGTCGAGGCCATGACCATGGCCGACCGGATCGTGGTGCTCAATGCCGGACGGGTGGAGCAGTTCGGCTCGCCGCTCGAGCTCTACCGGAACCCGGCCAACAAGTTCGTCGCCGGCTTCATCGGCTCGCCCAAGATGAACTTCTTCGAGGGCGCGTCGGCAGGAAAGTACCAGGCCGATTCAGTCGGCGTGCGGCCCGAGCACATCCGGATCTCGCGGGAAGGTGGCGACTGGGCCGGTCGCGTCGGCGTTGCCGAGCACCTGGGCTCGGACACGTTCCTGCATGTGCATGTCGACGGTGCGGGCTTGCAGACGGTGCGCACGGAAGGCGAGAACAACTATCAGCCCGGCGACGAGGTCTGGCTCACCCCCGACCCGAGCCGCATCTACCGCTTCGACAGCGCCGGCCAGGCGCTGCGCTGATGTGGGAGGCCGCAGACAAAGCGGTTGCAGGATTGAGGCGCGATGGTGCCATTCTCGCCGGCTGTCATCCCTGCGAAGGCAGGGATCCATCTCTCCACCTGCGCCAGCTATTGGTTGGATCCCAGCCTTCGCTGGGATGACACCGAGGGTGGGGCAACAGGGTGCCTCACCGCGATGCTGAAACGATCCCTGTGGGTGGGTTGCCCAAAGTAGTGAACTACCAGACCAAGGATACCACCATGCCGATCGAGCTCTCCGTCGAAGACCTGCCGGAGATTTCCCGCACCGCCAGCGTGCCGCGCTATCACCGCGGATCGCTGAAGGGGGGAATCGTGCATTTCGGCGTCGGCAACTTCCACCGCGCCCACCAGGCCGTCTATCTCGACGACCTGTTCAACCTCGGCTTCGACCATGACTGGGCCCTGATCGGCGCCGGCGTGCGCGCCAACGACGAGGACATGCGTCGCAAGCTCCTTGGGCAGGACTACCTCACGACGGTCGTCGAGCAGGAGGCGGCCGGCACTTCGGCGCGCGTCACCGCTGCGATGATCGACTTCCTGCCGGTGGGCGACCTCGCAACCATCAGCGAGACGCTGGCCGATCCGCAGGTCCGCATCGTGTCGCTGACCGTGACGGAGGGCGGCTACTATATCGATCCTGCCTCGCAGCGCTTCGACGCCGCTCACCCCGATATCCTCGCCGACAGCGCCAATCCCGAGGCGCCGAAGACGGTGTTCGGGCTGATCCTCCTCGGCCTGCAGCTGCGCAAGGAGCGGGGCGTGCCGCCGTTCACGGTGATGAGCTGCGACAATATCCCGGGCAATGGCCACGTGACGCAGAACGCGGTGGCGGGGCTGGCCGAGCTCATCAATCCGGCATTGGCGCAATGGGTGCGCGAGGCGGTGGCCTTCCCCAACGGCATGGTCGACCGCATTACCCCGGCGACCGGCCAGCGCGAGCGCGATGCGCTCGAAGCCGATTTCGGCATCGTCGATGCCTGGCCGGTGTTCTGCGAAGAGTTCCGGCAGTGGGTGCTGGAGGATCACTTCCCCGCAGGCCGCCCGGCGCTCGAGCGGGTCGGCGTGCAGTTCGTCCCGGATGTCGCGCCCTTCGAGCACATGAAGATCCGCATCCTCAACGGCGGCCACGCGACGATCGCCTACCCGGCGGCGCTGCTCGACATCCACTTCGTCCACGAGGCGATGGAGCATCCGCTGATCCGCGTCTTCCTCGAAAAGGTCGAGCGCGAGGAGATCATCCCCGTGGTGCCGCCGGTGCCGGAGACGGACCTTGATGACTATTACCGGCTGATCGAGCGGCGGTTCAGCAACCCCAAGATCGGCGACACGATCCAGCGGCTCTGCCTCGATGGGTCGAACCGGCAGCCGAAATTCATCCTGCCCTCGGCGGCGGACCGCCTCGCGGCGGGACAGGGCGTGGCCGGGCTGGCACTCGTCTCGGCGCTGTGGGCCCGCTACTGCTACGGCGAGAGCGACAGCGGCAAGCCCATCGCGCCGAACGATCCGAGCTGGGACCGGCTGACGGCCCTGGCGAAGGAAGCGCGGACCGACCCCCGGGCCTGGCTGACCATGGGCGACATCTTTGGGCCGCTGGCGAGCAACCCGGCCTATGTCGCGGCCTTTACCGCGGCGCTGTCGAACCTCTGGTCGAAGGGCACGAAGGCGACGCTCGAAGCCTATCTCGGCAACGCATTGTGATCGCCTTGCCGAAGCGACTGCCGCCCGGCTACCGATAGGCCGGGAGGAACGTCATGGCGCCGATCAGGCTCGTCATCTTCGATTGCGACGGGGTGCTGGTGGACAGCGAACCGCTGGCCATGCGCGTGCTGCTCGAAGTCATCGCCGAGCAGGGCATCGAGATCGAACGGGGCACGGCGTTCCGGTCCTATCTCGGGCGCAGCCTCGCCTCGATCTCGGAGAGCCTGAACCAGAGCCACGGCGCCCACCTGAGCGAGGCCTCGCTGAGCGGCATGCGCGACCGGCTCTACGCGCTCTATCGGCAGGAGCTGAAGGCGACGCCGTGGATCGGCGACGTGATCGCCGGGCTGGAACTGCCGTTCTGCGTCGCCTCGTCGAGCCAGGTCGAGCGCATCCGGCTGAGCCTCGAACTCACCGGCCTCCTGCCGCGCTTCGAGGGCCGCATCTACTCGGCCAGCATGGTCAGGAACGGCAAGCCGGCGCCGGACCTCTTCCTTCACGCAGCACGCGAGATGGGGGTGGCGGCCGAGAACTGCCTCGTCATCGAGGATTCGCCGGCCGGCATCCTCGCGGCGCGGGCGGCGGGCATGCGGGTCTTTGCCTTTCTCGGCGGCAGCCATATCGGCCCGAGCGGTCTGCGCGACGAGATCGAGGCCTTGGAACCCGACGCGTTCATCGAGGACATGCGGTCCCTTCCCGGCCTGCTGGAACTGCATGCGGCGCGCGAGTCCGGCACGGCGTCGATGCTTGTCGCCGTCGACGTGGGTACGGCGAGCGCCCGGGCGGGCGTCGTCACGCCGTCGGGCTGCCTGATCGGGCGCGCCGAGTACCCGCTGGACCTCCGGCGGCAAGGTCCCGACATCGCCGAGTACGACTCCGAGCAGATCTGGGACGCGGTCGCCCATGCGGTGCGGACTGCGATGCGGCTCGGCGGCGTGCGGGAGAACGAAGCGGCGGGCATCAGCTTCGATGCCACCTGCTCGCTGGTGGTGCGCGACAGCACCGGCAGCCCGCTGCCCGTCAGCCCCGACGGCGAGCCGCGCTGGGACACCCTCGCCTGGTTCGATCACCGCGCCCAGGCCGAGGCGGAGGAATGCACGGCTGGCGGGCATCGCGTGCTCGATTTCGTCGGCGGCACCATGTCGCCGGAAATGGAAGTGCCCAAGCTGATGTGGCTGAAGCGCCATGTCCCCGAGACCTGGGCCCGGGCCGGCCACATGTTCGACCTCGTCGATTTCCTGACCTGGAAGGCTTCGGGGTCGACCGCGCGGTCGGAATGCACGCTCACCTGCAAATGGACCTACCTCGCGCACGAGAACCCGGGCTGGCAGCGGGACTTTCTCGCGTCGGTCGGCCTCGGGGACCTGCGCGAACGCGCCGGGCTGCCGGAGAACGCCAGTCGCATCGGCCAGCCGCTCGGACCGCTGACCGCGGCTGCGGCGACCCGCTTGGGCCTCTCGACCCGGTGCGTCGTCGGCGTCGGCCTCATCGACGCGCATGCCGGCACGCTCGGCGCGCTCGCGAGCTTTGCCGCCGATCCGCCCAACATCCACCGACACCTGGCCCTCATCGCCGGAACCTCGAGCTGCGTCATGGCCCTTTCCGACCATCCCTTGCCGACGCCGGGGGTCTGGGGTCCCTTTTACGGCGCGGTATTCCCCGGCACCTGGCTCAACGAGGCCGGCCAGTCGGCAACCGGCGCGCTGCTCGACCATGTGCTGCGCACGCACGCGGCGGGCGGCGAGCCCACCCCGGAGCTTCATCACCGGGTGATCGACCGCGTGCGGGAGCTGCGGGCGACCGAGGGGAGCGATCTCGCGGCCGACCTGCACGTGCTGCCCGACTTCCACGGCAACCGTTCGCCGCTGGCCGACCCCAGGGCGCTTGGCGTGATCTCGGGCCTGCCGATGGACAGCAGCTTCGACAGCGTCTGCCGCCTGTACTGGCGCACGGCCGTGGCGATTGCCGTGCAGGTGCGCCACATCCTCGATACGCTCAATGCGCGCGGATACGCCATCGATACGCTGCACGTCACCGGCGGCCATACGCACAACGCGCTGCTGATGGAGCTCTATGCCGACGTCACCTGCTGCACGGTGATCGAACCCGCGGCGCCGGATCCGACCCTGCTGGGCGTCGCCATGGTGGCGGCCACCGCCGCCGGCCTCCATCCGGACCTGCCCGCCGCCTGCACGGCAATGGCCCAACCCGGCGCCAGCCTGCGCCCCGACCCGCAAGCCCGGGCCCGTCTCGACCGCGACTACCGGATCCAGCTGGCCATGCAGCGCCACCGCGCCGAGCTCCAGTCCCTCGGCGCGACGGGCTGAGTTCCGGCGTCAGTCCCGGTGCCGCAGCACGATCTTGCCCCTGGCGCCGCCGGCAAACCTGCGATGCGCCTCGGCCAGATCGGTGAGGGGGAACGTCGCGGCCACCGGCAGCACGAGATCGCCGCGCCCGGCGGCATCCGCGACCGCCTGCAGCACGACGGGGTCGGTGCGATGCCGGCCGGAAATGATCTCCACCCGGTTGTCGGCATTGACCTCGTCCGGCAGCCGCGCCACTGCGAGTATCTTGCCACCGGTCTTCACGTTCGCCACCGCATTGGCCGAAGCCGGCGACGCCGTGCTGATGGCGAAATCGAACGTCGCCTCGGTGGGGGCCACGCCAATGTCGAGCGCCTCGCCGGCGATCGCCCTGCCCTCCTCCATCCGTTCCGAGCGCACCCCGGCAACGGGGATGGCGCCAATCTCCTTGAGATACTGCACGGCGGCCCGGCCGACACTGCCAAGCGCACCCGAGACGAGTACGCGATCCCCCGCCCGGATGCCGAGCTGATCGAGCGCGCCCCGCGAGGTCAGCCCCGCCTTCGGCAACGTTGCGCCGGTTTCGAAGCTCAAATTGGCCGGCAGGTGCGCCACGGCGGTGATCGGCGCTACCCCGTATTCGGCATAGGACCCGCGCCCGTTGCTGGCAAAGTCGGCGATCACCCGGTCGCCCGGCTTAAGCCCGGCCACGCCGTCACCCACCGCCTCGACCACGCCGGCGCCATCGCCGCCGAGGATGGCCGGCATTTCGAGCGGCACGAACTGGGCGGCACGGCCATCGCGCAGCATGACGTCGAAGTGGTTGATCGAGGACGCATGGAGCCGGATCAGTACCTCGCCCGGGCCGGGTTGGGGCATCGGCACCTCATCCGCCTGGAACACGCCGGCGTCACCGTAACCGTGTATGCGCATAGCCTTCACGTCGTCTTCTCCGTTCTCTGTCATTCCCAGTGGGCGAAAGCTCGCGGCAGGAAGGCAACGCGGGTGAGGAAATCCCGCAGCAGTTGCCGCCATACGTGCCAGTTGTGCCCGCCATGTACGAAGCTGGTCGTCAGCGGGATGCCGGCTCTCGCAAAGGTGCTGATCTGCCGCGCGGTGCCGCGATGGAAGCCCTGGTAGCCGGCTTCGTGGATCGGGTCCTGCCAGCCACCGCCGATGAAGACGGAACACCTCCTCAGTGCTCCGGCCTCCGCGTCGGTGAGCGACGCATGCGCCGGTGGCAGGCCGGAACTGAACATGCCGTAATAGGCGAACAGTTCCGGATACTTGAGCATGAACGAGTTGGTGATCTGCCCGCCGAGGGAGAGCCCGGCGAAGGCGCGCCCGGAGGGGTCGCGCGCGACGTGGTATCGCGCCTCGACGAAGGGCAGCATGTTCTCGATCAGGTCGCGGTCATAGGCCTCGTTGAACGCCGACGGCGGGTACCCGAGCGCATTGGGCATCACCACCACCGCCGGCGCGATCTCGCCGCTGGCGATCAGGTTGTCCATGATGTTGCCGAGCGCGCCCTGCGTGCTCCAGCCCATCTCGTTCTCGCCCCCGCCATGGCTGAGCCACAGCGTCGGATAGGGCCGAGCCCGCCCCGGATCGTAGGCTGGCGGCAGGTAGACCACGAGGTGGTTCTGGTCTGTCGGCGCCACATGCCCGGGCGAAGCATAGGTGTGGTGGAGCAATTGCCCCCGCACCCGGGCAGGGCCCTGCCACCACAGGTCGGTGGCGCCGAAGTCGCGATCCGCGGGCACGAACACCTGGCTGTTGGGCGCCCGCGATCCGGTGACCTGTCCGCCCGCCTCGTTCCACGGCGGATTGGACGGATCGGCGATCGGGGCCCAGCCCGCCGGATCGCCTTCACCGTCGACGAGGAAACTGTAGGTGAAGACCCCGGGCGGCAGGGGAATAGTGAAGCTCCACGTGCCGTCCGCCTGCCGTTCCATCGGCTGCACCGGCCAGTTCGGGCCCACGGCGTTGGGATGGGCAATCGGGATATCGCCGGGTTGCCAGGCGGCCGGCAGGATGCCCTGCGACTCGATCACCGGCCGCTCGGGCGTTCCGGCAAGCTGCGACCAGTCCGACGGACGGCCTAAGAACCACTCGCCCTTGATGTAAACCGCGCGGGCGGCCGGATCGGCGTAGCGGAACGTCACCTCATGGCCGGTCGGCGCCCTGCCCGTCCGCCGCACGATCGGCGCGCTATCTCTGTTCATCGCTCCCCCCGGTCTCGCCTGCCAGCGCCATCGGAACTTCCGATCATGCAGCCGACCCTCGATCATTCCGGCGATCGCCTTGATTCGAAAGTGTTCTTGGTGCCGGGGCTGCCTAGAGGCCGCATTTTTCCCGGCGCGGCGGCGGGCTTGGCTTGGCCGGAGAAATGGTGGAGTGTCATCGCCAGTGGCGAACTGGGGTGCCGCAGCACATGAACGCAGCGAGACGCCGACTTGAGCGCTGACATAGGAAGCGCACGAGCGACGCGGCCGACCTCGGGCCGTCGCGCCGGACGGATGGCGGGCCGCGTCGCCTCCTTCATCTTCACGCTGGCGGTGACCTTCATCGGCCTGACCGCGGTCACCTTCTTCATCAGCCGACTGACCAATATCGACCCGGTGCTGGCCGTGGTCGGCGACAAGGCCACGCAGGCGGCCTATGACGGCGCCTACCAGGCCCTCGGCCTCGATCAGCCGCTGATCGTGCAGTATTTCATCTACCTGAAGCGCCTGCTGAGCGGCGATTTCGGCGTCTCGGTGCTGACCTCGCAGCCGGTGCTGACCGACCTGATGCGCGTCTTCCCGGCGACGTTCGAGCTGGCCACCATCGCCATCATCATCGGCGTCGTCGTCGGCGTTCCGGCCGGCGTCATCGCCGGGGCCACCAAGGGGCGCTGGCCCGACCAGGTGATCCGCGTCGTCGGCCTCTTCGGCTATTCGGTGCCGGTGTTCTGGCTCGGCCTCATCGGCCTCTTCCTGTTCTACGGCAAGCTCGGCTGGGTGGCGGGAACCGGCCGGCTCGACGTGTTCTACCAGGGCATCGTCACCCCGGTGACGGGCGTGATCCTGATCGACGCGGCGCTGGCCGGCGAATGGGATATCTTCCTCAACGCCTTCAGCCACCTGATCCTGCCGGCCAGCATCCTCGGCTACTTCTCGCTCGCCTATATCGCGCGCATGACCCGCAGCTTCATGATCGACCAGCTGAGCCAGGAATATGTCACCGCCGCCCGCATCAAGGGCAACTCGTACTGGAGCGCCGTCTGGCGCCACGCCTTCCCCAACATCATGGTGGCGCTGATCACGGTGATCGGCCTGAGCTATGCCTCGCTGCTCGAGGGCGCCGTGCTCACCGAGACCGTGTTCGCCTGGCCGGGGCTCGGCCTCTACATCACGCGCGCGCTATTCAACTCCGACATGAACGCGGTGCTCGGCGGCACGGTGCTGGTGGGCGCGGTGTTCATCACCATCAATCTTGTCTCCGACTTGCTCTACAAGCTGGTCGATCCACGGCTGAGGCGGCAATGAGTGACGGCTTGAGCCACTGGCTGCTGAGCGAGGCGCCCCTGTCGCGTAGGCAGGCGATCGCCGGCCGCTTCTATCGCGGCGCCCTCGCGATCCTCACCAACCCCACGGCTGTCGTGGGCCTGGTAATCGTCCTCCTCCTCGTTCTGATGGGCATCTTCGCCCCCTGGCTGTCGATGGGCAATTCCCCGCTCGAGCAGGACCTTGCCGGCCGGCTCGGACCGCCATCGGCGACCCACTGGTTCGGCACCGACGAGCTCGGCCGCGACATCCTTGCCCGCACGCTCTACGGCGCCCGCGCCACGCTGGCGATCGTCGCGCTGGTCTCGGTGATCGTGGTGCCGATCGGCCTCGCGGTCGGCACCGTCGCCGGCTATATCGGCGGCTGGGTCGATGCCGTCTTGATGCGCATCACCGACATCTTCCTCGCCTTCCCGCGCCTCATCCTCGCCCTCGCCTTCGCGGCGGCGCTGGGGCCGGGCATCGAGAACGCGGTGATCGCCATCGCCCTCACCTCGTGGCCGGCCTATGCGCGTATCGCCCGGTCCGAGACGATGACCATCGCGCGTTCCGACTTCATCCAGTCGGTGGTGCTGCAGGGCGCCTCGACCTGGCGCATTCTCTTCCGCCACATCGTGCCGCTGTGCCTCAGTTCGGTGATCGTGCGGCTGACGCTCGACATGTCCGGCATCATCCTCACCGCCGCCGGCCTCGGCTTCCTCGGCCTCGGGGCGCAGCCGCCAACGCCCGAATGGGGCGCCATGGTATCGGCCGGCCGCGACGTGATCCTCGACCAGTGGTGGGTCGCCACCATCCCGGGCCTCGCCATCTTCATCGTCAGCCTCGGCTTCAACCTGCTCGGCGATGGCCTGCGCGACGCGTTCGATCCGAAGTCCGGTTCATGAGCGAAACCCTGCTCACCGTCGAGGACCTCGAGGTTACCTTCCCCGGCCGAACCGGCGTGACACGCGCGGTGCGGAACGCCTCGTTCACGCTGGGCCGCGAGCGGCTCGGCATCGTGGGGGAATCCGGGTCGGGCAAGACCACGATGGGCCGCTCGCTGCTCGGCCTCCTGCCGCGCACCGCGAAGGTCACCGCGAAAACCATGGTCTACGAGGGCATCGACCTTCTCGCCTGCACCGAGCGCGACTGGCAGAAGCTGCGCGGCCGCCGCATGTCGATGGTGATGCAGGATCCCAAATACTCGCTCAATCCGGTCAAGACCGTGGGTCGGCAGATCAGCGAAACCGCCCTGCTCCACCTCAAGTCCGATCGGGCCGACGCGAGGCGCCGGAGCCTCGCCATGCTCGAGGCGGTGCAGATCCGCGATCCCGAGCTGGTCTATGGCCTCTATCCGCATCAGCTCTCGGGCGGCATGGGCCAGCGCGTCATGATTGCCACGATGCTGATCGCCGAGCCCGACCTGCTGATCGCCGACGAGCCGACCTCGGCGCTCGACGTCACCGTGCAGAACGAAGTGCTGCGCATCCTCGACGACCTGGTGCGCGACCGCGGCATGGGGCTGATCCTCATCAGCCACAACCTGACCACGGTCTCGAGCTTCTGCGACCGCGTGCTGATCATGTATGCCGGGCGCATCGTCGAGGAAATCGCGGCGCGCGACCTGCACAATGCCCGCCACCCCTACACCCGCGCCCTCGTCGCGGCGACGCCGACCCTGAGCGAGCGGCGCGCCGAGCTCGCGACAGTCACCCGCGATCCCGAGTGGCTCAAATGATCACGGTCGACGATCTCACCGTCACCTTCTACGCCGGCGGCCGGGAGGTGCGTGCCGTCGAGGGTGTGTCGTTCGCCGTGGACAAGGGCGAGACCTTCGGCATCGTCGGGGAATCCGGTTCGGGCAAGTCGACCGTATTGCGCGCCATCGCCGGCCTCGTTCCCTCGACCAGCAGGCGGATCGAGGTCAACGGACGCCCGGCGGCGAAGCGCCGAAGCCGTGCCGACCGGCGCGAGCTGCAGTTCGTGTTCCAGGACCCCTACGCCTCGCTGCACCCCCGCAAGACCGTGGACGACATCCTGCGCGAGCCGCTCGAGATCCATCGCGAAGCCGGCATCGATGCACGCGTCACCGCGGCGATCGCCGATGTCGGGCTGCTGCCGATCCACCGCTTCCGCTACCCGCACCAGCTCTCGGGCGGGCAGCGCCAGCGCGTCGCCATCGCGCGGGCGCTGATCCTCAGGCCGCCGATCCTGCTGCTCGACGAGCCGACCTCGGCGCTCGATGTCTCGGTGCAGGCCGAGATCCTGAACCTTCTCGGCAGGCTGCGGCAGAGCTACAGCCTCACCGGCATCCTCGTCAGCCACGACCTGGCGGTGGTGGCGCACCTCTGCGATCGCATCGCCATCATGCAGCTGGGACGGCTGGTCGAGGTGATCAGCGGCGATGACCTGCGCGCGGGCACCGTCACCGCCGACTACACGCGCAAACTCATCGCCGCGAGCCAGGGCTTCACCCGCGCCGAGGCCTGAGAGCCCCCGCTTGCCAAGGCCCGGCAAAAGGGCTTCTCATGATGTAGGTCGCTGCGGGACCGTCTTGGGGACGGAGACAGCAACCAAACTTCCAGGGAGAACTGCTTTGTTGAAAGCCTTAAGATACGCCTTGGTGGCGGTGGCGCTCGCAGCGCTCACCCCCATGGCGCAGGCGGCGACGCCTGGCGATACGCTGGTGATCGCCAAACAGATCGACGACATCATTTCGCTGGACCCGGCCGAAGCCTACGAGCTGTCGGGCATCGAGGTACTGGCCAACAGCTACGACCGCATCATGCGGTTCGAACCGACCGACGTGAACAAGCTGGTCCCCGGCGTCGCCGAGAGCGTCATCGTCAGCGATGACGGCCGGACCTTCACCTTCAAGATCCGCCCCGGCCAGACCTTCTCCTCGGGCAACCCGATCACCGCGGGCGACGCGGCCTGGTCGCTGCGCCGGGTCATCATGCTCGAGAAGAACCCGGTGTTCCTGGTCTCCCAGCTGGGCTGGACCAAGGACAACATCGACCAGATGGTCACGGCGCCCGATGACTCGACCCTCGTGGTCAAGATCGACGTCGATTTTGCACCCTCGCTCGTCTACGCGCTGCTCGGTTCGGTCGTCGGCTCGGTCGTCGACCAGAAGGTTGCGATGGAGCACGAGAAGGACGGTGACTTCGGCAATGGCTGGCTGAAGAACAACTCGGCCGGCTCGGGCGCCTATGTCATCAAGTCGTGGACGCCGAACGAGGCGGTCATGCTCGAGGCCAACCCGAACTATCGCGGCGGCCCCGCGGCGCTGAAGCGCGTCGTCATCCGGCACATCCCCGAAGCCTCGGCCCAGCGTCTCGCGCTTGAAAAGGGCGACGTCGACATCGCCGACAACCTGACGCCGGACCAGATCGCGGCCATCGAGGGCAATGCCGACCTCACGGTCACCACGATCCCGCAGGCCCTGCTCTACTACATCGGCCTCAACCAGAAGCAGAAGGAACTGCAGGACCCCAAGGTCCGCCAGGCGCTCCGCTACCTCGTCGACTATGACGGCATGGCCAACTCGTTCCTCAAGGGCGCGGCGCAGGTGCACCAGTCGTTCTGGGCTTCGGGCTTCTGGGCCGCCCTCGACGACAACCCGTACACGTTCGACCCCGCGAAGGCGAAGGCGCTGCTGGCCGAGGCCGGCTATCCCGACGGCTTCACCCTCGATCTCGACGCCCCCAACTTCGCGCCCTTCGTCAACATGGCGCAGTCGATCCAGTCGACCTTCGCCCAGGGCGGCGTGACGGTGAACATCGTCTCGTCCGAAATGGCGCCGATGCTGACCAAGTACCGGGCGCGCGAGCACCAGGCGCTGATGGTCTACTGGGGCCCGGACTACATGGACCCGCACACCAATGCCGACGGTTTCGTCACCAATATCGACAACACCGACGCGGCGACCGGCGGCAAGCCCCTGGCCTGGCGCAACAGCTGGGAGAACCCGGAACTGGTGAAGGCCACGGCCGACGCGGCCAAGGAGCCCGATGAGGAGACCCGCAAGGCCGACTACATCGAGCTGCAGAAGAAGGTGCTCGACGAGGGCCCCTACATCATCATGTTCCAGTCGATCTCGCAGCGCGCCGATCGCTCGAACGTCAAGGGTTACGTGCAGGGCTCGTCGTCCGACGTGACCTACTACAACCTGACCACGAAGTAGTCGCATCGCGGCGCCGGGCCCCGTTCCGGCGCCGCCCCCAAGATCCCCCGACACTTGCGTCTTTTCCGTCACGCGCGATTAACTTGCGTCGTGTCATCGTATCGTCATGCGCGAGGCTGTCGACAGGGGGGAAGACACCGGAACGTTCCTGTTCGGCAGGAACGGCGCCATGCTGCGCAATATCATCGACGGCGCCGCCATCGGCATGGCCGTCGCCGGCATGGACGGCCATATCCTCTATTCCAACCGCGCCTTCGCGCGCGATTTCTCCGTGGCGAGCCCGGATGGCGACGTGAAGCTTAACGGCCTGTTCGCCGCCGAGGACCGCGACGGCCAGCGCGCGCTTGGCGATGTCCTGGCAGGTCGGATGCGCACCCATGAGGGCGAATATCGCTGCTGCGATGCGAAGGGACGCAGCATCTGGGCCATGGTGGCGCTCTCGGTGCTGGAGTCTGACGTCACGGGCCAGCCCGTTTACATCATTGCACAGGTCAACAGCATCGATCGGCGCAAGGCCGCCGAGGCATTGCTGGCCGAGAGCGAGAGCCGCTGGCACTTCGCGCTCGAGGCGGCGCGACAGGGCGTATGGGACCATGACAGCCGGACTGGCCACATGTTCTATTCGCCCATGTGGCGAGCCATGCGCGGCATTCCGCTCGACGAGGCGATCGACGACCGCCAGGAGTCCTGGCTCGAGCGCGTTCACCCCGACGACCGCCAACGCATCCGCTCGACGGTCCCGCGGCAGAACCGCGGCGACGACGGCTACGACATCCTCGAGTATCGCGAGCGTCATCGCGATGGCCGCTACATCTGGATCCTGAGCCGGGGCAAGCCCGTCGCCTGGGACGCCGACGGCAACGTGCTGCGCACCATCGGCACCGACACCGACATCACCCACCTCAAGGAAATCGAAGCGCGGCTCGAACACGCCGCGACCCACGATTCCCTGACCGGGCTCGCCAACCGCGCCTCGTTCGGCAGCGCCGTGGTCGCTGCCGCCGGATCGCTGCCGAGCTGCCTCATGTTCATCGACCTCGACGGGTTCAAGCCGATCAACGACGCGCTTGGACACGCGGCAGGCGATGCCGTGCTGGTCGCCGTGGGCGAGCGGATCACCTCGGTGGTTCGCGGCTCCGATTTCATCGCCCGTATCGGCGGCGACGAGTTCATCGTGCTGCTGCGCGACTGCGAACTGGGCGACGCCCACCGGCTGGCCGAAGCGGTGGCCGCCGCCGTGGCATCGATCCCGATCGGGCCGACGGAACAGCCCCACCAGCTGGGCGCGAGCATCGGCCTTGTAGCCCTGAGCGCAGACGCTACCGCCGACGCGGTTCTCGCCCAGGCGGATGCGGCCTGCTACGCCGCCAAGAAGGCCGGCCGGGGCCGGATCGTGATCGCCGCCTGATCCCGGGCGCATCCGGCATCCCGTCCTAGAACTCCTGCCAATTGCCCACGCCGCCGCCACCGGCCACCAGCTTGACCGGCACCGGCGCCGGTGGGGCCTTGGGCGGCGCCGGCGGAGCGCTGGCCATGGCGGACGGGGCCGGCTCATCCAGCACGAAGACGTTGACGATCTGGTCGAGATGGCCCGCCTCGGCCTCGGTCTGCTCGATGGCGGCATTGGTCTGCTCGACCAGCGCCGCGTTGTGCTGAGTCATCTCGTCCATCTGCCGTACAGCGATGACCACCTCCTCGATGGCGTGAGCCTGCTCCTTGCTGGCAGTGGCGATCGCCTCGACCAGGAGGCTGTTCTCGCGAACGGCCCCGAGCATGGCCAGCAGGCGCTGGGCGGCATCGCCGACATGCTTGCTGCCGCTCGCGACCTCCGTGGCGCTCTGCTCGATCAGGCTCTTGATCTCGCGCGACGCCTCGGCGGCGGATTGCGCCAGACGCCGCACCTCGATGGCGACGACGGCAAACCCCTTGCCCGCCTCCCCGGCCCGCGCCGCCTCGACCGAGGCGTTCAGCGCGAGGAGGTTGGTCTGGAACGCGATGTCGTCGATCATGCCGATGATGCTGGTGATCTGCGTCGACGAGTTGGTGATCCGCTCCATCGCCTCCATCGCCTGCGCCATCACTTCGCTGCCCTTCTCGACCGCCTGGGTGACTCCCTGCGTGTTGTCGAGGGCGGCCGCGGCACGACCGGCATTGTCGATCACCGTCGATGCCAGTTCCTCCATGGCCGCCGACGTCTCCTCGATGGTCGCCGCCTGCCGCGTCGTGCGTTCGCTCAGGTCGTTGGTGCCCGAGAGGATCTCCCCGGTGGCGAGCTTGAGCCCGCGGGCCGAGCCGCGCAGCCTCGTCATCACTTCCGACATGCGATCGGCGACGGCGTTGGTATCGGAGAGCAGGCGCCCGAACGCGCCTTCATAGGCGCCCTCCATGCGGCGCGTCAGGTCGGTGCGCGCCAGCGCATCGAGCACATGGCCGGTCTCCAGCACCGGGGCTTCGATGGCATCCATCAGCCCGTTCATGCTGAGGGTGAAGGCCCGGTACTCGTCCGTGAACGTCGAGGCATCGATGCGCGAGGTCAGGTCGCCCCGCGCCGCTAGGTTGGCGAGGCGCCCGGCTTCGCGAATGGCGGCCTCGATCATGGCCTGCCGTTCGGCCATCGCGTCGATGGCAGCGTTGATGCCGCTGACGCTGCTGCTGAACGCACCCTTCATCCCCTCCGGCCTGATCTTGCGGTAGTACCGCCCCTGGCTCGCCGCCTCCATGGCCAGCGCCGCCTCGCGCACGAAGGCGTCGTTGATGTCGATCACGGCGTTGAGGCGGTCCATGGCGACGCGGAGCCGGCCACCAAGGCGCGGCATGATCACCCGCTGGTCGAAATCGCCGACGCGGACGGCGCGGCAGACCTCGATCATCCGCTCGACGAAGGCTCCCTCCTCCGACCGGGCGGCAACGACGAGCGCCGCGAGGCCCAGTTGCACGGCGATGGCACCGAGCAATGCCCAGTCCGGGGCGCCGGCAAGGACGAGCAGGAGCGTCGCCGCCGCCAGCACCGCCAGCAGGATGTCGCAGCGCGCCGCCCTACAGGCTGAGAACAAACCGGTCATAGTCCACCCCCTTCTCCTCGAGCAGTCGGTGAAGCAGCCGGTAGGAGGCCTCGAGCCCCTCCTTGCGGTTGCCGTGGCGGTCTTCCTCGGCGAGCAGGATTTCGTAGAGCGCGCTGATCTCGGCGATGGCTGCCGGCTTGGGCTTGCGCCGGTTCGAGTGGTAGCCGGTGACGGTGCCGGCTTCGTCGCGGCTCGGCGTGACATGGGCGAGCACCCAGTAGTGATCCCCGCCCTTGGTCCGGTTCACCACATAGGCGAAGATCTCGCGCCCCGACTGGATGGTCTCCCACAGCAGCCGGAACACGCATCGCGGCATCGCCGGGTTACGCACCACGGAGTGCGGCTTGCCCAGCACTTCGCCGAGCGAGAAGTCGGCAATGTCGAGGAAGACGTCGTTGGCGTAGACGAGATGGCCCTTGAGATTGGTCTTGCTGACGATGATGTCGTCGTCGGCCATGACCCTCTCGCGGCCGTTGGTGGCGAGCATTGCCGTCCCTCCTGTGAATGGCACGCGCGACTGGCCGCCCGAAACGGGCGCGCCCATGAACCTGCTGCTAGGAACTGGCTCCCGCCCGCCGCGCGACCCGGTCGGGCAATGTCAGGCCTGCAGCCGGGCGTTGATGCCGTGCTGCAGGCCCTGGAAAATGCACTGGTGATAGAAACGGGTGGACAGCGCCGTGGCGCTCAATCGACTTAACCAACCCATGCTCCTAGAGTATTGAGCTACCGTAAGTCCGATATCGGTCTTTTGTATGTCCGGTACAGTACATATGGGTAGTAAACGACTAGTTAACGGAGCAATAGTGGACAGTCGTCCCCAGACTTCGCCGCGCGACCTCACCGAAATCCGGAACCGGGTGGTGCTGCAACTTCGACCAGCCGCCCGCGAATTCTTCGCAAGGCGCGCCCTGACGCGGGAAATAGCGCCTGGCGAGGTCCTCTACGAGGAAGGCGCCCCGTTTACCCACGCGGTGTTTCCGCATGAGGGCGTGATTTCTCTGATGGCCGAGATGGAAGACGGCAAGACCGTCGAGAAGACTTCGATCGGCCACGAGGGCTTCATCGGTTTTTCGCTGCTGATGGGTGGATCCGATGCGATCAGCCGGACTGTCGTGCAGGTGCCCGGCTATGCCTCGTGGCTCTCGGTCGAGCATCTCGACGAAGCGCTGGCCGACTTCGTCTGCGTGCGTGACGCGATGCTGCGCTACGCCAAGTCGCTGATCTTCCAGACCATGGAATCAGTCGCCTGCAACGGTCTCCACACCGCCGAGCAGCGCGTATCGCGCTGGCTGCTGCATGCGCTCGACCGGGTGCGTGGCGACCGGTTCGCCGTGACCCAGCAGGCCCTCGCCGAAGTGCTGGGGCTGCGGCGGCAGACGGTGAGCGAAGTCTGCTCGCAACTGCACGAGGCGGGCATCATCGACTACAGCCGCGGCACCCTCACCGTCGTGCGCCGCGATGACCTTCAGCACCGCAGTTGCCAGTGCTACAGTCGCGTCCGCCGAGCGTCCCTGCTGTGACCTCGCTGCGCCGGAATTGGCCGGCGGCACCGGCGCGACGGGGAGAACTGCCTTGCCTGATGCTCGATTGATCCTCGCGCGCGACGGCGTCGCCGCACGATCGCTGGAAGGGATCGTACCGGCGGAGCGCTACGTGGAGACGACGCTGCAGCAGGCGATCGTTCCTGCGGCCGCCCTGCGCCGCGGCCCCGCCCCCGACGCCGAGCAGATGGACCAGCTGCTGTTCGGCGAGCTGTTCGAAGTGCTGGACGAGGCCGGCGGCTGGGCCTTCGGACAGGCGCGGCGCGACGGCTATGTCGGCTATGTCGAGGCCTCCGGGCTCGGCCCGCAGGGCTCGGCGCCGACCCACACTGTCCGCGCGCTCCGGACCTACGGCTATTCCGGGCCGAGCATCAAGACCGCGCCGGTCGGGCTCTATTCGATGAATGCACTCGTCACGGCCGAGGGTCGCGAGGGCCGGTTCGTGAAGACCTCGGGTGGCTGGTTCGTCGAGGATCACCTGGCCCCGGTCGACGCCTCCGCGGCGGATTTCGTTGCCGTGGCGGAGCGGTTCGTCGGCACCCCCTATTTCTGGGGCGGCCGCACCAGCGTCGGGCTCGACTGCTCGGGCCTGGTGCAGCAGGCGCTCTACGCCATCGGGCGCCCCTGCCCGCGCGACAGCGACCAGCAGGCGGCGCTGGGCGAGCCGGTGCCGGCGGCGCAGTTGCGGCGCGGCGACCTCGTCTTCTGGCGCGGCCATGTCAGCATCATGATCAACGACACCGACATCGTGCACGCCAACGGCAACCGCATGGCGGTGACCGTGGAGCCGCTGGCCGAGGCGGTGGCGCGCACCAGCGCGAACGGCGGCGGCGATCCGACGGCCTACCGCCGGCTCTGAGCCTCAGGCCGGCATCGGGCGGATGAAGTGGTTCGGCGCGATCTCGCGCACCTCCGGCTGCGCGATGGCCGACTGCCGGCGGATCGCCTCGATGCGGCCGAGTTCGTCATCGAACCGCGCCTCGCCGAAGCGGCGGTCCGGATCGGGCACGGCCGAGAGCAGGACGCGCGTATAGGGATGCTGCGGGTTGGAGAGCACGCTCTCCGTCTCGCCCCATTCGACGATCTGGCCCGCATACATCACCATGATCTCCTCGGCCACGTAGCGGGCCGTGGCGATGTCGTGGGTGATGTAGAGCACCGCGAGCCCGAGCTGCCGTTTCATGTCGTTGAGCAGGTTGAGGATGCCGAGGCGAACCGAGACGTCGAGCATCGAGGTCGGCTCGTCGGCGATGATGACCTCGGGATTCACCGCCAGGGCCCGGGCGATCGAGATGCGCTGGCGCTGCCCGCCCGAGAGCTCGTGCGGGTACTTCGGCACGATCAGCGCCGGATCGAGCTTCACCCGCGCCAGCACCTCGGCGATGGCCGCCTGTCGCCCGGCCCCCCTTAGGCCCGGCTGATGCAGCCGCATCGGCCGCTCGAGGTGATGGCCGACCGTGTGCACCGGGTTGAGCGACGAGAACGGGTCCTGGAACACCATCTGCACCGCGCTGCGATAGGCCTTGAGGCTGCCGAGCGAGCTGGCCTCTACCGGTTCGCCCCGGAACAGCAGCCGCCCGTCGTCGGGGCGATACTCGCGCATGATCAGCCGGGCGGCGGTGGTCTTGCCCGAGCCGGATTCGCCGACCAGCGCCAGTGTGCGGCCGGGATGGAGGGCGAACGATACGGCGCGCGCGGCATGAACGGTGCTGCCGCCGCGATGGAAGGTCTTCGAGACATTGTCGAGGGCGAGGATGGGCGCGTCGCTCATGCTGCCCCCTGCCCGATCCGCTCGCCGGTCAGCCGCGGGATCGATGCCCAGAGCTTGCGCGTATAGTCGTGCTGCGGCGAATGGTAGATCGCCTGCGCCTCGTTGACCTCGACCAGTTCGCCTTCGAGCATGATGCCGATGCGGTCGGAAACCTGCACCATCAGCGCGAGGTCGTGGGTGATGAACAGCACCGAGAAACCGAGCTCCTGCCTGAGCTTGTGGATGCGCTCGAGGATTTCGCGCTGGACGACGACATCGAGCGCCGTGGTCGGCTCGTCCATGATCAGCAGCTTTGGGTTGAGCGCGAGGCAGATGGCGATGACGACGCGCTGCCGCATGCCGCCAGAGAGCTGGTGCGGATAGGCCGAGAGCCGGTCGGCAGGGATATCGACCAGCGCCAGCAGTTCGGCGGCGCGGGTGCGGGCGGCCTCGCGCGACATGCCGGTATGGGTCTTCAGCACGTCGTAGAACTGGCGCTCGACGGTGAGGACCGGGTTCAGCGAATTCATCGCGCTCTGGAACACCATCGCCACCTCGCGCCAGCGCAGCTCGCGCAGCGCCTTGTCGTCGAGAGCGAGGACATCGCGCCCGTCGAGGAGGATCTGGCTGCCGGTGCGGATCAGCGCGGGTGGACGATGCAGCCGCGGGATGGCGAAGGCGATGGTACTCTTGCCGCAGCCGGATTCCCCGGCGAGCCCGAAGAACTCACCCCGCCCGATATCGAAGCTGACGTTCTTGACGGCGTGGAAGTCGACCTTGGCGCCCACGTAGTCGATGGTGAGGTTGCGGATCGAGAGGACGGGATCGCTCACAGCTTGCCCTCCCCCTTGCGGATCAGGCCGCCCCAGCGCACCAGCATGCCGCCGGTCCGGAGCCGCGGGTTGGCGATCTCGTCGATGGCGAAGTTGATCAGCGCCAGCCCGAGGCCGAGCGTCGCCAGTGCGATGCAGGGCGTCAGCAGGTCCCACCACGCCCCCACCGACAGCGCCGACGAGTTCTGCGCGTTGTAGAGCATGATGCCCCACGAGACGGTGTTGGGGTCGCCCAGCCCGAGGAACTCGAGCGTCGCCTCGGAAATGACGGCGAAGATGACGCTGCCGATGAAGTTGATGCCGACGATCGAGATGAGATTGGGGAAGATCTCGACGGCCATGATCCGCCACTGCGGCTCGCCCAGCATCTCGGCCGATTTCACGAAATCTCGCTGCCGGATCGACATGGTCTCGGAGCGGGTGACGCGCACGCCCCAGGCCCAGGAGGTGAAGCCGAGGATCAGCGCAATCACCAGCGGGCTCGCCTGCCCGATGAAGGCCGCCAGCACCAGGAGCAGCGGCAGGTTGGGGATGACGAGGATCATGTTGGTGAAGAAGGTGATGATCTCGTCGACCACCCCGCCCTTATAGCCGGCAATGATGCCGAGAACGGTGCCGATGACGGTGATCAGCAGCCCCGCGCCGAAGCCGACGGCGAGCGACACCCGCGCCCCGTAGATGAGCCGGGTGAACACGTCGTAGCCGAGCCGCGTCGTGCCGAGCAGGTGATCGGACGATGGCGGCTGGTGTGGCCGGCCGACGCGCTGGGTCGGCAGGTAATCGGTGAGGAGCGGCGCGAAAACGGCGACGAGGATGACGATGGCGAGGATCGTCACGCCGATCAGCGCCTTCTTGTTGTGCAGCAGCTGGCTGAAAAGGTTCATGCGTCAGGCCCGCTTCAGCCGCGGATCGAGCAGCACGTAGCTCAGGTCGACGACGAAATTCGCTGTGAGCATCGCCGCCGTCATGATGAGCAGCGCGCCCTGGATCACCGGATAGTCGCGCGCGATGATCGCCTGGTAGAGCGTGTTGCCCATGCCCGGATAGTTGAACACCACCTCGGTGACGAGCGAGCCGCCGAGCACCGCGCCGAGCGAAATGGCGAGTGCCGAAACCGTCGGCAGCAATGCGTTGCGCGCCGCATACCAGAGCATCACGCCGCCATCGGACAGGCCCTTGGCCCGGCCCATGACGATGTAGTCCTCACCAAGCAGGTTGATCATGTTGTTGCGCATGGTGACGGCAAAGCCGCCGGTCAGCACCAGCACCATGGTCAGCATCGGCAGCGTGCCGTGGTAGAGCACGCTCGAAATGTAGGTCCAGTTCCAGCCCGGATCGAGCATGGGGTTGGCGGCATAGCCGTTGGGGAACCAGCCCAGCGTGTAGCCGAAGGCGAAGAGCGTGATCAGCGACACCACCACCGCCGGCACCGAGCTCGAAAAGATCGCCGACAGCGAAACGATGGTGTCGAACAGCGTCCCCCGCCGCCACGCCGCCATCACCCCGAGGAAGGTGCCGAGGGTGAAAGCCACCAGCGTCGCGATGCCGACGAGGCCAAGGGTCCAGATCAGCGCCCGGCCCAGCAGTTCGGTGACCGGCAGCGGGAAGAAGCGGACCGAACGGCCGAGATCGCCGGTGAACACGCTCTTCAAATAGGCGAGATACTGCTCGCCGATCGGCGCGTCGATGAAGCCGAAGGTCAGCTTCAGCGCGTTGAGGTTCTCGAGCGACAGGTCCGAGCCCGCCCCCGCGAACATCTTCTGGATCGGATCACCCGGCATCAGGCGCGGCAGGAAGAAGTTGATCGTCGCCGCGGCGACAAAGGCCGCCAGGTAGAATGCAAGGCGCCGGAGCAGAAAGGCCATCGATGCGTCTGTTCCCGCTTGGTGGGGGCGAGGACGCCGGAGCGCCCTCGCCTGTGTTCGACTACTGCGCGACCGGCCGCAGGGCCAGCAGCTGGATCAGCCTGCCCGGATTGGCGTTCGACACCACTGGCGACGTGATCTGGTTGTCGGCATTGGCCCAGCCGGTAAAGCGCTTGGTGCTGTACTGGTAGAAGGACGGGCTGTTGTAGACCGGGATGATCGGCTGGGCCTCGGCCACCTTGAGCTGGATGGCATCCATGATCGCCTTCTGCTCGGCCGGGTCCTTCACCTGGGTGTACTTGTTCAGCATCTCCACCACTTCCGGATCGGTCCAGCGCTGCGCCGAAGTACGGCTCTTGCCGAAATCGGCCGGGTTGAACGAGCGGATGTAGGGGAAGTAGGGGTTCGCCGCCGAAGCGATGGCGTTGAGCGACACCGAGTACTTGGCATCGATCAGGTCGGAGGCCCAGACCGACTCCTCGGGCGTCGACATCTTGGCGTTGAGCCCCGCCGCCTTCAGCGACTCGAGCGTGATCTGCACGGCGTCGATCCAGTCGGTCCAGCCGTTCGGGATCTCGATATCGAGGGCGATCGGCGTGCCATCCGGGTTGTCGCGGAAGCCGTCGCCATCCGCATCCTTGTAGCCCGACTCATCGAGCAGCGCCTTGGCGCCCTCGAGGTCGAACTTGCCATACTTGCCGAACTTCTTGGCCACCTCAGGGTTGGCGAAGGCGGCGTAGAACTGGCCCAGCATGGACGGATCTTCGTTGATCACCGGATAGCCGTAACCGGCGATGTCGATGATCGACTGCCGGTCGACCAGCATGGATACGGCGCGGCGGAAGTTGACGTCGTTGAACGCCTTCTTGGCGTTCTCGTCCGGGTTCTCGAGGTTGAGCGTGTAGGCCACGATGCTCGAAGGCAGGAACCAGTAGTGGTTGTGCTCCGGGTCCTTGGCGACGAACGTGTTGTCGATGTCGGGCACGAAGCTCGTCGCCCAGTCGAGCGTGCCGTCGACCAGCGCCGCCAGCACCTGCGGATTGTCCGCCAGCTGCGGCATGCGGATGCAATCGACATGCAGGCTCGCAGCGTCCCAGTAGTTCGGGTTGCGGCACTGCTCGTAGACCTGCGGCGTGAACCGGGTGATCTCGGTCATCGGGCCGGAGCCGACCGGGTTCTCGTTGGCGAAGGTCACCGGGTCGGCGATGTCCTTCCAGATGTGCTCGGGCACGATCGGCATGGCGACGATGGTGGTCGCGACCAGCGAATTGGGCTGCTTGAGGTTGAAGCGCACGGTGCGCTCGTCGAACTTTTCGACCGACTCCATCAGCTGCGACACCGAGTTGAAATCGAGCGCCGGGAACTTCGTGAGGTAGTCGTAGGTGAAGACAACGTCGTCGACGGTCAGCGGCTCGCCGTCGGACCACTTGAGCCCGTCGCGCAGCGTGAAGCTGATCGAGCTGAGGTCGTCGGCCAGTTCGTGGCTCTCGGCCAGCCGGTACTCCCACTTCGCCCCGGCGAGGCGATTGAAGATCGCCAGCGGCTCGTAGATGAAGTCCTTGGTCGTCGCGCGCGCCGACGTCTGGTTGAACGGATTGAAGTTGCGCACATAGGTGGTGGTCTGCTCGGAACTGAGGGTCAGTACCGATTGCGCCGTGGCTGGCGCCGTCAGCGCCAGGGCCAGGGCGGCGCTCGCAATCAACCTGCTCTTCAACACTTCGAGTCTCCTCTTTTGAAACCGGCCCGCCTCAGGCGAGGCCGTTCTCCTCGAAAATCCGTTCGACTTCGGCATGGAGTGCCGCAGCGTCGATGCGGAGGCTAGCGCGTTTGCGCTCCCCGCGCTTGATTCGTTCCAGCGTTTCCGCCGTTAGTGGACGGGCACCGCTGGCGGCCGCCTCGCTGGCCGGCAGACCACCCTGCGTCAGCAGCGCGATATCGCATCCCGCTGCCAGCGCCGAGGTCACCCGCTCGGACGGCGTGCCTTTCAGCGCCTCCATGCTGAGGCAATCGGTGATCAGCACGCCATCGTAGCCGATGTCGTTGCGAATGAGATCGTAGAGCAGTGGCGAGACAGAGGCAGCGCGATCGGGATCGACCTGCGTGAAGATCAGATGCGCCACCATCGCCCACGGCGCGTCGCGCAGGGCGACGAACGGCTGGAAGTCGGTGGCGCGCAGATCGGCGAGCGAGGCATCGACCACCGGGCAATCGAAATGCGGATCGACCGAGACGCGCCCATAGCCGGGGATGTGCTTGACGATCGGCAGCGTGCCGACTTCCAGCATGCCCTCGATCACTTCGCGCGCCAGCGTGACCACCAGCTCCGGATCGTCACCGAACGCGCGGTCGCCGATCACGTCATGCGTGCCCTTGCGGGCGAGGTCGACGACCGGCGTCGTGCCGCTGTCGATGGTGAGGTCGGCCATGACGGCGCCCATGGCGCGGCTCGAGAGCCGCAAGGCGCGCTTGCCAAGTTCGAGGTCCTTCCGGGCCAGCGCGCCGAACGAGCCGAGGCTGCGGAAACTCGGGAAATTGCCGTTGTTGAGCCGTTGGACGCGCCCGCCTTCCTGGTCGATGAAGATCGGCGCGTCGGGCCGGCCGAGCGTTTCGCGGATCTCGGCGCAGAGCCGGAGCACCTGCTCGCGCGCGTCGATATTGCGCCGGAAGAGGAACAGCCCGTAGGGGTTCGCGTCCTTGAGGAAGGCAATCTCGTCCGCCGTAAGTGCGAAGCCTTCGACGCCGACGAACAGGGCGAGGGGCGTGCCGGACATCTACGCCCCCTGCCCTGGCTGGACCCGAAGCAGGCCCTGGTACACGTCCTCGCCCTTGTCGGCCGCGATCGGCACAGCCCCGACCGCGTTGGCGTAAAACTCGACCGGGCCGACCCCGCCGATGACGGCATAGCCGTAGCCCTGCGCCTTCATGGCGGCGAGCGCGTGATAGAGCAGCGCCGCGCCGATGCCCTTGCCGCGCTGGCTTTCGGCGACGCCCGTCGGACCGAAAAAGCCCCGCGCGGTGGCGTCGTAGCAGGCGAAGCCGACGACTTCGCCCTCGACGATGGCGACGAGGCAGCCGGGCGGCTGGTGCGACATCGCCACGGTCAGCTCGCTCACCCAGTATTCGCTGAAATGCCGGCGCACCCAGTCCTGGACGATGTGCAGCTCGGGCGGCAGCGCGACGCGGATGGTCGCTTCGACGCCTTCGACGCGCGCGGCCAGCTCGGCCATGCGTCGGGAATAGAGATTTACGAGAAGGTCCATGGCGCGCCGCGAAGCAGTTGGGTGCCTAGTGATACCGACACGGGACTCCTATGCAACCCTAGCCGGCGAGCTTGCCACCGGTGAGCGGCCGTGGCGCCCCGGTGGTCGTGGGAAAGCTGATCGGCAGGCCGCAAACGACGCGGGCCGCGAGGAACGCGAAGCACTCGGCCTCGATGGCATCGCCGCGCCAGCCCACCGCTTCGGCCGGCACCGCCTCGACGCCGGCATAGGTGGCGAGCATCTCCATGATCAGCGGATTGTGCCGCCCGCCGCCACAGACCACCAGCTTCTGCGGCCGTGTCGGCAAGAGGTCCAGCCCCTTGCCGACAGCGGCGGCGGTGAAGGCGGTGAGCGTCGCGGCCCCCGTCGCGGGATCGAGGCCATCGGCCATGGCCGAGGTGAAGTCGAACCGGTCGAGCGATTTCGGCGGCGGAGCGGAGAGGTAGTGGTGCTCGAGGAGCTGCTGCAGGCGCACCTCGTCGACCTTGCCGGTGCGGGCAAACGCGCCGTCGCGATCCATGTCGCCGAGGCCGTGCGCCTTCATGAAATCGTTGAGCGGCGCATTGGCCGGGCCAGTGTCGAAGGCGATCAGCGTCTCGCCCCCATCCCAGTAGGTCAGGTTGCCGACGCCGCCGAGGTTGAGCACCGCGACCTCGCCGGCGGTACCGAGCGTGCGCAGCAGCGCCTGGTGGTAGATCGCGGCGAGCGGCGCCCCCTGCCCGCCGGCACGCACGTCGGCCGAGCGGAAATCGTAGGCGACCTTTACGCCCAGCAGCTCATGCATCAGCTGCCCGTTGCCGAGCTGGCGCGTGGCCCCGATGCGGCCAGGCTGCGGCGCGCGGTGCAGCACCGACTGGCCGTGAAAACCCACGACCCCGATATCGGACATGCTGAGCCCCGACGCCTCGACATGGGCGCGCACGGCGGCGGACTGGGCGCGGGTCAGCGCGTCCTCGGCCTCAGCGAAGATCGCCGGCTCGGGACCCTCAAAATTCCACCTCCGCGCGGCCGCCAGCGTCTCTTCCAGCAGGTCCCGGATCGATTGCGGATAGGGCGCGAGCGTATAGGGCCCGAACTCGGCCACGCTTTCGCCGTCCGTCCTGAGGATGGCGACGTCGATATTGCCGTCGAGCACGGTGCCGGTCATCAGGCCTACGGTCCAGATCGGGTCCATGTCTTCAGGCTCCGTTGACGAGATCGCCGACGGCGCGGCGGAGGGCGACGATGCCGCTGTCGAAATGCCGCGTCGGATGCACGCGGTTGGTCAGCAGCGTCCAGGCGCGGCCATTGTCGAAATCGACCCAGAGTCCGACACCGGTAAAGCCGGTATGGCCGATGGTGCCGGCCGAGCAGCGGTTCCCGCCCGACCAGTTCTCATAGGGCCGCTCCCAGCCATGCGTGCGATTGCCGCCCACCGGCGTGCGCATCAGCTCGACCACGCCCGGCGAGATGCCGTCGGCGGAGAGGAGGCTCCGCGCATGGTCGAGTACGGAGGTGACGGTGCCGAACAGCCCCGCATGCCCCGAGCCCTGCAAGGCGTAGCAGTTCTCGTCGTGAACCTCGCCGCAGATGACCCTGCCGCGCCAGGCGTCCCGCTCCGTCGCGGCGGCATTGGCTGGATCGGCCGACCAGGCAAAGCCCGGCCCCGGATCCTGCTGTCGGATCGTCCTGCCGGTGAGCCGTTCGATCGCGATGCCGAGGAGGATATAGTTGAGGTCGGAATAGACCGCCTGGCCTGCCGGCCACTCGTGCTGGAGCACGAAGGCGCGCAGCAGGTTGGGATCGCACCCGTAGGTGTAGAGTGGAAAGACCGCGGGAAACGCCGTCTGGTGCCCGAGGCACTGGCGGAAGGTGACCTTCCGCTCCCACGCGCCATCGGGATTGTACTGGCGAAAATCGGGGATCACCGAGGTCAGCGGCGCATCGAGGTCGATGCGGCCCTCCTCCGCCAGCGCCAGGATGCGCGGCGTCGTGAAGATCACCTTGGTGAGCGAAGCGAGGTCGAACCACGTGCCTTCGGTCATCGGACGGCTGTCGGGCACCCGTTGGGCCTCGCCGATGGCGCGCACGGCACGATCGCCGTCGGCCTCAACGACGCCGAGAATACCGCCGGGTATCCGACCCGCCGCGATGGCCTGCTCGAGGGGAGCGATGGCCCGGTCGAGTATGGATTGGGCGCTCATCGTTCCTCCAGAAATGCAGTAAGCCGAGCCGTCTGATACCACACGCGCGTCACGTAACGCGCTCCACGGTCCAGTCGCTGCTGAGCTTGCCGCGCGGCCGTTCGAGGCCTGACTCCGCGTCGGCGGCCTTGCGCGGACGCAGATGCAGCATCCGGCCGTCATCGAGGCGCACGATGACATGACCCGGCTTGGCGGTGACGACGACGCCCTGGACGCCGGGCTTGTCGGCGACGGTGAAAGCATCACCCATCATGATCTCGGTCGGGCGACCGATGATGTGCTGTTCGGCGACCAACTGGAACACCGTTGCCGCTTCGATCTTTTCGGCAATGGTCTGGGCTCGCCACCTGGTCATGCGCACCGGTCTCCGGCCGAGCCTCGGCCGTCAAAGCTCGACTCGGTCGGGCCACCCTACAGGGTGCCGGCATGCGGTGGTCAATATAGTGATGTGTGGGGACGAGGATGGTGGGACCGGGCAACTTGCCCGGTCCCGTAGACCTGGTTCTAGAGACCGCCGCCGCTGTGCAGCTTGCGCACCTTCTCGGCTGCGTCCTTTGCCGCCGCCTCGACGCTCATCGTGCCGGTAAGGGCATTCTGCATCATGTCGGGAACGATGATGTTCATGATCTCGGGCGCCTCGGGCAGCGCCGGGAACGGGATGCCGTTGGGCAGCATCGAGGTGGTGACGTCGAGGAACTTGATGGTGTCCAGCCGTTCCTTCATCCACTTGGTCTTGAAGCCGTTGACGTTGCCGGGGTTCGAGCCGGCCCAGGCGAGCTTCAGCGACCATTCGGGGCTGGTCCACATGCAGATCAGCGCCTTGGCGGCGGGCTCGTCGACCTTGCCGCCCTCGACATACTCGGACTTGAGAATGTGGATGTTGGAGCCACCGAACACCACGGCGCGCTTGCCGTCGGGGCCGGTCGGGATCAGGCCGTAGCGCATGTTTTCCAGCACGGCGTCGGCGACGGCCTTGTCCGCGCCGGTGGCCTGGTCGGCGAGTTCGATCATGCGGGCATACTCGGACGGATGGCTGATCATCATGCCGAGCTGGCCGGAAATGAACGGCGCCTGGTTCTCACCCTGGGTGTTGGTGAGGGCCGAGACGGGCACCGACTTGTCCCGCACATACATGTCATAGGAGGCCTGGAGCGAGCGGATCGACTCCGGGCTGTCGAGGCGGACCTCGCCATAGGTCGGGTTCGGATCGGCTTCGTCGAAGACGCCGCCGCCATAGCCCCAGAGCTGCGGCATGTAGCGATAGGGCGTGTTGCCGGCATTCTGCTTGGCCACCATGCCGTAGCCGGAGACGCCCAGCTTGTCCTTGATCTGCTTGGAATAGGCGACGACGTCATCCCAGGTGGCCGGCGGATTGTCGGGGTCGAGCCCGGCGCGCTTGAAGATGTCGGCGTTCCAGATGAACGCCATGGTCTCGTTGTTGGTCGGGATGCCGTAGGTCTTGCCGTCCCAGGTCACCGCCTTCATGGCGCCGGGCCAGAAGTCGTCGGTCGCGTAGCCGACGTCTTCGGGCTTCAGTTCCTCGAGATAGCCCTTGGCCGCGAACTCGGTGCCGCCGAGAATCTGCAGCCGGATGGCCATCGGTGCGGCATTGCCGAGCAGCGCCGTGCGGAACTTGTCGAGCAGTTCGTTATAGGTGATGCCCTGCTCGGTGAGCTCGATGCCGGGATAAGCCTCGCGGAACGCGATGAAGAAATCGCGGTAGTTATCGCGCGCGATCTGCGGATCGGCTTCGAACATGCCCTGGTACCAGAAGGTCAGCTTGCCCTTGTAGTCGGTGGGCGTGACCGAGTTGCAGTGTCCGACGGTATCGAAATCCTCGGTGCCGGCGATCGAGCGAACGTAGTCGGGCGACCATTTGCTAAGGTCGAGGCCTGCTGCAAACGCCGACGACGTAAGGCCCGCTGCCAAGGCAGCCGCGGCCACGCCGTGCCAAAGGGCACGGCCATATCCGTGTTCTGACATGAGATCCTCCCTCCACCCGCGGACTGCGCCCCTCGCGCAGTTCGAGAGTGATGTCCGGCAACCTGCCGGCTACGCAATTAACGCCTCGATTTTGCGACAGGCAATACGAATTTTGCAAAATCCTGACACTCTCTCTAGAAATCCTTCCAGAAACCAGCAAAGCTGCACGGACTTGAGAACGACGGATCGACATTGATGAAAGACTTCAAGGCCCGACCACCCGTTGGCATCGACCCGACCGGGGTGTCCGAGGAAGGGGCCCTGGTCTACGGCTTGATCCGCGACGACATCATCTCGGGCCGTCTCGAGGCCAATGCCCGGCTGATCGTGGCCGAGCTGTCGGAAAGGCACCGATCCCCCGCCAATGCCGTACGCGAGGCGCTGCAGCTGCTGCGCTCGCAGGGTTTCGTGCTGATCGTCCACAACAAGAGCGCCCGGGTCCGGCCGATCGACCAGGACTTCGTCCGCGACGTCTACGAGATCGGCGTCCTGATCGAACCCTCGATGGTCCGCTGGTTCGTCGACATGGCCACCGCGGCCGACATTGCCGAGCTGGAACGCATCCAGCGCCACATCGAGGCCAACAACTTCGCGGACTCGATCCTGCACAGCGAGCTGGACACCCAGTTCCACACCGTCATGTACGAGCGTCACTACAACCACCTCGCCGCCGAGCTGTGGTGGAAGCATCGCGAGGTGCTGCGCGCACTCGGGCGGCGCTACAGCTACACGCTCTCCCGCCGGGCGCAGGTGATCCGCGACCACCGCGAGCTGATCCGGCTGGTCAAGGAGGGCGACGCCGACCGCGCCGCGACAGTGATCGCCGACCATGTCGACGGCGCCGGGCGCCATGTGCTCGAGCAGATGCGGGCAGCCACCTCGGCGCGCGCCGGCTGAAGCTGATGTTCGCATGCGAGGGGCATGCGCAAGGCCATTTGAGGGAGAGATAGATGAAGATCACGGGGGTTCATCCGTGGCTGGTCAAGGCCAGCACGTCGTATTGGGGTGAGTACCTGTTCGTCGAGGTGACGACCGACGAGGGCGTGTCGGGCTGGGGCGAGATCACCTCGACCACGAAGATCGCCAACCGGGCGCTCTGCGCCATCCTCAAGCAGATGAGCGGCCAGCTTCAGGGCGAGGACCCGAGCAAGATCGAGAAGCTGTGGCACAAGATGTTCCGCGGCTTCACGTACATGGGCAGCCGCGGCGCGGCGTGCGAATGCACCTCGGCCATCGACATCGCGCTGTGGGACATCCGCGGCAAGGTGCTGGGCTTGCCGGTCTACGAGCTGCTGGGCGGCCCTGTGCGTGACGAGGTCTCGCTCTACACCCACCCGGACCAATCGAAGTTCACCTCCGACGAAGGGGTGGTTGCCGAGATCACCGACATCGTGAAGTCCGGCCACAAGGCGCTGAAGTTCGACCCCTACCCCTACCAGCGCGGCGGCGACGAGCAGCGCAGCGGCTATCTCGACGGCATGATGACCCGCGCCGACGAGAAGAAGGCCGGCGACCTTACCGCCTTGATCCGCAAGACCGCCGGCCCGGAGGTGGAAATCCTCATCGACGCTCACGGCCGTTTCGACGTGCCTACCGCGATCCGGCTCTGCCGCTCGCTCGAGGAGGCCGGACAGATCGACTGGTTCGAGGAGCCGGTGCCGCCCGAGAGCTACGGGGCGCTCAAGCAGGTGCGCGAGAAGGTGAATGCGGCGATTTCGGTGGGCGAACGGGCGCACACCAAGTGGGATTTCGTGCGCATCCTCGAGGACAAGCTGACCGACTACATCATGCCGGACGTGACCTGGACGGGCGGCATATCGGAGATGAAGAAGATCGCGACGCTGGCGGAGGCCTTCTACGTGCCGATCTCGCCCCACGACGCCGGCGGGCCGATCAACATCCTCGCGGGCGCCCATGTGATGATGACGGTGCCCAACTTCTACCGGCTAGAGACCTCCCGCTGGGACCTCTCGGGCTACAACGAACTGATGCACACCCGGCTCGACAACTCGAACGGCGCCCTCAAGCTGCCGCGCGTGCCCGGCCTCGGCATCGAGCTCGACCGCGATTACCTCGAGAACAACAAGATCGAGCTCGCCTGACCGGCAGCGCGCGTCCTGGGGAGGGACTGCCATGAAGATCACCGGCATCGAAACCGTCGTCGTCAACGCCGTCCACCGCAACTGGATCTTCGTCAAGGTGCTGACCGACCAGCCCGGCCTCTGGGGCTGGGGCGAGGCGACCCTGGAGTGGAAGACCCGTGCCGTGAAGGGCACCATCGACGACCTCGCCCCCTTCCTGATCGGGCAGGACCCGATGCGGATCGAGCACCTCGTCAACGCCATGACCCGCTTCAGCTTCTGGCCGCTGGGCTCGATCGGCCTCACCGCCGTTTCGGGCATCGAGCACGCGCTGTGGGACATCAAGGGCAAGGCGCTCGGCGTGCCCGTGTGGCAGCTGCTCGGCGGCCGCGTGCGCGACAGCGTGCGCGTCTATACCCACCTGCGGCGCGGCGACGCCTCGCGCCGGGTGCCCAACACCGACATCAGCCGCTTCTGCGATGCAGTGCAGGAGACGGTGGAGATGGGCTACAACGCCATCAAGCTCGGCTTCGTCCCCTATACGGGCTACGACGCGCCGCTCCCTGCCGTGAAGCATGTCGAAAAGCTCGCCGCGGCCGTTCGGGAGCGCGTTGGCGACGGCGTCGAGATCATGACCGACTTCCACGGCCGGCCGGATTCGCTCGATGCGGCGATCGCCTACATCAAGGCGATCGAGCCGATCAAACCGCTGTTCTGCGAGGAAGTGATCCAGCCCGACGATACCGCCGGGATGGCCGATATCGCCCGCCGCGTCGATTGTCCGCTGGCGACCGGCGAGCGGCTGTTCACCCCGCGCGAGTTCGCCGAAGTCGCGCAGACGCGTGCCGTCGCCTACATCCAGCCGGACCTCGCGCACTGCATGGGCTTCACCGGCGGCCGCAAGATCGCGGCCATCGCCGAGGCGGCTCATATGGGCGTCTGCCCGCACAACCCGATGGGTCCGGTGGCCGGCGCCGTGGCGCTGCAGTTCGATGCCGCGACGACCAACTTCGTCATCCAAGAGGAGGCGGTCGGCATCGTGCCGTGGTTCGAGGAAATCTGCTCGGCCTACCCGCTGAACCTCGTCGGCGGATCATGGCCGATACCGGACGCCCCAGGCCTCGGCATCGAGATCGACGAGAAGGCCGCGGCGAAATACCCGTTCGCGCAGGAGGTCATTCCGGCAACCGAGTCCGTGCTCGCCGACGGCCGCATCGCCAACTGGTAGTGCGGACTATCCCAGTTCCAGCGTGCTGGTCCCGAAGATGCCGTCGAGATCCAGTTCGGGCGGCGTGCCGCGATACATCCGCGCCGTCTCGAACGCCGGCTTGAAGCCCAGTCGCTCGACCAGCGCCACGGCGGCGGCGTTGGGCGCCGGCACGTCGATCGACACCGGATCGGTGCCGGCCGGCGTCACCAGCGCCGCGAGCAGCGCTTCGGCTATGCCGGGCGTCTCGGCGAAAAGCGGCCCGATCTTCCAGCCCTCGACGCAGCGCCGGATGGTGCCGTAGCCCCGCACCCTGCCATCCTCGAAATAGGCTTCCGTCTGCCGCGACGCTGACGGCGCGAGCCAGGCGGCGAGAAAGCCGTCGCGGGCCGCCGCGAAATACCGACGGTCGAACGCCGCGACCGCGCCAAAATCCTCGGCCGTCACGGGCCGCACATAGGAGCGCTTGGCGACCAGTCCGCGCAGCGCCCCGCTCCAGCGCGCGCTGCGATAGGCGAGCGCGAAGCCGGACTTGCGATAGTTCTCCTGCTGCGCGGGAACCCCGTCGAGCCCGATGGTGCGGCCGGCCGCGCTGGCAATGCCGGCGTCCCAGATCGCCTTGCCGTAGCCTTTGCCGCGATGCGCCGGATGGACGATGTAGAGCCCGAGAAAGGCGAAGTCGGCGCCGTATTTCACCACCGAGATGCAGCCGATCCGCACTGTCCCGAGCCAGCCCATCAGGAAGCCCGAGGGGTCCTGCGCATGGAACGCGGCGGCATCGTCGAGGCCGGGATTCCAGCCTTCGTCGCGGGCCCAGCCCAGCGCCGCATCGAGGTCGGCACGGCTCATCGGTCGAATATCGAGCTTCATGCCGCGAGCCTATGCCGGATCGGCCCCGTTTGCGACGTGCGGGATCGGCACGACCACAGGCTGTTCCCTTTCCCGGACCCACGCTTGACTCCCCGCCCAAAGTCATCTTCACTTCGGTTCACCAAATGAAACACGAATTCACTAGGTGAATTGTGGAAGATCGCTATGCCATTCGCTCGGTCGATCGGGCGATAGACATCCTCGAGTGCGTAGCCGGTGAGAACGGGGTGTTGACGGTCGACCAGATCGCCGCCGCCACCGGCCTGCCCAAGACCACCGCCTTCCGCGTGCTGGCCACCCTTGCCGCGCGCCGGCTGGTCGAGCGCGACGAGCAGACGGGTGCCTACCGGCTCGGCATGCTGTCGCTGGTGATCGGAGCGCGCGCCATGGGCGATCTCGATCTCAGGCGCTCGGCGCGTCCGCACCTCGAGCAGCTGGTCGCCGACACCGGCGAGACGGTGCACCTGTCGATCCTCAGCGACGACAAGGCGCTCTGCATCGACAAGCTCGATGCCTCACGCTCGATGCGCATGGCGAGCTTTGTCGGCTTCCTCGATCCGCTCCATTGCAGCGGCGTCGGCAAGGCCCTCCTCGCCTTCCAGGACGAGCCGACCCGCGCGCAGCTCCTCGCCCGCATGCAGCTCGAGCCGCATACGCCGCACACCATTACCGACCGTCCCGGCCTCGTGGCGCAGATCGATGAGATCCGCGCCCGCGGCTACGCCATCGACGACGAAGAAATCGAGGAGGGGCTGCGCTGCGTCGCGGCGCCCATCCGCGATCATTCCGGCCACGTCGTTGCCGCGGTGAGCATTTCCGGCCCGACCACGCGGGTCACCGAAGAGAACCTGAAGACCCTCGCCAACGCGGTCGAAAGCTGTGCGCAGACGATCTCGCGCGAACTGGGCGTATTGGAGAAAGCCACCCCATGATCATCGACGTCCACTCCCACACGCCGCAGTTCCGCGACGCCGTGCCGGCCGAGCAGCGCAAGCTGCACCACACCTGGCGTCCCGATCGCTCGGTGGACTCTGTTTATTCGTGGAACGAATACCTCGAGGCCCAGAAGCCGGCGGACAAGTCGATCGTCTTCGGCGTCGCCTGGGCGCCGGGCGAGAAGACCGGCAGCGTCAACGGCTTCAACGAGCCGGGCGACGTCGCCGTCGGCGTCAACGACGTGACGGCCGCCTTCGTCGACGCGCATCCAGACCGCCTCATCGGCTTCATGTCGGTGCATCCGCACGATCCGAAGTCGCTCGAGGAGATCGAGCGCTCGCGCACCGACCTCAAGCTGCGCGGCATCAAGATGGGCGCCAACTACCAGGTCTTCGATCCGCTCGAATCCCGGGCGCTCGCCATCTACCGCGAGGCCGAGCGGCACGGCCTGCCGATCCTCTTCCACATCGGCACATCGCCGGTGCGCACCGCGCCGATCAAGTACGCCCACCCGCTGGTGGTCGACGAGATCGCCATGCGCTACCCCAACCTCAAGATCATCATGGCCCATATGGGCCACCCGTGGACGGTCGACACCGCGGTCGTCATCCGCAAGCACCCCAATGTGTATGCCGACGTGTCCGGCCTCCTCTACCGGCCCTACACCTTCTACGAGGGCATGATCAAAGCCACCGAGTGGAACGTGCTCGACAAGCTCATGTTCGCCTCGGACTACCCGATCACCACCCCCGCCGAAACGCTGCACGCCCTGCGCACCGTCAACGACATCGTTGAAGGCACGAGGCTGCCGCGCGTTCCCGCCGACAAGATCGAAGAGATCATCCATCGCGACAGCCTCACGCTGCTCGGCCTCACCTGACCACGAGTTCCAGTTTCCTATGAATATCGAGAAGTCCAAGAGCCTTTACGAACGCGCCACCAGGGTCATCCCCGGCGGCGTCAACTCCGCCACCCGGCGGCTGGCCCAGCCCTATTCGTGGGCCTGGGCCCAGGGCGCCCATATTCGCGATGCCGACGGCAATACCTATCTCGACTACCACGCCGCCTTCGGCCCAATCGTCCTCGGCCATAACGATCCGGCCGTGAACGCCGCCGTCGTCGAGGCGCTGAATGGTCCGGACATGGTCGGCGTCGGTGTTTCCGAGCTCGAGATCCGGCTCGCCGAAAAGGTCGTCGAGCATGTGCCCTCGGCCGAGATGGCGCTCGCCTTCTCCACCGGTTCGGAAGCCACCTACATGGCTGTCCGCCTCGCCCGCGGCGTCACTGGCCGCGAAAAGCTCATCAAGTTCCAGGGCACGTTCCACGGCTGGCACGACTACCTGCTGATGAACGTCATCACCCCGGCGGACAAGATCGGCCAGAAGGACCCGGGCAGCGCCGGCCAGCTCAAGGACGCGATCGACAACACCATCATCGTGCCCTTCAACGACCTCGAGGCCACCGAGCGCGCCATCCTCGAAAATCCGGGCCAGATCGCCGCCATCTTCATGGAAGCGATCCCGCACAATATCGGCTGCGTCCTGCCCCGGCAGAACTTCGTCGAGGGCCTGCGCAGCCTCTGCGACCAGCACGGGATCGTGCTGGTGTTCGACGAGGTGATCACCGGCTTCCGCCACGGTCTCGGCGGCTATCAGTCGGTGCTGGGCGTCAAGCCCGACATCAGCACCTTCGCCAAGGCCATCGCCAACGGCTACCCCTGCGCCATCATCGCCGGCAAGCGCGAGCTGATGATGCAGTTCTCGACCGCGCCGGGTGGCAAGGTCTTCGTCGGGGGCACCTATAACGGCCACCCGGTCGGCACCGCCGCCGCCCTCGCCACCATCGCCGCCTTCGAGGACGGCACGGTGTACGAGCGCACGTTCCGCCTCGGCCAGCGCATGCGCGACGGCCTCGCAGAAATCGCCGGCCGGTTCGGCATCGAGATGATCTCGGCCGGCTACGGCTCGGTGTTCACGCCCTATTTCATGAGCGGCAAGGTCGAGCGCTACGAAGATCTGCTGAAGAACGACACGGCGCGCGACCTCGCCTTCCGGCAGGGCATGTGCGAGCGCGGCATCTTCATGCTGCCCATGCCGATCAAGCGCAATCACGTCAGCGCCGCCCACACCGACGCCGATATCGACCGCACACTCGAAGCCGCGGAGGCCGTGCTCAAGGGGTTCCGCTGAACCTGTTATCATATGCAAAAGTATGCGTTGATATATGATAGCCGTTGTCATAGCGTTGTCACTGAAGATGCCGGCATGCGGGTGAGGGAAGCTCCCGCGTGGCGGAACAGGAAGCAGCAGGCCGGCGGGCCGGCTTGAGCAGATGTCGAAGAGCCGGGTCCGACCAGGGCCGGATCCGGGGACGTTTGCGGGCCCAACCCGCAGGCGATCCGAACTGCCCTTGTTTCGTGTCGTCGGTTCAGCTTCGTCCAGGAGAGGGAAACATCATGAAGACTACCAACACCACCAGAGGCCTCGGTTCGCTGAACCGTCGCTCGTTCCTCAAGGCCGGTGGCGCATCTGCGCTCGCCGCGACCCTGATGCCCGGTCTGATGACCGGCACCGCCAAGGCAGCCTATTCGGGTACGCTCGATATGCTCGCCTGGGACTTCCAGCCCGACACCATCAAGTCGCTGGTTGGCGAATGGACCGCCGCGGGCAACCCGGCCGTCAACGTCGCCGTTATCCCGAACCTCGGCTACACCCCGGCGCTGCAGACGCGCCTGCGCGGTGGCGACAAAATCGACCTCTACTACAACTTCGCCTACAACTCGCAGAAGTTCGTGGATGAGGGCTGGGCCAACAAGCTCAACGGCCTGCCGGGTGTCGACGACATGATCGCCGACATGTTCGAGAGCGCGCGCGAGCGCCACGTGAACGCCAATGGCGACATCATCAGCGCCCCGTACTTCTCGGCCGTGCACATGCTGCACTACAACAAGAAGTACCTCGCGGATGCCGGCCTCGCCGTGCCGACCAACCTCAAGGAAATCTACGACGCCTCCAAGGCCCTCTCCACCACCACGCCGGCGCCCTACGTCGCCTACTGGGTGAAGGAGTTCTGCGAGGAATACCTGCACACCTACCTGCTCAACGAGCAGATCACCGCCTTCGACAAGGCCGGCCAGCCGGTCTTCGCCGACGACCCCAAGACCGTCGGCGTGTTCGAGTGGTGGCAGGCCATGTACCAGGAAGGCCTCGCGCCGAAGTCGCTGCTGACCGATGATCCGGGCAAGCTGTCGAACGAGATGGCCCAGGGCAATGCAGCCTTCTACGTGCTGCACCACTACTTCCTGACCTCGATCCGCGCCCTCGAGGGCCCGCAGTCGGCCAACGTCGAGATGGCGCCGGCCGGCCCGTCGACCCTGCAGATCGGCGAGGTCCTCCAGATGGGCCAGACCGACAACGACGATGAGCGCCTCGCCGCCTGGGAGCTGATGAAGTACTACGGCTGGAAGGACTCCGCCGGCCAGTTCAAGGTGTTCAACGAGTGGGCCAAGGCCGCCGGCCTCGCCGCTCCCTACGCCGGCTTCTTCACCGACCCGGCCGTCATCGAGGCCTTCCCGGACTACTACGACCTCGCCCAGCTGTCGGACACGTTCGCGACCAAGTCGAACGTCGTGCCCGCCCGCACCCTGCCCTGGTACCCGGATTTCCAGGCCAAGGTCGGCGACATCATCCACGCCCTGCTGCTTGGCCAGGCCACGCCGCAGAAGACGGTGGAAGACCTGACCGCTGCCGCCAAGGGCGCGCAGGGCGGTCGTACACTCTAGGCTGTTTTCGACCCACGCCATCGCCCCCTCCCGGGGCGGTGGCATTTCTATCCATCCGCTTTAATGCGGCGGGACCGGCCAGTCATGGCCAACTGAAATGACTTAGGAGAGCACGTGGCAGCGGCAACTGACTTGAGCGGACTTCCACCGAAAGCCGATCGCGCCTTCGGGCTGAAGCTTGTGGCACCGGCCATGATCATCCTGATCGTGCTGCTGGCCCTGCCGACGGTGCTCACGGCGGTCTACAGCCTGCATGACGTGCCCGCCAGCGGCAACGGCTTCGGGCCGTTCGTCGGCATCGAGAACTACCAGATCATATTCGCGAGCCCGGTCTTCTGGCGCTCGGCCCAGGTGACGCTCACCTTTGCCGTCGGCTTCGTGATCCTCTCGACGGTGATCGGCCTCGCCATGGCGATGCTGCTCAACCAGCGCTTCATCGGCCGCGGCCTCGCCCGCGCCCTCCTGATCATCCCGTGGGCGACCCCCTGGCTGGTGATCGGTATCCTGTGGAAGTGGTTCGCCGATGGCAGCGTCGGCGGGCTCAACGCCGTGCTGCTGATGCTCGGGGTGACCCAGGACTACATCCCGTTCCTCTCCGACCCCAATACCGCCCTGCCGATCACCGTGCTGGCCGCCGTTTGGCGCCAGGCGAGCTTTGCCGGCATCCTGCTGCTGGCCGGCCTCCAGACCCTGCCCGAGGAACTGCACGAAGCCGCGCAGCTCGATGGCGCCAACTGGTGGCAGCGCTTCACCAACATCACCCTGCCCTGGCTGCGGCCGGTGCTGATCACCGTCACCGTGTTCAACGTCATCTACGCCTTCCTGCAGTTCGACGTGATCTTCGCCATGACTGGCGGCGGACCGGGCGACGCCACGCAGGTGATGAGCGTGCTCATCTACCGGCAGCTGTTCGTGAACACCAATATCGGGCTTGGCTCGGCGCTTGCCGTGATCCTCGGCGTCGTCGCCCTCGTCGGCGGCCTCGTGATCGTCAAGATGTTCTACCGCAAGGAAACCGTGTGATGGCCAGTATCGAAGCTGACCGCGGTCGCCGCCGCAATCTCCCCACCACCATCGCCCTCTACGCGGGCGTGCTGGTGTTCGCCATCTGGATCCTGCTGCCGGTCTGGTATCTCGTCGTCTCGAGCCTCATCACGCCCGGCCAGCTCGGCATCAAGCCGTTCCCGCTGGTGCCATCGAGCATCACCTTCGACAACTACGTCTCGGTGCTGTTCGGCAATACCGGTGGCAAGGGCGTCGGCAGCACCGACATGGGCACCCGCCTGATCCCGGCGATCGGACAGAGCCTCTTCGTCTCCGCCTGCCTCGTCGTCCTCAACCTGCTGATCGCCGGCGCCGCCGCCTATGGCCTGTCGCGCTATCCCTTCCGCGGCGCCCGCGCCTTCGAGCTCTCGGTGATCGCCACCCGCATCGTGCCGGCCATCGCCATCATCGGCCCGTTCTTCGTCGCCTTCCGCGTCATGGGCGTGCTCAACACGCCCTGGGCGCTGATCATCAGCTACAACGTCTTCACGCTGCCGCTGGCCATCATGATCCTCAAGAACTACTTCGATCAGCTGCCGCGCGAGATCGAGGAAGCCGCCAAGATCGACGGTGCCACGCGCCTGCAGACGTTGTGGATCATCATCGTGCCGATCGCCCGTCCCGGCCTCGTTGCTGCGGGCGTGCTGATCTTCCTCGAGGCCTGGAGCGAGTTCTTCTATGCTCTCGTCCTCACCAACCAGCTGACCGTGCCGCCGCTCCTTGCCGGCTTCCAGTCGGTGCAGCAGTTCAACTGGAACGCGCTTGCGGCGGCGACCGTAATGTCCATGCTGCCGCCCACCGTGCTGGTGCTCATCTTCCAGCGCCACGTCGTCGGCGCGCTTACGGCGGGTGTCGGCAAATGACGGGAACCATCAAGGCCGCAGTTCTCAGCGCGGGCGCGTGGTCGCAGTCGAGCCACCTGCCCGCCCTCAAGGCCGATCCGCGCGTAGAGCTCGTCGCCATCTCGACGCCCAACGCCGAAATGGGTGCAACCCTCGGCGCGCAGTTCGCGGTGCCCCACTTTGCCGATTGGCGCGAAGCGCTCGCGACCGGCCCCGATATCGTCGTGGTCTCGAGCCCGCCCGTCGCGCACGAGGAACAGGTGATCGCCGCCCTCGAGGCCGGCGCCCATGTCCTCGTCGAAAAGCCCTTCGCTCTGAGCGCCGGACCTGCCCGCCGGATGCGCGATTCCGCAGAGCGCCTGGGCAAGGCGCTGCTTGTCGGCTTTGGCTGGCCCGCAGCGCCGATCTTTTCGCTCAGCCGCAAGCTCATCGAGGCCGGCGAGATCGGCAAGGTCGAGCACATGACCATGCACCTCGCCGTCAACACCCGGGCCCTCCTTTCGGGCGGCACCGACGGCGGCTGGGGCGGCAAGGCTCAGTCCGACACCTCGACCTATACCGACAAGGCCATCTCCGGCGGCGGTTCGGCGGCCGTGACCATGTCGCACCAGCTCGGCATGGTGGAATGGCTGGTGGGCGAGCCGATCGTCGCGCTGAACGCCAGCACCTATCCGCCGGCCAGCGACATCGACCTCCACACCACCGTCAACGCCGAGTTCTCGGGCGGCGGGTCCGCAGCGCTCAGCGCTGCTTCCACCCACCCCTACCTCGCCCGCCCGCAATGGCACTTCGCCCTCTACGGGCGGAACGGCCAGCTCTGGGCCGACTCCGTCGCCGATGCGCTGCGCCTCGTGCGCGCCGACGGCGAAGTGGTCGAGTATCGCGACCCCGAGGCCTCGGGGCTCTACGATGCCGGCGCCCCTACCAAGGCGCTGATCGAATGCGCCTTCGGCGCCCCCGCCCCTGCCGGCCTGACGGCACGCCTCGCCGCCCATGTGGTGGCGGTGACGGACGCCATCTACCTCAGCGCCAAGACCAACCAGAAACTGCAAGTCCAGGACCTATGAGCACTTCCACCCTGTTTACCGGCGGCCTGGTCGTCGACGGCCTGGGCAACCCGGCAGTACGTGGCGACGTGCTGGTGATCGGCGACCGCATCGCCGGCATCTACAAGGGCGCCAGGAAGCCCGGGGCCGACCGCATCGTCGACATCGATGGGCTGTGCATCGCCCCCGGCTTCATCGACATGCACACCCACTCGGACCTGCAGGTGCTGGTGAACCCCGATCACACCAGTAAGCTCAGCCAGGGCGTCACCACCGAAGTGCTCGGCCAGGACGGCCTGAGCTACGCCCCGATCGACGACGCCACGCTTCTCGAGATGCGCAGCCAGATCAAGGGCTGGAACGACGACCCGCCGGGCTTCGACTGGAACTGGCGCTCCGTCGCCGAATACCTCCAGCGCCTCGACGGCAATGTCGCGGTCAACTGCGCCTACCTCGTGCCGCACGGCAACCTGCGCATGCTGGTGATGGGCAACGCCCCACGCCTCGCGACGCCGGATGAACTCGAGCAGATGAAGGCCCTGCTGCGCACCGCGCTCGAGGAAGGCGGCGTCGGCCTTTCGACCGGCCTCACCTACGTGCCGGCCATGTACTCGGACACCGACGAGCTGGTCGCGCTCTGCGAGGTCGTCGCCGAGTATGGCGGCTTCTACTGCCCGCACCACCGCAACTACGGCGCCGATGCGCTCGGCGGCTATGCCGAGTGCTTCGAGATCGCCCGCCGCTCCGGCGTGGCGCTCCACCTCGCGCACACCCACCTCAGCTTCGAGCCGAACCGCGGCAAGCTCCCGCTGCTGCTCAAGATGTTCGACGACGCCATCGCCGAGGGCATCGATCTGAGCTTCGACGCCTACCCCTACCTCGCCGGCAACACGACCCTCCTCTCCCAGCTCCCGAGCTGGGCCCTCGCCGGCACCGGCGACGAGCAGATGGCCCGCCTGCGCGATCCCGAAACGCGCAAGCGCATCATCGACGCGCTCGACGTCACCGGCTCGGACGGCCACCAGGGCCTCACCGTCAACTGGTCGATCGTCCATCTCGCCGGCCTCCCCGGCGCCCCCGAAATGGAATGGATGATGGAGGGCAGCCTCGCGGACGCTGCGCGGAAGCTGAACACCTCGCCGTCCGAGCTGGCCCTCGACATCCTCCTCGCCACCAACAGGGCCGCGCCCTGCGTGTTTTTCATCGGCCACGAGGAACATGTCCGCACCCTGATGCAGCGCGAGGAGCATACCGTCGGCAGCGACGGCATCCTTGTCGGCGACCGTCCGCATCCGCGTTCCTGGGGCACCTTCCCACGCATCCTCGAAACCTATGTCCGCGAGGAAAAGGTGCTGACGCTCGAGGAAGCTGTGCGACACATGACCAGTTCCGCCGCCAACCGCCTCCGCGTCACCGATCGCGGCCGCATCGCCGCCGGCGCCAAGGCCGACCTCGTCGTCTTCGACAAGGACAATGTGAAGGCCAACGCCACCTACGAGAACCCGCGCCAGGCCGCCGCCGGCATCGTGCATGTCCTCGTCAACGGCCAGTTCGCCGTCGAAAACAACCGCGTCACCGGCCACCGCGCCGGCCGGACGCTGACTCTGGGAGCCTGAGCATGAGCGCCACTGCAATTTCGATCGCCCGGGATGCAGCCGGCCCGAGCTGGGCCGACTTGCCGGTCGCGACACCAGGCCTCGTGCTCGACCTCGCGACGCTCGACCACAACCTCGATGAGATGGCCGCGATCGCCCGCTCGGCCAAGGTCGAGCTGTTTCCGCACGCCAAGACCCATCGCATGGCCGCGGTGGGCGTGCGCCAGGTCGAACGCGGGGCGGACGGTCTCTGCGTTGCCAAGCTCGGCGAAGCCGAAGCCTTCGCCTCGGCCGGCGTGCGGCGCCTGTTCGTCGCCAATCCGATCGTCGGCAAGGACAAAGCGGAACGCGCCCTCGCCCTGTCGCGCAAGGTCGATCTCGTTCTCGCCACCGACAGCGAGGCCGCCGCGGCCAGCGTCGGCGCGGTCTTCGCCGCCGCCGGCGCCACCGCCCGCATGATGCTCGCCATCGACTACGGCCTCGGTCGCGAAGGTGTCACCGCCGACAAGGCGCCCGATGTCGCGGCCGCCATCCATGCCGTTCCCGGCATCGAGCTCATCGGCATCTACACCCATGAGGGCGTCACCTATGGCGCCAAGGACCTCCCCGACCTCGCCGCCCGCGCCCGTGCGGCGGGTGAGTTCATGGTTGGCGTTGCCCAGTCGATCCGCGCCCGCGGCCTGCCGCTGCCGGTCGTCTCGCTCGGCGCCTCGGCGTCCGCTCGCGAAGTCGCCCATGTGGAAGGCGTGACCCAGATCCGCCCCGGCATCTACGCCTTCAACGATGTCGGCCAGATCGCGCTCGGCAACGCAACGCTCGACACCACCGCGGTCCGCGTCATCGCCACCGTGGTGAGCCACCCCGACCCCGACCGTGCCTGCATCGACGCCGGTTCCAAGTCGCTCAGCACCGACCTCGTGCCGGCCTCGGCGCATCGCGACGAGTTCCCGGGCATGGGCTTGATCGTCAACGCACCGGGCTGGGTGATCGAGAAAATGTCCGAGGAACACGGCTGGCTGCGCTGGCATGGCGAAGGCGCCCCGGTCCCGCTGCCGATCGGCATGCGGCTCGAGATCGTGCCCAACCATGTCTGCATGGCCTTCGCCATGCTGCGCCGCGCCAGTGTCGTCGAACGCGGTAAGGTCGTCGCCCACTGGGACGGTTTCGGTCCCGGCGCATCCGAGTAGACCGAGGGAGAAGACGATGTCGGAGTTCAGGCTCACTGAGGGACAATCGCTGCTCGTCGCGTCGCGCGGCGTTTTCGAGCTGCACGGCTTGACCCGCTGGGTCCAGGAAGGTGGCAAGTGGCGCGGCAAGACGCTCGCCCGCGTCAACCAGCTCTCCGCCCTGACCCGTCACCCGACCCTCCCTATCGTTTACGGCACCTCGCGCCAGGGCATGGAGGGCGATATCCACGCCTGGCGCATCGATGGCGACACCGCGACCACCCTCGGCGAGAAGTCGAGCGAGGGCGCCGAGCCCTGCCATCTCGTCGTCGATCCGAGCGGCCGGCTGCTGATCGTCACCAACTACACCACCAGCACGCTCGGCCTGCAGCGGCTGGCCGCCGACGGCAGCTTCGACGGCCCGATCGCGCTCCTGAAGCTCAGCGGCGGCGGTCCCGAGCTGGAGCGGCAGGACGACGCCCACCCGCACCAGGCCTTCTTCAATGGCGATACGCTCGTTGTCATCGACCTCGGCGCCGACCTCGTCCGCGAGTTTAGCGTCGACCCGTCGAAGCTTGGCACCGATGCGTTGACCGAAATCCGCGCCACCGCCGTCCCCGCCAATACCGGCCCGCGCCACGCCGTGGTCCTGCCGGATGGCCGCCTCGCCATCAGCGGCGAACTCGGCTCCAACCTCGTTGTCGGCCGCCTCGGCGAGCCCGTCGGGAATTGGGCGAACGTCAAGGGCACGCGCGTCACCACCCCCGGCAAGACCCGCTGGAACCGCAACTATCCCGGCGACATCCAGCGCTCGCCCGATGGCCACCATGTCTATTTCGCCAACCGCAGCATCGACACCGTCTCGACTTTCGACGTGACCGGCCCCACCCCGGTCCTCGTCGCCGAGCTGGATACCGAGGCGCAGTGGCCGCAGCACCTGCTCGCGACCACCGGTCATGTCCTCGTCGCCGGTTGGGACTCCGCCAGCGTCAAGGCGATGCCGCTCGAGGATGGCGTACCGACCGGTGTCACCCACCTCTTCGATTGCCCGGGCGCCGGCTGGCTGACGCTCTGGGAGTAGCCGCCGAAACCTGTGCCCCGGCCCACCGGCGCAGTAGCGGCGTCACGGAGCCGATGGTACTGGCAACCGCAGGCAGGAGAAGCAATGGCAAAGCGCCCCAAGGCGATTGAGGACGATGGCGCCGTCGCCACGGCGGCGAAGCCTGCTGCCACGCGCCGCAAGCCCGCCACTGACAAGCCCGCCACCGACAAGCCCGCCTATACGGCGCCCGCCCTCGAGAAGGGCCTCGACGTCCTCGAACTGCTCGCCACCCTCTCTGCCCCGGTGACGCCGAGCCAGATCGCCCAGCGCCTCGGCCGCTCGCTGCAGGAAGTCTATCGCGTCGTGCTGGCACTCGAGCGGCGCGGCTACCTCGTCCGCCCGCCCGGCGAGGAAGCGCTCGTCCTCTCGACCCAGCTCTTCGGCCTCGCGACCCTGTTCCCGCCGTTCCGGCGCGTCGTCGATGCGGCCCAGCCGATCATGAACGCGCTGGCGCTCGAAACCTCGCAGGCCATCCACATGGCCGTGCTCGATGGCGTCAACCAGCGCATCATCGCCCAGGTCGACAGTCCCGCCGCCATCGCCATCCGCCTGCGCGTCGGCGCCGCCAGTCCCGCCGTCCGCGGCACCTCCGGGCGCACCATCATCGCCTTCCAGCAGCCGCGCGTGCAGGAATGGATCCTCGGCCAGTCCGAGACCATCATCCCCGCCGACCAGCTGAAGCGCTACGGCCAGCGCATCAGGGATATCGCCGAGCGCGGCCACGAACGCATCGAGGGCGAAGTGGTCCAGGGCGTCACCGACCTGAGCTTCCCGATCATGAGCGCCGACGGCGTCTCGCTGGCCGCCCTGACCATGCCGTTCCTCGCCAGCCAGCAGGTGATCGTCCCCTTCGACGAGGCGTCCGCCATGCTGTTCCGCGCCGCCAGCCGGATCACCGCGCTGATGGGTGGCGAACTGCCCGAGCCGACCTTCCCCCTGCCCCCCGCGACATGAGCGAGCAGAACCCCTTCCCGCCCGACGACGCCGACCGCCACGCCGTCTGGGAAATGCTGGTCCGCCGCGACAGCGATTTCTTCCTTTCGAGCGACTGGTCGCTGGTCGCCGATGACTACATCGAGGATGGCTTCCTCGGCATCGAGTGCGCCAAGTCCCTCGATCCCGTGGACTGGCGCCCGGCCTACCCGACGCTCGCCTCCTATCGCGACGCCGCCATCGCCGGCCGATGGTCGCCGGACGATTTCGCCGAACCGCTCCGTCCCGCCTGGTTCCGCTGCCAGTCGCTGACCCGCGTCGATATCGCTAGCGACATGGCGCTCGCCCACAAGCAGATCGAGGGCCGGATCGCTCGCCGGGCGGCCGAACCGCTCGTTCTCGAATGGCGCTCGGTCTTTCACCTGCGCCGGGTGGACAAACGCTGGAAGATCGCCGGCTTCACCGGCTATCTTCCACTGTAGCCAAACACGGATTCGATCTTGTCCCGCCGCGACGAACTCGCCGCCAATCTCGTCGCCCTGCTGGCGGGAGGGCTGCTCTCGCTCATGGTCTATCTCAACGGCGGCCTCGCCGTGCAGGGCGGCGCCCTGTTCTCGTCCTGGATGGCCCACGGCACCGGCACCCTGGCCGCCCTCCTCGTCGTCCCCCTCTGGTGGCAGGCCATGCGCCGCACCGGCGAGGCGCGCGAGCCGATCCCGTTCTGGGCCTGGCTCGGCGGCCTCGCCGGCGCGGTCACGGTCATCATGACCTCGACCGCCGTGAACTCCACCCTCGCCCTTTCCGGCACAGTCGCCCTCGGCCTTGCCGGCCAGATCGTCTTCAGCCTCGCCGCCGACCGTTGGGGTCTCCTAGGCATGGCGAGGCGTCACCTCAGGCCCGGCGACGGCATCGCGCTCGTCCTGATCGTTGCCGGCAGCGCCCTCGTGATCTGGGGCAGCCTGTGATCGAAGCCGCCTTCCTCGCCTTCACCGCCGGAAGCCTCGTCGGTATCAGCCGCCTGCTGAACGGCCGGCTCGCCACCTCGACCTCGGCGCTCTACGCCTCGTTCATCAACCACCTCGTCGGCTTCGTCCTCTTGACCGCCCTCGGCCTCGCCATGGGCAACCTCATTACCGACGGCGCTTTCTCCGGCCCCTGGTACCTCTATTTCGGTGGACCGGTCGGCCTCGTCTTCGTCGCGCTCGGCAGCTGGATCATCGGCCAGATCGGCGCCACCCGCTCCACCATGCTGATCATCGCCGGCCAGGTCGTGGGCGGCGTGGTGCTCGATTGGGCCGTCAACGGCAAGGCGGTGTCGCTCACCGCGCTCGCCGGCATCGCGCTGATCGTCGCGGGCGTAGCGGTGGCCCAGCGGCAACGGGCCGGCTGACGCTCGACTTTAGCTTAGCTTGCCAGCCTCGTTCCCTGTTGCCAGTCTCGGCTAAAGCCTAGGGGAGGAGTAACACCATGGCGCATAAACTTCAGGTCCTGACACCGGAAGACGCCCAGCATTTCATCGAGAAGGGCTACGTCCGCGTGAAGGGGTGCGTCGACCCCGCGCTGGCGAAGAAATGGACCGACGAGGCCTATGGCCGCCTCGGCTACGACCCGCAGGATCGTTCGACCTGGACCAAGGAGATCGTCTGGATGGACCGCAACAACATTGCGTCCATCAAGGATATCTCACCCAAGGCCTGGGGCGCGCTCTGCGACGTGACCGGTGGCGAGGACCGCATCGATCACAAGATCATGGAGATCGAGTCCCAGCACTTCACCACCATCGATTCCACCGAATGGTCGGACGCCTTCATCGTCAATTTCCGCCGCGGCGCCGACAAGCCGTGGATGAAGCCCTCGCCGGAGGCCGGCGGCTGGCACAAGGATGGCAGCTTCTTCCGCCACTTCCTCGATAGCCGTGAACAGGGCCTGCTGACCGTCGTCTACTGGTCGGATGTCGGCCACAAGGGCGGCGGCACCTTCATCGCGCCGGATTCGATCGGCCACGTGGCGCGCTATCTCGCCGACCATCCCGAAGGCGTCGATCCGAGCTTCGATTTCGGCCACCTGATCGACCAGTGCGAGGAATTCGTCGAGGTCACCGGCGAGCTGGGCGACTTCATCATCCTGCACCCCTACATGCTGCACGCCTCGTCGAACAACCACTCGCCCAACGTGCGCTTCATGACCAACCCGCCGGTGGTGCTGAAGGAGCCGATGAACTTCAACCGCGAAGATCCGGAGGAGTTCTCGCTGATCGAACGCGCCACGCTGCACGGCCTCGGCCTCGACCGCTACGATTTCCGCCCCACCGGCCCGCGCGACGAGCAGTGGAAAGTCATCGGCTGATCCCAGGGGGCCGCGCTTGCCGGCGCGGCCCTCACCTCAGGCGTTCGAGCACGTATTTGAGGATGATCGTCAGCACCGCCAGCGCCGCCAGCGTCGAGGACGCGGCAAAGGCTCCGGCGACGTTGAAGTCGTTGAACAGCAGTTCGATCTGCAGCGGCAGCGTGTTGGTCTGACCGCGAATGGCGCCCGAAACGACCGACACCGCGCCGAACTCGCCGATCACCCGCGCATTGCAGAGCAGCGCGCCATAGAGCAGCGCCCACTTGATGTTGGGCAGCGTCACGTTCCAGAAGATCTGGAAGCCGTTGGCGCCGAGAGACAGCGCCGCCTCCTCGTCCTCCCCGCCCTGCTGCTGCATCAGCGGAATGAGTTCGCGCGCCACGAACGGCGAGGTGACGAACAGCGAGACGAGGAAAATCGCCCACACCGTGAACATGATCTTGATGCCGTTGTCGGCCAGCACCGGCCCGAGCAGGCCCTGCCCGCCATAGAGGAAGAGGTAGATGACGCCCGCGACGATCGGCGAGATCGAGAACGGGATCTCGATGATGGTCATCAGGAGCCGCTTGCCCCGGAAATCGTAGCGGGTCACCAGCCACGCGGCGCAGACGCCGAACACGATGTTGATCGGCACCACGACGATGGCCGTCAGCACGGTGAGGAAGATCGCGTGCAGCGTGTCCGGGGCGAGGATGTTGCTGAGATAGGCCTCGAGCCCGTTGCGGAAGGCCATGGTGACGATCAGCACCAGCGGCATGGCGAGGATCGCCCCCGCCATCACATAGGCGAGCCCGATCAGGCTCCAGCCCGCGGCGCTCGGGCGGCTCGGGCTGCCGGGGCGCGACGCGTCAGCGGGATTTGTCTGCATAGCGCAACTGCCAGGCCTGGAGGAGATTGGTCGCCAGCAGCGCGGTGAACGCCACTGCCAGCAGCACGGTCGCCAGCGCTGCCGCCGCCGGGTAGTTCAGCTCTTCGAGCCGGATGACGATCAGGAGCGACACGATTTCGGTCAGCCCCGGCAGGTTGCCGGCGATGAACACCACCGCGCCGTATTCGCCGATCGCGCGGGCGAAGCACAGCACCGATCCCGCCGTGAACGCCGGCAGGATCAGCGGGAAGATCACGCGCGAGAAAATCTGCCAGCGGGTGGCGCCAAGCGTCCGCGCCGCCTCCTCGATGTCTTCGGGGATATCTTCGAGCACCGGCTGGATCGTCCGCACGACGAAGGGGATCGACGTGAAGATCATCGCGATGATGATGCCGAGCTGGGCGTAGCTGACCTGGATGCCGAACGGTGTCAGGTACTGCCCGTACCAGCCCTCGGGTGCGAACAGCGTCACCAGCGCAAGGCCGGCGACGGCGGTCGGCAGGGCGAACGGCAGGTCGACCAGAGCATCGATCAGGCGCTTGCCGGGAAACTCGTACCGAACCAGCACCCAGGCCAGCAGCAGGCCGAACACCGAGTTGAAGGCCGCCGCGACGAGTGCCGACGAGAAGGTGATCCAGTAGGCCGCCAGCGCCCGCCCACCGGTGATGATCCGCCAGAAGTCCTCGAACCCGAGGCTCGCGGTCTTGAGCAGCATGGCGGCGAGCGGGATCACCACGATGACGGCGAGGTACATCAGGGTGACCCCCATGGTCAGCCCGAAACCCGGCAACAGGTGCCGCCTGCCCTTGGCTCGCCGTTCCGACATGTGCCCCCGAAAAACCGGCGGCGCGGACATGCCGCGCCGCCTCGATCAAAGATTCAAACCATTGCGAGCGACGCTTAGAGGTTCGGCATTACCTTGTCGAGCAAGCCGCCCTCGGCGAAGTGCTCCTTCTTCACGTTGTCCCAGCCGCCGAAGGCGTCCTCGACCGCGATCAGGCGCACTTCGGGGAACTGTGCCTTGTATTTCTCGACCGCCGCCGGCTCGTTGACGCGGTTGAAGAACGAACCGATCACGTCCTGGCCCTCGGGCGTGTAGAGGTAGTTGAGGTAGGCCTCGGCAATGGTGCGCGTGCCGCGCTCGTCGACTACCTTGTCGACCACCGCAACCGGGAATTCGGCCAGCAGGCTGACCGCCGGCGTCACCGCGTCATACTGGTCGTCGCCAACCGCCTTCACGGTGCCCAGCACTTCGGTCTCGAAGGTGATCAGCACGTCGCCGATCTTGTTCTCGACGAAGGTGGTGGTGGCCTGGCGCCCGCCGGTGTCGAACACCTTCACGTTGGCGAACACCTTCTTGAGGTAGTCCTCGATCTTGGCTTCGTCGTTGGCGAATTCTTCCTGCGCCCAGGCGCGGGCGGCGAGGTAGGTATAGCGGCCGTTGCCCGAGGTCTTGGGGTTCGGGATCACGATGCCAACGCCGTCCTTGGCGAGATCGGCCCAGCCAACGATGCCCTTCGGATTGCCCTCGCGGACGAGGAAAGCCGGCAGCGAGTAGAACGGCGACGCCTTGTTCGGGTACTGCTCCTGCCAGTCGGCAGCGACGAAGCTCTTGCCCGCCAGCGTCGCGATATCGGTGACCTGGTTGAAGGTCACGACATCGGCGGCAAGGCCTTCGAGCACGAGGCCGGCCTGCTTGGACGAACCGGCATGCGACTGGTTCACCGTGACATCGACACCGGCGCTCGCCTTGTAGGACGGGATGAACTTGGCGTTCACCGCCTCGAACAGTTCGCGCGACACGTCATAGGAGACGTTGAGGATGTCGGTGGGCTGTGCCCAGGCCGGCGCGGTGCCGGCGAGCAGCGTCAGCGCCGCGGCAATGATGGTCTTCTTCAATTGAGCCCCTCGGAGTGGAGATATGCAATGGGGCGGCAACATAGGTAGGCGCGAGGCACTCTCAAGCGCGGATTCGCAGCGCAGGAAGACATTTTCCCTATCGGGCTCAACCACGTAACCAAATGCCGAGAAAGCGGTCTGCCGGGCAAAACGCGGCCGGTGTGGCGGGATGGCCGACCAAGCGACGGATGCGCTTGCCTCGTTCGATCCCCCACTCGGTGTCATCCCAGCACAGGTGGGATCCATCTCGAAGCGGGCGCAAGGGGTGAGTTGGATACCTGCCTTCGCAGGGATGACAGCCGGTGGGAACCCAACCTCATGGCAGGCACACCACCTCGCCAAAGTTAGAACGCATTACCCTTACGACTGCCCATTACCTCCTTCTCGTGCAATTTCATTCCAGCAGGTTCGCGCGCAGTTTCCTTTTCAAACTGGCCTGCTCTTTAGACGACTATTTCGATGGACTAAGTTGATCGGATCGCGACTGGCGCTAGGCTTTTGGCAACGATCCGGGTGTCCGGACGAAGCTCAAGGAGATGGCGTTGTCGCGCTTCACACTCACTCTTACCCGCCGCACCGCATTGCAGGCACTGGCAGGTGCCATGCTCGCCGGCATCGCAATCAACCCGGCATTCGCAGAGGACGCACCGGTTCAGGGGGGCACGCTGATCTACCTGGAGCAGCAGGCCCACACCAACCTCTACCCGCCCGCCGGCGGCTTCTATCCGAATGGCGGCGTGCTCAACCAGATCACCGACAAGCTGACTTACCAGAACCCGCAGACGCTCGAGATCGAGCCCTGGCTGGCCGAAAGCTGGGAGATCAACGACGCGGCGACCGAGTTCACCTTCAAGCTCCGTCCCGGCATCACCTTCTCGGACGGCACTCCCGTCGACGCCAAGACCGTCGCGCTGAACTACGACATCTTCGGCCTCGGCAATAGGGACCTGAAGTACCCGGTCTCCGAGGTCATCAACAACTACGACCACGCCGAGGTCATCGACGACCTCACCGTCAAATTCCACTTCAAGAAGCCCTCACCGGGCTTCCTGCAGGGCACGGCGGTGATCGGCTCCGGCATCGTCTCGGCGGCAACGCTGGCCCTGCCCTATGACGAGCTCGGCGACGCGACCAAGATCATCGGCTCCGGCCCGTTCGTGGTCGAAAGCGAGACCCTCGGCAAGGAACTCAACCTCAAGGTGCGCGAGGACTACAACTGGGGGCCGGTCGAGTTCGCCCATCAGGGCCGCGCCTATCTCGACGGCATCAAGTACATCATCACGCCCGAGGACAGCGTGCGCATCGGCGCCCTGCTCGCCGGCCAGGCCGACGCCATCCGCCAGATCCAGGCCTATGACGAGCCGCAGGTGATCGACGCCGGCTACGAGATTTTCGCCCCCGGCACGCGCGGGCTGAACAACGCCATCTCGTTCCGCCCGGACAACCCGCTGGTGTCGGACCTCAAGGTCCGCCAGGCGCTGCTCTATGCGACCAACCGGCAGGAAGTCGTCGACACCCTGTTCTCGGCCAACTACCCGCTGGCGACCTCGGTGCTGTCATCGAAGGCCGCCGGCTATGTCGATCTCTCGGCCAAGCTGATCTTCGACCAGGAAAAGGCCAAGGCGCTGTTCGCCGAAGCCGGCTGGACCCCGGGTTCCGACGGCATCCTCGAGAAGGACGGCAAGAAGCTCGACCTCACGGTCTATGTCTCGCTGCCGCAGCCGCAGAACGAAGCGGTGCTGCAGCTTCTCGCGCAGCAGTGGGCCCAGGTCGGCGTGAAGCTCAACGTGCTCGCCGGTGATGCGGGCAGCCGCACCCTCGACCTGCTCGATCCGCTCAAGACCCCGGTCAACGTCACCATGGTCGGCCGCGCCGATCCGGACGTGATCAAGTCGGCCTACTACCCCAAGAACCGCGACTGGCTGCTGCAGAAGGGCGGTTCGTCCGACAAGACCAACTTCGTCGACGACAAGCTCAACGGCCTGCTCGAGGGGTTGGCTGCCGAGACCGACCGCGAGAAACGCCTCGCCATCGCCGGCGAGATCCAGAACCACGTCATCGACGAGGCCTACACCATCCCGTTCTTCGAGGAACCGCAGGCCTTCGCCACCGCGCCCTATGTGCACGGTCTCGAGTTCGAAGCCGTGGGTCGCCCCAGCTTCTACAACACCTGGGTCGCCGCCCACTGACGTACCAAAGGCCCGGGCCATCCCGCCCGGGCCACTCCTTCCTGCCGCGGAGCGCTGCCATGTCGCGCTATATCCTGGGTCGCATCGGACAGGCCCTGCTCGTCCTCTGGATCGCCTTCACCGTCTCGTTCCTGCTGCTGCAGGCGCTGCCCGGTGATGCGATCCTGATCAAGTTCCAGAACCCCGAGCTCGGCCTCAGCCCCGAGCAGATCGCCGACCTGCGCGATGCCTACGGCGTCGATAGCCCGCTCTGGGCGCAGTACCTGCAGTCGCTCGGCAACTTCGTCACCGGCCAGTTCGGCTACTCCGTCGTCGGCTCGATCCCGGTTGCCCACGAACTGCTGGCCAACCTGCCCGCCACCGCGCGCCTCGCGAGCTTCGGCTTCGCCCTCGCGGTGATCCTTGCCTTCGCCCTCGCCTTCCTCGCCAGCCTCGCGCCCTTCGCCTGGCTGCGGAATGCCATCCAGTCGATCCCCTCGCTCTTTGTTTCCGTGCCGGTCTTCTGGCTCGGCATCATGCTGATCCAGATCTTCTCGTTCCGGCTGAAGTGGATCTCGGTGATCAACCCCGGCGAATGGGAAGGCCTGATCCTCCCCGTCCTCACCCTCGCCGTGCCGATCTCGGCGCCGCTGGCCCAGATCCTGATGCGCAACATCGACGAGGTCTCGACCCAGCCCTTCGTCGCCGTCGCCCGCGCCAAGGGGGCCTCGCCCCGCTGGGTGCTGTGGAAGCATGTCGCAAAGAACGCGCTGCTCCCCACGCTCACCATCGCCGGCATCCTCTTCGGCGAATTGCTCGCCGGGGCGGTGATCACCGAGACCGTCTTCGGCCTCAACGGCATCGGCGGCCTCACCGAGCGCTCGGTCCGCTTCCAGGACACTTCGGTGATCCAGGCGATCGTCGTGTTCTCGGCAGCCGCCTTCGTCCTCGTCAACCTCGCCGTGGACCTCCTCTACCCCGTGTTCGACCCGCGCCTGCGCAAGACTATTGGAGCGAAAGCATGAGCAGCATCGACACCGCACACACCACCCTGGCCCCGGCCAAGAGCGTCGCAACCTTCGCCGGCCTCGCCAACCGCCTGCGCAAGCTCGAACCCGGCCTCGTCCTCGCCTGGATCGTCATTGCGACAGTGGTCCTGTTCGCGCTCTTCCCGCAGCTCTTCACCAGCTACAATCCGGTGCAGGGCGTACCGGTCGAAAAGCTCAAGGCCCCGTCGGCGCTGCACATCCTCGGCACCGACGCGCTCGGCCGCGACCTCTTTGCCCGCATCGTGTATGGCGCCGTCCACTCGCTGACCGGGGCCTTCGTCGCGGTAACCGTCGGCCTCACCGTGGGCACGGCGCTCGGCATCATCGCCGGATCCACGGGCGGCATCGTCGAGGAAGCGATCATGCGCGTCGTCGACGTGCTGCTGGCCATCCCCGGCCTGCTGCTGATGCTCTCGATCATCATCCTCCTCGGCTTCGGCACCGTGAACGCCGCTATCGCCGTCGGCATCACCTCGGTCGCCGCCTTCGCGCGCCTCGCCCGCTCCGAGGTCGTCCGCGTCCGCCGCTCCGACTATGTCGAGGCTGCGTTCGGCTCGGGCGGCACCTTCTTCGCCGTGCTGTGGCGGCACGTGCTGCCCAACTCGCTGGTCTCGGTTCTCGCCTTCGCCGCGCTGCAGTTCGGCGGCGCCATCCTCGCCATCTCGACCCTCGGATTCCTCGGCTACGGCGCCCCGCCGCCGACGCCGGAATGGGGCCTGCTGATCGCCGAAGGCCGCAAGTACATCTCCACCGCCTGGTGGCTCACCACCGCGCCCGGCATCGTCGTCGTGATCGTGGTGCTTGCCGCCAACCGCATCAGCCGCTCGCTCGGCAAGGGGCGCTAGAATGACCGACACTCCCCTCCTCTCGGTCGAGAACCTCTCCGTCGCCTACCGCGAGGGCGACCACAGCGCCCGCGTGACGCATGAGGTCAGCTTCACCATCGCTGCGGGCGAGGTGGTGGCGCTCGTTGGCGAATCCGGTTCGGGCAAGACCACTACGGCTCAGGCCGTGATCGGGCTGCTGCCGGAGAACGGCCGCATCGAAGCCGGCAACATCCGCCTCAACGGCGAGGATATCGCCGGCTGGAGCGGCAAGCGCTTCGATGCCATCCGGGGGCGGCAGATCAGCCTCATCCCGCAGGACCCGACCAGTTCGCTCAATCCGGTGAAGACGGTCGGCGCCCAGGTCGGCGAAATCCTCCGCATCCACGGCGAGCGCGACAGGAAGGCCATCGACGCCCGCGTCATCGAGCTCCTGGCCCGCGTCGGCCTTTCCAATCCAGAGTTGCGCGCGAGGCAATATCCGCACGAGCTGTCGGGCGGCATGAAGCAGCGCGTGCTGATCGCCATCGCCATTGCGCTGAAGCCGCAACTGATAATCGCCGACGAGCCGACCAGCGCGCTCGATGTCACCGTGCAGCGCCGCATCCTCGACCTCATCGATGAGCTGCGCCACGAGAACGGCACCGCCGTCCTGCTCGTCACCCACGATCTCGGCGTCGCCGCCGACCGAGCCGACCGCATCGTCGTGCTGCAGGGCGGGCGCATCCAGGAGAGCGGCGAGACGGCGCAACTGCTCGCCGCCCCGCGCAGCACCTATGCCCAGCGGCTCCTCGCCGATGCCCCGTCGCTCTCGGCCAGCAGCTTCCGCGCCCCACCGCCGGCCGGCGACGACGCCATCGTCGTCGATAGCCTCGTCCACGATTTCAGCACCGAAGGCCGCAAGAACTTCCGCGCCGTCGATGGCGTGTCGTTCACGGTCCGGCGCGGCACCACCCACGCCATCGTCGGCGAAAGCGGATCGGGCAAGACCACCACCGTCCGCGACGTCGTCGGCTTCGGCCAGCCCACGGCCGGCGCCATCCGCATCGAGGGCACGGATATCGGCACGCTGAAGGGCGAGGCGCTGCGGAAATTCCGCCAGACCATCCAGCTCGTCTACCAGAACCCGTTCTCGTCCCTCGATCCGCGCCAGACGGTGTTCGGAATCGTCGAGGAGCCGCTGATCAACTTCGGCGAGCGCGACCCGGCGGTCCGCGCGCAGAAGGTCAACGCCCTGCTCGAGCGCGTCGGGCTGCCCGAGGCACTCCGCAAGCGCCGCCCGCGCGCCCTGTCGGGCGGCCAGCGCCAGCGCGTCGCCATCGCCCGCGCCCTGATCCTCGACCCCAAGGTGCTCGTCCTCGACGAAGCGGTTTCCGCCCTCGACGTGACCGTCCAGGCCCAGATCCTGAAGCTCCTCGACGAGCTGCAGAAGGAGCGCGGCCTCACCTACCTCTTCGTCTCGCACGACCTCGCCGTGGTCAGGCAGATCTCCGACACCGTCTCGGTTCTGCACAACGGCAGGCAGGTCGAATCCGGCCGGGTTGAGGATGTCTTCCTCCGCCCCCAGAGCGACTATACGCGCGAACTCATCGATGCCATTCCCGGAAAAAGGAGCCACGCTCTTGCCTAACTCTCACCTCCCCAAGCGCCTCGGCTTCTTCACCCGGCTGCTCGAAGACGCCTCGCCCGGCGACCGCTATCGCTTCGCCACTGAGCAGATCGTCCATGCCGAGCAGCACGGCTTCGACAGCGCGTGGATCGCGCAGCACCACTTCCATCGCGACGAGGGCGGCCTGCCCTCCCCGCTGGTGCTGCTCTCCTATGTCGCCGCGCTCACCTCGCGTATCCGGCTGGGCACAGGCATCATCACCCTGCCGCTCGAGAACCCGATCCGCGCCGCTGAGGATGCTGCGGTGCTGGACCTGCTGTCGAATGGCCGGCTCGAGCTGGGGCTCGGTTCGGGTGGCACGCCGTCGTCCTTCACTGCCTTCGGCTACGATGTCGCCGACAAGGCCGCAATCTACGAGAAGCACCTCGAAACCTTCCGCACCGCCCTCTCCGGCTCGCCCATCGTCGGCGACACGCGCCAGTACCCGCCGGCGCCGCACCTGCTCGAGCGCTTCTGGCAGGCGACCTTCTCGGTTGCCGGCGGCACCCGTGCGGGCAAGGCCGGCGACGGGCTGATGCTGTCGCGCACCCAGCCGCGCCCGGCCGACAACCCCCGCGCCACCCTGCCCGACCTCCAGCATCCGATCATCGATGCCTACTTCGCCAACCTGCCGCGCGAGATCGCCCCGCGCATCGTCGCCTCGCGTACCCTGTTTGTCGCCGACAACCGCGAGGAAGCGCGCCGCCATGCCGCAACTGGCTTGAAGAAGGCCGCCATCGGCCTCGCCAAGGGCGGCCACCGCTTCGACAGCGATGATCTCGACTACCTCATCGCCGCCACCGACACCCATGTCGGCACCGTCGACGACGTGCTGGAAAGCCTTAGCCGCGACACCACCCTGCCGCGTGTCACCGACATCGTCTTCCAGGTCCACTCGGTCGATCCGCCGCACGAACTCACGCTGCGCTCGATCGAGCTGATCGCCACCAAGGTCGCGCCGCAACTGGGCTGGACACCATCCGAAAAGCCCGCCCCACGCCTCAGCCTCGTGCGCTGAACGAAAGGACACCCATCATGACCACCAAGATCGACGTCATCGACAAGCTCGTCGGCATCGTCCCCGGATCGAGCCTCGACCGCGTCCGCTCCAACCGCCAGCAGGCGCGCGACAACGCACAACTGAGCTACGAGGCGCTGTTCGCGCCCAGCTCGCCCGGTACCGTGCTGATCGAGGAGCGCTACGCCATCGCCTATTTCGTCGCCGGCCTCCATCGCGACGAGGCCGTCGCTGCCTTTTACCGCGAAGGCCTCGGCCATCATGATCGTCCGGGCCTCCTCGGCGCCATCAGCGCCGAGATCCGTCGGGGCGAAACCTCCGGCCCCTATGGCGACTACCCCGAAGGCCCGCTCAGCGGCGAGAACAAGGCCGGGCTAGACTATGCGCCCGACCCCGCGAACCGCGCCGTGCTCGGCCGCCTCGGCGCGGCGCTGGCACATGCCCACCTGCTCGTCTTCCGCCCCCGGGATTCGAGTTCGGCAGCGCTGCAGGCCCTGCTGAACGCCGGCTGGTCGACCGACGACATCGTCACCCTCAGCCAGCTCGTCGCCTTCCTCTCCTTCCAGATCCGTGTCGTCACCGGTCTCCGCGCCCTCGCCCAGCGCGAGCAGCAGTCCGTCGCAGCCGAGTAAGAACCATGACCGAAACCGCCATCTCCTATTCCGATCCGAACCGTCCCGTCGCCTTCACCCGCGACAATATCGGCTGGGCGCCCTGGCTCGAGCCGCTGAAGGAAGAGGACCTGACCCAGCGCCACTGGGACGGACTCACCGAGGCGAGCCGCGCCAAGTCGCCCTATTTCATGCTGCTGGCCCGCGACCCCGATACGCTCCGCGCCCGCACGCTCACCGACAAGGACATCTTCTACAACCCCGACGCCGGCCTCCCGCGCGCCGAGCGCGAACTCGCCGCTGCCGCGACGAGCCGCTACAACGGCTGCATCTTCTGCGCCTCGGTCCATTCCCGCTTTGCCGCGACCTACTCGAAGCGCCCGGACGACGTCGACAGGCTGCTGGACGAAGGCATCGACGCCGACCTCGGCCCGCGCTGGAACACGCTCGTCGAAGCCTCGGTGAAGCTCACCTCGACCCCTACCGAGTTCGGCCCCAGCGAGATCGCGGCTCTACGCGAACAGGGGCTCGACGACCTCGCCATCGCCGACCTGATCCAGGCTGCCGCCTTCTTCAACTGGGCCAACCGGCTGATGCTGTCGATCGGCGAACCGACCCCGGCAGTGGCTGCCTGATCCGTGTGATCATGTGAGGGGCAGTACCAAGCCCCTCACACCGGTGTCATCGAGTTGGGGAAGCGCTCACCGCCCCGATTTGCGCCACATCAAGGCGCTCCGCCTTATCCCGTGGTGTCCTGTAGCCTTATTGTCTCCGATCCGGGCTGAGGCTACACACCACTGATGCAACGGCAATTCTCCAGCGCTAACGACTTCAATCAACTGGTCATTGCCGCCGCGGCGGCGCTGTGCCTCGTGCTTGCGGCCGGCATGGCGCTCGCGCCGGAGCCGGTCGTCGCCCTGCCTTGGCGCACCGCCTTTTCCATCCTGTTCGCCTGTGGCGGCCTCGCGGCGATCTACCTGCTGCTGCGCGCCGCCCTGTCGCACCGCGAACGCGCCGACGCGACCGCCGCAACCCTGCGTGAGCGCGACGCGCATCTGCAGTCGATCCTCGATACGGTGCAGGACGCGACGGTGGTGATCGATGCCGCCGGCATCATGCTGTCCTTCAACACCTCGGCCGTGCGCCAGTTCGGTTATACCCCGGAAGAAGCGATCGGGCAGAATGTCAGCATGCTCATGCCCGCCCCATACCGCGAGCAGCACGACGGCTACATAGCACGTTATCTCACCACGGGTGAGAAGCGCATCATCGGCATCGACCGCGTCGTCGTCGGCCGGCGCAAGGATGGCTCGACCTTCCCGATGAAGCTTGCCGTTGGCGAGATGCGGCAGGGCGACATCTCCTATTTCACCGGCTTCATCCGCGACCTCACCGAGCGCGAGGAATACCAGGCCGAACTCGACCAGGCCCGCAGCGAGATCGCCCGGCTGGCCCGCCTGAACGAGCTGGGCGAAATGGCCTCCACCCTCGCCCACGAACTCAACCAGCCGCTCTCCGCCATCACCAACTACGTGCAGGGCTGCCGGCGCATGCTGGAAAAGATCGACGAGGAACACGCCAACCGCATGCGCGGCGCACTCGACGAAACGGCCAAGCAGGCCCTGCGCGCCGGCGACATCATCCGGCACCTGCGCGAGTTCGTCACCCGCGGCGAGACCGACAAGGGTCCCGAGGAGATCAACCATCTCGTCGAGGAAGCGGGCGCGCTGGCGCTCGTCGGCTCGCGCGAGCGCGGCATCAAGTCGGTGTTCGATTTCGGCGCCGAGCGCAGCGTGGTCGTCGCCGACCGCGTGCAGATCCAGCAGGTCCTCATCAACCTGATGCGCAACGCCATGGAGGCGATGCGCGATTCCGAGGTGAAGGAACTGGTGGTCCGCACCCGCGAAGTCTCGCACGAATGGCTGCAGGTCCAAGTGGAAGATACCGGCCCCGGCATCTCCGACGAGGTCGCGCCGGAGCTGTTTCAGCCATTCATCACCACCAAGGCGAATGGTATGGGCATCGGGCTTTCGATATCGAAGCGCATCATCGAGTCGCATGGCGGCGAGTTGAGCGTCGCCAAGAACGAAGCGGGCGGCGCCACCTTCACCTTCACGCTCCCCACCTACACGGAGGCCCCGGTTGAGCACAGCTGATACCGTCGTTCACATCGTCGACGACGAGGAAGCCGTCCGCAACTCGCTGGCCTTCCTGCTGTCGGGTGCCGGGTTCGCGGTGCGCGTCCACGAGAGCGCCACGCATTTTCTCGCCATCGCGCCCGAAATCAATAACGGCTGCCTGATCACCGACCTGCGCATGCCCGACATGGACGGGGTCGAGCTGCTGCGGCGCCTGCGTGCCGCGGACGCGATGCTGCCCGCCATCGTCATCACCGGCCACGGCGACGTCCAGATGGCCGTCGAGGCCATGAAGAACGGCGCCATCGACTTCATCGAAAAGCCCTTCAGCGACGATGTGCTGATCGACTCGATCGGCCGCGCCGCCAGTCGCGCCGCCGAACGTGTGCAGACCGGCGCCGCCCTCGAGGCCGTCCGCCAGCGCCTCGCCCTCCTCAGTGAACGCGAGCGCCAGGTGCTGAAGGGTGTCGTTGCCGGACAGGCCAACAAGACCATCGCCCTCGAACTCGGCATCAGCCCGCGCACCGTCGAGGTCTATCGTGCCGGCCTGATGGGCAAGATGCAGGCAAAGAGCCTGCCCGACCTCGTGCGCATGGTGATGGACCTCGAGATCGAGGGCTGACCCTCCGCTTGATCTAGCTCAAGCACTCTCTCCCCTCCCGGTCGTAAATGGATCGGCCGTGCTCGCACGGGCAGATCTCGAGGGGAACCGCCGTCCATGGCCTCCGGTCGCATACTCGTTGTGGAGCCCAACGGCGATGTCCGGGAATCGCTGGGCTTTGCGCTCGAGGCCGAGGGTTATGAAGTCACCCTCAAGGCCGACCTGCCCGACCATACCTGGGTTTCGACCGAGGCCTTCGATGCCACCGTCCTCGACCAGAAGGCCCTGACGGGGGCCGACTACACCAGCGTCGCCTTCTGCGTGAAAGCCTATCCGGTCGTGCTGCTGGCCACCAACCCGCATCCTTGGCTCGTCGGCTGGGTGTCGGACGTCATCGAGCTCCCCGTCGTCGGCAACGCTCTCTCGACCTCGCTGCGCAAGGCGATGCACGCCGCCTGATCCGGTGATCTGCGCCGCCCCATTGATCTGAATCAATTCTGTCCCACGCGCGCGCAACTAGGTTGCCCCCGACTCGACCTGGAGCCTTTGGGGGCCGCTTTGCAAAATCTGCCTTGGATCATCGTGCTGGGAGCAGGAGCGTTCTTTACGCTCGTCCTTTCCGGCCTTGGACAGGATGCCGCGTTCAGCGCGCATATGGGAATTATCGCCGCCGTGCTCGGCCTCGGCGCGGTGATCCTGCTACGTCGGCCGGACCCCGTGCCGGTTCCAGCCGACACCGGGCCGGATGCGCCCACCAGCTATTTCGACGCGCCGATCCGCATCGGCTCGATCCTCACCGTCTTCTGGGGATGCGTCGGGTTCCTCGTCGGCCTCGTCATTGCCCTGCAACTGGCATGGCCCGAGCTGAACTTCGGTCCCTGGTTCAACTTCGGCCGCATGCGGCCGCTGCACACTTCGGCCGTGGTCTTCGCCTTCGGCGGTACCGCGCTGATGACGACGAGCTTTTATGTCGTGCAGCGCACCTCGCGGGCCCGCCTCATCAGCGACAACCTCGCCTGGTTCGTCTTCTGGGGCTACCAGCTCTTCATCGTCATGGCCGCGACGGGCTACCTCCTCGGCATCACGCAGAGCCGCGAATACGCCGAGCCCGAGTGGTACACCGACCTGTGGCTGACCATCGTCTGGGTCGCCTACCTCGTCCTCTTCATGGGCACGATCATCAAGCGCAAGGAGCCGCATATCTATGTGGCGAACTGGTTCTACCTTGCCTTCATCGTGACCATCGCGATGCTGCATGTCGTCAACAACCTCGCCATGCCGGTCAGCCTGCTCGGCTCGAAGAGCTACTCGCTCTTCTCGGGCGTCCAGGACGCGCTGACCCAGTGGTGGTACGGCCACAACGCCGTCGGCTTCTTCCTCACCGCCGGCTTCCTCGGCATGATGTACTACTACCTGCCCAAGCAAGCGGAGCGCCCGGTCTATAGCTACCGGCTGTCGATCATCCACTTCTGGGCGCTGATCTTCCTCTACATCTGGGCCGGCCCGCATCACCTGCACTACACCGCCCTGCCCGATTGGGCGCAGACCCTCGGCATGGTGTTCTCGATCATGCTCTGGATGCCCAGCTGGGGCGGCATGATCAACGGCCTGATGACCCTTCAGGGTGCCTGGGACAAGGTTCGCACCGACCCCATCATCCGCATGATGGTCGCCGCCATCGCCTTCTACGGCATGTCGACCTTCGAGGGTCCGGTCATGTCGATCAAGTCGGTCAACGGCCTCAGCCACTACACCGACTGGACCATCGGCCACGTGCACTCGGGTGCGCTCGGCTGGGTCGGCATGATCTCGTTCGCCGCGGTCTACTTCATGGTGCCGCGCCTCTGGGGCCGCAAGCAGCTCTACTCGCCGCGCATGGTCAACTGGCACTTCTGGCTCGCGACCACCGGCATCGTTGTCTACGCCGCCGTCATGTGGGTGTCGGGCATCATGCAGGGCCTGATGTGGCGCGAGTACGATGCGGAGGGCTTCCTCGTCTACTCGTTCGCCGAGACCGTGGCCGCGCTCCACCCCTACTACATCGCCCGTGCCTTCGGCGGCCTGCTGTATCTCGCCGGCGGCCTGGTGATGGCCTTCAACATCTGGATGACCATCCGCGGCCGCGTCCGCAATGAGCGTCCGATCCCCACCGCCGCCCTGCAGCCGGCCGAATAGGAGCATCGACCATGGATATTCTTGGCAAGCATGGCGTCATCGAACGCAACGCCACCCTGCTCCTCTCGCTCTCGCTGGTCGTCGTCTGCATTGGCGGCATCGTCGAGGTCGCTCCGCTGTTCTACTTCCAGAACACCATCGAGAAGGTGGAGGGGATGCGCCCCTACACCCCGCTCGAACTGGCGGGCCGCGACATCTACATCCGCGAGGGCTGCTACGTCTGCCACAGCCAGATGATCCGTCCGTTCCGCGACGAAGTCGAACGCTACGGCCACTACTCGCTGGCGGCGGAGTCGATGTACGACCACTCGTTCCAGTGGGGTTCCAAGCGCACCGGGCCGGATCTGGCTCGTGTCGGCGGCCGCTACTCGGATGAGTGGCATGTCGAGCACCTCACCGACCCGCAGGCGCTGGTGCCGGAATCGATCATGCCCAAATACGGGTTCCTGAGCGCGACCGACCTCGACACCCGCGGGATCGTCGGCAGCCTGAAGGCCAACGCCATGGTCGGCGTGCCCTACAGCGAGGAGGCCATCGCCAACGCCGAGCGCGACCTCGTCGCCCAGGCGACGCCCGATGCCGACACCTCCGGTCTGCTCGAGCGCTACACCAACGTGCGCACCGAGGATTTCGACGGCAATCCGAGCCGGATCACCGAGATGGATGCGCTCGTCGCGTATCTGCAGATGCTCGGCACGCTCGTCGATTTCACCACCTACGACGCCGAAGCCAACTACCGGTAAGCGAGCCACAACATGCCAACCGCACAATACGACATGCTCCGGCACTTCGCCGATAGCTGGGGTCTCCTCTACATGATGGCGATCTTCCTCTCGGTAGTGTTCTTCCTGCTGCGCCCCGGCGCCAAGGCCAGGGCCGTGGCAGCTGCCCACATCCCGCTCGAGGACAACGAGCCCGCGAACCCGGAGGCCCGGCAATGAGCGACAAGGACATCGACAAGCTCAGCGGCGTCGCCACCACCGGACACGAGTGGGACGGCATCAAGGAGCTCAACAACCCCCTGCCGCGCTGGTGGCTGTGGACCTTCTACGGCAGCATCATCTTCTCGATCGGCTACACCATCGCCTTCCCGGCCTGGCCCATGATCTCCTCGGCGACGACTGGCCTGCTCGGCTATTCGAGCCGCGCCGATCTCGATACCGACCTCGCGGCGGCCAAGGCCGCCCAGGGCGATATGCTCGAGGCGATCGCAACGACGCCTGTTGCCGAGATCGTCAACAACGACGCCCTCGCGCGCTTTGCCAGCGCCGGCGGCAAGTCGCTGTTCAAGGTCTATTGCTCGCAGTGCCACGGCACCGGCGCGACCGGCAGCGTGGGCTATCCCAACCTCAACGACGACGAGTGGGTCTGGGGCGGCACGGTCGATCAGATCTACGCGACGATCGCCCACGGCGCCCGCTCGCCCACCGATGCCGAGACGCATTTCAACGTCATGCCGAACTTCGGCACCGACGCCATCCTCGGCGCCGAGGACATCGATCGCATCGCGCTGCAGGTCGCCTCGATGTCGGGCATCGAAAGCGGCGAAGCGAGCCCCGAGGGCGAACAGCTCTACGCGGACAACTGTGCATCCTGCCACGGTGAGCGCGGCGAGGGTCTCGCCGACATGGGCGGTCCGTCGCTGAACGACCAGGTCTGGCTGTACCAGGGCACGCTCGATGCGATCCGCGAGCAGATCCGGCAGCCTCGCCACGGCGTCATGCCTGCCTGGGGCACCCGCCTCGGCGACGCCGCGGTGAAGCAGCTCACCGTCTACGTACACGGACTCGGTGGCGGCCAGTAGCCGCACCAGCTGCTGCCGGTGGGGAGGGGGCGTCCGCAAGCGCCCCCTCTTTGCTTTTGGGGTTTGACCCATATCAACCGACTCCCTCGCCGGACGTGGGACACAGGCTGGACGACCACCCGGACTAGCCGAATGCTTGCGGATCAACCTGACACCCAGACCTATGACGTCCAGCCGGTAAACGCGGCGGGCAAGCGGCCACCGCTTTACGCGCCGCGGAAGAAGATCTTCCCCAAGCGCGCCAACGGGACGTTCCGCAAGTTCAAGTGGCTGGTGATGCTGATCACGCTCACCATCTACTACGTCACGCCCTGGATACGCTGGGATCGCGGGCCGTTCGCGCCCGACCAGGCCGTGCTGGTCGATCTGGCCAACAAGCGCTTCTACTTCTTCTTCATCGAGATCTGGCCGCAGGAGTTCTACTACGTCGCCGGCATGCTGGTGATGGCGGGGCTCGGACTGTTCCTCGTCACCTCCACCGTCGGCCGCGCCTGGTGCGGCTATGCCTGCCCGCAGACCGTGTGGGTGGACCTGTTCCTCGTGGTCGAGCGCGCCATCGAGGGCGATCGCAACGCCCGCATCAAGCTCGACGCGGCCAAGTGGACGCCCGACAAGCTGGTGAAGCGCGTTTCCAAGCACGGGATCTGGCTGGTGATCGGCGTCCTCACCGGCGGCGCGTGGATCTTCTATTTCGCCGACGCGCCGCAGCTGCTGGTCGACGTCGTGACCCTCAAGGCCCCGCTGGTCGCCTACGCCACCATCGCGCTGCTTACCGCCACCACCTACACGTTCGGCGGCCTGCTGCGCGAGCAGGTCTGCACCTACATGTGCCCCTGGCCCCGCATCCAGGGCGCCATGCTCGACGAGCACTCGCTCACCGTGACCTACAACGACTGGCGCGGCGAACCGCGCACGCGGCACGCCAAGAAGGCCATCGCCGAAGGCAAGCCGGTCGGCGATTGCGTCGACTGCAACGCCTGCGTCGTCGTCTGCCCCATGGGCATCGACATTCGCGACGGCCAGCAGCTCGAGTGCATCACCTGCGCGCTCTGCATCGACGCCTGCGACGACGTGATGACCCGCCTCGGCAAGGACCGCGGCCTCATCTCCTACGCCACGCTCAACGACTACAACGCCAACATGGCGCTCGCGACCGGCAACGGCAAAGTCGTGCAGCCCGCCCGCGTCCGCGATCCGCTGACCGGCAAGCTCGTCGACGCGATCAAGCGCACCAACTGGCGCTCGATCATCCGCCCCCGCACCATCGCCTATCTCATCGGCTTCACCGCCATCGGCATGGCGCTGCTGACGGCGCTCGCCCTGCGCTCGCCGCTGTCGCTCAACGTCCTCCACGACCGCAACCCGCTCTATGTCGAGCTGCGCGATGGCTCGGTCCGCAACGGCTACGACGTGAAGGTGCTCAACATGACGCCGGAACCGCGCGAGGTCGTGCTGCGCCTCGATGGCCTGCCGGGCGCCAGCCTGTCGGTCGCCGAGGGCGCCGACAATGTCGACAGCCTCGCACTCACCCTCGAGCCCGACAAGGTGCTGCCGGTGCGACTCTATGTGCGCGTCTCGCCCGACGACCTGCCTGCCGCCCAGGCGCCGCTGATCATCGTCATCGAAGACCAGTCCGCCGGCCTGACGCGCAGCGTCACCTCGACCTTCGAAGTTCCGGAGCCCCGCAAATGACCGCCACCACCTCAAAGCCGCGCGGCCAGTTCACCGGCCGCCACATGCTGCTCTGCATCTGCGCCTTCTTTGGTGTGGTCATCGGCGTAAACGTCACCATGGCGGTCGTCTCCTCGACCAGCTGGACCGGCCTCGTCGTCCAGAACTCCTACGTCGCGAGCCAGGAGTTCGACAGCAAGCGCATCGCCCACGCCACCCAGCTCGAAGCCGGCTGGACCTCGAGCCTCGGCTATGCCGGCGGCAATGCCATCCTTGCCGTCAACGATGGCGCCGGCGCTCCGGTTGACCTCGGCACCCCGGTGCTCCAGATCAACCGTCCGGTCGGCGGCCATGACGATCAGCGGGTGACGCTGGTCCGCCAGCCCGATGGCTCCTATGTCGGACCGGTCGTCCTCGGCCCCGGCGTCTGGGAGGCCATCGTCAGCGTCCCCGAGACCGCGCTCGGCCCCTTCGAGATCCACGAACGCTTCCGCATCGAGGCGACCCCATGACCTGCTGCGTGCCGGGCGAATTCGCCGTCACCAACGATCCCTCTGCCATCGAGTCCGACGACGCCGCCCTGATGGCCCTGAGCCGTCCGCTTGGGGACGGTCGCCGCCAGCTCGAATTCGCCGTTCCCGATGCCCATTGCGCCGCCTGCATCCGCTCGATCGAAACCTCGCTCAAGGCCCTGCCCCAGGTCTCCGCCGCGCGGGTCAATCTCACGGCCCGCCGCGTCCGCGTCGCCTTCGATCCCTCGATGGGCGATCCGTCGGAACTGTCGCCGGCCATCCGCCGCAGCGGCTACCACAATTACGTGCTCGACCCGGCGCAGGAGACCGGCGGCGACCCGGTGCTCAAGGAACTGGTCCGCGCCCTCGGCGTCGCTGGCTTCGCTGCCGGCAACATCATGCTGTTCTCGGTCTCGGTCTGGTCGGGCGCCAATGAGGCGACGCGCGACCTGTTCCACTGGATCTCTGCCATCATCGCCATCCCGGCTGTGGTCTATGCCGGACGCATCTTCTTCCGCTCGGCCTGGCGTGCCCTGCGCGTCGGCAAGACCAACATGGATGTGCCGATCTCGATCGGCGTCATCCTCGCCACCGCTCTCAGCCTGTTCGAGACCATCACCTCGGGCCCCCACGCCTATTTCGACGCTTCGGCGACGCTGCTCTTCTTCCTCCTCATCGGCCGCACGCTCGATCACCTGATGCGCGAGCGGGCCCGCAGCGCCATCACCAACCTCGCCCGCCTGCAACCGCGCGGCGCCACCCGCATCCACGACGATGGCCGCCGCGAATACCTGCGCCTCGACGAGATCGCTCCGGGCATGGTGCTCGAACTCCGCGCCGGCGAGCGCGTGCCGGTGGATTCGACCGTTCTCACCGAGGACGCCAGCTTCGACTATTCGATCATCACCGGCGAGACGGCAGCACAGCCCATCGCCGTCGATGCCGAAGTCGTCGCCGGTGCCGCCAATCTCGGTGGCCCCGTATCGCTGCGCGCCCTCCGCCCCTCGACCGACTCCTTCCTCGCCCGCATGGCCGCGATGATGGATGCCGCGGAGAATGCCCGTACCCGTCCGCGCCGCATCGCCGACGCGGCCGCCTCGGTCTACGCGCCCATCGTCCACACCATCGCCATCTCGACCTTCCTCGGCTGGGGCCTCCTCAGCGGCGACTGGCACGCGGCCCTGCTCAACGCCGTCGCGGTCCTGATCATCACCTGCCCCTGCGCCCTCGCCCTTGCCGTGCCGATCGTCCATGTGGTCGCTGCCGGCAAGCTGTTCGGCCGCGGCATCCTGATGAAGGACGGGGCCGCCCTCGAGCGCGCCGCGGAAGTCCAGTCGGTCGCCTTCGACAAGACGGGCACGCTCACCGTCGGGCGCCCACAGGTGGTCGGCGGACATCCTGGCACCGCTGAAGACGAAACCATGGCCGCCGCCCTCGCCGGCGCCAGCAACCACCCGCTGTCGCGGGCGCTCGCCGAGCATCTCGGCCGGCCCATGACGTTTACCGGCACCCTCCGCGAGGTCCCTGGCCAGGGCGTCGAGGGCATCGCCGATGGGGTCGCGTGGCGTCTCGGCAGCCGTGTCTGGTGCGGCCTGCCCGACGACCCGGCCGCGAGCCTCACCGAAGTCTGGCTCACCGCCGATGGCGTGGCCCGGGCCTGGTACCGCTTCAACGACACCGCCCGCCCCACGGCAAAGGCAGCCATCGCCGAGCTCTCGCGCATGGGTCTTGCTTCGCGCCTGATCTCGGGAGACCAGCAGGGCCCGGTCAACGCCATTGCCAGCGCCGTCGGCATCGCCTCGGCCAGTGGCGGCCTCAAGCCCGAGGAAAAGCTCGGTGCCGTCTCGGATGGCCGCACCATGATGGTCGGCGACGGCATCAACGACGCCCCGGCGCTGCGCGCCGCCTATGTCTCGATGGCCCCGACGACCGCCGCCGACATCGGCCGCAGCGCCGCCGACTTCGTCTATGCCCCCGATGATCTCGGCGCCGTCGCCTATGTCATCGACACGGCCCGCCGCGCTGCCCGGCTGGTGAACCAGAACCTCGTCCTCGCCATCGGCTACAACGCCATCGCCGTCCCGCTCGCCATCTGCGGCTTCGTGACCCCGCTCGTCGCCGCAGTCGCCATGTCGTCGTCGTCGGTGATCGTCGTCGCCAACGGCCTGCGGCTGAGGCTCGATCCCAAGCCCCGTGCCGCGCGTCCGGCCGCGGTCATGCTCGAGGAGAAGCCCGCATGACCGGCCTCGCCCTCCTCATTCCGCTGGCGGTCCTCCTCGGCCTCGGGGCGCTTGCCGCCTTCCTCTGGGCCCTCCGGTCGGGCCAGTACGAGGATCTCGAAGGGGCCAGCCAGCGCATCTTCGAGGAAGACCTCGGCGACTGATCGCCTGTTTGATCGGGATCAAGGAAGGGCGATCCCGATTCAGCGAGTTTGGCATCGAGAGGTACCCGATGTCCGAAACGCTGCTCGCGCAACACACCAAGCCCGTCCCCCGCTACACCAGCTATCCCACCGCGCCGCACTTCCATACCGGCGTCGATAGCAGCGAGTATGCGCGCTGGCTCGCCCAGCTGCCCGCCGAAACCGATCTGTCGCTCTACGTCCACGTCCCCTTCTGCGACCGGCTGTGCTGGTTCTGCGGCTGCCACACCAAGCAGGTGCTGCGCTACGACCCGATCGCCGCCTACCTGCCGTCGGTGCACAAAGAGATGGACAAGGTTGCCGACCTGCTGGCCGGCCGCGGCCACGTGACCGCGCTGCATCTCGGCGGCGGCTCGCCGTCCATGCTGCGGCCCGGCGACCTGTTCGAGCTCATCGGCCGCGTCCGCTGGCGCTACAACATCGCGCCGAACTTCGAGTTCAGCATCGAGATCGACCCCAACGACATGACCGACGAGCGCTACGATGCGTTTGCGGCCGCTGGCGTCACCCGCATCAGCGTCGGCGTCCAGGACTTCAATCCGGACGTGCAGCAGGCCATCAACCGCTTCCAGACCTTCGAGCAGACCCGGGACGTGGTCGAAGGCATGCGCCAGCGCGGCATCAACTCGGTCAATCTCGATGTGCTCTACGGCCTGCCGCACCAGACAGTTGCCAGCGTCGAAGCTACCATCGACCAGGCGCTCGCCATGCAGCCCGATCGCCTCGCGCTCTTCGGCTACGCCCATGTGCCGTGGATGAAGAAGCACCAGCGCCTCATCGACGAAGCCACCCTGCCCGATGCCACCGAGCGCCTGCGCCAGTCGGCCTCCGCCGCCGCGCGCATCGAGGCCGCCGGCTATGTCGCCATCGGCATCGATCACTTCGCCCGCCCCACCGATCCGCTTGCCATCGCCGCCACGGCCGGCCGGCTGCATCGCAGTTTCCAGGGCTACACCACCGACGACGCTCCCGCCCTGATCGGCTTCGGCGCCTCCTCGATCGGCAGCCTGCCCAACGGCTACGTCCAGAACGTCACCGCGACCGGCGAGTACGTCCGCGCCATCCAGGAGAACGGTCTCGCCATCGCGCGCGGCATCGCTTTCTCCGACGAGGACCGCATGCGCGGCTGGGTCATCGAGCGGCTGATGTGCGACTTCCGCATCTCGACCGACGAGCTGCGCCGCCGCTTCGGCGGTGCCGCAACCGCCATTCTCGCCGAGATGTCCTACGCCGCCGAAGGCGACCGCTATGGCATCGTCGATTTCGACGGCGAGACGTTTGCCATCACCGATACCGGCCGGCCTTTCGTCCGCTCCGTCGCGGCGGCCTTCGACACCTATCTGGGCTCCGGCGTCGGCCGGCATTCGGTCGCCGTCTAGCCTCCGTAACATCCCTTAGGGACTTCCCTCAGATTCCGACCGGAATTTCGGAATCCTGCCGAAAGTCTAGCTTGGCCCCTGTCAGCAAACAGGGGCAGCCATCATGCACATCCAGTCGAGCTTCCGGGCCAACCAAGAGGTCAAGGCCGGCGCTTCGGACCTGCTGAGTGCCATGCAGCCCGCCGCGGTGACGTTCTACCCGATGGACGCCACCATCTATGCCCAGGGCGAAGCGGCCGGCCCCCTCTACTTCGTCGAATTCGGCACCGTCCGCATCTGCCAGATGACCGCCGACGGCCGCCGCCTCGTCTGCGCCTTCCACACGGCGGGCGCGGTGTTCGGCTTCGAGGCCGGCACCGAGCATGCCTGCTACGCCGAAAGCGTCGATGGCGCCGGCATCCGCGTGCTGCGCCCCAACACGGGCGAGCAGCCGACGGCCCACATGCTCGCCCTCGCCATCCGCAGCCTCGCCCGCACCCAGCACCACCTGATGCTGCTCGGCCGTCGCAATGCCAACGAGCGCATGGCAGCCTTCATCCTCGATCTGGCCGAGCGCCAGGGCACCGAAACCCGCGTCCACCTCGCCATGCAGCGCTACGACATCGCCGACTATCTCGGCCTCACCTTCGAGACCGTGTCGCGTACCCTGCGCGTGCTGAAGGACCAGGGCGCGATCTGCATTCCCTCGGTCAGCGAGATCGAGATTCTCGACATCGAAGCCCTGCAGGCGCTCTGCGAGTAAACCGAACGGGTTAGCCCTTCGCGCGGCTTGTGCTCGCCGGTCTGGTGTGGAATGGCAGTGGCCAAACCAGACGGAATGCTCGAGATGCCCCAGTATCGTTCCCGCACCACTACCCATGGCCGCAACATGGCCGGCGCCCGCAGCCTCTGGCGCGCCACCGGCATGAAGGACGGCGATTTCGGCAAGCCGATCATTGCGGTGGTGAACTCCTTCACCCAGTTCGTCCCCGGCCACGTCCACCTCAAGGACCTCGGCCAGCTCGTCGCGCGCGAGATCGAGGCGGCGGGTGGCGTCGCCAAGGAATTCAACACCATTGCGGTCGATGACGGCATCGCCATGGGCCATGACGGCATGCTCTATTCGCTGCCCTCGCGCGAGCTGATCGCCGACAGCGTCGAGTACATGGTCAACGCGCACTGCGCCGACGCCATGGTCTGCATCTCGAACTGCGACAAGATCACGCCCGGCATGCTGATGGCGGCCCTCCGCATCAACATTCCGGTCATCTTCGTCTCCGGCGGTCCGATGGAAGCCGGCAAGGTCGTGCTTTCCGGCCAGCTGCAGGCACTCGACCTCGTGGATGCAATGGTCGCCGCCGCCGACGACAAGATCTCCGACGGCGACATCAAGGCCATCGAGGAAGCCGCCTGCCCCACCTGTGGTTCGTGCTCGGGCATGTTCACCGCCAACTCGATGAACTGCCTCACCGAAGCGCTCGGCCTGTCGCTGCCGGGTAACGGCTCGACCCTCGCCACCCACTCCGACCGCAAGCGCCTGTTCCAGGAAGCCGGCCACCTGATCGTCGATCTCGCCCGCCGCCATTACGAGCAGGAAGACACCTCGGTCCTGCCGCGCTCGATCGCCACCAAGGCCGCCTTCGAGAACGCCATGGCCCTCGACATCGCCATGGGCGGCTCGACCAACACCGTGCTGCATATCCTCGCCGCCGCGCAGGAAGCCGAAGTCGATTTCACCATGGACGACATCGACGAGCTTTCCCGCAAGGTGCCGGTGCTGTGCAAGGTCGCGCCCGCAAAGGCCGACGTCCACATGGAGGATGTGCACCGCGCCGGCGGCATCATGTCGATCCTCGGCCAGCTCGACCGCGCCGAGCTGATCAACCGTACTGAGCCGACCGTCCACGCTGCAACGCTCGGCGACGCCCTCGACCGCTGGGATATCTCCCGCACCAATTCGGACGGCGTGCGCAACTTCTACATGGCCGCGCCCGGCGGCGTCCGCACCACCGAGGCCTTCAGCCAGAGTGCCCGCTGGAAGGATCTCGATCTCGACCGCGCCAAGGGCGTCATCCGCAGCGCCGAATACGCCTTCTCCAAGGACGGCGGCCTCGCCGTGCTGAAGGGCAATGTCGCGCTCGACGGCTGCATCGTGAAGACGGCCGGCGTCGACGAGTCGATCCTGAAGTTCACCGGCCCGGCCCGCGTGTTCGAGAGCCAGGACGCGACCGTCAAGGCGATCCTCTCGAACGAGGTCAAAGCCGGCGACGTGGTGGTCATCCGCTACGAAGGCCCGCGCGGCGGCCCCGGCATGCAGGAAATGCTCTATCCGACGAGCTACCTCAAGTCGAAGGGCCTCGGCAAAGCCTGCGCGCTCCTCACCGACGGCCGCTTCTCGGGCGGCACCTCGGGCCTCTCCATCGGCCACGTCTCGCCCGAAGCTGCCGAAGGCGGCACGATCGGCCTCGTGCGTGAAGGCGACATCATCGAGATCGACATCCCCGGCCGCACCATCAACCTCAAGATCTCCGATGCGGAGCTGGCCAAGCGCCGCGCCGAGCAGGACCAGCTCGGCTGGAAGCCGGCCACGCCGCGCAAGCGCAACGTCTCGACCGCACTCAAGGTCTACGCCCAGTTCGCCACCAGCGCCGCCAAGGGCGCCGTGCGCGACCTCAGCAAGCTGCAGTAGGCGGCGCCCACCGATCGCCGGCTGGGTTTCAGCCCAGCCGGACGAACAGGCCGGCGTCGTCGCGGTGAAAGCGGATCGGGCAGTCGAACACGTCTGTCATCCGATCGTCCGTCAGCACGTCGTCCGGCGCGCCGAAACCGGCCGCCGTGCCGCCGCGCATGGCAAGGATCCGGTCGGCGAACCGCGCCGCGAGGTTGAGATCGTGGAGGATCGCCACGACCCCGCCACCCGCGTCGGCGAACTCGCGCGCGATCTTCATCACCAGGATCTGGTGCTTCACATCGAGGCTCGAGACCGGTTCGTCGAGCAGCAGGTAGCGCGGCAACCCGTCGAGCACCGGCTGCCAGACCTGGCAGAGCACGCGCGCCAGCTGCACCCGCTGCTGCTCGCCGCCCGATAGATCGCCGTAGTAGCGCCCCGAGAACCCGGCGAGATCCACCCGCTCCAGCGCCCGCTCCGGCAGCGTCTCGCGCGCCCCCATGCTGACACCCGACCTCCCGCCGCTGAGGCCGAGGGCCACCACTTCGCGCACGGTGAAGGGAAAGGACAGCGTCGCGTGCTGCGGCAGTACCGCGCGCTGGCTCGCCGTTTCCCACGGCTTCATCGCCCTGCTGTCGCGCCCGTTGATCCGCACCGTCCCGGCGAATGGCAGCTCCCCCGACAATGCCTTGAGCAGCGTCGATTTTCCCGAGCCGTTCGGCCCGATGATGACAGTCACTTCGCCCGGCATGGCGTCGAACTCGACCGAGCGGACGATCGTCTTTCCGCCAATGCCGATGCTGTCGATGGCAGTGCTGAGCACGGGGCTAGTCCCAGAGTTGGCCGCGGCGACGCAGCAGGATCCAGAGGAAGAACGGCCCGCCCACCGCTGCCGTCACGATGCCGATCGGCAGTTCGGCCGGCGCGACGATCACCCGGCTGACGGCGTCGGCGACCAAGAGGAAAGCAGCGCCAAGCAGCGCCGAGCCCGGCAGCAGGTAGCGGTTGTCCGGTCCCATGACGAGCCGCAGCACATGCGGCACCACGATGCCGACAAAGCCGATGCCGCCGCTGACCGCCACCGACGCGCCCACCGCCGCGGCCACCGCGACGATCGCCATTGCCTTGAGGCGCTGCACCGGGATGCCCAGGTGGTGCGCCGTCGCCTCGCCCAGCGTGATGGCGTTGAGCCCGCCCGAGAGCGTCAGGGCCACGGCCGTGCCGCCGACGATCGGCAGCGAAGCCGCCAGCACCTTGTTCCAGTTGGCGCCGGCGAGCGAGCCGAGGTTCCAGAACGTCAGGTCGCGCAACTGCGTATCGTTGGCGAGATAGATCAGCACGCCCGTGATCGCCCCGGCAAAGGCGCTGATCGCGATGCCGGCGAGCAGCATGGTCGCCACCGCGGTCTGCCCGCGCCGGGTCGCCACGCTGTAGAGCACCAGCGTCGTCAGCAGCCCGCCGATGAATGCCGCGATCGGCAGCGCGAAGATGCCGAGCATCGCGGTGATCGGTGCCAGCACGCTGCCGCCTAGGACAATGACGCCCACGGCACCGAGGCTCGCGCCGGCCGATACGCCGACGAGGCCCGGATCGGCGAGCGGGTTGCGGAACAGCCCCTGCATCACAGCGCCTGATACAGCCAGCCCTGCCCCCACCAGCATGCCCAGCGCCATGCGCGGCAGCCGGATGTCGTAGATGATCAGCCTGTCGCGCACGACACCTGGATCGTTGGCATCGACGAGCCCGAGCCAGTTGCCGATCACCGACAGCCCGCTGACGCCCGATGCCCCGGTCGCAAGGCTCACCAATGCGGCGATGGCCAGCAGGACCACCAGCCCCACCAGCGTCACGCGCCCGAGGGCACGGCGATCGCCACCGCGCGATTGCGCGATGGCGGAAAGCGGCATGGCGATATCAGCCATCACTGGGCCGCCGGATCGGCGCCATAGAGGGCAGCCGCGACTTCGGCCACGGCCGATGCGGTGCGCGGCCCGAAGCCGAGGAGGTAGGAACCATCCAGCCGGATGACCGCCTTGTTGGCCGCCGCCGGCGTCATTGCGATGCCGGGCTGCGCCAGCAACTCCTCGTCGGTCACTTCGAGGCCATCGCGGATCATCATCAGGATGGCATCGGGCTGTGCCGTGACGATCGCCTCGTCGGTCAGCGCCTTGTAGCCCGGATACTCGGTGACGGCGTTGATGCCGCCGGCCAGCTCGATGACCCCATCGGCTGCCGTGCCGGTGCCCGAAGCCATCACCTTGCCGTCCTGCAGGGTGAGGACGAACAGCACGCGCTTCTTTTCGGCGACACCGCTGGTGATCGCTTCGGCCGCCTTCAGTTCCCCGTCGAGCCTGGCCGCCAGTTCGGCGGCCTTGTCCTCGATGCCGAGCGCCTCACCGACCACGCGCACCTTCTCGAGGATGCCGTCGTGCGAAAAGCTCTCGGGCACGGTGACGATCTCGATCGAGCTCTTGTTGAGCACGTCGATCGTCTCCTGCGGACCGCTGCCTTCGAGCATCAGGATCGCGGTCGGGTTGACCGACAGCACGCCCTCCGCCGCCAGCTGGCGCGCATAGCCGATGTCGGGCAGCTTGGCCGCCGCTTCCGGATAGGTCGCGGTCTGGTCGCGCGCCACCAGCGTGCCCTCGGCCCCGAGCGCATAGATGATCTCGGTGAGCGAGCCACCGATCGAAACCAGCCGCGAGGGATCGCTGAACGGCTTGACCTCGCCGGCCGACGCGGTGGTCAGCGCGGCGCCGAGCAGTGCGGCAACGATCAGCGGCTTGCGGAACAGGGTGTTCATCATCGTCACACTCAGGCGGCGTTGGACTGATCGAGACGCGGCAGGCCCTCGGCCAGCGCCCGCCAGGCGGGCCGCTCGTCCTGCCCCTCGATACGCTTGCCGAAGAACTGGACGATCAGCTCATTGCTGGCGTCGTAGCACTCGAGCGAGGTGACGTGCCCCTTGTCGGTCGGCTTGCGAACCACCCAGGCCTGCGTGATGTGGTCGAGCCTGAGGTGCATGTGGAAGGTCTCGTCGAGCACGTTCAGCCACGGGCCCATCGGCGAGATGTTGTGGATCGGACCGGAGTGGATCTGGATGCACCCCGCATTGCCGGCAAAGATCATGATCGGCAGGTCCGGCTGCGCTGCGGCGCCGTGCATGAGCTCGGCGGTCGCCTCCGGCGGAACCGGCCAGGCATAGGATTCGCCGATCATCTCGAGCGCCTGCACGCGCGTCAGGTTGAGGCGCTTGAGCATACCGAAGAACTGGTGTGTGTCGGTGAGCTTGTCCCAGGAATCGCGCAGCTCGGCGACACTCGCTGGCGCGCCGGCGGCCTCGTTGTTCTGCGGATAAGGCACCGTGGCCACGGTCTGCGGCTGTTCCGGAGCCGTCAGCTTGGTGACGATCGCCTGCCACGCCTCGAGGTTGGTGTCCGGGCGCGAGTGAATCTTGAACACCGCCTCGCCGGCGCCGTCGAAGAACTGCAGCGAGCGGCGGATCTCGCCATCCTCGCCCTGCTTTTCCACAGCGAAGCCGTACTTCCAGCGGCTGGGGAAAATGCGCAGGTCGATCTGCTCGCCGAGCACGATGCCGGCATGGCCGCTGATGCCCTTCACGAACGGGCCGATCTTTTCATGCACGACGGATTCGTTGCGGGTCAGCGCCATGACCTCGCCGCAGGACGGCATTTCCTCGAGCAGCAGCGGCAGGTCCACCGTGAGTCGGGTGTTCCCCAGCCCGACATAGGACGCCACGAGGTCGGCCTCGGAGATCTTGTGAATACGGGCGAAATCGCGCTCCCGCATCTTCGAGTTTGCACTCCGAAGGTCGCGGATGGCCTCGGGTGTAAGCGTCGTCATGGTCTGCGTGTCTCCTGCCGGGTCGAGATGATGCGCTGCCGACCGAACCCCTTGTCCGGGCCACGCATCTAACTTGACTATCCGTATCAGGATTTGTAGACGGATCAATAGTGGACTTTTAGAGTCATGTTTGTGACTGAAGTTTGCTCAGCCAGCCAGCGTCAAGCGAGCCAGCCGGAACCCTCAAGAATTATTGGAGACTCCAAATGGGACTGGTCAGGGCGAACGCACGTGCGTTGCTCGCCGGGGTGGCGCTGACCGCGATTGCGTCGGCTCAGGTCGCGCAGGCGCAGGAGACTACGACTGCCAACACGTCGTTCATGACGCTGCTCGAACGCATCGTCGTCGGCGCCGGCAAGGAAAAGATCGCGATCGACACGCCGCAGGCCGTGACCGTCGTGACGCAGGGCGACATCGACGTGCAGCAGGCGGTCACCACAGGTGAACTGTTCCAGGGCGTTCCCGGCATCACCGTCATCGGTTCCGACCGTGCCTTCGGCGAAGCCTTCAACATCCGCGGCATCGGCAAGACTGAGAGCTCGCCGGAAGCGGCCCGCATCATCGTCAATGTCGACGGCCAGCCGAAATTCTTCGAGCAGTACCGCATGGGCTCGTTCTTCGGCGATCCCGAGCTCTACAAGCAGGTCGAAGTCCTGCGCGGCCCCGCGTCGTCCACGCTCTACGGTGCCGGCGCCATCGGCGGCGTCATCAACTTCACCACCAAGGACGCCTCCGATTTCATCAAGGACGGCAAGACCGGCGCGATCAAGCTGAAGGGCACCTACGCCGATAACGGCGACAGCCTGATGACCTCGGCCCTGCTCGCGCACCGGATCAACGAGACCTTCGAGGTCCTCGCCGCCGGCAACTGGCGCACCAGCGATGACTTCCTCAAGGCCGACGGCACCCCGCTCGAGGGCAGCGCCTTCGACGGCCTCTCCGGCCTCGTGAAAGCCAAGGCTTCGTTCGGCGACAACAACGAGCAGAGCCTCACCGCTTCGTACCAGCGGCTGAACAACACGGCCGAGCAGACCCGGCTGGCGCAGACCGGCAAGTACGTCACGGACGTGTTCGGCTTCGTCGATCTCGATGTCGTCGACCAGACCTTCGTCCTCGCCTGGGAGAACCCCGACAGCGACAACCCGTGGATCGATGCCAACGTATCGCTGAGCTACTCCGATACGCTGAACCAGCAGCGCAACCACCGCGCCGAGCGTGACGGCCCGCTGTCCAACCTGGCGCCCACCGATCCGAACGGCATCACCTTCGCGGACTCGGACTACCAGTACTCCACCCTGCAGCTGAAGGCCGACAACACCGTCGAGTGGATCACCGACGATTTCGAGAACTACTTCACCGTCGGCCTGCAGGCGAGCACCCAGGACCGGCTGGTCCGGTACCCCGGCTACGATTTCGAGCCGCCGACCCATCCGCAGGGCACCGAGGACAAGCTCGGCCTGTTCGTGCAGGATGAGCTGACCTGGGACAACCTGACCGTGACCGCCGGTATCCGTGGCGACTGGCACACGGTAACCCCGTTCAACGACAGCTTCCCCACCCTCGACGGCTCTGCCTTCTCGCCCAAGCTCGCGGCGATCTATGCGCTCAGCGACAACATCAACATCTTCGGATCGGTCGCTCATACCGAGCGCCTGCCGACCATCGACGAGCTCTACTCGGTGGCGGCGCCGACCCTACCGAACCCGCCGCGCAGCCCGCTGGGCAGCTCGGGCAAGACCGCCAGCCTCGACTTGAGGAAAGAGGCGGCCCTCTCCTTCGAGGCCGGCTTCTCGCTCACCGCCGACGACATGGTGCTCTCGGGCGACAACTCGAGCCTCAAGTTCACGGCCTTCCACAGCAAGATCCGGGACATGATCGCGTCGAACACCGCTCCCGCCTACGGGCAGACGGCTCCGACCTACTACGGCAACATCGACGAGGCAGAGATCTCGGGCTTCGAGATCGAGGCGGCCTACAACTCCGAGGCGTTCTTCGCCAATCTCGCCTACACCCACACGGTCGGCACCAACCTCTTGACCGGCATGCCGCTGACCACCGTGCCGCAGGACAAGTTCGTCCTCTCGGGCGGCCTGCGCAACACCGAGTGGAACCTCGAATACGGCGCACGCCTGACCATCGCTGCCGAGGGCGACTACATCCTGCCGACCAACGGCATGGGCTTCGGCGCCGACGGCACGGCTGAGCCCTGGCATACGGTCGACCTCTTCGCCAACTGGAAGCCCGAGCAGGGACCGCTGGAAGGTACCGAGATCCTCGCCTCGGTCGACAACCTGTTCAACGCCGACTATCGCGAGAACCTGGAATACGACCGCTCGAAGGGCCGCACCTTCAAGCTGACCCTCTCCAAGCAGTTCGACTACTGACGAGACAATCCGGGGCCCTCGGGGCCCCGGTTCATTTCCGGCTACTGGATCTTCTCGAAGGCCGCGGTGAACCCAAGGAGCGACACCGGCACGTTGATGTCCCGGCGCCCCTGGTCCTGGAAGGTGATCTGCAGCGACTCGCCGCCCTTCATCGCCGCCAGCATGGCCTCGCTCACCTGCTCGCCCGCATAGCACCCCTGGTTGTCGCAGGTCTGGAGCGGCAGCGGATCGAAACTCTGCTCGCCCACGGCGAGCTTCAGCCCGGCCGGCAGGTAGAGCCCGTACGGCGTCTGGATCATCATCACCGGTGAGGCGCTGCCCGCGGGCATCCGGATGGTGACCGCCGTCAGCAGCTGCCCGGTATTGCTCATCACCACACGCTGCTCCATGACGCAATCGAGCGCGCTGCCCCTGCCCTCGCTCAGGCAGCGGGCCGCCCACGGTGCCGGTGCCGGCGGCGGAGTCGCGCCCTCCGCTGGCGCAGGCGTCGCTTCCTGCGCCGCCGCACCGAATGACAGCATGCCAGTCAGTAGCGCGACACTGATCGCGCCAACAATACTCCGCACCATCTTGCATCCCTCCACCTATACTTCGAGCCTAAGTGCCCGTTCCTCGCGAGTCTAATGAACTTTGCCTCTGACCCGTGCGGCGCAGGCACAAAGAGTCGCGGGGACATCGACCTCCCCCCGCTTTCCTCCCCCTTGACTCCCCCGCCCCCTGCGATACGCTGAAACCGGTTTCACTGTCTGGATCAAGCGTGCGGCTCGACCTCACCATACTCATTCCGCATCTCGGCTTCCTCGCCGAAGGCGCCCTGCTGACGGCGCAGGTCTGCGTCCTCGCCCTCATCGGCAGCGTCATCCTCGGCATGCTGGTCGCCATTGCGCGAACCTCGTCGAACAAGTGGATCAGCCGGCTGGCCTTCGCCTATGTCGACCTGTTCCGGAACATCCCGTTCATCGTCCAGCTGTTCTTCTTCTATTACGGCCTGCCCGAGATCGGCATCTACATAGACGCCTTCACCACCGGCGTCGTCGCGCTCTCCATCTCCGGCGGCGCTTATGCTTCGGACGCCATCCGCGCCGGCATCCTTGCGATCGACAACGGCATCATCGAAGCGGCCGAAGTCAGCGGGTTGTCGAAGCGCGTCATCTTCACCCGCATCGTGCTGCCGATCGCGCTCCGCACCTCGGTCCGCCCGCTCGGCTCGGTGCTGATCAACATGATCCTCACCTCCTCGATCCTTTCGACCATCACGCTCAATGAGCTGACCGGCCAGGCCAAGATCGTCGCCTCCGACACCTTCCGGCCGTTCGAGGTCTATGTCGTGCTGCTCGTCGTCTATGCCGCGCTGACCTATCTCGTCTCGATCGGCATCAGCCTCCTGCACCGCCGCCTCAACCGCGACCTCGTCGAGCAGGTGAGCTGATGCGCTATTCCGAGTTCACCCCGTTCGATATCTGGCTGCTGGCGCAGGGCCTCGGCGTCACCATCGGGCTCTTCCTCGTCACCTCGCTGATCGGCCTGTTCCTCGGCGCGCTCTGGGGCGTCGTCCGCTTCTATCGCGTGCCGGTGCTGACCCAACTCATCACCTTCGTCGCCGAAATCCTGAAGAACTCGCCGGTGCTCGTGCAGCTCTTCCTCGTCTTCTTCGGCTTCCCGGCCCTCCTCAAGCTGAACATGACCCCGGTGAACGCCGCGGTCATCACGCTGTCGCTGAACACCGCGGCCTTCGTCTACGTGATCGCTGTTTCGTCCATCGAGTCGATCGGTCGCGACCAGGTCGAGGCCGCCCGCGTCTTCGGCCTTTCCCGCTGGCAGGTGCTGCGCCACGTCATCACCCCGCAGGCCCTTGCCTTCTCCATCGGCCCGCTGACCGCCCTGCTGGTGAACCAGCTGCAGGTCACCTCGCTGATCTCGGTGATCGGCGTGATGGACCTCGCCAAGATCGGCGCCAACCTGAACCTGCGCACGCTCCAGCCCTTCATCGTCTGGACCGTCGTCGGCATCCTCTACTACCTCGCGGCGAAGCTCGTCGCCTCGCTCGGCGCGCGCCTCGAAAAGCGCCTGCGCGCCCACAGCGCCTTCAGGGGCCTCTGAAATGCTCAAAGTCGAAAACGTCAAGAAATCCTTCGGTGCGACTACCGTCCTCGACGGCGTGAACCTCACCGTGAACCCCGGCGAGGTGGTCTCAATCCTCGGCTCCTCCGGCTCGGGCAAGTCGACGCTAATCCGCTGCATCAACGGCCTCGAAAAGCTCAACGACGGCCGCATCACCGTCGATGATTTCGATGTGTCGAAGCCGAAGGAACTCGCCGAAGCGCGGAAGCGCTCGGGCACCGTGTTCCAGCTCTTCAACCTCTACCCGCACATGACGGCGCTGCAGAACATCACGCTCGCGCCCATCGAAGTGCTGAAGCGCCCGAAGGCCGAGGCTGAGGCCGAGGGCCGCGCGCTCCTCGCCCAGGTCGGCCTCGGCGACCGCGCCGACGCCTTTCCGAGCCAGCTCTCGGGCGGCCAGCGCCAGCGCGTCGGCATCTGCCGCGCCCTCGCGATGAAGCCGCGCTACCTGCTGCTCGACGAAGTGACCAGTGCCCTCGATCCCGAGATGACGGCCGAGGTGCTCGACATCCTCGCCAAGCTCGCGAAGGACGGCACCACCATGGTCTTCGTCACCCACGAAATCGAGTTTGCCCGGCAGATCTCCAACCGCATCGTGTTCCTCGAGAAGGGCAAGCTGCTGGTCGATCTGCCGACACAGGAATTCTTTGCCGAAACTGGCGGGCTCGCCCAGCCGCGCGTCGCCCAGTTCCTCTCCAAGATGCGGAAAGACTAGTCCATGCTGTTTCTGTGCAATGCCGAGGGCTGGCCGGGCGTACCCACCACGGTCGAGATGCTGCGCCAGGGTGCCGACAGCCTCGATGCCATGGTGGCCGGCATCTCGCTCGTCGAGTCCGAGACCAAGGTGCGCTCTGTCGGCCACGGCGGCTGGCCCAACATGCTGGGCGAGATGGAGTGCGACGCCGCCGTGATGAACGGCACCACGCGCGAAGTCGGCACCGTCGGCGCCGTGCCGAACACCATCCCGGTTGCCCGCCTCGCCCACGAGGTGATGAAGAAGCTGCCGCACGTCATGCTGACCGGCGCCGGCGCCCGCCGCTTTGCCACTGAAACCGGTTTCTCCGTCGACGACGTCCTCCTCGAGGATTCAAAGCGCGTCTGGTGGGAGCGGCTGGAAAAGGAAATGTCTCCCGAGCAGAAGGCGGCCTTCCCCAACACGCCCCTCGCCCCGCTGCTCAAGACCATCACCGATCCCGAGCGCGTCCGCGACACGACGGTCTATCTCAGCGCCGATCCGGCGCGCGGCATCCATGCGGCAACCTCCACCTCCGGCTGGGCCTGGAAATATCCCGGCCGCCTCGGCGACAGTCCCATTCCCGGCGCCGGCTTCTACGCCGACAGCCGCTACGGCGCCGCCGCCTGCACCCATACCGGCGAAATGACCATGCGCTGCTCGACCAGCCGCACCGTCGTCCTTGCCATGAAGCTCGGTTACTCGCTCGGCGACGCGGTGAAGCTCGCCGTCGAGGAGCTTGCAGAACTGTCCGACGGGTTCCTTGGTGGGGTGGTGATCCACGCCGTCGATGCCAAGGGGAACCACCAGGTCGCGAATTTCCGGTGCCCGGGCGACATCCGCTACTGGCTCTGGACCCCCGACATGCCGGAGCCCGAGCTCCGGGATGCAACGACTTACTGATGTGAAGGAGAGGACCTCACCATGAAGCGTATCCTGACTGCCATCGCCGCCCTGGCGCTCGTCGCCGGCACGGCCGTTCCGGCCATGGCCGGCATGATCGACGACATCCGCCAGCGCAACGTCGTCCGTATCGGCGTGTCGCTCGGCGGCGAGCCGATCGGCTTCCGTGACGACCAGAACAACCCGGTCGGCTACGACGTCGACGTCGCCACCATGCTCGCCGCCAAGCTCGGCGTTCCGGTCGAATTCACCGACGTGTCGGGCGACGCCCGCGTCTCGATGCTGGTCTCCGGCCAGCTCGACATCGTCGTCGCCAACACCTCGGCGACCCTCGAGCGCGCCAAGTCGGTGAACTTCAGCATCCCGTACAACCGCGCTGGCCTCCGCGTCATCGTCCAGGCCGACTCGGGCATCGACTCGCTCGAAGCCCTTGCCGGCAAGAAGGTCGTCGTCGGCCGCGGCACCACCGGCGAGACGTTCCTCAAGACCGCCGTCCCGACCGCCGAGCTCGTCTATGTCGACCAGTTCGCGCCCGATGGCGTGCTGCAGCTGCAGCAGAAGCGCGTCGACGCGGCCATCGAGGACTCCTCGCTCCTCGACTACCTCGCCACCAAGAACCCGAACCTCGTGACCATCCCGGGCCTCTTCTCGAACGACCCGATCGGCATTGCCGTGGCCAAGGGCGATCCGGAATTCGTGCGCTGGCTCGACATGTTCGTGTCGGACTACATCCAGTCCGGCGCCTACGAAGCCAACTACAAGAAGTGGTGGGGCGAGACCGCCAACCCGCCGCAGCTCAACCCGCTGTGGTAAGCGCCGCCTAGGCTTCGCCGACGCTGCTGTCCCTCCCATCCCTGCTGCGTCGGCATTTGTCCGGGCCGTCCCCCAAGGGCGGCCCGGATCCGCTTTGGGCGTTCGGGAAGCCTCCTGCTCACCGGCTGTCATCCCTGCGAAGGCAGGGATCCAACTCTCCGCTGGCGCCGGGGGCGACATGGATCCCTGCCTTCGCAGGGATGACACCGAGTATGGATCAACCCTCTTCCTGCGCGGCCTCAGCTCGTCTTGCGCGGCACAAAGCGCGTGGGGATCACCACCGGCGGATCGCCCGGCGTGAACGCCGCCGGGTCGGCGACGACCCGGATCATCTCGCGCACATAGGCGGCCTTGTCGTAGCCGATGGACGAGATCGGATAGGCGTCGAAATCTGTCAGCGACAGGTTGTCGAAGCCATAGAGGCGGAAGCGGGTCGGCCGGTTGTTCGGAAAGTCCTCGCGGCAGACGTCGAGAATGCCCATCGCCATCGCGTCCGAGGTGCAGAACACCGCATCCGGACACTCGAAACCCACCACCGCGGGAGCGGCGGTATGCCCGCTCTGGTAGGAGTAATCGCCCTGCACCGTCTGCACGAGTTCGATGCCATGCGTGGCAAAGCTTCTGACGTAGCTGGCGATACGAGCCTCCTCGACCAGCGAGGAGGCGCGGCCGGTCACCAGCGCGGCGGTCTTCACCCCGTTGCGCGCCGCGTCCGCGATAGCCTGCTCGATCCCGGCCGCCTCGTCGGGAATGATGGCCGGGGACAGCCGGTCGTGCCGGCCGTTCAGCATCACCACCTGGTCGGACCGGAACATGCGCCGCACCGTCTCGGCATCGGCGAAATCGGAGAACACCAGCGCCGCGTCGACATGGTAGGCGACGCCCTGGCGCAGGAACTCCTCGACCTTGTCGACCGAGCCGACGCGGATGAGGATCACCTGCTTGCCGATCGCCTGCGCTTCCGCCAGCAGCAGGTCGAACAGGTCGAGGTCACTGAGGTCGTGGATGTGGTTTACCACCACCGCGATCAGGTTGACCGTCTTGGTGGTGAGGCTCTGCGCCAGCAGGTTGACGCGGTAACCGAGTTCCGCGGCCGCCTTCAGCACGCGCTCACGCTTCTCCGCCGAAACCGGCCGCTTTTCCGAGGACAGGGCGCGCGACGCCACCGCCCGCGAAACGCCCGCAAGCGCCGCCACATCGTCGATCGTCGGTGCGGACCGGTTTTGGTCAACCATCTGTCGTCACATATCCTCGTCCGGCGAGTCGCCGGACCTCACCGACCGTAACTGCCTGCTGGTTAGAAAGCATTCAACGCCTATGATCATCTGCCTCGATATTGGTGGTTCCGGAATAAAGGCCGCTCTTGCAGCTAGCCCTTCTGATTTGCGCCCGCTCGGCCGCGTACAGACACCGCTCGACGACTTCGGCGCCTTCGCTGGCGCCATCAAGACGGTGGCGGATTCTGCCGATGCCTCGGCCCCTATCGCCATCTCGATTACCGGCGTCGTCGATCCCGATACCGGCATCATCACCTGCGCCAATATTCCTTGCATCGACGGCAGGACCCTCGCGGCGGACCTCGAAGCCGCGCTCGGTCGCCGCGTGCTGATCGCCAACGACGCTGACGCCTTCGCGCTGGCCGAGGCGATGGAAGGCGCGGGACGCGGCCATCGGGTCGTCTTCGGTGCCATCCTCGGGACCGGCGTCGGCGGCGGCGTCGTCGTCGATGGCCACATCCTCAACGGCGCCGGCGGCTTTGCCGGCGAGTGGGGTCACGGCCCCGTCGCGGCCACCTCCGCCGGCACGCCGCCGGTCGAGATCCCCCGCATCCCCTGCGGCTGCGGCCAGGTCGGCTGCGTCGATACAATAGGCGCCGCCCGCGGCATGGAGCGGCTGCACAAGCACCTGCACGGAATTGACCTGCCGAGCACCGCCATCGTCGAGGCCTGGCTGGCAGGCGACGCCAAGGCGGCACGCACCATCGACGTGCAGGTCGATCTCCTCGCCGGGCCGCTCGCCCTCGTCGTCAATGTCGTCGGCGCCGGCATCGTCCCGGTCGGCGGCGGGCTCGGCAAGGTCCCGCGCTTCATCGAACGGCTCGACATCGCCGTCCGCCAGCGCATCCTCCGCCGACTTGCCACCCCGCTGGTCGTTCCAGCCCAGCTGACGGGTGAGCCCGGCCTCGTCGGCGCCGCCATCCTTGGTTTCTCGGAGCTCGCCGCATGACCACGCCCCTGCTCGAAGTCTGCGTCGCCGACGCCGGCAGCCTCGAAGCCGCCATCGCCGGTGGCGCCCAGCGCATCGAACTCTGCTCGAGCCTCGAACTCGGCGGCCTAACCCCCCTGCCCGGCCTGATGACGCTGGCGGCAAAAGCCCCGACCCCGGTCTATGCCCTCGTCCGCCCCCGCACCGGCGACTTCGTCTATGCCGGCGCCGACATCGATGCGCTCCTCGCCGACATCGATGCGATTCGCGTGGCCGGCCTTGCCGGTGTCGTGCTCGGCGCCAGCAATACCGACGGCACGCTCGATATTGCCCTGCTCCGTCGCCTCCTCGAGGCCTCGAACGGCCTGGGCTCGACCCTCCACCGCGCCATCGACCTCGTGCCCGACTTCGCGCGCGCAACCGAGACCGCCATCGACCTCGGCTTCGAGCGCATCCTCAGCTCGGGCGGCGCTCACACGGCCATCGAGGGCATCGCCGGCCTGCGCACCATCCACGCCACCGCCCGTGGCCGCATCAAGCTGATGGCCGGCTCCGGCATGAATCCGGGGAACCTCGCCCAGTTGCTCGACGCCGTTCCCGCGGACGAATTGCACAGCTCCTGCGCCAGTTCCATCCCGACCACCGGCCCCGACGCCATCCGCCTCGGCTTCGCCGACGCGACCCGCCGACAGACCGACGCGGCGATCGTCGCGGCGATGCGACGGGTGCTCGGCGACCGCTGAGCGTCGAAGCCGCCGTTCCATCATCTGGTATGGCACACCCGCCCTAAAGTCGTATTTCGCGCCGGTTGACCCTCCGTTTCGATGCGCTCAAGATTGGAACGTCGCATTCCACCGATGGAACAAATCGGGCCGCGGCTGAGGAGTTAACGGGAGGCCGAAAGTGCGGAATGTCGCGCGTTTCGGGCGTTTGCGGAGCTTTATGCTCAGCAGCGCCAACGCTATTACTTTGCCCGGATGCGGTCGACTGCGCCATTTGTATTGGCTGGCAGTATAGCCGCCATGTCGAGTATCAGGCGCGCCATCCATGTTCTCGATCTGCTCGCCCGCAAGGGTGCCCTGAGCGCGCGCAGCGTGTCGCAGCAGCTGACCCTGCCGGTCGGTTCGGTCCACCGCATGCTGGTCGATCTTGCCGACGAGAACGTCGTCGAGCGCAACGCCAAGGGCGCCTGGCAGCTTTCCTACCGCCTGCTCGAAATCACCGACCTGCAGCTCGACGGCGTCAAGCTGCCCCGTCTCGCCCGCCCCTTCTGCGAAGCCATCGCCGAGCAGACGCATGAAACCGTCAACGTCAACGTCCTCAGCGGCGACAGCTGCGTCTGCATCGACAAGGTTCGCGGCAACGAGAGCATGCAGCTCGATTGGCGCATCGGCTCGCGCGGGCCGCTTTATTGCGGCGGCAGCGCCAAGGCCATTCTCGCCTTCATGAGCGAGACCGACCAGCAGCGCATCATCGACCAGCCGATCGCCACCTATACCGCCAACACCATCACCGACCCGCGCGAGCTCCGCGACGAACTCCGCCGCATCCGCCAGCGCGGCTACTCGATCGACAACCAGGAAGTCGTGCTCGGTATCTTCTGCGTCGGCGTCCCCATCGTCGATCGCACCGGCCGTCCGGTGGGCGCCATGAGCGTCTCGGGCCAGACGCCGAAGGCTCCCGGCCCGGTGATCCAGCCGCTTGTCGACCTGCTCAACGATGCCGCCGCCAGCGTCAGCAAGCGGCTCGGCTACACCGGTTCCTGGCCGCCGCAGCCCGTGGGCCAGCGGGCGGCCGCACTACACGCAATGCACTGAGGAAACGAACGATGCGATCCGCATGGGTAATGAAGCTCAAGCCCGGCCAGGAAGCCGAGTACAAGCGCAAGCACGATGAGATCTGGCCCGAGATGGTGGACCTGCTGAAAAGCCAGGGCGTCTCCAACTACACCATCTACCGCTACGACCTGCTGCTCTTCGCCTATCTCGAAAAGCCCGACAACGCCCCGAGCCAGACCGACGGCGTCGATCTGGTCGTCCTCAAGTGGTGGAAGTGGATGGAGCCGCATATGGAAACGCACGAGGATGCGCGTCCAAAAGCCTGGCCCGTCGAAGAAATGTTCCGGCTGGACTGATACCTATGGCACGCCAGCAGATCGTCGATCCGCACATCCACCTGTGGGACCTCTGGACGAGGATCTACCCGCATTTCGAGAAGCCCGGCAAAGGCGGCGGCAACGCCGCCATCTGCCGCAGCTACCTGATCGAGGAGTATCTCGAGGAGGGTGGCGACGAGTTCGAGATCGTGGGCGCGGTGCATGTCGAGGCGTTCCCCACCGACCCGATCAGGGAAACCGAGACGCTGCAGAAGGTGGCCGACGCCAATCCGCTGCCGCTCGTCATCGTAGGCAATGGCGACCTGACCTCGCCCGATTTCCCCGCCCTGCTTGACCGGCACCAGCAGTTCGGCATCTTCCGCGGCATCCGCCAGGTGGTGAACCTGCATCACAAGCCCGAGCGCAGCTATGGCGTGCGCGACCTGATGTCGGACCCCGCCTTCGTCGAGGGCCTGCGCGAACTCGGCCGCCGCGGCCTCAGCTTCGACCTGCAGCTCTATCCGCACCAGATGGAAATCGCCGCCGCGCTCGCGGCACAGGCGCCGGATACCCGCATCATCCTCAACCATGCCGGCATGTGGGCCGATCGCGACCTTGCCGGCTGGAGGCAATACAAGGCCGGCCTCCGCACGCTGGCGGCCCAGCCCAATATCGTCGCCAAGATTTCCGGGCTCGGTATGCTCGACAACAAGTGGACCACCGACAGCATCCGCCCGCTCGTCCTCGAAAGCCTCGAGGCCTTCGGCGCCGACCGCGCGATGTTCGCGTCCAACTTCCCGGTCGACAAGCTCTACAGCGATTTCCGCACCGTCTGGCGCGCCTTCAGCGACATCACCGCCGATTTCACCGAGGCCGAGCGCAACGGCCTTTTCCGCGACAACGCGCGGAAATTCTACCGCATCCCGGCCTGATCGGCCGCCGCCGGCCGAGGCCGGCAACGAAGTATCGAGGAGTAGTTTCGTTGAAGATCAAATCCATTGAGGCCTTTGCCATCACCAACCCGATTGCGGGTGGCACATACGAGGAGGCCAAGCAGAAGGGCACCGCGCGCCGTCCGCCATGGACCAAGGACGCCGAGGTTGCCAACCCCATGTCGCGCTACCCGCGCTACAAGGCCCTGCGCGCCAGCTGGAATTCGAAGTTCCCGGCCGTCGGCGTGATCGTCACCGCCGACGACGGCTCCTGGGGTTTCGGCACCACCGGCTACGGCCAGCCGACCATCTCGCTGATCAACGACCATATCGGCCCGCTGCTCGAGGGCGAGAACGCGCTTGCGACCGAAAAGCTCTACGACATGATGATGCGCATAGTGTCGCCCTATTCCGCGTCCGGCCTCGCGTCCTACGCCATCTCGGGCATCGACCTCGCGCTCTGGGACCTCAAGGGCAAGCTGCTCAAGCTCCCCGTCTACGAACTGGCCGGCGGAGCGGCCCGCGACCGGCAGTTCTGCTACGCCACTGGTAACGATACCGATTGGCACATGGAGCTCGGCTTCAAGGCCACCAAGCTCGCCTGCCCATACGGCACCGCCGATGGCCTCGAGGCGCTGGACAAGAACGAGGAGTTCGTCGGCAGCCGGCGCGAACTGATCGGCCCCAACGTCGAGCTGATGCTCGATTGCTGGATGGCCTTCGACGTCGAGTTCGCCGTCCGCCTCGCGCACCGGCTGCGTCCCTTCAACCTCAAGTGGATGGAGGATTGCCTCATCCCCGAGGATCACACCTCGCACAAGGCGCTGCGCGACCGGCTGCCGTGGCAGACCATCGCCACCGGCGAGCACTGGTACACGCCCTACACCTTCTTCGAGGCTGCCAAGGATCGCGTCGCCGACATCTTCCAGCCCGACATCCACTGGGTCGGCGGCTTCACCGCCTGCCAGAAGATCGCGGCCATCGCCGAATATGCCGGCCTCGAGGTGTTCTGCCACGCCGGCATGAACACGCCGTACGGCCAGCACTTCACCATCGCATCCACTGCCTCGAAGTGGGGCGAGTTCTTCGTCGGCGGTGCTCCCGGGCAGCCGCTCAAGGAAACCAACAACTACCCTGGCATGGCAGTCCCCGTGGACGGCTACGTCACCGTCAGCGACGAGCCCGGCTTCGGCCACGGCCTGTCGAAGAAGGCCATTGAAGAGATGGCTCTCTAGTTTTGCAAATCGGTCGAACGAACGACCATAGGAGGAGGAAAGAAATGAAACGTGCACTTCTGCTCGGCAGCGCGCTTGCGCTGCTGATGGGGACCACCGCGCTCGCGCAGGTCGCCGACATGCCGCGAAACGAAACGCTGGTGCTGACCCCGTGGGGCGACCAGCCGGCCCAGTTCGCCAACACCGAAAACTGGAATCCCTACCTGACCTCGATCACGCACCAGCGCGACGCGATGCAGTTCACCGTCAACGAAATGCTCTTCTACACCAACCTGAACACGGGTGAGCTGATCCCGTGGCAGGCCGAGAGCTACGAACTGGCCCCTGACTTCATGTCGGCGACCATCAAGCTTCGCGCTGGTGTCGAGTGGTCCGACGGCCAGCCGTTCACCGCCGAGGACGTGAAGTTCACGCTCGAAGCCCTGCGCGACGCTCCGGCGGAAATCGGCGCTTCGTCCGCCTTTAACGAGTGGATCAAGGACGTCACCGTCACTGACGCCCAGAACCTCACGATCAACTTCAACAAGGCAGCCCCGCGCTTCGTCCGCGACTACCTCGCACTCGGTCACGAGAACCACTACCCGACCCTGCCCAAGCACGTCTGGGAAGGTCAGGACATCGTGGCCTTCACCAACTACGACCTCGAGAAGGGCTGGCCGCTGGGCACCGGCGCATACAAGCTCGTTCTGTCGTCCAACCAGCAGGAGATCTTCGATCGCCGCGACGACTGGTGGGGCGCCAAGACCGGCTTCCAGGACCTCCCGGCTCCCAAGCGCATCCTGCTCGTTCCAGTGTCGTCCGACGACGCCATGGGCCAGCTCCACATCGCCAACCAGATCGATGGCGGCCGCCAGCTGCTGATCGGTACATTCGAAGCCGCCCGTGCCCAGAACGACAAGCTGTCGTCCTGGAACGCGGAAGGCCCGAACTGGGGTGCTCCGGATGGTTGCGACTACTCGCTCGTCTTCAACCAGATGCGCGAGCCGTGGAATGACGTGAACCTGCGTTACGCCATCAACCACGCCATCGACCGCGATGAGCTGAACGACATCGGCTACGAAGGCTCGCAGAAGGTCGTGACCTACGCCTTCTCCGGCTACATGGCCGGTACCTGGCTCGGTGACGGCAGCCCGCTGCAGGCCGTGCTCGACAAGTACAACCTCCACAACCCCTCGCAGGAGCTGGTGGACGAGTACATGGCAAAGAGCGGCTACGCCAAGGACGCCAATGGCGTATGGGCCAAGGACGGCAAGCCGCTCACGGTGAACGTCCGTACCCCCGCCTTCATCCAGCCGATCCTCGCGCCGCTGACCCAGCAACTCAAGGAAGCCGGCTTCGATGCGGTGCAGGCCCCGGTTGACGACACCTGGCTGCCGGACATCCAGTCGGGCAACTTCGACACCATGGTCTTCGTGCACTGTGGCAGCCTGAGCGAGCCTCTCGAGACCCTGCAGCACTACCACAGCAAGTTCTCGCGTCCGCTCGGCACCAACATTCCGAACGCAGTGGCTGCCAGCCGCTACGAGAACCCGGAGTTCGACGCCATCATCGACCGGATGGATGCGGTTACGGCCGACACCAATCCGGACTCCCAGTACATGAAGGACGCCGTTGCGGCCCTCGACATCGCCCTGCGCGACCTGCCGCAGATCGACCTGCTCGAGGAATTCCACGTGGTGACCAACAACAACACCTACTGGACCGGCTGGCCGACCTCCGCGAATCCCTATGTGGCCCCCTACACCCCGTGGGAAGCCTTCAACATGGTGATCCACAACCTGCAGCCGACCGGCGCGCAGTAACCAGCGTTCCTCCCGAACGTCGGAGCAGGCAGGTTCGCCTGCCTGCTCCACCCAGTGACAAGCAAACTAGAGACAGACGAGTGCAACACCCACCGATGTCATCCCTGCGCAGGCAGGGACCCATCTCTCATCTGGCGAGGGCCGAGACTTCGTCTCACGCCTGCGCAGGGATGACATTGAGGTCTGACGATCTCCCGCTGCCGCGCCGAGGTGCCCGATGAGCAAGGAACTTCAGCATTACCTGCTCACCCGGTTCGGCCAGTTCCTGCTGATCATTTTCGTCGCGGTGAGCATCAACTTCATCATCCCCCGGCTCCTGCCGGGTGACCCGGTTCAGACCGCCCTCGCCCGCCTGCAGGCCGGCGGCGGCAACCAGAGCATCGACATCCAGGCCGTGTCCGCGGCCTATCGCGCCAAGTACGGCCTCGATGCACCGCTCTGGGAGCAATACATCAACTACTGGGGCGACCTGTTCCGGTTCGATCTCGGCGTCTCGTTCGCGAACTTCCCCGAGAAGGTCTCGACGATGATCGGCAACGCCTTGCCCTGGTCGGTGGGCCTGCTGGCGACGGCGACGCTCATCGCGTTCGTCACCGGCTCGCTGCTCGGTGCACGTCTTGCCTGGCCCGGGGCGGGTCGGGGCATCAAGACGCTGGTGCCGATGATGATGATCCTCACATCGATCCCCTTCTACCTGCTCGCCATCATCCTCATCTACTTCTTCGCCGTGGTGCTGAAGTGGTTCCCACCCGCCGGTGGCGTGCCGACAACCCGAATAATGCGCTTCGACTGGGCGACCACGCAGGACGTGTTACGGCACGCCGTGCTGCCCGCCATGGCCATCATCCTGGGAAATATCGGCTTCTGGGCGCTCGGCATGCGTAGCCAGATGGTCAACGTCCTGGGCGAGGACTACATCAACTTCGCCGAGGCCAAGGGCCTGCACCCGCGCCGCATCTTCTTCTGGTACGGCATGCGCAATGCGCTTCTGGCCCAGATCACCGCCCTCGCCCTGTCGCTCGGCTCGGTCGTGTCCGGCGCCGTGCTGGTCGAGGTGATCTTCAACTACCCGGGGCTCGGCAACCTGCTCTACGTCGCCATCCGCGGCCAGGATTACTTCGTCATCCAGGGCGTGGTGCTGATGCTGATCCTCACCCTCGCGGTGCTGCTGTTCATCGTCGACCTCATCTATCCACTACTCGATCCGAGAATCCGCCGATGACCCGGTTCTTCACCGCAGTCCAGCGCAACTTCCAGCAGGGCCGCATCAGCCCGATCCTGCTGTTCGGCCTGGCCATCATTTTCGCCGTCGTGCTGTTCGGGCTCATTGGTCCGTTCTTCGCGGACCCCAGCAATGCCCAGGTCGGCGCCGTCCGTCCGCGCCGTCCGCCCGGGGACGACTACTTCCTCGGGACGGACTCGCAGGGCCGCGACATGTGGACCTTGCTGATCTACGCCACCCCGAACACGTTGAAGATGGGCCTCATCGCCGGCTTCATCGGCGTCGGCGCGGGCACCGTGCTCGGTCTCATCGCCGGCCAGTTCGGCGGCTGGATCGACGCGCTCATCCGCGTCGTCTCCGACGCCCTGCTGACCGTTCCGGCCATCGCGATCCTCGTGATCATCGCCGGCAACATCGATCGCATGTCGACCTTCGTCATGGCGCTCGTCGTCGCTTCGCTCGGCTGGATGTTCACCGCCCGCACCGTGCGGGCGCAGGTGCTGACCATCCGCGAGAAGGCTTATATCGAAGTGGCACGCGTCAATGGCGAGGGCCCGTGGGAAATCCTCTTCACCGAGGTCATGCCCAACATCATGCCCTACATCGTCGCCAGCTTCGTTGGCACCGTGTCGGGCGCGATCCTCGCCGTCATCGGCCTCGAGGCACTTGGCCTCGGCGCTCTCGACGAGATGACGCTCGGCAATACCATCTACTGGGCCCAGCAGTCCTCGGCAGTGCTGCGTGGTTACTGGTGGTGGTGGGGCCCGCCCATCCTGATGATCGCCCTGATCTTCATCGGTCTGTTCCTGACTTCCGTCGGATTCGACCGCTTCGCCAACCCCCGCCTGGCGCGACGCTGAGACCACGCAGATGACCGACAAAGACAAACCAATCCTCGTGGTCGAGGGACTCCACGTCCACTACGACACCGGCAAGGGCCCGGCCAAGGCGGTGAACGACGTCTCCTTCACCCTCCGGCCCGGTGAGCGCCTCGGCCTCATCGGCGAGTCCGGCTCGGGCAAGACCACCATGGCGACGGCGCTCATGCGCCTGACCCGTGCGCCCGGCCGCATCGCCGGCGGCAAGGTGCTGCTCGACGGACGCGACATCATGGCGATGAGTACAAGGGAACTGCGCGAGACGCGCCTGCGCGACATCGCCCTGATCCCGCAGGGCGCCATGAGTTCGCTCAACCCGGTCATGAAGCTCGAAGAGCAGATGATCGACGCGATCCTCGCCCACAAGCCGAAGATGAAGCGTGCCGAACTCGACGCCCGCGTCGCCGAACTGCTGGTCAGTGTCGGCCTCACCCCCGAGGTCGGGAAGCGCTATCCGCACGAGCTGTCCGGCGGCATGAAGCAGCGCGCCACGATGGCCATTGCCACCTCGCTCTCGCCCAAGGTCATCGTCGCCGACGAGCCGACCAGCGCGCTCGACGTGGTGGTCCAGCGCCAGGTCATGCAGACGCTCGGGCGCCTGCAGGATGGCCTCGGCGCCGCAGTCGTGCTGATCGGCCATGACATGGGCCTCATCGCCCAGTTCGCCGACACCGTCGGCGTCATGTACGCGGGCAAGCTCGTCGAAATCGGTCCCGTCCGGCAGATGATCGAGAACCCCAAGCACCCCTACACCAAGCTGCTTGTCGAAAGCCTGCCCGGCATCGAGGTCAAGCAGGCGCTGACCGGCATTCCCGGCCTGCCCCCGCCGCTGGTCGACCTGCCCGAAGGCTGCAGCTTCAATCCGCGTTGCCCCTTCGCCTTCGATCGCTGCCGCAGCGAGACCCCGCACCTGCAGGATGTCGCGCCCGGCCAGAAGGCATCGTGCCACCTCTATCCCGAACACCAGAGCCTGCCGCCACTTCCCTCGGCTCGGGCCAGACAACATGAGGCCCGTCCATGAGCCTGATCGAACTCAGGGGCGTCACCAAGACCTACGGCTCCTTCACCGCCCTCAACGACGTCACCCTGTCCCTCTCCGACACCAACCCGTCCATGACCGCTATCGCGGGGGAGAGCGGCAGCGGCAAGACCACCCTGGCCCGCATCCTGCTCGGCTTCATCTCCCCGACCAAGGGGGAGGTGTTCTACCGCGGCAAGGACGTGGCCCAGATGAGCCGAGCCGAACTGAGCCAGTTCCGCCGCGAGGTCCAGCCGGTCTTCCAGGACCCGTTCGAGGTGTTCAACCCGTTCTACCGCATCGACCACGTGCTGGAGACGCCGGCCAAGCGCTACAAGCTGGCCGACACCGACGCCAAGCGCCGCGCCCTGATCGAGGACGCCCTGAAGCGCGTCGGCCTCCGTCCGCAGGATACGCTCGGCCGCTTCCCGCACGAACTGTCGGGCGGCCAGCGCCAGCGCATTATGGTGGCGCGTGCCGTGCTGCTCCGTCCGCGCATGATCGTCGCCGACGAGCCCGTCTCGATGGTCGACGCCTCGCTCCGCGCCACCATCCTCGACGAGCTGAAGACGCTCAACCGCGAGCTCGGCATCTCGATCGTCTACATCACCCACGACCTGACGACGGCGTTCCAGATCTGCGACAACATCATGATCCTCTACCGCGGCAACGTTGCGGAAGCCGGATCGGTCGAGCGGGTGATCGGCGCGCCCAAGCACCCGTACTCGCAGTTGCTCGTCTCCTCGATCCCCCTGCCCGACCTCGACAAGGCCTGGGGCAACGACGAGATCCCGGTCTCCGAAGCCTCCGCCAGCAGGCCCAATGCCGGCTGCAAGTTCGCCGCCCGCTGCCCGCATGTGATGGAGATGTGCTGGGACAACCAGCCGCCCAAATACGAGCCCGACAGTACCCGGCTCGCGACCTGCTTCCTCTACCGCGACGCACCGGTCGTCGGCAGCGCCGACATCGCCAGCGTGTTCCGCCCGCCAAGCCCCGGCGTCTCCACCGCCACCAGCACCAGCCCTACGTGAAGTCCATGACCATCAAGCTTACCGACCGCAAGCAAGCCGGTTCCACCGCCCTCCAGCTGCCGCCGATGGGTTTCGGCGCTGCGCACCTCGGCGGCATGTATCACCGCGTCTCCGGCGAGGTCGCGCACGCCACGATGAAGGCGGCCTGGGATGGCGGCATCCGCCACTTCGACACTGCGCCCTACTACGGCCGCGGTCTCAGCGAGCACCGCATCGGAGATTTCCTGATCGATTGCCCGCGCGACGAGTTCATCGTCACCACCAAGGTCGGCCGCTACTTCCGGCGCCCCGCCGACCCACGGACTTTCGACCGCGCCCCCTGGGGCGGCGGGCTCAACATGGAGATCGTCTGGGACTACGGCTATGACGGGATCCTGCGCGCCTACGAGCAGAGCCTGCTGCGCCTAGGCCTCGACACGGTCGATGCGCTCCTGATCCACGATCCCGAAGCCGCGGGCTCGCCGCAGTGTGGCCCGGTGCTCAGCGACCTCACCGAAAAGGGCGGCTACCGCGCGCTCGAGGAGCTGAAGCGCTCCGGCCAGATCAAGGCCATCGGCATGGGCCTCAACGCCGCTGCCTCGCTCGACACCATCGCCCCGCTGGTGCCGCTCGATTTCTGCATCGTCGCCATGCCCTACACCCTGCTCGACCAGTCGGCGCTGAAGACCGGCCTCAAGCGCTGCATCGACCAGAACATCTCGGTGATCATCGGCGCGCCCTATGCCTCGGGCATCCTCGCCACCGGCCCCGGACCCAATGCGCGCTATGCCTATGGCATCGCCTCCGACGAGATCCAGGAAAAGACCCGCCGCATCCAGGCATTGTGCACGAAGCACGGCGTCTCGCTGCAGGCCGCGGCGCTGCAGTTCCCGCTCGCCCACCCGGCAGTGGTCTCGGTCATCCCCGGCGGCGCCCGCCCCGAGGAAGTCACCTCGAATATCGGCTATCTCGAGGAAGCCATTCCCGCCGCGTTCTGGAGCGACCTGCGCAGCGAAGGCCTGATCGACGCGGAAGCGCCGACCCCGCGCTAACGTCTTGTTGGCTGCCGAAGGCGCCCGCGCCTTCGGCCCACCCTCAGCTCAGGTGACGCAGCAGGTTGCCCGACACGTGCCCGTCGGCGAGCAGCCCCGAACGGGCCTGCCAGTCGATCACGGCGGCGCGCGTCTTCGGCCCGATCACGCCGTCCGGCGTGCCGACATCGTAGCCCTTGCGGCTCAGCAGTGCCTGCACCTGCTCGCGGTCCGACTTGGTGAGCGCCGTGTCGCTCGGCCATGCCGAGAGGAAGCCCTTGCCGCCCGCGATCCGGTCGGCGAGATGGCCGACCGCCAGGGCGTAGCTGTCGGAATTGTTGTAGCGCTTGATGACGCCGAAGTTCGGCAGGACCGCGAAGACCGGGCCGTTGCCGCCCATCGGCATGTAGAGCTTGGCGGTGTCGCTGGCACGCGGGAACGGCTTGCCGCTGGCCCGCACCACGCCCACGCCGTTCCAGTCGCCCAGCGTCGCGTTGATGCCCGTCCAGATGTTCTGGTAGTTGAAGTCCTGCGGTAACCTGACCTCGTAACCCCATGTTTCGCCGGGGCGCCAGCCGAAGCCGTTGAGGTAGTTGCCGATCGAGGCCAGTGCGTCGGGGATAGAGCCCCAGATATCCTTGTGGCCGTCGCCCTTGAAGTCCACGGCATAGCGCATGAAGCTCGAGGGCATGAACTGCGGATGCCCCATGGCGCCGGCCCAGGAGCCGACCATGCTCTTGGGCTTCACGTGCCCGCCCTCGAGAATCTGGAGCGCCGTGATCAGCTCGCTGCCGAAATAGTCGGCGCGGTAGCCGCCATAGGTGAGCGTCGCGAGGGCATGGACGGTGTTGTTGCCGCCCATGAACCCGCCGAAATTGGTCTCGATGCCCCAGATCGCCAGCATCACCTCCGGCTGCACGCCATAGCGGGTGCTGACCGCGGCGAGGGTCTGCTTCCACTCCCCGCGCATCTCCACGCCCTTGCTCATGCGGGCATCCGAGACGCGCTTGGTCACGTAGTCGGCCGCCGTCGTCACGAACTCGGGCTGCTTCTTGCTGAGCTCGAGCACATCCTTCAGCGGGGTGAAGCCATCCATGGCGATGTCGAACACGCGCTTCGACACGCCCTTCGCCTTGGCGCGCTTCCACACGCCATCGACGAAGCTGCCGACGCTGGCATAGGCGGGGCTGATGATTGCCGACGCGGCGAGCGCCGAAGCGCCCAGCAACACCGAACGGCGGGAAACGGGTGGCAGTGGCTTGTTAACGCGGTACATGAAGCCCTCGACTCAAACATCTGATCCGAAACAACACGCAGGACCATCCGCACTAGGCACGAGACGACCCTGCGGATACGTCCATTCTCCGGATCGAAATTAAGATCGCGTAAAGCCTAACATCTCATTCGCGTGATCGGCGGGCGAACACCACTCCCGTCCTCGCTGCCCCATACCACCTACCCTCTGCTCTATGCCCTCCTCCCCTCCACCAATCTGTCAGTCGTCACCGGAAGCCTCCACCTGCTAATAAAATTAGCAAACCCGTTGACATCCCCCGCAAAACCCTGACCTCCTGCCGGCCCGTTCATCGCGCTGGAGGAGAGCGATGGTTCTGGCCCGCATCGCGTTCGCCGCTTCGATCCTGCTTGCCTCGCCTGCCCTGGCGCAGGAAACCCAGCCCGTGCTCACCGGCGACGTGCGCATCCACGATCCGAGCATCATCGAGGTCGATGGCCGCTTCGTCGCCTACCAGACCGGGCAGGAAGGCGGCCTCTATCGCGGCGCCATCCGTGCCAAGACCTCGCCCGACGGCATCGCCTGGACCGACGCCGGCTCGATCGGCAAGGGCGTGCCGAAATGGCAGCGCAAGGAACTCGGCTACCAGTCGCTCAACATCTGGGCGCCCACGGTCAGCAAGCACGGCGACACCTGGTACCTTTACTATTCGGTCTCCTCCTTCGGCATCAACACCAGCGCCATCGGGCTGATGACCAACACGGCGCTCGATCCCGACAAGCCCGGCGAGGGCTGGGAGGATCAGGGCATGATCCTCAAGTCGAACGGCAAGGACAACTGGAACGCCATCGACCCCTGGCGGATCGATCTCGGCGACGGCCGCGCCTTCCTCGCCTACGGCTCGTTCTGGGACGGTCTGAAGATGCGGGAACTCGATCCGGTGAGCGGCAAGCTGCTCGCCGCGGACACCCCGACCTACGACCTCGCCTCGCGCCAGGGCGCTGGCATCGAGGCGATCTCGATCATCGAGCATGACGGCAGGTTCTACCTGTTCGCCTCCTTCGACCAGTGCTGCAAGCAGCTCGACAGCACCTACAACATGCGGGTGGGGCGAGCCGACGCAGTGACCGGCCCCTATCTCGACAAGGACGGCAAGCCGATGCTCGAGGGCGGCGGCACGCTGTTGCTCGGCAAGACCGGCCGCTTCGTCGGCCCCGGCGGGCAGGAAGCGATCCACACTTCGAAGGGCGACATGCTCGCCTACCACTATTACGACGGCGACGACCTCGGCGTGTCGAAACTCCAGTTCTCGCCCCTCAGATGGACCGACGATGGCTGGCCCGAACTCGACCCGCTGCCCTAGGGGAGCGCCTCTTCTGATCGGACTGAGGCCCTCTCTGGTTCCCCATTCACCGGCTGTCATCCCAGCGAAAGCTGGGACCCAAACATCAGCCAGCGCCAGCCGAGAGTTGGATCCCAGCTTTCGCTGGGATGACACCGGTGAGGAGCCGGGCCAAATATGAACCACACAAACAATCGCGCCCAGGATCTCGACCTGCTGAAGACCGTGCTGGTCATCGGCATGATCGGGGCGCATGTCATCCAGCTCATCACCTTCCGGCCCAAGCCCGACGCGGCGATCTTCGCCGAGTACGCCAACCTCGTGAGCTTCTCCGGCTTCATGTTCGCCTTCGGCATCGGGCTCGGGCTGCCGAAGCCAGAGGGTCGCGTGCGGACCTGGTGGCAGCGGCTTCGTCCGATCGCGCTGCTGCTGCTCGCGGTCTACGTCTCGTCCTTCGCCTTCGCCCTGCTGGTCGATCGCAAGCCGCTGACGCCCGAACTCGCCATCGATGTGGTGACCATGCGGCGGCTGTTTGGCTGGAGCGAGTTCCTCGCCACCTTCTTCGTCCTCGCAGTGCTCCAGCTTTTCGCCCGTCCTGCCCTGCTCGCCGTCGGTCGCAACCCGTGGCTGCTGGTCGGGGTCAGCGTCCTCTGCCTGCTGACGACCTTCTACACCACCGACGCCATCTTCCCGCTGCTGCCGACCCTTGTAAGCCACACCGGCATGGCGAACTTCCCGCTCCTGCCCTACCTGCCCTGGTTCCTGCTCGGCATCTGGTACGGCACGCATCCGGTGCGCCTGTGGCACTTCGTGCCCGCCCTCGCCATCACCGGCTACTGCTTCTGGTTCACCTATCAGACGGGCGGCTTCCCGCAGCGCTTCCCGCCCACGATCCTCTGGATCGTCGGCCCCGCCGCCATCCTTCTCGCCTATGTCGCCGCGAGCCGCTGGGTCGCCGCCCGCGTCCGTATCCCCGACATCCTGCTGACGCCCGGCCGGCACGTCCTCAGCTTCCTCGTCCTCAGCAATGTCGCACTGTTCGCGACGCGCTTCGCCATGGGCAGGATCGTGCGCAACACGCTGATGGACGCCGTCGTCGCCATTGGCATCCTCGTCGTCCTGACGCTGGGCTGGTACGCGTGGGAGCGTCTGCGGCCGGCTATTCGGCGGCGGCCCGCACCGGCACCGGCCCAATAGAGCCGCGCTCGATCAGCGGACACTCGATCTTGATCCGCCGCGGCGATGCCGCGGGCAAGGTTTCGTCGAGCAGCGCGCCCACGGCCCAGCGCGCCATTTCCTCATGTGGCAGCACGATCGTGCTCAGCGGCGGATCGAGGAAGGCGCTCGTATCCTCGTCGTCGAAGCCGACGATCGACATGTCGTGCGGTACGCTCAGCCCGCGCTGGCGCAGCGCATCGTAGGCGCCGACGGCCATGCGGTCGTTGAAGGCGAAGATCGCGGTCGGCGGGTTGGGCAGGTCGAGCAGCTGGTGCGTCAGCTCGCGCCCGCCGGGAATGGTCCAGCCGCCGCGCATGATCAGGCTCTCGTCCACCGGCACGTCCCACGAGGCCAGTGCCTGCCGATAACCCTTCTCGCGGTTCTCCGAAGCCTCGATCCAGCTCTCGCCCGCGAGATGCGCGATGCGCCGGTGCCCCGCCTTGAGCAAGGCCTCGGTGGCCGTATGGCCGCCCGCAACGTCGGATGGCAGCACTGCCGGATGGGCGCGCTTCCGGTCGTAGCAGTTGACCATCACCGTCGGCACGTCGCGCAGCCGCTCGGGCGGCTCGGCCGGCCGGGTGATGAGGCTCGTATAGAGTACGCCGATGATCTGGTTCTGCAGCAGCATGTCGAGCGCCAGTGCCTCGAGCTTGGGGTCGCCCCGAGTCGAGAATGTCGCCACCACCACGTCCTGCAGCGCCGCCTCCTCGCGCGCCCCCTCGATGAAGGGCGTCGCGAACGGGGTCGTCGTCACTTCGTCGATCAGGAGCCCGATGACCCGGGTCTTGTTGGCGGGCACATGGTGCTGCGGCCCCTTGCGATAGCCCAGCGCCTCGGCCGCCTCGAGCACGCGCTGCCGCGTCGCCTCGGCCACGCGCGCGTTAGCGACGCGGTTCAGCACCAGCGACACAGTTGCCTGCGAGACACCGGCGCGCTCGCCGATATCTATCATGGTCGGCCGTTTTGCCAACAAATCCTCCAAGTCCCTTCGCTGCCAGCACTATCCCCGCGAAGTCCACAGCGCAACCGGCTTGCTAATCTCATTAGCAGCGACAAGGCTTGCCTCGCAGGCGCAAAACCGGTAGCCATAGCCAAACTGCTAATAAATATTAGCGCCTATGGGAGGACTGCATGATCGGTGAGACTACGGCCGCGAAGGCCAGCGCAAACGCACGCGGGGAAATCTCGCTGGACGGTGCCTGGCGCTTCAAGCTGGAAGGCCACGGGGATTGGCGCACCGCGACGATCCCGAACCCGTGGCAGGCTGAGTTCACCGACCTGCGCCACTCGACCGGCAAGGCCGTCTATGCCCGCCAGCTGTCGATCCCGACCGACTGGAAAGGCCGCGAGGTCGCGCTCCGCTTCGGCGCCGTGAACTACTTCGCCGAGGTCCGCCTCAACGGCCGCGTGCTCGGCACGCACGAGGGCGGCTACCTGCCGTTCGAGTTCCTCGTTCCCGAAGGCACCCCGGCCGAAAGCGCGCTCGAAGTGCATGTCACGCTCCCGAGCGGCGACGCAGCCGAATACCCCGATTTCCCCTTCGGCGAAGTGCCGCACGGCAAGCAGAGCTGGTACGGCCCGCTCGGTGGTATCTGGCAGTCGGTCACGCTGATCGCCCGCGACAAGCGCCACGTTTCACACGTCGCCATCGACGCCGATATCGGCGGTGAAGTCGGCTTCGCCTTCCAGCTCTCGGCCGCCGCCTCCGGCGCAACCATCCGCGCCACGGTCGACGGCGTCACCGCCGAGACCACCGGCAACAGCCTGAAACTCAAGCTGAACTCGCCAAGACTCTGGTCGCCCGAGTACCCGAACCTCTACACCGCCAAGGTCGAACTGGTCGTGGGCGGCGAGGTGGTCGACACCACCAGCCACACCTTCGGCTTCCGGAAGATCGAGACCAGGGGCGGCAAGTTCTATCTCAACGGCGAACCGCTCTACCTCCGCGGCGCCCTCGACCAGGACTACTACCCCGAAGGCATCTGCACCCCGCCGTCCGTCGAGTTCCTCGAGGACCAGGCGAAAAAGGCCAAGCACCTCGGGCTCAACATGCTGCGCTGCCACATCAAGGTGGCCGACCCGCGCTACTACGAAGTCGCCGACCGCCTCGGCCTGCTCGTCTGGACCGAAATCCCCAACGTCCAGTACTTCACCGCCGCAGCGGCCCAGCGCATGCGCGACACGATGGAGGGCATCCTCGCCCGCGACGGCAACCACCCCTCGATCGTCACCTGGACCATCATCAACGAGGACTGGGGCACCCGCCTCGTCGAGAACGCTGACCACCGCCAGTGGCTCAAGGACACCTATGACTGGCTGAAAGCCAAGGATCCGCGCCGCCTCGTCGTCGACAACTCGGCCTGTATCCCGAACTTCCACGTCAAGACCGACATCGACGACTACCACTACTACCGCTCTGTGCCGGAACGCCGCGCCGAGTGGGAAAAGCTGACCGAGGAATTCGCCGCCCGCCCCGACTGGAGCTGGTCGCACCACGGTGATGGCGAAAAGCGCGGCGACGAGCCGCTGGTCGTTTCCGAATTCGGCGTCTGGGGCCTGCCCCACCCCGATCAGGTCAAGAACGTCGCCGGCGAGGAGCCCTGGTGGGCCGAGACCGGCAGCAACTGGGGCGACGGCGCCGCCTACCCGCACGGCATCCAGAACCGCTTCCAGACCTACCACCTCGACAAGGTGTTCGGCACGTTCGACGCCTTTATCGACCAGGTGCAGTGGTACCAGTTCGCCAATCTCAAATACGAGATCGAGTCGATGCGCGCCCACGCGCCGATCCAGGGCTACGTCATCACCGAGATGACCGACGTCCACTGGGAAGCCAACGGCCTGCTCGACATCAACCGCAACCCGCGCGCCTTCCACGATCGCTTCGCCGAGATCAACAACGACCTCGTCATCGTGCCGCAGATCGACCGCCACGCCGTGTGGTCGGGCGACAGCGTCGCACTGAAGCTCAAGGTCGCGACCGGCGGCCAGTCGGTTCCATCAGGTGCGACGCTGAGCTGGTCGGTCGATGGCCAGTCGGGCAAGCTCGACGTGCCGGCCACGGCAGGCCTCGAGGTCGCCGATCTCGGCACCACGGCGATCAAGCTCGACGGCGCGACCCGCGTTACCACCATCGCGCTTAAGCTCGAGGCCGGCGGCAAGCTGCTGTCGAAGAACCAGATCGAAGTCTCGGTCTATGCCAAGCGCAGCGCCGGTCCGGCGAAGATCGCCACCGCCGACGCCAACCTCGCGGCCTACGCCAAGGGCCTCGGCTACACCGTCACCGAAGCCGCCTCCGCCGACATCAACCTCGTCCACGCCCTCAGCGAGGCCGACATCGAAGCGATGCGGAACGGCGCGCGCTACCTCGTCCTCGCCGACGGTTCGGCTGAAACCCATCGCACCAACCGCAATCTCCGCATCGAGCCGCCGCGGGCCGAGCCGCCGACCATGCCGCAGAGCAAGGAACGGGCGCGTCACCTCGGTTCCGAAACGCAGCTGCCCAACATCAACCTGGTGCTGCGTGACGGCACGCTGTGGCGCGGCGACTGGATCGCCAACTTCAGTTGGGTCAAGCGCTCCGGCGCCTTTGCCGGCCTGCCCGGCGGCCCGCTGCTCGATGTCAGCTTCGACCGCGTCGTGCCGCACCACGTGCTGACCGGCTTCCGCTCGTGGGAGTTCGACGGCCTCGTCGATGCCGGCGTCGTCATCGGGTGGATCAACAAGCCCGCGGCGACCATCGTCCGCCGCACTGTCGGCCGGGGCGGCCTCGTCGTCACGACCTTCCGGCTCGTCGGCGACGCGCCGGGGGTGGATCCGGTGGCGGCAACGTTGTTCGACGGGCTGGTGAAAAGTACGACTAATTTGGAGGCCGAATGAGCAGCAACTGAATCAGCTTTTCGGGTTGGAAAGCTGCCGCGCCGCCCTCCAGCGGATGTGATTGCACGCTAACCAACTGATATAAAAGCTGAATTTAGTGCTTCCATTTGATACAGGATTGACAATATTGTCAGCCGCAATAGCATCAGCGCCGGCTCGCGAGATCCCGAAGGGACGTGCGGGCCGGAGACTACCGGGGAGGATCGCGACTTGGCCGAAATCAGGCTCGTAAACGTCAGCAAGCAGTTTGGCGCCGTCCGTGTCATCGAGAACGTGACGATGACCATCGAGGACGGCGAGTTCATGGTGTTCCTCGGCCCATCGGGCTGCGGCAAGTCCACCCTGCTCCGCATGATCGCCGGCCTCGAGGAAATCGACGGCGGCGAGATTCATATCGGCGACAAGCGCGTCGACGGCCTGCCGCCCTCCGATCGCCAGATCTCGATGGTGTTCCAGAACTACGCGCTCTACCCGCACATGACCGTGCGCGACAACATGTCGTTCGGCCTGCAGAACATCCGCATGCCCAAGGAAGAGATCGCCAGGCGCGTCGCGGCAGCCGCCAAAACCCTCGAGCTCGAGCACCTGATCGACCGCAAGCCCGGCCAGCTCTCCGGTGGCCAGCGCCAGCGCGTCGCGATCGGCCGTGCCATCGTGCGCGATCCCAAGGCCTTCCTCTTCGACGAGCCGCTGTCGAACCTCGACGCCGGCCTCCGCGCCCGCACCCGCATCGAATTTGCCCAGCTGCACCAGCGCATGAAGACCACCATGATCTTCGTGACGCACGACCAGATCGAGGCGATGACCCTCGCCGATCGCATCGTGGTGATGAACAACCGCAAGATCGAGCAGATCGGCACCCCGATGGAGATCTACAACCGCCCGGCGTCGCGCTTCGTCGCCGCCTTCGTCGGTTCGCCCTCCATGAACTTCCTGCCCGTACAGAACATCTCCGATCGCGGTGGCAAGGTGCTGGTGAAGCTGCCCGACAATTCCGAGATCCAGACCGAGATCGTCTCGTCGCGCGTGCCCAATGACGGCACCGTCACCTTCGGCATTCGTCCGGAGTCGGTGAAAGTGTCCGCCAACGGCGCCATCACCGGCAAGGCCGACGTGGTCGAGCGCCTCGGCGAGCGCACGCTTGCCTATGTCCGCCTCGCCGACAATTCGGTGGTGATTGCCGAGGACGAGGGCCAGTCGAGCCTCAGTGTCGGCGACCAGGTTCGTCTCGATATCGACGGCGCCTCGGCCCATCTGTTCGACGCCAGGGACGTCGCCTACAGCGCGGCATGAGGCCGCCATATCCGCCTTATGGGGAGATGTAGCTTTATATATCTGAATTCCTGATCCATATCGGAAGATAGGTCAGCGATGATGTCCCGAATGGCCGCCACTGCTCAATGCGCGGAAGGCGGGACAGGCCGGCAGGACCGGCCGAAAAACGAACGCATGGAGCGCATCCTTTGGGAGGAAAACAAGCAATGAAGTCGTTCCTTAAACTGGCCCTGATGTCGGCAGCCCTGCTGTCGACCACCGGCCTTGTGCATGCCCAGGAAACCGTGACCTGGTGGGACTTCCTCGGCGGCGGCGACGGCGTCCGCATGAAGGCGCTGATCGAGCGCTTCAACACCGAGAACGAAGGCAAGATCAAGATCGAGGCCACCACCCTCGAGTGGGGCACCCCATTCTACACCAAGGTCCAGACCTCGGCCGCCATCGGCGAAGGCCCGGACGTGATGACCTACCACCTGTCGCGCCTGCCGCTCGGCGTGTCGTCCAGCACCCTCAGCGAGATCACCACCGACGAGCTGACCGCAGCCGGCCTCTCGGGTTCGGACTTCGCTGAATCGAACTGGAAGGCCGCTCAGGTCGATGGCAAGCAGTATGCCGTTCCGTTCGATATCCACTCGGTCGTCCTCTACTACAACAAGGACGCGCTGAAGGCCGCTGGCCTGCTCGGTGACGATGGCCTGCCGACCGGCCTCGATGGCGTCGACAACTTCAAGGCCGCGCTGCAGAAGCTCAAGGACGGCGGCGCCGAATACGGCATCTCCATCCACTCGGCCGCCGGCGACAGCCAGTGGCGCATCTTCTACTCGCTGCTCGGCCAGCAGGACGGTCAGTTCCTCGATGCCGACGGCAACTTCCTGTCGGGCGACAACCTCGACAAGGCCGTGAAGGCGACCACCGTGGTTGCCGACTGGGTGTCCGCGGGTCTTGCTCCGGCAGCCACCGAATACCCGGCCTCGATCGCGCTGTTCACCGGCGGCAAGGCGCCGCTGCACATCAACGGCGTGTGGGAAGTCCCGACCATGACCGACCTCGCCGCCAAGGGTGAGCTCGGCTTCGAGTGGGGCGCTGTTGCCCTCCCGACCTTCTTCGATCACCCGGCAACCTGGGCTGACTCGCATGCCTTCGCGATCCCGAACCGCGTCGGCAACGAAGTCTCGCCCGAAAAGCGCGCCGCCGTTCTCCAGGTCATCGCCTGGATGAACAAGAACTCGCTCGCCTGGGCTGACGCCGGCCACATCCCGGCCTACTCGCCGGTCCGCGAGAGCGAAGAGTTCAAGACCAAGCAGCCGAACGCGACCTACTCGGTTCTCGCCGATACCGCCGTGTTCGATCCCTCGTCGGTTCTCGCCGGCGTGGCCTCGCCCGTCTACGACGCCGCCGGCAACTACCTGATGCCGGCCGTCAACGGCGAAATCGATCCGCAGTCTGCCATGGAGCAGATGCGCGACGACCTGCAGGCCCAGGTGGAGTAATCTCCACTCAATCCGGGACGGTCGGCACCTCGCAGTGCCGGCCGCTTCCGCTTCTATCTTCGGCAGGGGAGGCCATAACCAATGTCAGCAGCCGACATATCCACCGACGCGCCGTTGAAGGCGCGCAAGCAACGCTTCAACTCAAAAGAAGTGCTGACGGCGCTGATTTTCGTTCTGCCCTTCGTCGTCGTCTACGCCGTTCTCTTCATCTACCCGACGCTCCAGATGATCTGGCTGAGCTTCCACAAGGCTCCGCTGATCGGCGCGGGCACCTTCATCGGCTTCGATAACTACGAGAGGCTGTTCAAGGATCGCCTGTTCGGCGTCGCCTTTTGGAACACAGTCTATTTCGTTGCCCTCACGGCAATTCCCTCGACGCTCCTCGCGCTGATGATCGCGATCGGCATCAACCGGCTCAAGGGCTGGGTGCAATCGCTGATCCTCGCCTGCTTCTTCATTCCCTACATCCTGCCCGTCTCGGTCGTGTTCCGCGTCTGGGGCTGGATGTTCGACAGCCAGTTCGGCATCCTGCAGTCGGTGATCTCGCTGTTCGCCGGCCAGAACGTCCCGGTGTTCCGCACCCTGCCCCTGTTCATGCCGACCGTGGCCTTCATCACCATCTGGTGGACCATCGGCTTCAACATCCTGCTGTTCATCGCTGGCCTGAGGAACATTTCGCCCGAGATCTACGAGGCCGCCTCGATCGACGGCACCTCGAAGTTCCGCCAGTTCACCCGCATCACCTGGCCGCTGATCTGGCCGATCACGGTTCTCGTGCTCACCATCCAGCTGATCGCGCAGTTCAAGATCTTCGACCAGGTCTACCTGTTCGGCAACGGCGGTCGGTCCGACGCGACCATGGGTCTTGTCCAGCTGATCTATCGCAGCGCCTTCCAGAAGAATAACGGCGGCTACGGCGCCACTGTCGCGGTGGTCCTGTTCCTCGTCATCGTCGTCTTCTCGGTCCTGCAGTTCCAGCTTCTTCGCGCCCGGGGAGGCGACAAAAAATGAGTTCCGTCGCCACCGCTCCCGCCGCCGGCGAGATCGCCGCCCTGAGCCCCCGCAAGCGCAGGATCATCAATGCGCTGAACGTCGGCGGCCTCATCGCCACGGTCATCATCGTGCTCGGCGCCATCTTCTGGGCCTTCCCGCTCTACTGGGCTGTCGTCACCACCCTCAAGGTCGAGAACGACATCGTCCAGCCGGGCATCCAGCTCTGGCCGCAGCGCTTCACGCTCGATGCCTATACGCACGTGCTGTTCAACACCAAGATCGGCACCTGGTACATCAACTCGCTGGTCACCGCCGCCTCGGTGACGGTGCTCGTGGTGATGATCTCGGCACTCGCCGGCTACGCCATCAGCCAGTTGAGGTTCCCGGGCCGTCGCATCCTGTGGTGGATCATCCTCGCGAGCTTCATGATCCCCATTCCGGCGCTGATCGTGAACCACTTCGTCCTGATCAGCCAGTTCAAGCTGTTCAACACCTGGCTCGGCGTCATCCTGCCCCAGCTGGTCTACGGCCCCGTCACGGTGATCATCTACAAGCAGTTCTTCGACAGCGTCCCCAAGGAGCTGCGCGAGGCCGCCAAGATCGACAACGCCAACGAGTTCCAGATGTTCTTCCGGCTCTACCTGCCGATGAACTGGGGCATCACCACCGCACTCGCCATCATCACCTTCATCGGTGCCTGGAACCAGTTCCTCTGGCCGTTCCTAGCCGTCACCGACGAGCAGATGATGAACGTGACGGTCGGCATCACCCAGGTCACCGACGCGTTCGGCGTGAAATACGCGCGCGACCTCGGCAGTGCCATCCTCGCCGGCCTGCCGGTGGCGATCGTCTACCTGATCTTCCAGCGCAAGGTCACCGAAGCCATCATGCTCTCGGCCGGCATCAAGGGCTGACTTCTTCTCCTCCCTGGAGCGACTTGGGGCGCCGGCTTCACCGGCGCCCTTTCTTTTTGCGACGCCGACAGGCCCAACGCGTCCGTGCCCAACCCTGCCCTATGGCAGTTCATCTGACGGATCGTCCTGAACCGACCACCTCCCGCTCATGGTCGATGGTGGATCGGCGGCGGGCGATCTTTCATTTCTACACGTTTCGCACATTATTTTTCTGTTTTAGTACACTCCTCGGACCCCACGAAAAAACCCCATAGTTTTCAAAGCGCTTTGTGGAGAGGTGCGTGCGTCAAGCCCGGCTGCGGCAATCCATCTACCATTCCAGCTGTTGACTCCCCGGAATCCGCCGTTTAACGCTTGAGAATACTGGGAGAAATAGCCGGGGCTCTGAAGTGAGTAACCGGCCACGGTGGGGGAGACACCAAGCCACATGCCGCAGGGCGCGAACTAACTGTCCGATGGGCAGCATCAGCTCTACCTGATCCGGTCGTATCGCGTCGTCGGGCTCCATGCCGGCGACGGCGCGTGCTCGACCTCTGCGTGCCCTGCACGCGGGGACGGATGAGGGGCTGATCTGGCCGGACGAGCTCCGCAAAAGGGGCCGTCGGACAGCGCGGGTTCGAACCAAGGCGCGGCGCGCAGGGTTCCGGCTTCGGAACGGCGCGATGGCCTGGCCTCCGACATCGACAAGGAGATCACAAGATCATCTTTGGGGAGGTGAGGGAGATACTGCGGCCAACAACGGCCCTTCAACGAAATAACTGCCGCCAAAACGACGGCATGTACTTTCCATCGACAGTCAAGGGAGATTCTGTCACATGGCAAAACTGAAGCTTTTATCAGCAGCAGCGCTCGCAGCGTTTGCGCTGGCCGCCCCGATGGCGGCCCTCGCGCAAAGCCCGCTTGCCGCGACTGCGCCCAAGGAAATCGTTCCTGCCACGCCGCTTGCCGACGTGCCGCGCAACCAGACCGTTGTTCTCGGCTGGGGCGTTGCCCTGTCGTCGCCGATCGGCGTGACAAACCCGTGGGCCCTGCCCGGCTACACCCACCAGGAAGGCAATGCCTTCATGTGGGAGCCGCTGATGTACTACGCCATCTTCAAGGGCGAGTACGTTCCGTGGCTGGCCGACAGCATGGAATACACCGACGACACCTACACCGCGCTTGAGATCAAGCTGAACAAGGACGCCAAGTGGTCGGACGGCACGCCCGTCACCTCCAAGGACGTCAAGTTCACGTTCGACGGCCAGCTCAACAACTCGAAGCTGCCCTACAACGCGCACTTCAACCAGTTCGTGTCCTCGACCGACATCGTCGATGACCTGACAGTGAAGGTGAACTTCAAGACTGCCGCTCCGCGCTTCAAGTTCGAAGTACTGACCGAGAAGTTCGATACCGGTATCCCGATCGTTCCGGAGGCCTTCCTCTCGTCGAAGCCCGACGTGAACATGGAGCCCGGCTCGGTTGATATCCCGCACTCGGGTCCGTACGACCTGGTGGCGTGGAACGCCAACCAGAAGATCTTCAACTACCGTCCCGACTGGTGGGCAGTGACGGCCGGCCGTATCGCCGAGCCGGCGGTCAAGCGCGTCATCATCGCCAACATCACCGGCGTCTCGATGGACACGGTCGCCCAGCGCGTCGTGAACAACGAGTTCGACTCCGCTCTCGACATGCGTTCCTCGGTTATCGGCAACATCCTTGCCCAGAACCCGGAAATCACCACGCATACCGGTAACGAGTCGCCCTACGGCTATCTCGACTGGTGGCCGAACTCGCTCTGGATGAACACCCAGCTCGAGCCCTACAGCGACGTCCGCGTGCGTCGCGCGATCAGCCTCGCCGTCAACCGCGATGTCATCAACGACATCCTGTACGAAGGCGCCCCGATCGCGACGATCTACCCGTTCCCGCTCTACCCGAACCTGCAGGCTTTTGCTGACTCGCCCGCCGTCAAGGCGCTCGAGGAGCAGTACCAGCCCCGCCTGTTCGACCCCGAGCAGAGCGCTGCCCTGATGACCGAAGCCGGCTTCACCATGAACGGCGACGGCCTGTGGGAGAAGGACGGCAAGACCGTCGACGCCACCATCCAGGGCTTCGAAGGCATCCATAGCGACATCGTTCCGATCCTGGTCGAAATGCTCCGCCAGGCCGGCTTCGATGCCGCCATCAACTTCGGTCCCGACTCCTACCAGAACATGGCGGACGGCAAGGCCGGTCTCTACATGTTCGGCCACGGCGCATCGCTCTACGACCCGTTCGAGGCTCTGAACCTCTTCCACGGCAAGTACAGCGAAGCCATCGGCACCTCGGCTGGCAACAACCGGTTCTCGCGCTACTCGAACCCCGAGTACGACCAGATCCTCGACTCGATCGCCCCGCTCTCGTCGGACGATCCGAAGTTCCAGGAAGGCGCTGCCAAGGCCCTGGGCATCTACTGGCGTGACCAGATCGACGTTCCGATCATCCAGTGGCTGCACCGCATCGCCTACAACCAGCACTACTGGAAGAACTGGCCGACCGCTGCCAACCCGGCAATGGGCACCAACGGCGCCTTCTGGGCCCACACCGGTACCCTGGTCATCACTGCCCTGCAGCCGACTGGCGCGCAGTAAGCAAGCCTGACATCGGAGTGCGCGTCCGCGCGCACTCCCCCTCTTTCTGGTGCCGGAGTTGCCCAAGTGAACTTCAAGCTGATCGCAAAGCGCCTTTCTTTCCTGGTTCTGGTCATTTGGGCCGCGTCGACGATCGTATTCTTCATTCCCCGCTTGAGCCCGCGTAACGCCATCCGTGAGCGTTTCGCCGAGCTCGCGCGCTCCGGCGGTTTCTCGCCGGGCGACCTCGAAGCCATCATTGCCAGCATGAATCAGCAGTTCGGGCTCGATAAGCCGCTGCTCGAGCAGTACTGGAACTACCTCGGCAACGTGATCCGGATGGATTTCGGCTACTCGCTGAACCGCTATCCGTCGACCGTGACCGACATCATCGCCCAGGCCCTGCCCTGGACCTTCTTCCTGCTGCTGGTCACCACCATCCTCAGCTTCATCATCGGCAACCTGCTCGGTGCGCTCTCGGCCTGGCCGAAGGCCCCCCGCTGGGTCCGCTCGGTCGCCACGCCCTTCGTGCTGCTGACCGGCGTCCCGCCCGTCATCATGGGCGTGCTGCTGCTGTTCTTCGTTGGTTTCCGGCTCAAGATGCTGCCGCTCGGTGGCGCCTACTCGATCGGCGTAGTGCCGAACTGGTCCTGGGAGTTTGCCTTCGACCTGCTGCGCCACCAGATGCTGCCGGCCCTGTCACTGATCCTCGGTTCCGTCGGCGGTTGGGTGCTCTCCATGCGTGGCATGGGTGTCACCATCCAGGGCGAGGACTACGTGAACTACGCCGAGCACAAGGGGCTGACCGGCGGACGCATCTTCCGCGACTACTACCTGCGCAACACGCTCCTGCCGCAGGTCACCGGCCTCGCCCTCGCGCTCGGCACGGTCGTCACCTCGGCCATCATCGTCGAAGGCATCTTCGGCCTGCCTGGCCTGGGCACCGTGCTCAACAACGCCATCCGCTCGAACGACTTCCCCACCATCTACGGCATCGTGCTCTTCATCACGATCGCAATCGCCGTGCTGATGGCCGTCCTCGAGTTCGTCTACCCGCTGCTCGATCCGCGCGTGCGTAACCAGTAGGAGCCCGGACAATTGACCACCGTGATTGCAACCGCGGCGCCTGAAGCCGACATCCAGCAGCCGAGCCGCCTGACCCTCATCCTGCGCTACCTCAAGCGCAACAAGGGTCTCGCCATCGGCCTCGCCATCCTGCTCGGCCTCGTGCTGTTCACCGTCATCGGCATGCTGACGATCAACCCCAAGCAGGCCTATCCCCTGTCGGTGGCGACCAAGAAGCCACCTAGCCTGCAATACCCGTTCGGCACCGACTTCTTCGGCCGCAACCTGCTCGCCGCCATGGTGGTGGGCATGTGGCAGACCGCCGTCATCGGCCTCATCGCCGGCGGCATCGGCACCTTCATCGGCGTCGTCCTCGGCTTCATCTCGGCCTATTTCGGCGGCTGGGTGGATTCGACCATCCGCACCATCTGCCAGATTCTCACACCGATCCCGGTGCTGCTGATCCAGGTCGTGGTGGCCGGCTCGCTCGACAAGCGCGACGTCACCATCGTCACTATGGCCCTCATCGTCGTGATGCTGGCGTGGATGGGGCCGACGCTCGTCGTCCGCGCGCAGGTGCTCACCATGAAGGAGAGGCAGTTCGTCTCCGTCGCCAAACTGAGCGGCGTGGGTGATCTCTCGATCATCTTCAAGGAGATCCTGCCCAACCTGTTGCCGTTCATCGCGGCGGCCTTCGTGGGCCAGGTGTTCTCGGCGGTGTTCGCATCCTTCTATCTCGCCGTGCTCGGCCTTGGCCCGCTGCGCGAGCCTCTGCTCGGCAACATCATCTGGGCCGCCCAGTTGCAGGGTGCCTTCTTCAACGGCTGGTGGTGGTGGCCGATCGCCCCCTCGGTCGCGATGATCCTGATCCTGGGCTCGCTTGCCCTTATCAACATGGGTCTCGACGAACTGGCCAATCCGCGCGTGCGGCGGACGGAGTAATGTCTATGAATCTCGCAACCACCGAAGCCGCCGCCGGCCGCAACGCGGGTCCCGGCACTGCCGAACCCGTCCTGCGCGTCGACGATCTCGTCGTCACCTACTACACCGACCTCGGCCGCGCCCGTGCCCTCGACAATGTCAGCTTCACCCTCGAGGCCGGCAAGAAGATGGGCATGGTCGGCGAATCCGGCTCGGGCAAGTCCACCCTTGCCCTCGCCATGATGCGCATGATCAAGCCGCCGGGGCGGATCGAAGGCGGCCACGTCTGGGTCGGCGGCACCGACCTGCAGTCGCTGGACGAGGAAGGGATGCGCAAGGCGCGCCTTTCCAAGATCGCCTACATCCCGCAGGGCGCGATGAACTCGCTCAACCCGGTCATGCGGATCGGCGCCCAGATGGTCGATGCCATCAAGTCGCACGTGAAGGGCGAGAGCCGTTCCTCGATCGACGATCGCATCGCCCATGCGCTGCGCTCGGTCGATCTCGACCCCGGCGTTGCCCGCATGTACCCGCACGAGCTGTCGGGCGGCATGAAGCAGCGCGTCTGTATCGCCATCGGCGTGCTGCTCCGCCCGCAGGTGATCATCGCCGACGAGCCGACCAGCGCGCTCGACGTGGTCACCCAGCGCCAGGTCATGGAAACGATCGACCGGGTGCAGCAGGAGCTCAACGCCGCCGTCATCCTGATCGGCCATGACATGGGCCTGATGGCCCAGACCATGGACCAGGTGGCGGTGATGTATGCCGGTCGCTTGGTCGAGGTCGCGACGGTCCGTGAAATGTTCACCGACCCCAAGCACCCCTACTCGCAGGCGCTCATCTCGAGCCTGCCGACGCTCGACAACCGCGGCGAGTTCAAGGGCATCCCCGGCCTCGCCCCGTCGCTGCTCCGGCTGCCCTCGGGCTGTGCCTTCCACCCGCGCTGCCCGTTCGCATCGGACCGCTCGAAGAAGGAAAAGCCCCGGGTGAACGTGCTTCCGGGCGGGCGCCTCGTCGCCTGCCACCTATACGACCAGGAGTCTGTCGCCGATGTCTGAGAACCTCCTGGAGATCAAGAACGTCACCAAGGTCTACCAGCGCGGCCTCCTGTCCTCGCATGCCAAGATCGCGCTCAAGGAATTCTCGCTCACCCTAAAGGAAGACGAGCCCAGCATCCTGACCGTCGCCGGCGAGTCCGGCTCGGGCAAGACCACGCTCGCCATGCTGCTGCTCGGCTTCATCACGCCGACCACCGGCGAGATCCTCTATCGCGGGCAGAACATCACCACGCTGCGCGGGCCTGATCGTCTGGCTTATCGCCGCGAGGTGCAGGCGGTGTTCCAGGATCCGTTTGCGGTGTTCAACCCGTTCTATACGGTCGACCACCTGCTCACCGTGCCGATCAAGCAGTTCAAGCTGGCCAAGTCCGGCAAGGACGCGCGCAACAAGATGGACGAGGCATTGACCGCCGTCGGCCTCCGGCCCGAGGACGTGCTCGGCCGCTTCCCGCACCAGCTTTCGGGTGGCCAGCGCCAGCGCATCAACGTCGCCCGCGCCCTGCTGCTGAAGCCGCGCCTGCTGATCGCCGACGAGCCCGTGTCGATGGTGGATGCGTCGCTGCGCGCCAACATCCTCGAGTCGCTCAAGAACCTGCACAAGCAGTACGGCACGACGATCATCTACATCACGCACGACTTGACCACCGCCTACCACGTGTCGGACACGATCACCGTGCTCTACCGCGGCGATGTGGTGGAGAAGGGCGATGTGGAGACGGTGATCCGCAATCCGCAGCACGCCTATACCCGGCTGCTCGTCGACTCGATCCCCTGGCCCAACCTCGACCAGAAATGGGGCCAGCACTCCATCCGCTCGGTGGAGTCGCAGGCCGAGTTCCACGCCGGGGCGCCGACGCCCTAGCCGATCACGATTTCCGCGCATCGGACGAGATTTTCGCCCGGTGCGCCCAATGGATTTTCCCCTTTCGGAGCGGCTCCATGCCGTTCCCCTGCCAAGCCGCCCCCGTCGCGGCTTCGCACCGCCGCGTTAGGATCACGAAATGCTCGAAATCGCCGAGGTCATTCCTCCCAAGTACTCCCCCGTCTGGAAGCTAGCCAAGCAGTGCGGTGTCGATCTCGCCGTCGCCGGCCTGCCGTTCGACAGCCTGCAGGCCAATGAGCGCGTCTCGTCGCTCTCGGCGCTGCAGCGCATGAAGGACGAGTACGAGGGGGGCGGCTACCAGATCCGCGTGATCGAGGCGCGGCCGCCGCTGAACCTCGCCAAGCGCGGCCTCGAGGGCCGTGACGCCGAGATCGATGTCGTCTGCGAGCTCATCACCAACATGGGCAAACTCGGCATCCCGGTCTGGTGCTACGAGTGGATGACCGACTTCAACTGGGTCCGCACCAACATGGCCCTGCCCAGCCGCGGCGGTTCGGTGGTCACGGCCTTCAACGTCGACGACGTGCCAGACTCCATCACCTCGAACCCGCCGATCTCGGAAGAAAAGCTCTGGGAGACGCTGGAATACTTCCTCCGCCGCGTGCTGCCCGTTGCCGAAAAGGCCGGCGTGAAGCTCTCCATGCACCCCGATGATCCGCCGATCACCCCGATCAAGGGCGTGAGCCGCATCATGCGCACGGTGCCGAACTTCCAGCGCCTCGTCGACATGCTGCCGTCGGACTACAACACCATCACGCTCTGCCAGGGCAACTTCACCCTGATGACCGACGACCTGCCCAAGGTCATCCGCGGCTTCGGCAAGAAGAAGCTGAGCTTCGTCCACTTCCGCGACGTGGCGGGCGTGCCGACCAACTTCCACGAAACCTGGCACGATGCCGGCAAGACCGACATGCTGGCGACAATGCAGGCCTACAAGGACATCGATTTCGACGGCGTGCTCCGCCCCGATCACGTCCCCACGGTCGAAGGCGACAGCAACGAGAACGCCGGCTACTCCGCCTTCGGCCGCCTCTACGCCATCGGCTACATCCGCGGCCTCCACGAAGCCGTCTACTCGCTGAGATACTGAAATGAAGATCGCACTTACCGGTTCGTCCGGCGGCGTTGGCCGCGCCATCATCAAGGAAGCCCGCGCCCAGGGCCACGACCTCGTCTGCATCGACCGCGTCGCCGCGCCCGAGACGGAAGAAACGAAAGACCTGCACTTCATCCAGGCCGACATGGATGAATACGAAAAGCTCGTCGCCGCCTTCGCCGGCTGCGACGCGGTGATCCACATGGCCGCCATCCCCTCGCCCGACCGCCATCCCGATCACGTCGTGCACAACAACAACGTCGTGGGCAGCTACAACGCGCTCCAGGCCGCCGTCGAGAACGGCATCATGCGCATCTGCCAGGCCTCGAGCGTCAATGCCATCGGCCACTCCTACAGCCGCGATCCGCACTACGACTACCTGCCGATCGACGAGGAGCACGCCAACTACTCCGAAGAGCCCTACAGCCTCTCGAAGTGGATCTGCGAGGCCCAGGCCGACGCCTTTGCCCGCCGCTGGGAGGATATCTCCATCGCCTCGATGCGCTTCCACTGGGTCGTGCCGGAGCGCGAACTTGCTGCCCGCAACTTCAAGCCCGATGCGCCCAATCCCAAGAAGCACCTCTTCGCCTACACCCGCTTCGACGCGGCGGCGCGTGCGTGCCTGCTGAGCCTCGAAGGCAAGTTCAAGGGGCACGAGGCGTTCTACATCGTGGCGCCCGACACCACGATCGACATCCCCAGCCTCGAAGCCGCCGAGAAGTTCTTCCCCGGCATCCGGATCAAGGGCGACCTGAGCGGCCGCAAGGCGTTCTTCAATTCGTCCAAGGCCGAGCGTATACTGGGCTGGAAGCACGACCTCTAGCTTCGACAGAACGCGAATTCTCGCGAGCGAACGGGCAAGCCCCCTCGCTCGCGGGCAGTGCCTGCAGTTCGAACCCGACAGCCATCACAGCGCGCGAGCCTCCGGCCATCGATCGATGCCGGAACCTCCGGCGTCACCCAGCGTTGTGATCGGCCACCAGAGGATTTTCCGATGAGTTCACGTACTCGTATCGCCGCACTGCTTCTCGCAGTCGCGGCCTCGACGTCGCTTGCCTTCGCACAGGGCACTCCGGATAGCGCGGTAACCGGCACCAAGCAGTTCGAGCAGAAGGTGCTGACCGATGGCCTCGAGGGGCCGTGGGAGATCACCTGGGGTCCCGACGACTGGCTCTGGGTCACCGAGCGCACCGGCGGCAAGATCACCCGCGTCAATCCCGCCGACGGCACCAAGCAGGTTGCTGTCGACATCGAGGACGTATCCGCCCCGGGCGGACAGGATGGCCTGCTCGGCCTTGCCCTCGATCCCGGCCTGCTCAAGGGCACGGGCAACGATTATGTCTACACGTCCTACACCTATGTCGACAAAAGCCTCGGCGGCATTCCCTGGGTGACGGACCCGTTCAGCCCCTATCACGACCTGTGGGTGAAGATCGTCCGCTACAGCTACGACGAGGCGACCGGTACGCTGAAGGACCCAGTCGACATCCTCGCCGGCATGCCGGCGAAGAACGACCACAATTCCGGTCGCCTCAAGTTCGGCCCCGATGCCAAGCTCTACTACACCATCGGCGACGGCGGTAAGGGCCAGCTCGGCAACTGGTGCATCCCCATCGAGGCCCAGCGCCTGCCCACGGCTGACGAGATCGCCGCCAAGAACTGGATCGCGTACCAGGGCAAGACGTTGAGGCTGAACCTCGACGGCTCGATCCCGGACGACAACCCGGAACTCGACGGCGTGAAGAGCCACGTCATGACCTACGGCCACCGCAACGCCCAGGGCATCGACTTCGGCCCCGACGGCACGCTCTATGCCTCCGAGCAGGGCCCCAAGACCGATGACGAGGTGAACGTCCTCGTCGCCGGTGGCAATTACGGCTGGCCACGCGTCGCCGGCTTCAAGGACGACATGGCTTACCAGTATGCCCGCTGGGACCTTACCACCACGCCGTGCGAACAACTGACCTTCTCGGACATCACCATCGATCCCTCGGTCCCGGTCGAGGACGAGACCGCCTGGGACGGCGAGCAGCACGATCCGTTGGCGACGCTCTTCACCGTGCCGAACGACTGGAACTTCCAGGATCCGGCCTGCAAGGGCATCGACTTCATCTGCTGGCCGACCGTCGCCGCCTCGTCGATGCAGGCCTACTTCCCCAAGGCCGGCGAAGGCATCCCCGGCTGGGAGCATTCGCTCCTCGTCACCACGCTGAAGCGCGGCTCCATCTTCCGGATCCCGCTCAGCGAGGACGGCCAGACCATGGCTGGCCCGATCGAGCGCTACTTCCAGTCCGAGAACCGCCTGCGCGACATGGCGCTCAGCCCCGACATGAAGACCATGTATGTCGCGACCGACGTCTCGGGCCTCGTCGGCACCATGGACGGCGGTGCCGGCACCACGCTGCAGAACCCGGGCGCCATCCTCGTCTATACCTACACCGGCGAAGGTGATGGCGCCGCGGCGACCGCCACCGAGCCGGCCGCCACCGAAGCGGAAGCGGTGCCCTCAGCCGCAGCCACCGGCGAGCCGCCGGTCTTCACCGCCGAACAGGCGACCCGTGGCAAGGCAGCCTATGACGCCAACTGCGTCTCCTGCCACGGCCCCGACCTGATCAGCGCCAACTACGGCCCGCCGCTCGCCGGTCCCTACTTCGCCGGCAAGTGGCCTGGCAAGACCGTGGCGGAGCTGTTCGGCAAGGTGCAGACCATGCCTCCGTCGCGGGCCGGCCAGTTGGGTGACCAGACCTATGCCGACCTGACCGCCTATATCCTGCAGGTGAACGGCGCGGCTCCCGGCGACACCGAACTGCCACCGGACGTGCCGACTCTCGAAGGCATGGTTATCGCCAAATAGACACGGCTGCGCCGGGGCTCACCTGCCCCGGCGCAGAACGCCTCTGCAGTGAAAATCAGGTCCCGACGCGCCTTGTGCGCGTCTCGTCGTAGCGCTGGGTGAAGTCCATGGCGCCAAGCAGCACTTCATATTCGCGCTCGGCGACCCCGTAGGCGCCATTCGTGAAGCCGCTCAACCCGTCCCTGTCGGTAATCACCACTACGCCGCGCATCGTGCGGATCAGGCCGCGCGCCTCGAGATCCTGCAGCGCCCGGGTCACCCCTGCCCGCCGCACGGCGAGCATGACGGCAAGGAACTCGTGCGTGATCTGGAAGGATTCTCCCAGCCGGTCGCCGACCATCAGCAGCCACCGCGCCACCCGTTGCTCGAGCAGCAGCCGGCCGTTGGCCGAGGCCGTCGACGCCACCTGGATGGCGAACGCCTGCGCGTAGCGCATGAACACCTGTTGCAGCGACCAGCTCGCCCGCATCGCCTCGCGCAGCACATCCGGCTCGACGCGCACCGCGCTGCCGGCCCCCTGCACGAAGGTGGAGAACGGCGAGTGCTCGGCGCCATGCACGACCGACAGGCCGGTCATTCCTTCGCGCCCGATCAGGCCGACTTCGATGATGCCGCCATCGACATCGTCGGCGACCACCGAGGCGAAGCCACGCTCGATGAAATACACGGACTCGACATCGCGATTGGCGACCTCAAGTGCGTTGTGTGGGGCAAGCTCGACCCACTGCAGGGGCCCGAGCCGGTCGAGATCATAATCCGAAAGCCGCGATAGAAGGGCGTTTTCGAAGCGGGGAAAGTTTCCAGACAACATTCGCTCCTGCTGAAGCGGTCCCGCCCTGGTACGGGCGTCAAGCCGCCCTTGGCACGGAACCAACCTGCATAACCAAGCTCTGTTGAAACTGCCCCCAAGCAGTTCCCTCGCACTTCGGCGTCCACTGGTGGCCCGGACCGACCCCCAACGAAGTGCTGGCAGCTCCTGCTGCCGTACCCATCACCATGGCGCCACCGTGCGCTTGGTGAAGCAGGGCACAAACACCGCGGCGTCGCCAAGTCCTCGCGGTGTACGTTTCCGTACAGAGGACCTGTCTTCGCCTCACGGCACATGGGTAAGTTATGATACGCACCGATTCACTGCAAGTGTACATTTTTACCGCCGCCGCATCGATTGACGTTATCGCATTGATATGACTGGGATACTTGATATCTCGCCGTCGTTACCAGTTGCCACCGCCGCGGCCGGTCGCAACATCTGTAGCGACGTCGCAGCGGTGCCGGACGCATGTGTTCGGGTCGGACTGGGTAGTATTCCTGCTCAACGCCGACCCGGTTTCCCAGGGTGAGAAGTAGCGAAACCGTGCAGAGAACGTAGCGACGCGACCATCCGGGGAGCGGTGTCGCTGCCCGGATGGTCTATCGCCCGATGGTATGTCCAACCGGAGTTGCGTCGCATCGCCCATGGGTGGCCTTGGGGGCTCGCGAGACTGCGATGGGGAGCCACCTGGGGGTATGCGCTGCGCCAACCGAACGGAGTCAGGGCCTCACATCAAGACTCCACTCGATGGAGCAACCCTAGGATCAACTCTTGACCGATTTCAGAACCAGACAAGTATAGGTCTATTCAACTTGCCGCACCTTCTGTGCGGTAGCGAACTGCACTTCAAAGCACCGATCTGACCTCAAGGCGCGACTGATCCCCCGCCCGCTGGTCTCAGATACCGGCCGGGGTTGCCGGTTCAGCGATGAGCTTGAAGATCGCAAGAAAATAGCCGCCCGACGAATGGTCTGCCGAGCGGCTGTAGTGAGGCCCCTGCACTATCGGGGGCCGCGCCTTCGCGATTGATGAAGACAACTGCGCGCAGTCTTATCGAATTGGCGGCGAATGCCGGGCGGTTTTGCCCACAATTCGGGACAGCCGCGCTCTCAGTCGAGGAACACCTTCACGCTGTCCGAGCGGCCCTCGGCATCCACCACCGACAGCGTCACGAAGCCCGGTCCCTGCGGCAGCCAGCTCTCCTGCCGCGCGAAGGCCGAACGCCCGATCGGCGCGCCATCGGCGAAGAAGGTGAAAGGCGGCACGCCGTTCCGCACCTTGACGATCAGCGGCGCCGCCTCGCCCGACTTGATCCCGAGATCGACGTCCACCCCGTCCTCCGGGTAGGCGATCTCGGGCGCCGCATCGCGCTTCACCTTCTGCTCGTCGGGATGGCGGAAGCGCTTCAGCGGCGCCGGCAGATCGGCATTGGAGGCAAAGATCGTCCCGCGCGGAGCGTCCCGCAGGGGAACGGTAGTCTTGGCCAGCCGGTCGAAACTCTCGAACAGGATCGGCGCCGCTGCCTGGATGCCGGTGATCCCCAGCACCGCCGAATTGTCCGGCCGCCCCACCCACACGCCCACCACGGTCTTGCCGTCGAACCCGATGGCCCAGGCATCGCGATAGCCGTAGGACGTTCCGGTCTTGTAGGCGATGCGCCCGACAGAACCGTTGAGCGGCGGCGGCACGTCGGCGAGGATGTTGGCCACATACCAAGCCGCGATCGGATCGAGCACCGGCGCGGGCGGCGCGTCTCCGCTCGGCGGCACCTTCACCCCGTCCTGCAGCACCACCGGCGAGCCGCCCCGCCCGATTGCCGCATAGATCGAGACGAGGTCGCGCAGCGTCACGCCGACGCCACCAAGGCCGACCGCGAGGCTCGGCGCCGTATCCACCGGCAGCAGCGGATTGGCATGCGCCCGCTTCATCCGTGCCACCAGCCGCGCCGGCCCGACCGCATCGAGCACCACGATGGCGGGAATGTTCAGCGACTCCGTCAGCGCCTGCCGGATCGTCACCGTGCCGCGGTTGAAGCCGTCGAAGTTGACCGGCACATAGCCGTTGAACGCCGTCGGCCGGTCCTCGATCAGGCTCTCGGGATGCGCCATGCCGAGCTCGAACGCGAGCCCGTAGATCAGTGGCTTCAGCGTCGAGCCGGGCGAGCGTACCGCCTCGGTCATGTCGACATAACCGTCGCTCTCGGCGTTGAACAAGCCGGCCGAACCGACCGAAGCCAGCACATTGCCCGTCGCCTGGTCGGCCACGACGATCGCCACCGACAGCCGGTTGCCGAGCTGCGCCGCCTTGTCGGCGCCGAGCTTTTCAAGCGCCGCCTGCAGTTGCCGGTCGATGGTCAGTTCGATCTCGCGCGCATTCGGCCGCGCCTTCACCGCCGCCTGCGCAAGATGCGCCGCATACATCGGGAAATCACGTCGCGCCTTGGGGATCGGTTCGAGCTTCGAGACCTCCCCCTCCTCGGTGCTGATCACCCCCTGTGCCACCATCCGGTCGAGCACCCTGTCGCGGGCCGCCAGAGCAGCCTTCGGGTCGCGGTCCGGCCGGCGTGCTTCCGGCGATTGCGGCAGCGCCACCAAGAGCGCCGATTCCGCCGTCGTCAGCCGCGTCGGCTCCTTGCCGAAATAGGCAAGGCTCGCCGCGCGAACCCCCTCGATATTGCCGCCATAGGGCGCGAGCGTCAGGTAGAGCGTCAGAATCTCGTCCTTGCTCAGCTCCTGTTCCAGCGCATCGGCATGGACCATCTGCAGGATCTTGCCGGCAAGGTTCCGCGTCGGCTGTCGCTGCAACAGCCGCGCCACCTGCATGGTCAGCGTCGAACCGCCCGAAACGATATGCCCTGCCCCGGCATACTGCACCGCGGCGCGCAGCATCGAGCTCCATTCGATGCCGCGGTGCCTGGCGAAATTCCTGTCCTCATAGGCCAGCAGCATGTCGATGAAATGCCGGTCCACCTCGCCGATGGTCACTGGCAATCGCCAGCGCCCGCCATCGGTGGTGAACGGCCGCAGCAACCGCCCGTCCTTGTCGACCACGGCGGTCGAAACCGGCATCAGCGCCACCGCCGGCGCCGACGGCACCTGCTCGCGGATATCTCGAAGTACTGCCGAGCCATAGAGGCCCGCCATCATCCCGCCCCAGGCGATCACGACCGCGGCGGCAGCAAGAAGCCCCGGCGCGAGGCGCCGAGGCTTTGGTTTGTGGTCGTTCCCGTTCACGGCCCGGTCGCGCCGATCTCGATCGAGCCGGCGTTGGTGTTGGCGCGCAGCTCGGGACGATACATGTCCTCGACCGTCGCACCCGGCATCACGAACGAGCCCGGCGACACCGCACGCACCAGATAGGCCGTGGTCACGCTCGACGTCTCCGAGCCGAAGCGGAAGGCGGCGACGAACTGGTCGGTCCGCGATTCCACATGGCTCGGCGTATCCACCGTCAGCCAGCTCAGATCGGCGACGCCCGAACCCTGCAGCAGGTCGGGGTTCTCGATCTCGAACCCGGCCGGCAGCGGATCGGCGATCACGTACTGCCCCGAGCCGAGCTGGGTCGGCTGCGCCGTCAGCACCACCACGAACCGGTCGTTCTGCTTCACGTTGCTGAAGTCAGCCACTTCACCGGTCACGGTGTAGTAGTCGCGGCTCAGCGTGAAGCCGTTCTCGCTCGGCGGCGGCGGCTCGATCGGGATGGCGGTGGTCGTCACCTTCATCTCGGTCGGCGCGTTGCCGTTGTTGGTCACTTCGACGGTGAGACCGTCGAAATGCTCCTGGTCGAAGCGACGGTACGGAGACCCGGTGAGGGGCTCGCCATCGATCGTGACCGACCCATCCGCGGCCGACTGGCCGAGCGCCGAAGCGGCCAGCAGCGTCCAGGCATCTTCCTGCGTCGAGGTCCAGCGAGCCCCGTCACGGAGCCTGCCGACCTTGCTCGTCAGCTCCCCGATATCGACGCCCGAGGGCTTGAACTCGGCGGCCAGCGCCAGCACACCGGCCGTGTCACGGAGCAGACTGCCATAGTCGGTGCGGTACTTCGCCTTGTCCTCGCGGGCGTTGAGGTCCTCGACCGCCGCCTGGAAGGCCGTGGCCGCACGGGTCCGGTCGCCATAGAGGGCGAGCGCGGCGCCGAGCTGGGCCTTGGCGAGCGGCGAGCCGAAATTCGACAGCCGTGCCTCGAGATAGTAGCGCAGGTCGCCGATGGCGGCCCGGCCGGCACGGGCGAGGTCGTAGAGCGCGAACGCCACGTCCTCACCGCCGAGGCTGAAGTCGGTTGCGTAAGACACCTGGTTACCGAGGTTGTCGAGCGCACGGGTCATCGCCAGCTCCGGCACCTCGTACCCGGCTGCCTTGGCGCGCAGCAGGAACTCGGTGACGTAGCTGTCGAGCCACAGGTCGGTCGACGAGTACGGATCCCAGAGGCCGAAGCCACCGGACGACGTCTGCTTCGATAGCAGGTTCTTGATCGCGTCGCGGATTCGCTGGTCGATCTCGGCATCGGTACCGATCCCGACCATCTGCGCCACCTCGTTGAGGTAGAGCAGCGGCAGCGCGCGGCTCGAAACCTGCTCGGCGCAACCGTACGGATAGCGATCGAGCGACAGCAGAAGGCCCGGCACGTCGAGCCGTGCGATCGGACCGACCGCCAGCGTCACTTCGCCGGTATGCGGCACCATGCCGTCGAACAGGCTCTTGTCGAGCGTCACCGTCTCCCCGACGCCGAGCGGGATCACCTCGCTCGTCGTCACCGGAGCGCTGGCCGCGCGAACGCCGAGCGTCAGCTCTTTCACCTGCACGTCGCCATTGGGCGCGGTGACGGTGACCTTGAGCTTCTGGTCACCGATGCCGGTGCCAGTGAGCTTCAGGTCGAGCCCGGTCCGGTCGCCGACGCCGAGTTCAACCTCGGTCTCGGCCGCATCGGTCGAAAGGCCCTCGCCCGTTTCCAGCGACACCTTGTACGTGCCCGGCTCGCCCGAGATGTTGTTCACCTCGACCAGCAGCCGCGACGTATCGTTGAGCCGCAGGAAGCGCGGCGGGCTGAGGTTGACCACCACCGGATCGCGAACGATCACGTCGGCCGAGACATGGCCGACCGCGTTGGCCGACCAGGCCATCACCATCAGCCGCACCGTGCCGTTGAAGTCCGGCATGTCGAAGCTCACCGTCGCCGTGCCATCCGGCCCAACTTCGACGATCCCCGAATGCATGGCGACCAGCACCGTCGTTGCCGGCGGCGTGCCAAGGCGCGATGCGCCTTCGTCACCGCCCGAGCGCAACGCGCCCGGAGTGCCCTGCATCGGATCGATCAGCTGGCCGTAGAGATCGCGGAACTCGACGCCCAGCTGGCGCTGGCCGAAGAAGTAGCCATCCGGATCCGGGACCTGGAACTTGGTCAGGTTGAGGATGCCGAGATCGACAGCAGCCACCGCCACATAGGCCTGATCGCCCGGCTTGGCATTGGCCAGCGTCACCTTCGCCTCGAACGGCTGGCGCGGCGTCGACACTTCCGGCGCCTCGATCGAGACGTCGAACTTCATGTCGCCCGGATCGACATCGGCATAGGCAAGGCCCAGCGCACGCGCCGGCATCCGCTTCGCCTCGGCGCTGCCGGGGCGATAAAGGATCGCGGTCACATAGGCGCCCGGACCCCAGTCATCGGTCACCGTGAGATCGACCGAGGCGCCGCCTTCCGGCACTTCGACCGCCTTCATGTCGATGATGCGGTCGTCGACAACTATCACCAGCGCCGTGCCCGCGAACTGCGGATCGAGCTTCAGCACAGCCGTCTCGCCGGAGCGATAGGCCTGCTTGTCGAGCGCCACCGACAGTGTGTCCGGCGTGTCGGACCCGACTTCCGGATAGTAGTAGCCGGCATAGAACTGATAGGTCGTCGACGTGTCCTCGCCTGTCACTTCGAGCCGGTACTGGCCCCAGTCGACAGCGGCGGAAACCTGCACCGGACCCGACGCAATCGCATCCACCGTGCCGTTCGCGACCTCGCGGGTCGTCGTCACCCCCTCCCACTTCCAGGTGCCGTTGTCGCGATACCACTGGTAGTTGGTTTCGACGCGCGACAGGCTCCACTCGAGCCCCGCCTTGTCGACGGCGGTGCCGTCTGGCCCCACCGCGATGATGTCGAATCCGGCCTGGCTGCCCTCTTCGAGCCCGTCGGCCGAGGCGAAGGTCGGCTTCACGCCGATCCTGTCGGTCGTCGACTGCACCGGCCGCGTCAGGCTGCGCTCGATGGCGCGGCCGTTGGTATCGACGAGCCGCATGATCAGCTGCGCCTCGAGCGGCTTGGTCGTCGCCTGCGGCAGCGTCACGACGACTTCCGCCGTCGTATTGCCCGCCTCATCGGTGGTCCCGACTGTGCCGAGCGGTTCGCGCGACACCTGGAACGGATCGTCGAGGCGGCCGAACGAATAGCCCGGGAAGCCCGGCAGCGAGCCCACCGGCCGCAGCACCACGTCGGCTTCCACCGCGAGGTCCGGCGCCGTGGCGCCATAGAGATACTTTGCCTCGACGGCGACTTCCGTCACTTCGTCCGGCACGATCGGCTGGTCGGCCGCGCTGATCTCGAACGCCAGGCGTTCCGGCTCGAAGTCCTCGACGAGGAACCCGACCGTCGTCAGCGCCGAAGCCTTGGGGTCGGCATAGATCCGCACCGACCACGATCCGCGCATCGCTTCGGGCGCGAGTTCGATCGGCTGGAAATAGCCGCCGGCGCCACCGTCCTTCACCAGCACGGTCTCATCGACCACGCCGTCCGGACGCTGCACCTCGAAGGTCAGCGGCAGGTCGCTCACTGCCTTCGCATGCACATCGCGCAGCAGTGCCGTCAGGAAAACCGTCTCGCCCGGGCGGTACACGCCGCGCTCGGTCGTTGCGAATACATCCAGCGGACCAGGCGACGGCCGGCCTTCGACGCCGCGATCGGTGAGATCGAAGGCCGACTTCGACACGTCGAGGAACGCATAGTCCTCCGTGCCATTCTCCGCAGTGATCAGCTGCGGCGCCCGGCCGCCTTCGCCGCGCGCGAGGCCGGGCGCGAAATCTGCCTTGCCGTCCGCATCGGTCACGGCTTCGCCGAGGATTTCGTTGTTGACCGCGACGAGCCGCACCTTGGCGCCCGTCACCGGCTGCGCCGTGGTCAGCGAGCGGACGAACGCGTGCACGCCGTCATCGCCCGACACCGTGGTGATGCCGAGGTCGGTGACGATGAACCACTGCGTCGCCGTCTCGCGCCAGTATTCCTGCTGGCTGCCGGTGACCTTGGCCGTCACCACATAGGCGCCCGGCTGCAGCGTCGTGATCGCATCGCGCACGGGGATGGCGGTGACGCTCATCGCATTCGGCTGGCCCTGCGCCAGGTCGACCACGCCTTCCCAGGTCTTCTCACCGTAGGAATTGGCCACGTCCTCGGCCGAATAGCCGTCGAGGGTGCGCTGGAACACGCCGTTCCGCACCGCCGTCGCCATGTTGCGATCGCCGATCCGGTAAATGATCACGTCGGCCGAAGCCGCGTTGATCGAGGTGATCGGCAGCCCGCCGCCGAGGCCGGCGGGCATCACATAGGCATTGTTGGCAAAGCCCACGAACGGTGCGCGGTCGGGCACGTAGAGGTCGAGTTCGACATCGGAGCGCAGCTGCTCGCCAGCCGCCGACGGCAGGCCCGAGCGGAGCTTGATGTGGTAGCGGCGGCCATGCTCGACGCCGGTGATGCAGATCTGGCTCTGGTCGCTCTCGACCGCCACGGTCGGCGCATTGTCGACCACGACATAGCTGGAAAGGTCGGTATCGCCGGTTGGCAGCGGATCCGAGAACACGGCACAGATGCGCGGGTTCGCCGCCTCGGCATCCACCTGGTTCGAGGTCACGCGGAAGCCGTGCTCGGCCACCGCCTTGTCGAGCCGCGCCTGCAGCGTCGCGTCGTCCACCAGTTCGATGCTGGCGCGATAGGTCGCGATCGCTTCGCGCCACATCTCGCGCCGCTCCAGCGCCTTGGCCAGCGCCCCGAGCGCCGCAGCCTTCTCCTGCGGCGTCTCCGCGAGGATATAGGCGTTCATCGCCGCATAGGTGCCGTTGACCGCAAGGTCATAGGTGCCATTGCCAGCAGCAGCTTCGATATCGGCGCGCTTGTCGCCCTCGGCTGCGAGTTTCAGCCACAGCTCCGGATCGTTCTTCACGATCGCCAGCGCCTGTCGGTACGACACCATCGCGGCAGCCGGATTCTGCTGCGCGGCAACTTCGTCGCCGGCGGCGACGAGATCGTCATAGGAAACGCCCGGCGGCGGCGTATCGGTCTGCGGCAGGCTGTTGGCGAAATAGGTCGCGGAATCAAACAGGTCGCGCGCCTGGAAAGGCAGCCCGTTCACCCGCTCGGTGATGATGTCGTCGAGCGTGGGGTCGAACACCACCTGCCCCGAGGTCGCGCCCTTGAACGATTGCGCCGTGCCGGCCTGTCCCTTGAGGAAGCACCATTTCGACTTCTCGTTATAGGTGAAGGCGCGGCAGAGCCTGTCGTCCGTGCAGGTTTCCTGGCACTGGTCGAGCGTCACGCCCTTGCTGACGGAATAGTCGAAGCCCGGCAGGTCGGTGTCTGGCAGCAGCGTGATGCTGCGATCCTGGGCCATTGCCGGCGCTAAGGTGAGGAAAATGCTCGCCACGAGCCAAAAGGCGGTCTGAACAAGCCGCTTCATCATCCTCACCCTCGATTTCACTATCCCAAGACGTATCCTAGCCTATGAGGATACCGCCCTGAACGACAAATGAATGAAGGTGCTGCGCTTTTTCAGCGCGAGGCGACGACCGGTTCGTGGCGATGCGGCCAGCCGTTGATGTGGGCCTTCTCGTGCCTGACGATCAGCGCCCGCACATCCGGCGCGAGCCCCTGCGCCACGTAGATCAGCCCCAGTTCCGACAACGAGCAGCCCAGCACCGTGTCGCGCCGGCTGGTGACTTCCTTGGCGCAGATCTTCTGCAGCTTTGCCTGCGGCAGGTAAGTCACGTGGTAGGGCGTGCGCGGCTCATAGTCATAGCGCGGCGGCGGTACGAGGCTGGCGACCATAGCGATGGTGATGGCAGTAAGCACGTCCTGGAACTCCGATACACGCGGAGCGGCTGATCTTCTCAATAGCCGCGCTTAACCTTTCATTCATCATGATAATGGGCGCAAGTGCTGGGACCGGGCCTGGTTACTAGTGAAAATGCAATCTATTTTGCACGCGCGCTCGCCCGCCGGCGGCCGGCGGCTCAATCTGTGCCAGATTGAAACAAATGCCCCGCCCAAAGCCCCAAAACCGCCACAAACTGGCCCTCCGGCGGCTGGGGAGGCGGCAACGGGTTATCCACACCCTTGTGGGAAATTCCCATGATTGCGGGTGACTTCGCGGATTGTGGACCGCCGACGACGAACCCCGGTGACCAGGTCGAGGGGCGACCTGGCACAGAGGCGGCGCATGGAAGTGAACGATTCACCATACGTGGGACTGGATCCGGCGACCTCGGTCGGGCTGGGACATCTGGTCCGTGTAGCCTCGCTGCGGTCGATCCTGCGCGTGCCGTCCCGGATTCTCGGCGCCTTCGATGCACGCCTCGGCCGTTCCGGCCTCGCTGCCCGCCGTCGCCTGCTGCGCCATCGGCATCGCACGCCCGCGGTCTGGGTGGTCGATAGCGGCCACCTGCCCGAGGCCCTGATCCGCCGGCGGCTCGAGCATCCGGCGACCCCGGTCGTTTGGATACGCCGGGCCTTGTTCAAGCCCGAGCAGGCCGCCATCCAGGGCGGATACCTCGATTTCGTCGATCTCGTGCTCGCGCCGCAGGAGGCTGTCGCCCAGCCCGCGGACACCGTCGAAGCCATGGCCGAAAAGCGCGGCAAGCTGGCGCGCGTCGGCATCGTCCATGCCTACCAGGCGCTGCCAGCCGTCCCTGCCGCCCCGACTGAGCCCCGCGTGTTCCTCGCGCTCGGCGCCTTCACGCCGCAGCACCGCGCCACCTTCATCGAGCTGCGTCGCCGGCTCGAACTGGCCAGGGTGCCCTATCTCTGGTCCGCCCATGGCGGCGCCCCGCTTCTCGCCGGCTTTCCGGCGACCCGGCGCGTATCGGTGACCAAGGCGCTCGCCGCCAAGGCCCGCTGCACCGCCCTCGCCGGCGAAGCCGGCTACAACAGCGTCTACGAGGCCCTTCACCTCGGCTGCCCGACACTTCTGCTCGCCAACGAAACCGAGGGCCGCGAGGCCCAGGAACAGCGCGTTGCGCTGGCGGCAGGCTCATCTCCCAACGTATTCGACGGCGCCGCGCCCGGTGCCATCGATGCCTGGCTTTCCGCCGCGAGCGACCCGTCTCACGCCCGCTTTACCCCACCGGCCCTGGCAGAAAGCCACGGCCTCCAGCAGATCGCTGCCCACATCGAGAGAATATTCGATGCCGCAACTCCCCGAACGTATTGAAGCACTGGACATCGGCTGCGGTGACGGACGCTCGACCGTAGCCCTCGCGGGCCGCCTCGGCATCACCGGCGATATCGTCGGCATCGACAAGGTCCCCGGTCGCATTCCCACCGAACTGGACGCGCCCAACGTCACCTTCGCGACCTATGATGCGCTGGAACTGCCCAACAAGAAACTGGCGCAGATCAGCACCCTGCTCAACGTGCTGCCGAACCTGCCCGACCTGCGCGCGGTCACCACGATGCTGCGCAAGGCGGCCATCGTCGCCCGCGACTTCGTCTACGTGTCCCAGCCGCAGTTCGACTACAACAGCTACCTGCTGCGCCGTGGCTTCAAGACCTATCACGCCGACCAGACGCGCAACCACTACCAGGGCACCTCGTACGACTACATGAAGGTCGCCATGGCGTTGCTCGAAGAGGGGCTGATCGCCGATTTCGCGCTGATGGAAGCCGAGCGGATCCGCGACTCGTCCGACCCGGTGATCCACTCCGTGCAATCGCCGCCCGACAGCGGCCCGTATGACGAGGCCACCCACCGGTACAAGACGCTCGGCGTCTCCTTCTCCGAGCCGGTCTACGCGCGCTTCAACATGGTGCTCTGCCGCAAGCCCGCACAGCTGGCGCCGATCACCAAACGTCTTCGCAACGCCGACCGCGTCGACTCCATCATCTTCTCCTCCACGCTCCTCTAGGTAGCCCGTCATGCTCACGCGCAAAGATACCGAGGAGCTGCTCTCCTCCCTGTCGTTTCTCATCTCCTGCATGGAGCGGCTCGAACAGCGGATGGGGTCGGTCGAAAAGCGCCTGCGCTCGGTGGAGAGCGACCACGACCGCATCCGCAACGGCATCAACCTCGATGAACTGACGCGGCTCAGCCGGGATGCACGCGAAGTGCTGTCCGGCGTTGGTGTCGTTCGGCCGGTTGCCGCCGCCCTGGCCGCCGGCGTCCGCTCGTCTGCCGTGGTCGTGCCTGTCTTCAACGCCCCCGCCGAGACCGCCGCCTGCCTCGCCGCCCTGTTCGAGAACGGCGGCTACGACGAGCTGATCGTCATCGACGACGGCTCCGACGCCGAGACCAAAGAACTGCTCGCCCGCGAGCACCGCCGCCGTCCGTTCCGGCTGATCACCAATCCGCAGAACCTCGGCTACACCAAGTCGGTGAACATCGGCGTGCGCGCGGCCCTCAACCACGATTCAGTGGTCGTCCTCAACAGCGACACCGTCACCACCTTCGGCTGGCTCGACAACCTCAAGCGCGCCTTCAACCGCAGCGAGAGCATCGGCATCGTCGGGCCCCTCTCCAACGCCGCGAGCTACCAGTCCATCCCGGCCGTGCGCGGCGAGGACGGCCAGTTTGCCACCAACCTCATTCCCGATGGCCTGACGGCCGACGACATCGCGCTGACGCTGCGCAACCGCGAACCCGCCTATCCGCAGGTACCGGTCATCAACGGCTTTTGCTTCGCGCTCCGAACCAGCATGCTGAAGCGCATTGGCCTCTTCGACGAGGATGCCTTCCCGGTCGGCTACGGCGAGGAGAACGACCTCTGCCTGCGCGCCGCCGCTGCCGGCTTCCAGCTCGTCGTCGCCGACGATACCTATGTCTATCACTCGAAGTCGGCGAGCTTCGGCAGCGAGCGCCGCCGCGAGCTGGCCAAGGCCGGCAGGCAGGCACTCGAGCGCAAGCACGGACCCGAGACCATGCAGCGCGCCGTCGGCGATCTCGAGCAGTCGATGCCGCTGATCGATGCGCGCGGCGACGCCGCGAGCCTCATCGCCGAAGCGAAGGCCCACGCGCTCTTTGCCGAAGCCCCGCTTTCGGTCGCCTACATCCTGCCGGCCAAGCCGGGCGGCGGCGGCGTCCACTCGATCGTGCAGGAGGCGAACTATCTCCACGAGCGCGGCATCAAGGTCGCCGTCTTCGTGCCCGAGCGCGAGCAGGCCGCCTTCCTCTCCTACTATGCCGCCGACGGCATCGCGCCCGGGCTCTTCGTCGCCTATCGCGCCCTGCCCATGGTCCGCGATCTCGTCACCGATTTCGACGCCATCGTCGCCACGGTCTATCGCAGCGTCTCGCTGGTCCGCGACCTGATCGAGATCTTCCCCGAGAAGCGCTACTTCTACTACGTGCAGGACTACGAGCCCTACTTCCACGCCGAGGGTTCGCCGGAGTTCCGCGAGGCGGCCGAAAGCTACGACCTCGGCGACAAGGTTCGCTTCTTCGCCAAGACCCGCTGGCTGAAGGACATCGTCCTCGAAAAGCACGGCTGCAACGTCGATATCGTGCTCCCCAGCCTTGATCACTCGATCTTCACGCCCGGCCCGGCCGGCCGGAAGAACCACGTCGCGGCGATGGTGCGTCCCTCGACCCCGCGCCGGAACCCGGCCGAGACCGTGGCACTCGCCGCGGCGCTTGCCGAAAGGCACGGCGGCAAGATCAAGGTGACCTTGTTCGGCGAAGATCCGTCGCACGCCATTTTCGACAGCGTCCGCGATCTTGCCGGCATCGAACTCGTCGGTCGCCTCACCCGGCCCCAGGTGGCCGAGCTGATGCAGTCGATCGATGTCTTCGCCGATCTCTCGCAGTACCAGGCCTTCGGTCGCGCCAGCCTCGAGGCGATGGCCTGCGGCGCCACCGCCATCGTGCCCAAGCGCGGCGGCAGCGCCGAATACGCCGTCGCCGGCTGGAACGCCGAGATTCTGGATACCGAAGTGGAGGCGGTCGTCGACGATGCAGTGGCCGCCATCGATCGGATCTACGCCGGCCTCGACGGCTACCGCGAAGCTGCTCTCGCGACCGCCGCCCGCTACTCGGTCGCCGATGCGGGCCGCTCGATCTACAAGTTCTTTCGCGCCAACGGAGAGGGATCGGTATGAACTGCTGCTACGTCATCCCATATGTCGAGGCCACCGACGGGCTGAAGGCATCCATCAGCCAGATCCTTGCGGTTGAGGGCAACAGCGTCGTCGCGGTGAAGGACACCGCCCGTGGCGCCGAGCCTGACGCCGAGGCGGGACAGCTCAAGCACGCCGTTTCGGGCAACCTGCATCTGCTCTCCGATGGCGTTGCCAAGGGCTACACCCGATCGGTGAACCTCGGCGCACGCTGGGCCGTGAAGCACTGTGCGCCGGAGATGCTCTGCCTGCTCAACGACGACGTCGTCTTTGCCGGCGGCGATATTCCCCGGCCTCTGCGCGTCCCCGCTGATGCGGGCCTCGTCGGCATCATCTCCAACCGCGCCGGCTACCAGTCGCTGCAGTACGGCTTCGACGAGAACGGCGATTTCGTCTACCCCGACCAGGACATGGAGGGCGCCGTCCGGTTCCACCGCGAGATGCTGGAACGCGTTGGCGCGCGCTACCTCCACGTCCCGCTGATTCACGGCTTCGGCTTCTACATCCGGCCGAACGTGCTCGAAGCACTCGGCTGGCTCGATGAGCAGCGCTTCCCCCTGGGCTACGGTTCGGACTTCGACCTGTCGCTGCGCGCCCAGGATGCCGGCCACCGCAATTATGTCTGGACTGGTGATTTCGTCTGGCATGTCGGCGCCAGTACTGCCGGTGCGGAACAACGTCACATCCGCGCCGTTACGGCAGACTTCGCACTCAAGCTTAGGCATGGTGAACTATACACTAATGCAAAGTTCAAGACGCGCGTCCGGATGAACAAACATACCGGAAACTTTCTTGAACTCGCGTAGGTCACGAAAGCTGACGTTAAGACATATCGCGTAAGCATCGATACGCAGAGGGGTCTGGACGCTCCCCTACAACCTGAGTTGCAATTCTGGAGTGGTTGTATGGCCAAGAAATCCGTTCGTTCTCTCGTCTCCGCCGTTATCGCCGCCGCTTATGGTCTCCAGGCTGGTGTTCCCACCACCGCGGCCATTGCTGCGACCGAGCCCGTCGATCCGAACCCCGACGTGTGGTCGACGATCGAGCGCATCAACGCGAACAATCCCAATTCCTATCTGAACGTCAGCATTGCCCGCGAAGCCGGTCGCTCCGAGCTGGTCTCTGCCATCGTGCAGGCCGCAAGTTCCGCGACCTCGCTCGATGATCTGGATGCCGCCATCCAGGCAGCCATCCTCCGCGTCGGCGGGCTGAACAGCAAGAACGTCATTCCGCTTGCCGAACTGCTGGCCGCGCTGCGCGCCATGGGCATCCCGGAATCCTTCATCACCGCGACGCTGAACAGCTATTCCGTCCACGTGGCCGACGCCGTGGCCGCCGGCAAGCTGTCCGCGAGCGTTGCCGCCGCCATCATGGTCGAGGGCGCGGCACAGAAACTCTATAGCTGACGGCGCTTCCTCTACCGGAAGCTGACTTACGTGGAATTTGGAGGCCGCTCGGCGTTTGCTGGAACAGCCGGCGGCCTCCAGAACTGACTGCCGGAGCCATTCGGCAGCGAGGGGCACCCAAATGACCATCACGCTACGCCGATTGGCATTTTCCGTCGTCCTCAGCACTATGGTTAGCGGGGCACTAATATCCACCGGCAACCTGTCCGTTGCCCTCGCGCAGGAGAGCGCGCAGGCGGGCAAGGCCGCGGTGGCCGCTGCAAAGATCCTGGCCCAGAAGAACGAGCACCAGGCGGTCCGCGACCTGCTGCTCCCCTTCGTCTCCGATGACGCTGCCGCGCTCCTCTACGTGCGCGCCGGCATCGCGTTGAAAACCGCCGACAGCCGGGACTTCGTCCTCGCCGCCCGGCTGGCCGAATCCGGCAACATCACCGGCGCTCGCATGGTCGGCGATATGCTGCGTCAGGGCATCGGCGTCAGCGCCGATCTCGACCGCGCCGAAGCCGCCTACCGCCGCGCCATCGAACTCGGCGACACGGCCTCCCGCAAGCGCCTTGGCGATCTCTACAACCAGTCCAAGCGCTTCCCCGAGGCGATTGCCGCCTATGCGGAACTCCGCGCCGAGGATCCTGCGAGCGACCGGCAATACACCGTCCTCTCGATCACGCGGGGCAACGTCACCGATCCGGCCCAGCTCGCTGCCCTCATCGAGCATCTCGACGGCCTCACGCTGACCGATGCCGCTGCGGCTCGCGCCGCCGCTTCGATCTTCGAGAGCGGCACGGGCGTCGAGATCGACAAGCCCCGCGCCGTCTCCTACGCCCGCCGCGCCGTCCAGCTCGGCGACACCAGGCTCGGCCTGATGGCCGCCAGGGATTGCGACACCTGCTCCGCCCTCGAGGTGGTGGGCCTGCTCAAGGCCACCGCCAAGCTGGAGGACGTCAAGAAAACCAGCAACGCGCTGGAAATGCCGCTGGAGCGCGGCCTCTATGCCGATAGCTGGGAGATCGTCGCCCGTTTCGCCCCAGTCGATCGCACCGCCATCGCCAGCCACATGCTGAAAAAGTTCGGCGCGGTCTCCAATCCCGTGGTCGGGCTGACGCAATCGCTGATGCTGGCAAGCGGCGAGTACGATGGCGACGTGGACGGCATGCTGACCACCTCCACCCTCGCCGCCGTCCACCGCTACGCCGCCGCGCGCGAGATCAAGCTGGTGGAATTCAACCCGGCTTTCGTCACCCGCCTCTTCGCCAGCGCCGAGTAATCCTACTCGGCCGCCTCGAGCCGGTTGACGTCCACGATCCCCCGGATCTCCGCCCGGCACGACCCGCAGTTCGTGCCGGCCTTGAGCGCCGCGCCGACCGCTTCCACCGAGTGACACCCCGACCGCGCCGCTGCAGCGATCTGGTTCGCACCCACCCCGAAGCAGGCGCAGACGATCGGTCCCGGGTCCGGCCGGTCTCCCCCTGGCCGCCCGGCGAGGATATCGGCCCGTCGCCGCGGCGTGATCGCCTCGGTGAGCAGTCCCACCGCCCATTGCCGTGACACCAGCACCGGATCCGGCGACAGGTAGAGCGCGAACTCCAGTTCCTCGCCCGCGAACAGCGCAAAGCTCATCCGCCCGCTCGCCTTGTCCCGGATGGTGAGCAGGTGTGTCCCCTCCTCGACCCCGAACGCCTCGCGAACCCAGGCCTCCCAGTCCGCCGGTTCGGTCATGAACGCCAGCTCGGTGCGCCAGCCGCCCGCGGCCTCGGCTGTCGCCCAATAGTCCGTGCCTTCAAGCCCCGGCTTCCGCCGGCTCACCGCGAAGCCATAGCGCCTCGCCAGCGCCGGACCGGCAACAACCGTCGCCATCTTCAGCGCGGGCTGTCCCGAAACCGGATCGGTCTGCGCCGTCACCAGCGCATCGACCCGCCCCGCCGCAGAGAACTGCCCGGTCCAGTGCATCGGCACGAAGATGCTGCCGCGCTGCTGCCTGTCGGTGACCAGCGCCCGCACCAGCGCACTGCCATGCTGGTTCTCGAGCTTGACGAGGCTCGCATGCCGGATGCTCTTGTCCAGCGCGTCGTCCGGATGGACCTCGGCGAAGGGTTCGGCGAGATGCGCCGAAAGCCGCGCCGCCTTACCCGTCCGCGTCATCGTATGCCAGTGGTCGCGCACCCGGCCGGTATTTAGGACCAGCATCCCGGGCGGCGTGACGATCGGCGGTGGCGGCGCCACGGCCACGAAACGCGCCCGCCCGTCGGGCGTGAAGAACTGCCCGTTGCCGAACATCCGCGGCGTGCCCCGAGCCCGCACCGGCCACTGCACCGGTGGCAGGTCGTCGTAGCCCGCCCCAATCAACGCCGAGAGGTCGAAGTCCCGCGTCCCCGTGTTCTCGAATGCCGACAGTTCAACGTGCTCTGCGAAAATCTCGCCCGCGCTCTCATAGGGGAACGCCGTGCCGAACCCCATCCGCCGCGCCACCTGGGTCACGATCCACCAGTCCGGTTTCGCCTCCCCGCGCGACGGCAGGAACGGCCGCTGGCGCGCCACGCGCCGCACGGAATTGGTCACCGTGCCGTTCTTTTCGCCCCACCCCGCCGCAGGCAGGCGCACATACGCTTCGACGGCAGTATCGGTCGCGGCATTCATGTCCGAGACCACGACGAACGGACACGCCCGGATCGCGGCCCGCACCGCATCGGCCTCGGGCATCGAGTCGACGGGGTTGGTCGCCATGATCCACAGCGCCTTCACCTTGCCGTCCGCGATCGCTTTGAACAGCTCGACCGCCTTCAGCCCCGGCTTCTCGGCAATGTTCTCGGCGCGCCAGAAGCGCCGCACGCGGTCGACGCTGTCAGGATCGAAATCCATGTGCGCGGCCAGCATGTTGGCGAGCCCGCCCACCTCGCGCCCGCCCATCGCATTGGGCTGTCCGGTCACCGAGAACGGCCCCATGCCGGGCAGGCCGATCCGGCCGGTGGCGAGGTGGCAGTTGATGATGGCATTGACCTTGTCGGTGCCCGTCGCCGACTGGTTCACGCCTTGCGAATAGACCGTAACGGTGCGCGGATTGGCTGCAAACAGGTCGTAGAAAACTGCCAGGTCCCGCACGCTGGCCCCGGTCGCCTCCGCCACCCGTTCAAGCGTCCATTCCCGCGCGACATCAAGCGCCGCCCCGAACCCGTTGGTACTCGCGGCGATGAACTCGGGATCGAGTGCATTCCGCTCCGCCAGCGACTTCAGCAGCCCGACGAACAGCGCCGTGTCGCCGTCGGGCTTGATCGCCAGATGCAAGTCCGCCTGGTCCGCCGTCGTCGTCCGCCGCGGGTCGACCAGCACCAGCTTCATCTGCGGCCGCTGCGCCTTGGCAGCGATGATCCTCTGGTACAGCACCGGGTGGCACCAGCTGAGGTTGGAACCGACAAGGATGATCAGGTCAGCGAGTTCGAGATCCTCGTAGTTGCCCGGCACGGTGTCCGATCCGAAGGCTCGCTTGTGACCGGCCACTGACGACGCCATGCAGAGGCGCGAGTTGGTATCGATATTGGCAGAGCCGACGAACCCCTTCATCAGCTTGTTGGCGACGTAATAGTCCTCGGTCAGCAACTGTCCCGAGCCGTAGATCGCCACCGCTTCCGGCCCGTGCTCGGCGACGGTGTCGCTGAACCGCGACGCCACGAGATCGAGCGCCTCGTCCCACCCCACCCGCTCGCCGCCGATCTCCGGATGGAGCAGCCGTCCATCGAGCGACAGCGTCTCGCCCAGCGCCGAGCCCTTCGAGCACAGCCGCCCGAAATTGGCCGGGTGCTCTGGGTCACCGGCAATCTTCACCGTGCCGTCGGGCTGGGGCGTGGCGAGCACGCCGCAGCCTACGCCACAGTAGGGGCATGTCGTTCGGATGGTCTGGGACAAGCTGGCCTACTCCGCCGCCGCCAGCATGATGTCGGCCGCCATGAAGATGCGGCCGTCCACCACTTCGACCGCAAATGTCCGCACCTGCCCCTCGTCGGCACCCTGCGCCTCGCCGGTTGCGAGATCGAACACCCAGTTGTGCAGCGGGCAGGTCACCGACCCGCCATGGACGATCCCCTCGCTCAGCGGCCCGCCTTTGTGCGGGCAGCGGTTCTCGATGGCATAGACCTGGTTCTCCGCCGTGCGGAACACCGCGATCTTGCCGGCCGGCGTATTCACGCAGCGCGCCCCGCGAACGGGGATCTGCTCGATGCGCCCGATCTCTACCCAATCGTTCATCAGCATCGCGTTCACTCCGCTGCCTGGGGCACGCCGAACTCGGCCATGGCCGCGAACTCATGCGCATCCTTGCCGTTGACCCGCTCCTCCCACGGATCGACCTGCGCGAATGTCTGGCTGAACACGAAGCGGTCGTAGTACATCCGCCGCTTCTCGCGATCCGCGACGATGGCGGCCTGGATCGAGTCCATGCCCACCCGCTTCAGCCACTTGTACATCCGCTCGAGATAGCGGCCCTGCTCACGATAGAGCTGGGTCAGCGCCGCGATGATCTCGATCGCCTCGTCCTCGGTATCCGCATGGCACAGCGCTTCCGTGCCCTTGATGTCGAGCCCCGCCGCACCGGCGAAGACGATGTCGTAGCCGCTGTCGACGCAGATCACGCCCACGTCCTTGCAGGTCGCCTCGGCGCAGTTACGCGGACAGCCGGATACGGCCATCTTCACCTTGGCCGGCGTCCAGGCGCCCCACATGAACTTTTCGAGCTTGATCCCGAGCCCGGTGGAATCCTGCGTGCCGAACCGGCACCAGTCCGACCCCACGCAGGTCTTCACCGTACGCAGGCCCTTGGCGTAAGCCGCGCCCGACACCATGCCCGCCGCGTTGAGGTCGGCCCATACCGCCGGCAGGTCCTCCTTCTTCACCCCCAGCATGTCGATGCGCTGCCCGCCGGTGACCTTCACCGCCGGGATCCTGAACTTGTCGACCACGTCGGCTATGGCGCGCAACTCGCCCGAACTGGTCATGCCGCCCCACATGCGCGGCACCACCGAGTAAGTGCCGTCCTTCTGAATATTGGCGTGCACGCGCTCGTTGATGAACCGGCTCTGCTGGTCGTCCTCGTATTCGCCAGGCCAGGTGGCGACCATGTAGTAGTTGAGCGCCGGCCGGCACTTGGCGCAGCCGCACGAGGTCTTCCACTCGAGTTCCTGCATCAGCTGCGGGATCGAGCGGAGTTCCTTGGCGACGATCAGCCGGCGCACCTCGTCATGACCAAGGTCAGTGCACTTGCACATCGGCTGCACGGCGGCGGGGTTGTAGCCGTCCCCCAGCGTCATCATCAGCAGCTTTTCGACGAGCCCGGTGCACGAGCCGCAGCTCGCCGAGGCCTTGGTATGGGCCCGCACATCGTCGAGCGAGGTCAGGCCCTTGCCGGTGATCGCACCGGTGATCTTCGATTTGCATACGCCGTTGCAGCCGCAGATTTCCGCATCATCCGGCAAGGCTGCAACGGCCGCCGTAGGGTCCAGCGGGGCACCACCCTGGTAGTTCTGGCCGAAGATCAGGGTGTCGCGCATGTCGCGCGTATCTGTCCCCTTCCTCACCATGTCGAAGAACCACGGACCATCGCCCGTGTCGCCGTAGAGCACCGCGCCGATGACCTTGTCGTTCTTCAGCACCAGCCGCTTGTAGACGCCGGACGAGGCGTCGCGCAGCACGATCTCCTCGCGGTCTTCCGCCTCGGCGAAGTCACCGGCCGAGTAGAGCGACACGCCCGTCACCTTGAGCTGCGTCGCCGTCTGCACCGGCCGGAACGCCGCGTCCATCTTCACCAGGGTCTTCGCCGCCACCTTCGCCATGTCGTAGAGCGGCGCGACGAGGCCATAGACCACCTTCTCGTGCTCGACGCATTCGCCGATGGCCAGAATGTCCGGGTCCGCCGTTACCATCTGGTCGGTCACGACGATGCCGCGCTCGACATGGATGCCCGCCGCGACCGCGATGCGGGTCTCGGGCCGGATGCCCACCGCCATCACCACGATATCGGCCGGGTAGATGGTGCCGTCGTCGAGCGCCACCGCCTCGACCCGCTCGTTGCCGAGAATTGCCTTGGTCTGCGCCTTGCAATGGATCTTGATGCCGCGCCCTTCGAGCTCGCGCTGCAGCAGGTACCCTGCCGCCGGGTCGAGCTGGCGCTCCATCAGGTGCCCCATGAGGTGCAGCACCACCACTTCCATGCCACGGAGGCGCAGCGCTGCCGCCGCTTCGAGCCCCAGCAAGCCGCCACCGATCACCACCGCCCTGGCGTCGGGCTTGCCGGCAGCCGCCACCATCCTGTTGACGTCGTCGAGATCGCGGAACGCCATCACGCCCGGCAGGTCCTTGCCCGCGATGGGAATGATGAACGGCGCCGAGCCGGTGGCGATCACCAGCTTGTCGTAGGCGGTCTCGCCGCCCTTCGACACCACCACCTTGCGCTTGCGGTCGATGGCGGTGACCGTCTCGCCGAACCGGCAGTCGACGCCGTTCGCCGCATACCAGGCCCCATCATGGGTGATGATGTCCTCGTACGTCTTCTCGCCCGCCAGCACCGGCGACAGCATGATGCGGTTGTAGTTGCCGCGCGGCTCCGCGCCGAACAGGGTGACGTCGTAGCTCTGCGGGCTATCCTCGAACAGATGTTCGAGCATCCGGCCCGACGCCATTCCGGCACCGATGACAACGAGCTTCTGTTTCATCGCTCAGTCTCCAGTAATCAAGGGATCAGGCCGGCTGGCTGACGGCGGGCCGCGCCATCCGGCGCACGGCGACGTGCATCAGCCCCAGCGACACGACGACGAGCACGAACAGCGCCATGAAGCAGCTGGTCCACTGTCCTGTGACATCGTGCAGGAACCCGAACAGCAGCGGCAGCACGAACCCGCCGATGCCGCCGATCATGCCCACGAGACCGCCGACGGCGCCGACATTGTCGGGGTAGTAGGCCGGGATGTGCTTGTAGACCGCCGCTTTGCCCAGGCTCATGAAGAAGCCGAGGACGAACATCAGGGCGATGAAGGCGACGGGGCTGATGAGGCTCGGCGGCAGCGACAGGATCAGCGTCACGATCGCCGACACGCCGAACGTCCAGTACATGATGACACGCGCCCCGACCTTGTCGGACAGCGTCCCCCCATAGGCGCGGAAGATGCTGGCCGGGATCGAGTAGGCAGCGGCGATCATACCGGCCACCTTGATATCGAAGCCATAGACCCCGATCAGGTAGCGCGGCAGCCACAGGGTCAGCGCGACGAACGCACCGAACGAGAAGAAGTAGTAGAGCCCGAAGCGCCAGACTCGCACGTCCCTCAGTGGTGCGAACTCGGCGACGAAACTGCGCTGCGGCGCACCCTCGCGGCGCCGCTTCACCAGCACCGGATCGTCTTCCGTGGTGAACCAGAACACCACCGCCATCACCGCGAGCGCGCCGGCCCAGGCCAGCGCCACCGCCTGCCAGCCGAACGCCACCATCACGAACGGCGCGATGAACTTGGTCACCGCCGCCCCGACATTGCCGACACCGAAGATGCCGAGCGCCGTGCCCTGCCTATTCTGCGGATAGAACCGCGACACGTAGGCGACGCCCACCGCGAACGAACCGCCGGCAATGCCGACGCCGAGCGCCGCGACGAGGAATTGCTCGTAGGTCTGGGCGAACACCAGCAGCGCCGTCGCCACCGCGGCGGCCAGCATGGTCAGCGTGTAGATCAGCCGCCCGCCGTAGCGGTCGGTCCAGATCCCGAGCACGATCCGCACCAGCGAGCCGGTCAGCACCGGCGTGCCGATCAGCAGGCCGAACTGGGTTTCGCTGAGGCCAAGCTGGTCCTTCAACGCCACGCCGATGATCGAGAAGATCGTCCACACGGCAAAGCAGACGGTGAACGCCACCGTGGACAAGCCAAGGGCGCGATATTGGGAACGGGTCTGGTCGTCGAGGCGGCTCATGGTTTGCTCCATGTGTGAGAGCCCAAAACGAAAAAGGCCGCCGCGAGCACGCCCCGTATGCGGGACGAAGCACTGCGGCAGCCTTGCCTGTAGGGGAAGCGCCCGTCTTTGGACGCCAGTCGTCGCGAATGATCGCGTTCGGAAACAACAATGCACGCGCCGTGCCAATTCGGGCCTCGGTCACGAAAGCCAACAATTTCAGTTGTTTAGCGGAGAAGCGCAAATTTGATCAGTCAGCACCTCTGACTAATCTGAATCCATTTGGGCAATAATCGTGATTAAAAAGTAATCACCAATCGCCGATGGTCAATTTATGGGCACTGCCGATTGCCGCGCTGCGACGCGATATAGCCAGCCACATCGGCAGGGTCGAACGGCTTGATGTCGAAGAACCCGTCCGGCCCGATCTCGATAGAAGTGCCCGTCGTTGTCGGCACTGACGCCGCGACCGGCAGGGCGCCCTCGATCCGCCTGTCCGCCGCCGGTACCGGCACGCCGATCGGCGCAAGCGCCGCCCGATAGAGGTCCGGCCGAAACGTCTGCGCCGCCGCCTCTGCCCGAGACGCGCTATGCTCGACCTCTCCCCACCGCACCATCTGGCTGTAGAACCAGAGCGCGTGGCTGGGCCAGGGGAAGTTCGCTGCCCGTGCATAGGGCACGAAGTGATCCTGCACTTCGACCCGCACGCCGCCGCCGACATCGAAGACGCCACTTAGCGCCGGCTGCACCAGCTCTTCGGGCAGGTCGAGATATTGCGGGCGCGCCATGATCCGCGCCCCCTCGGCCCGGTTCTCGGCAGCCCCGCACCACACCGCAGCCCGATGCAGCGCCCGCAGCAATGCAACGACGATCTCACCGTTCGCCTCGGCCCAGTGCGCCCGCATGCCGATCACCTTGTCGGGGCTCGAGCGCCAGATCGCCGCCTTCACCGTCGCGAGATGCGCACCCTCGCGCTTCACCCCCACCGTGTTCCACGGCTCGCCGACGCAATAGCCGTCGATCCCGCCCGCCCCGAGCGCCTCCGGCAGATAGGGCGGCGGCAGCACCACGATCTCGACGTCGCGGTCCGGCACGATGCCCGAGGCCGCGAGCCAGTAGCGCAGCTCGTAGTTGTGCGAGGAGGTCTGGTGCACCACCCCGAACCGCAGCTTCCGTTCCGACCTGGCCACCACCTTCGCCAGCACCACTCCAACCGGCCCAGCCTCCAGCGTCGCCCGCGCCCCGGCCTCGGCCATCTTCGCCCAAAGTCCGGCGCTGACCGTAATGCCGTTATTCCCCAGCCCCAGCCCGAACGGCGCGATCATCGGCACCGACAGCGGGTTGAGCCCCAGCGTCGCCGCGATCGGCATCGGCGCCAGCATCTGGGCGAAATCGAAATGCCCGAGCGCCGCCCGGTCGCGGATATTGGCCCACGACGTCTCGCGCACGAGATGCAGGTCCAGTCCCTCTGCCTCGGCAAACCCCTTTTCCCGCGCCAGCACCAGTAGCACGCTGTCGAGCAGGGGCAGGAAACCGGCGGAAAGCGGGGTCAGGGACATGGCTATTCCTTGGGGCCGAGCAGGCTGTCGGCCGTAACGAGGCTCTGGGCAATATCGACGATGCGGCGGTTCTGGTTCATCGCGGTCTTGCGCAGCAGCGCATAGGCATCGGCCTCGCCGAGCCCGCGCGTCCGGAACAGGATGGCCTTGGCCTGCTCGATCACCTTGCGATCCTCGAGTTCGCTGCGCGCCTGTTCGAGTTCGCGCGTCAGCCGCGCAAAGGCGTTGAATCGGCTGACCGCCATGTCGAGGATCGGCTTCACCCGCTCCTTCTTCAGTCCGTCGACCACATAGGCCGAGACCCCCGCCTCCACCGCCGCCTCGATCGCCGACGCATCCGAGCGGTCGACGAACATGGCGATTGGCTTCCTGAGCGCCCGGCTCAGGGTGAAGAAATGCTCGAGCCGGTCGCGATTGGGATTCTCGAGGTCGATCACCACCACGTCGGGCATCTCGCGCTCGATGACGCGGGCGACCTCGTTGATCTCGGTGACCACACGGACATGCTCGTGCCCGGCCTCGCGCAACCCGTCCTCGATGATCGAGGCACGGATGCGGTTCTCGTCGATGACCAGGATGGAAAGGTCGGGGGGTGGCATGGCGGTGTTATCGACACGTTCGCGCTGCACAAGCAAGCGCCGCATCTGCATCCCTGCCCATCATTTCGGCGATGATTTTTGAATTCCATTTGACTTAATAAATCAGCCGTCGCAGTCTCCCTTTCGTAGCTCAGGAGGGACGCCTTGGGCCTTAGGGGGACCAACCAGGAATTCGGACGGCCGTACAACCGGCGGATCGTGCTCGAAGCCATTCGCGCGACGGGTCCGACCACCCGCGGCCGCATCGCGACCGATGTCGGCCTCACCGTCCAGACCGTCTCCACCATCATTCGTGAGCTCGAGGAGCAGGGCTACATCCTCTCCGAAAAGGAAGAACCGCGCGGCCGCGGCCTGCCCCCGACGACACTCCGCATCAATCCCGAGGGTGGCTATGCCATCGGCATCTACATCACGCCGCTCGGCATCGACGCCGCGCTGACCAACCTCGCCGGCGAGATCATCGGCAGCGCCCACCGCGATGCCGCCCACGCCACGCCGGACGAGGCGTTCACCCTCGTCGGCGCCATGGTGAAGGAGCTGCGCGCCCTTCGGCACGGCGCGCGCATGCTGGGCGTCGGCCTGTCCCTTCCCGGCCCGTTCGGCGTCGAGTCGATGAGCTTCGTCGGCCCCACCACCATGGTCGGCTGGAACAACGTGCAGCTGCGCGAGCGCCTCGCCGAGGTCACGGGCCTCCCCGCCTTCATCGAGGCCGACATGGCGGCAGCGGCCCTGGGCGAAAGGCTCTACGGCCGCGGCGCCGAGTTTTCCGATTTCTACTATCTCTTCGTCGGCGTCGGCCTCGGTGGCATCATGGTGCACGAGGGCGTTGCCCAGCGCGGCGCCTGGGGCAATGCCGGCGAGATCAGCCACATTCCCGCCGTTCCGGATGGCGAGCCCTGCCCCTGCGGCAACCGCGGCTGCCTCGAGCGCTACATCTCGCTCGAAGCCTTCAACCGCCGTGGCCTCAGCGAGGCAGCCTATGCCGACGCCATCGCCCCGCAGCTCCGCTCTGCCCTCATCACCATCGAGAACCTGTTCGACCCCGAGACGGTCATCCTCGGCGGCATCGCCCCCGAAAGCCTCACCGCCGAACTCGCCCGCGTCGCGGCCGATCTCCCCAACTCGGTGTCGGCCCGCCGCGATCGCAAGGTGCCGCGCCTCATCGTCTCGAATGGTGGCCCGCACACCGTCCTTCTCGGCGCCGCCGCACTCGCCGTCGCCGGCGTCCTCTCCCCCCGCTTCGGCCAGCTCTTCGTACCCGGCCGCGACCAGACCAAGGGCCTTGCCGCATGACTGAGTTCGAACCCCTCCTCGTCCTCGACGACATCAAGAAGAGCTACGGCGCCATCGAGGCGCTGAAGGGCATCAGCTTTTCCATCGGCAAGGGCGAAGTGGTGGCGCTGCTCGGCGACAACGGCGCCGGCAAGTCGACGCTGGTGAAGATCATCTCCGGCGGCCTCGCCCCGAGCGGTGGCCGCATGCTGTTCGAAGGCAGCGAGTTCCTCGCCAAGTCGCCCGCCGAAGCCAAGGCCGCCGGCATCGAGACGGTCTACCAGGACCTGTCGCTGGCTACGAACGTCGACGTCGTCGCCAACTTCTTCATGGGTCGCGAACTGACCCGGCGCATCCTCGGCATCCCGGTTCTCGACGAGAAGGCCATGGAAGCGGTCGTGGCCGAGGCGCTCGCCAATGCCGGCACCAAAATCCCGTCGCTGCGCACCAAGGTCGAGCATCTCTCAGGCGGCCAGCGCCAGGCCATCGAACTGAACCGGTTCGTGCACTGGGGCGGCAAGCTCGTGCTGCTCGACGAACCCTTCGCCGCGCTCGGTGTCGAACAGACGCGCCGCGGCCTCGAAATGATCCGCGCCGTCGCCAACCAGGGCATTGGCGTCGTCATCATCACGCACATCATGCAGCAGGCCTTCCAGGTCGCCGATCGGATCGTGGTGATCCGCCAGGGCGTCGTGGCCGGCGATGTCGCAACTTCGAAAACGAGCCCCGACGCGGTGGTCAAGATGATCACCGGGGAGACCACTGCCGCCGCCGGAGCGGCAGCCTGAGGGGTAAACAGGGAAATCCGGCAACAGGAGCGAACGAAATGAAGCGAATACTTCTTTCCATGTTCGGCGTACTGGCAGCGGCGCTCGCCCTGCTGTCGCCGGCCTATGCACAGGACAAGGGCAAGGTTTACTACCTCGTCCCCACCCTGCTCGATGAATTCCAGACCGGCTCGGTCTCGGCTCTCGAAACCTTCCTCAAGCAGGTCGGCTACGAGATGCAGACGCTGAACGCGGACAACAAGACCGACGTCCAGCAGTCCCAGATGAACGACGTCATCGCCCTGAAGCCGGCCGCGATCATCCTCGCTGCCGTTGACTTCAACGCGCTGAAGCCCTCGATCGAGGCCGCCATGGCCGCCGGCATCCCGGTGGTCGAGTTCGACCGCCAGATCACCTCGACCCCGTCGGCCTTCACTTCGGTCGCCGGCACCATCGAGATCGGCCATATCGCTGCCGCCGAGGCGGAAAAGCTGCTCACCGCCAAGCACGGCTCGCCCAAGGGCAAGGTCCTCCAGATCCTCGGCGATCCGGGCGACCCCTACACCCTCGACATCCAGAAGGGCTTCGAGGAGAAGATGGCGGCCTTCCCGGACGTGACCATCGTCTCGGTCCCGGCCATGATGTGGGAAGCCAGCAACGCCGGCACCATCGCCGCCGACCAGCTGGTGGCGAACCCCGACATCGACCTCATCTTCAGCCACGCCGCCCACCTCTCGGTTGCCGTCGTCGCCGCGCTTGAATCCGCCGGCAAGGCTCCGGGCGACATCATGCTGATGAGCTCGAACGGTGCTCCGGTCGGCCTCGACCTGATCCGCAAGGGCTGGCTCAACGTCGAAGTCGAGCAGCCGCTCTACGCCCAGGCCGCCGCCGTCGCAGCGTTCATGGACAAGATCGTCAGTAAGGCCGAGATCGCACCCGGCGAATACGACATCATCGGTCTGACCGGCACCGTCACCACCGAAGCCTGGGGCCCGAACATCAAGCTCCCCGGCGCCGCCATCGACAAGTCCAACGTCGACGACGCCAAGTTCTGGGGCAACCTGAAGCCCCCGACTGACACGGTGAAGGCGATCGAGTAACGCCCGAGCCACAGCTCTCTCCGTGCTCCTCCCCCTTGTACGGGGGGAGGGGAACCGCCGAAGGCGGTGGAGGGCAACCACAGCCACCGGCCCCCTCCCCTCCCCCTTGTGGGGAGGGTAGGGAAGCTGGGAGCGCAGCGACCTAGCGGACCTAGGGTGGGGCCAGCCCCACGCTCGATCCGGCCTGCTGCCCCACCCCACCCAGCTGCGCTAGGCCGCAAAGCGGCCAAGCTCCGCTTCCCTCCCCATCAAGGGGAGGGAGACTGACCGAAGCACCTTCGCCAACCGAGCCCCGTCAGCATGACCCCAACCACTCGCCGCACACTCGAATTCCTGCTCGACAACCTCGTCTGGGTCATCCTCCTCGCGGTCCTGGCACTGTTCTCGATCTTCATCCCGAACTATTTCCAGCTCGGCATCTTCGCCAACATCATCGAGGCTTCCTCGGTGCTCGGCGTCATGTCGATCGGCCTCGCCCTCGTCATCATCGCCGGCCACATGGACCTCTCGGTCGAATCCGTCGCCGCATTGAGTGCCATGACGGTCGGCATCCTCTTCTGCTCGGCCGGCATCGGCATGGGGCTGACGGTCGAGCCCGCCTGGCTCCTCGCCCCCATCTCGCTGATCCTCGGCATGCTGGTCGGCGGCATCATCGGCGCCATCAATGGCGTTCTCATCGTCAAGGTGAAGATGAACGCCTTCATCGTCACCCTTTCGAGCTTCATCTGGGTGCGCGGCGTCGTGCTCGCCGTTTCCGGCGGCCGCTCGGCGCAGGACCTTGCACCGGCCATCCGCTGGTTCGGCGTGCAGCGCCTGCTCGGCCTGCCGCTGACGGCCTGGATCGCCATCCTCTGCTTCGTCATCTTCAGCTTCGTCATGGCCAAGACGCCGTTCGGCCGGCATTTGCTGATGATCGGCGGCAACGAGAACGCCGCCTTCCGCGCCGGTATCAAGGTGAAGCGCATCCTCATCATCACCTTCATCCTCGCCGGCGCCATCGCCGGCCTCTCGGGCTGGCTGCTCGCCATCCGCACCTCGGGCGCTACTGCCAATCTCGGCACCGGCATGCTGTTCAACGCCTTCGCCGCGGTGGTGATCGGCGGCATCAGCCTCAAGGGCGGCGTCAGCGCCCTGCCCGGCGTCTATGCCGGCGTGCTGCTGCTCTCTTCGATCAACACCGCGATCAACCTGCTGCAGCTCCCAGCCACCACCACCCAGCTCATCCACGGCCTGCTCGTCCTCGCCGCGGTGCTGCTCGATACCCTCAAACTCAAGCTGAGGCAGAAACTCGCATGACCGGACGTCTCTCGGGCAAGGTAGCAATCGTCATCGGCGCGGCGCGCGGCATCGGCAAGGCCACCGCACTCCGCTTCGCCGAGGAAGGCGCCCGCCTCATCATCGCCGACACCGAGCGCGAAGCAGGCGCGGCAAGCGCCGCCGAGCTCGGGGCCGAGTTCGCCTATGTCGATATTTCGAAGCTCGCCGACGCCGAAGCCGCCGTCGCACTCGCCGTCGAAAAGTTCGGCCGCCTCGACATCATGGTGCAGAACGCCGGCATCTATCCCTGGCAGCTGCTGGAGGAAACGAGCGTCGAAGACTGGGACCGCGTCATGGGCGTGAACCTGCGCGGCAGCTTCATCGCCGCCCGCGCTGCGCTCGTGCCGATGAAGGCCCAGCGCTCGGGCCGCATCCTCTTCACCTCGTCGATCACCGGCCCGCACGTCACCAGCCCCGGCCACGGCCACTATTCGGCGACCAAGGCCGGCATCAACGGCCTCATCCGCGCCGCGGCGCTCGAGTTCGCCGGCTACAACATCACCGTCAACGGCGTCGAGCCCGGCAACATCCTCACCGAGGCCATCCAGCTCCACCGCTCGCCCGCGTTCATCAAGGGCATGGAAGACGCCATCCCCCTCGGGCGCCTCGGCAGCCCGCGGGACGTCGCCAACGCCTTCCTCTTCCTCGCCTCGGACGAAGCCGCCTACATCACCGGCACGACGATCGTCGTGGACGGCGGCCAGCTGCTACCCGAGGGCGCGGACTTCCGCATCATGCCGGATCGGCCTTAGCTGGTAGAGACTTTTCAGCGGTCTCACCCCACTCACCGGTGTCATCCGTCTCTTTGGCTGGATCGTGCCTCAATCACCGGCAGGCATCTCCCCTTGGGGGTCGTCCGCCTCAGTACTGCTACTACCCAACCACCATGAACGTCGTATGCCGCGGCAGCACGGGATCCCGCAGCACCTCGAACCCCAGCCCGCGATAAAACCCCTGCGCCTTGTGGTTCACCGGGCTTACCTGCAGGTGCATCCCGGCTGCCCCCGCATCGCGCAGCTTCCCCATCAAATGCCGCATCCCGCGCTGCCCGATCTTCCGCCCGCGCGCCTCCTCCAGCAGGTCGATATGCCCGTGCGCCGGATAAGGGTGCAACACCTCGGGATAGACGAACTCCGGATGGTAGATGGCGTAGCGCGCCCAGTCGCTTCCCTGCCACGTGCTCTCGTCCGGCCCCGGGTCGTCGAGCCGCGCCGCGATCGGCGGAAACCACTCGCGTTCCATCCGCGCGTAGAACCCCGGCGTATCGAGCGCGCCGAGGATATAGCCGCACACCCCGTTCGGCCCATCGACGACGAACGCATATTCCGGCGCATAGACCTGGTACGGCACGGCGTAGATCAGCCCGAGCAGATCCGGATCGTCCTCTTTGCCGGTGGCGTCCTTGCCGGAATCCCCGGTCCTCAGGCACACCATGTTGAGTGCCGCATGGTCGCCCGGCAGCGCCTTGCGGAGAAAATAGCCGTCGCCGAAATCAAGCTCCATGCCGGTAGCGCCCCGCCCCGTCGCGCGGCAGCAGCTCCTGCATCGCCACCGTGAAGCCGCGCCGGTAGAAATTGTAGATGCGGTCGCGATGAGGAAACTCTGCCCCATCAGGCGGATTCCCCGCCAGCCAGTCGAGATAGGTGACGAGGTGCGTCACCTCCTCCCGAGCCTCCCAGAGATACGGATGGAAGGCATAGAACAGGTCGCGGTTCTCGAGCTCGGTCATCCGCTCGAACAGCTCGCGGATCCGGTCGCGGAAATCGACCATCGCGTCGTGCCCTGCCTGCCACTCCGGATCGCGCACATTGGGCCGCCGCTGCTTCAGCAGCCGCCGCCCCGTCGCCAGCTGCGCCTCCACCTCCGGTCCGCAGGCGAACGGCTGGTAGAACAGTTCGGCCAGCAGCCGGACGTCTTCCGCCGTCAGCGTCTCCCCGGTGAAAGCCAGCCTGAACCGCGGCAGCCAGGCCGCGAGGGCAAGCGCGAAGGCCGTGCCTTCGTCCTTCCCCCCATTGGCGAACAGCCCCGTCGCCCGCACCGGCACGAAGTTCGCCTCGAACTCGTTGTTGGGGTTGGTGATGTAGCCATCGACCAGATCGAGGATCTCGGTCCCGCGTCCCCCCAACGGCCCGGCATAGACGCGGCGGATGTCGTAGTCGTTGGCGTGAAAATTCTCCCAGATCACCGGCTTCCGCCGAATGACCTGCGCCAGTTCGCGCAGCCCCTCGGCATCGATCTCGCTCGAAACGATATCCGGCCCGGTCCAGAACACCCCGATCGCCGGATCGAGCTCCTCCCCGATTGTCCTGAGATAGGCCGATCCGCTCACGTTGCGCCCCGCGAAGGCCCCGCAATACTCGGTCGGGCAGAACAGCACCCGCACCGCCGGCGCCTTGCTCGCGAGGTAGTCGAGCGCCGCATTGGCGAAGAAGCACTGCGCTGCCGCGAAGGACGGAAACACCTGCTCATCTGCCGGCATCATCGTCGCCGGCACATCGTCGAACAGCAGTGCGAAATGCGTCACACCGAGTTCCAGGAGCTGGTCGAGCCGGCGCTTCAGCGCCTCGAGGTCGCTTGCGTCCGAGTAGACGACATCAAGACACGGGGCTATCGCCACCATGAAGTTGAGCTTCCGCGCGCGAGCCGCGTCGACCAGCTCCTGGAGTTCTGCGGCTTCCGCCGCGTTGTAGGTTTCGCGCCAGCGGGCGCGGATCTTGATGTCGTCCTTGGGCCCGTAGACGAAGGTGTTCATCCCCGCCTGGGCGATCCAGTCGAGCATCTCGATGCGCTGCCGATGCGACCAGGCGCGCCCGTAGAATCCCTCGATCACGCCGCTCAGGAAATGCCGCGCACGCCCGCCCGGCCCGCTTCCCCGCTCCGGCTGGTCAAGCAGCACATCGAGCGACCAGCCGGAAAGTCCCGGCGGCGAGGCCCATGCGGTCGGCGGCAGGTGAAGCAGTGTTCCCATGACGTCAGTCCATCGCTGTTGCCGTCAGCCCGGCAATCACTTGCCGCTGCAGCAGGAAATAGAGGAGGAGGATCGGGACGGTCGTGATCGTCAGCGCCGCGAACACCAGGGCGTAGTCGGTGCTGTGGTAGCCCGAGAACCGCACCAGCCCCACCGGCAGGGTCCGCTGCGTGTCGTCGGTGACGAACAGCAGCGCGAACAGCAGCTCGTTCCACACGCTGATCGTGTTGAGCACCACCATGGTCAGCATGGCCGGCCACACCATCGGCACCGAAACGTGCCAGAAGATTTCCCAGGTGTTCGCCCCGTCGAGCCGCGCTGCCTCTTCCATGTCCGGCCGGATCGACAGGAAATACGAGCGCATCAGGAACACGGTGAAGGCCAGCTGCCACGCCCCGCCGGGCAGGATCAGCGCCCAGGGCGTGTTGAGCAGGTGCATGTCCCGCAGCTGCATGAACAGCGCGATGGCCACCGATGGCGGCGGCAGCAGCAGCCCGATGAGGAGGATGCGGTACATCAGCTTTCGGCCGGGAAACTCGAGCCGCGTGAACGCAAAGGCGGCCGCCGTGGCGAACAGCACGCACATGCTCACCGCGACAACGGTCACGAACACCGAGTTGAAGTAGAGCGTCCCGAGCCGGCCCACTTCCCAGGCCTCGATCAGGTTCTCCCAGCGCCACTCGCTCGGCAGCGCGAAGGGCGTGCGGAAGATCTCCCGGTTCGATTTGAACGCCGAATAGACCATCCAGATCGCCGGATAGAACATCACGAGGACGATGATCCCGGCAAAGCCGAACTGCAGCCATTCGGCCGTGCTGCGCGGTTTCTCAGTAGCGCGTGACATGGCCGCGCTCCGAAATCTTGAGATAGACGATCGAAATCACCGAGACGACGGTCGTCAGCACCACCGTCAGCGCCACGCCATAGCCGATCTGGTTCTGGTCGAAGGCCTGCTTGATGATCCACGTCGCCGGCACCTCCGTCGCCCCGAACGGCTGGCCGTTGGTCATGGTGAAAAAGAGGTCGAACCCGGCGAACCCGCCCGTCACTGCGAGGAGGATGCAGACGATCACGTTCTGCTTCAGCATCGGCAGGGTGATGGCGAAGAACTGCTGCACGCCATTGGCGCCATCGAGCCGCGCCGCCTCGTAGAGGTTGCGCGGAATGCGCCGCAGCGCCGCAAAGAAGATCACCATGTAGAAGCCGGCATACTTCCAGCCCGACACGATGCAGATGAAGAGCAACGCCGTTTCCGGCTGCGCGAGCCAGGGCTGCGCCCAGTCCCCCAGCCCCAGTGAGCGCAGCGACGAGTTGAGCAGCCCGGTGCGGTAGTCGAGCACGAACTTCCACAACACGCCCGCCGCCGACATCGACAGCACGACCGGGGCAAAGAACATGCCGCGCATCAGCGAGAAGCCACGCCTGTCCGAGTTCAGCAGCACCGCCATCACGAGGCCGAACGTCACTTCGAAGAACAGCGTCGCGACGATGTAGAGGATGACGTGGACGAAGGAGAGCAGGAACGTCGTGTCGGTCAGCGCCCGCGCGAAGTTGGCGAACCCGGCCCAGCGCGGCGCGCTGAAACCGTCCCAGAACGTGAAGGCGTAGTAGACCGACGCCCCGAGGGGCAGCAGCACGAAAGTCGCGAACAGGAGCATCGCTGGCGGCGCGCCCACAACGGGGGGGGGGGCGGGGGGGGTGGGGGGGGG
>JAEWLC010000081.1 GCA_023393475.1 Pseudomonadota bacterium
CCGCCGAGCTGGGCGATCTCGCCGGCCAGGTGTTCGCGCTGATGATCCTGACCGTGGCTGCCGCCGAGGCGGCCATCGGCCTCGCCATCCTCGTCGTCTTCTATCGCAACCGCGGCACCATCGCCGTGGAAGACGTCAACTCGCTGAAGGGCTGACCCGGTGATCCAGGCCATTGTCTTCCTCCCGCTAGCTGGCGCCCTGATCGCGGGCCTTCTCGGCCGCATCATCGGGCACCGCACCAGCGAGTACATCACCACCGGGCTGCTGATCATCGCGGCGGTACTGAGCTGGGTCGTCTTCGCCGGCTACTGGTTCGCGCCGGAAGCGGCCGAGGGTGCCGGTCACGCCGAGGCGCTCAAGGTGCCGGTGCTGACCTGGATCCATTCCGGCGCGCTGCAGCTTGACTGGGTCCTGCGCGTCGACACGCTGACCGCTGTCATGCTGGTGGTGGTCACCACCGTCTCGAGCCTCGTGCACGTCTACTCGATCGGCTACATGGCCGACGATCCGCACCGGGCGCGCTTCTTCGCCTACCTGTCGCTCTTCACCTTCGCCATGCTGATGCTGGTGACGGCCGACAACTTCCTGCAGATGTTCTTCGGCTGGGAAGGCGTGGGTCTCGCGTCCTACCTGCTGATCGGCTTCTGGTACACGCGGCCTTCTGCGAGTGCCGCGGCCATCAAGGCCTTCGTCGTCAACCGCGTCGGCGACTTCGGCTTCCTGCTCGGCCTCTTCGGCGCATTCATGGTGCTCGGCCACCTCGATTTCGACGGCGCCTTCCATGCCGTGCCGGAAGTCGCCGGCCAGACCATCCGGTTCCTGAGCTGGGACCTCGATGCGATGACCGTCGTCTGCCTGCTGCTCTTCATGGGCGCCATGGGCAAGTCGGCGCAGTTCCTGCTCCACACCTGGTTGCCGGACGCGATGGAAGGCCCGACCCCGGTGTCGGCGCTCATCCATGCCGCCACCATGGTGACTGCCGGCGTGTTCATGGTCGCGCGCCTGTCGCCGCTGTTCGAAGCCTCGCCGGTCGCCCTGACCGTCGTGATGTTGATCGGCGCGATGACGGCCTTCTTCGCCGCCACCGTCGGCCTCGTCCAGAATGACATCAAGCGCGTCATCGCCTACTCGACCTGTTCGCAGCTCGGCTACATGTTCGTGGCTCTGGGGGCAGGGATCTATTCGGCGGGTATCTTCCACCTGTTCACCCACGCCTTCTTCAAGGCCCTGCTGTTCCTCGGCGCCGGCTCGGTCATCCACGCGATGCACCATGAGCAGGACATGCGGAACATGGGCGGCCTGCGCCACAAGATCCCCGTGACCTACGCCATGATGATCATCGGCACGCTGGCGCTCACCGGCGTCGGCATCCCGGGCACGCCGTTCGGCTTTGCCGGCTTCTTCTCGAAGGACGGCATCATCGAAGTCGCCTACGCGGCGGGCCAGTCGACCGGCTATATCGCCTTCTGGGCCCTGGTGATCGCGGCCATGTTCACGAGCTTCTACTCCTGGCGCCTGATCCACCTGACTTTCCACGGCAAGCCGCGTGAGCCGCACCACGGCCACGGCGCCCATGCCGCGCACGACGATCACGGCCATGGTCACGGCAGCGCCTACGACAACGCCCACGAGAGCCCCAACGTCATGATGGTGCCGCTCTACATCCTCGCCTTCGGCGCGGTTGTGGCCGGCGTTGTCTTCAACGACCTGTTCTTCGGCCATGCCGAGCACATCGAGCACTTCTTCCAGGGCTCGGTCGTGGTCAACGCCACGCTGCTGGATGAGGCGCACCACGTGCCGCTGTGGGTGAAGTGGTCGGCGACCATCGCCATGGTGCTGGGCTTCGCTGCGGCGTACCAGATGTACATCCGCGATCCGGCAGCCCCGCGTCGTCTCGCCCACGCCAACCGCGGGCTCTACCTCTTCCTGCTCAACAAGTGGTACTTCGACGAGCTCTACGACCGCATCTTCGTGAAGCCCGCACTCTGGCTCGGCAACGCGCTGTGGAAGGGCTTTGACGACATGCTGGTCGACAAGACCATCACCGAGGGCCTCGGCAACCGCGTGCGCGACATCACCGGCAAGGTGGTGAAACTCCAGTCGGGCTACCTCTACCACTATGCATTCGCCATGCTCATCGGCATCGCGGCACTGCTCACCTGGGCCATCGCCTCTGGGGGACTTCTCGGATGATCTTCAGTGACCACCTTCTGACGGTCATTACCTTCCTGCCGACGCTGGGCGCCCTCGTGCTGCTCCTCGTCGGCAAGGGCGAGGCCGCGGACAACATGGCCCGCTGGATTGCGCTCGGCTTCACCGTGGTGACCGCCGCGCTGAGCCTGTGGCTGTGGTATCTGTTCGATCCGTCGAGCACCGATTTCCAGTTCGTCGAGAACTACAACTGGATCGGCGACACCATCGGCTACCGCATGGGCGTCGACGGCATCTCGGTGCTGTTCATCCCGCTCACCGCCGTGCTGATGCCGGCGATCGTCCTCACCAGCTGGGGCTCGATCACCAAGCGGGTGAAGGAATACCTGATCGTATTCCTCATCCTCGAAACCTTCATGATCGGCGCCTTCGCGACGCTCGACCTCGCCATGTTCTACGTGTTCTTCGAGGGCACGCTGATCCCGATGTTCCTGATCATCGGTATCTGGGGCGGCGCACGGCGCATCCAGGCGACCTACAAGTTCTTCTTCTACAGCTTCACCGGCACCGTGCTGATGCTCATCGCCATCATGGCGATGTTCTGGCAGGCCGGTACGCTCGACATCCAGCAGCTGCTGAAGTTCAGCTTCCCGCCGGAAGTGCAGACCTGGCTCTGGATCGGCTTCTTCGCCTCCTTCGCCGTGAAGATGCCGATGTGGCCCTTCCACCGGTGGCTGCCGGAAGCCCACGTCGAGGCGCCGACCGGCGGCTCGGTGATCCTGGCCGCGATCCTGCTGAAGCTTGGCGGCTACGGCTTCATCCGCTTCTCGATCTCGATGTTCCCCGATGCCTCGCACCAGTTCGCGAACTTCGTGTTCGTGCTGTCGATCGCGGCGATCATCATCACGTCGCTGATCGCGCTCGTGCAGACCGACATGAAGAAGCTGATCGCCTATTCGTCGGTGGCGCACATGGGCTTCGTGACCATGGGCATCTTCGCCGGCAACATCTACGGCATCCACGGTGCGATCTTCCAGATGATCTCGCACGGCATCGTGTCGGCCGCGCTCTTCCTCTGCGTCGGCGTCATCTACGATCGCATGCACACCCGCGAGATCGCGGCCTATGGCGGCCTCGTCGAGCGCATGCCGCGCTATGCCTTCGCCTTCATGGTGTTCACCATGGCGAACGTGGGCCTGCCGGGCACCTCGGGCTTTATCGGTGAGTTCCTCACCATGCTCGCCGTGTTCCAGGTCAACACCTGGGTGGCGTTCTTTGCGGCGTTCGGCGTCATCCTATCGGCCGCGTACGCGCTCTGGCTCTACCGCCGGGTGATCTTCGGGGCGCTGACCAAGGAATCGCTCAAGGGGCTACTCGATCTCGACAAGCGCGAGATCGCGGTGCTGGTCCCGCTGATCGTCCTCACCATCCTCTTCGGCTTCTGGCCGGCGCCGATCCTCGATGCGACCGCCGCATCGGTGGGCCTCGTTGCGGACAACTTTGCCAACGCCATCGGCGCTGCCCCGCAGGCAGTCGCCGCGGCGGCTGGCCACTAGGAGACGGGCATGCAGTCCGACGTCACGAGCTTCGCTTCGCTCGCCCCTGTCTATCCGGAGCTCCTGATGGCCACAGGCGCCATCGTGATCCTGCTCGCATCGCTGTTCTGGAAGAACGTCCGCACCAACGTGATCGCGGTTGCCGCGATTGCGCTGCTGGTCGCGACGCTCGCCCTCCTGGTCCTGCAGCCCGCGGCCGGTATTCTGTTCAACGGCGTGTTCATCGTCGATGGCTTCGCCCGCTACATGAAGGCGCTTGTCCTCGGCGCGGCAGCCGCGACCATGCTGATCTCGCTGTCGAACAGCAAGGAACACGGCATCGACAAGTTCGAGTATTCGGTGCTCGTCCTGCTGGCGACGCTCGGCATGATGATCATGGTTTCGGCCAATGACCTCATGAGCCTCTATATCGGCCTCGAGCTGCAGAGCCTCGCGCTCTATGTCGTCGCCGCCATGAAGCGTGACGATGCCAAATCCACCGAAGCCGGCATCAAGTACTTCGTCTTGGGCGCGCTGAGCTCGGGCATGCTGCTGTACGGCGCCTCGCTGGTCTACGGCTTCACCGGCACCACCCAGCTCGACCAGATCGTTGCTGCCATCACGCTCGAGACCCGCTCGGTCGGGCTGATCTTCGGCATGGTGTTCCTGCTCGCCGGTGTCGCGTTCAAGATCTCGGCCGTGCCGTTCCACATGTGGACGCCTGACGTCTATGAGGGCGCGCCGACGCCGGTCACCGCCTTCTTTGCCGCGGCTCCGAAGGTCGCCGCCATGGCGCTGTTCATCCGCGTCACCACGGTCAGCTTCGGCCCCATCACGAAGGATTGGCAGCAGATCGTCATCTTCCTGTCGATCGCTTCGATGGTGCTCGCCTCGTTCGCCGCCATCGGCCAGAACAACCTCAAGCGCCTCTTGGCGTACTCGTCGATCGGTCACGTCGGCTTCGCGCTTGTCGGCCTTTCCGCCGGTACCGCTGTCGGCGTCGAGGGCGTTGCCGTCTACATGGCGATCTACGTCGCCATGACCGTCGGCATCTTCGCCTGCGTGCTGGCGCTCCGCACCGAGGACGGCAAGCCTGTCGAGACGATCACTGCGCTCGCGGGCCTCGCTCAGCGCAAACCGTTCGTCGCCGCGATCATCGCCATCCTGATGTTCTCGCTGATCGGCCTGCCGCCGCTCGCCGGGTTCTTCGCCAAGTGGCAGGTATTCCTCGCCGCGGTAGAGCAGGGGCTGTTCGTGCTCGCCGTCATCGGCGTCCTCGCCTCGGCGATCAGCGCGTTCTACTACCTGCGCATCATCAAGGTGATGTATTTCGACGAGCCGGTGGCGAAGTTCGCTGCCGTTCCCGGCGAACTCAACGTCGTGATGGCCGGTGTCGGCTTCCTCATCGTCACCTATTTCGTCACGGTAGGCGCGCCCCTGACCGCCGCCGCGCACGCAGCGGCCGGAAGCCTGTTCTAGTGGCCGATTTCTGGCTTGGGCCGAAGGCGATATCGCGCGGCTTCCGGCTCCACGGCCATGACACGGTGGGCTCCACCTCCACCGAGGCTGCCCAGGCCGCCCAGGCGGGGGATGTCGGCGACGTATGGTTCTGCGCCCTGCAGCAGACAGCGGGGCGCGGTCGTCGTGGCCGCCCGTGGCAGAGCCCGCACGGCAACCTCGCGGCCAGCCTTCTGATCGTGCCGGACACGGATCCGGCGATCGCCGCTACACTTGGCTTCGTCGCCGGCATTGCGCTCAACCGTGCTCTCGCCGAGGTGCTGCCCGACAGCGCGAGGGTCGCGCTCAAGTGGCCTAACGACGTGCTGGCCGACGGCGCCAAGCTCGCCGGCATCCTGCTTGAGGCGCAGAAGCGCCCCGATGGCTCGCTGGCAATCGTCATCGGCATGGGTGTGAACGTCGTTGCCGCGCCCGAAGGCCTGCCGTATCCCGCCACTTCGCTTCGCGCCCTGGGCGTCGAGGTCAGTGCCGGAACGGTGTTTGCGGCTTTGTCGGATTCTTGGGTCGATGCGATCGAAACCTGGGATCGGGGCAGGGGCATTCCGCAAGTTCTCGACCTATGGCGACAGTCCGCCGCAGGCATCGGCGCCGAAGTCGCTGTAAACCGCGATGGCGACGTCGTGCGCGGCATCTTCGAAACCATCGATGAGGCCGGGCGGTTGATCGTCCGCGCCAATGATAACAGTCGTATTGCCATCACCGCGGGTGACGTGCACTTCGGCACGACCGCTAGTGTAAGGAACTGAAGATGGCCAAGGCAGGACCGGACGAACTGGTGTTCGTGCCGCTCGGCGGCGTCGGCGAAATCGGCATGAACATGGGCGCCTACGGCTTCGGCCCGCGCCACAACCGCAAGTGGATCGTCGTCGATTGCGGCGTCACCTTCGCCGGCCCCAACGAGCCCGGCGTGGAGCTGATCCTGCCCGATCCGGCCTTCCTCGAGGAGAATGCCGACGACGTGCTGGCGCTGATCCTCACGCACAGCCACGAGGACCACTACGGCGCGGTGCTGGATCTCTGGCCAGCCTTCGATCGTCCGGTTTATGCCACCGCCTTCACCGCCTCGATGCTGAGCGCGAAGCAGGAATCGGAAGGCATCGTCGAGGATGTCGAGGTGAAGCCGATGCAGGTCGGCAAGTCCTTCACCGTCGGCCCCTTCACCATCGAGGCGATCAACGTCGCCCACTCGATTCCCGAAAGCTGCGCGCTGCTGATCAGCACGACGATCGGCCGGGTGCTACACACCGGCGACTGGAAACTCGATCCGAATCCTGTTGGCGGCGCGCCCACCGACGTCGCGCGCTTCGCCGCGATCGGCGCCGATCGCTCCAGCCCCATTGCGCTGATCTGCGATTCCACCAACGCCCAGAAGGACGGCACCAGCCCGTCCGAGGACGAAGTGGCCTCGACCCTCGAGGCGCTGATCGCCGAATCTCCACACCGCGTCGCGGTCACCACCTTTGCCTCCAATGTCGGCCGGGTCATCTCGGTCGCGCGCGCCGCGCAGAAGGCCGGCCGCAAGGTGGTGATGTCGGGCAGGGCGATGCACCGCATCTCCGGTATCGCCCGCGAGCTGGGCATGCTGGAGGGGATCGAACCTTTCCTCGATCAGAACGAATACAAGACGCTGCCTCGCAAGGATGTCGTGCTGCTCTGCACCGGCAGCCAGGGCGAGGCCCGCGCCGCCATCGCCCGCATCGCCCGCGAAGAACATCCCGAGATCTCGCTCAATGCAGGCGACCGCGTGATCTTCTCGTCCTGGGCTATCCCGGGCAACGAGCGCGAGGTCATCGATATCCAGAACCTGCTGATCGATCGCGGCATCGATATCATTACCCGCGACCACGGCCTCGTGCACACTACCGGCCACCCGCGCCGCGAGGAGCTGAAGCGCCTCTACGACCTGCTGAAGCCCGATGTGCTCGTGCCGGTCCATGGCGAGGCTGCTCATCTCGAGGCGCATGCCTTGCTCGGCCGCCAGCACGGCATCGATCCGGTGGTCCACGCCCGCAACGGCGACATGGTCCGCCTGTTCCCCGAAACCACGCATTTCCCGGGCGAAGTCCGGGTCGGCGAGCTCTATCTCGACGGCAATGTGCTTTGCACGCCCGAGGAGAGCGGCGTGAAGGGCCGTCGCCGCCTCAGCTTCGGCGGCCACATCGTTGTCAGCGTCTGCGTCAATGCGAATGGCCAGGTCCTGGCCGGGCCGGATCTCGCGATCGAAGGGCTTCCCGACGTCGATGATGAAGGCGAATCCTTGCCTAACATCGTCAGGCGCGCCGTCACCGGCACGCTGAAGTCGATCCCGCCAAAGCGCCGTAACGACCCCGAACTGGTGCAGACAGCCCTGCAGCGGGCGGTGCGCAGCGAAGTTACGTCCTACTGGGGCCGCAAACCCAACGTAACCATCTTCGTCCACCGTATCTGAGTTCGGTCATGCAAGTCGGCACCTATCTCGCCATCTATTTCGTCGTCTGGTGGCTCTGCCTGTTCGTCGTGCTGCCGTTCAAGGTGCGCAACCAGGTGGATGAGGGGCACTGGACGCCAGGCACCGATCCCGGCGCTCCGGCCGGCATCGTCCGGCTATGGCCCAAGCTGTTGATCACCACGCTCCTCGCGGCCGTGGTTACGGCGCTGCTCGTCTGGGGCCTCAGCGCCGAGTGGCTGCAGGAATACTGGCGCTGACGCTTCCGCGTGGCCGCCTAAACCCCGTGCGCGTGCGCTATTTCGAGCGCCGCGCGTAGCTCCGCTTCACCGACGCTCTCCAGCACCACCGTCGTCCAACCCTGGCGACCCCAGGCATTGTTGACGGGGCGGAACGCCTCCGGCGCCAGCAATGCCTTGAACTCCTGTTCGTCCGGCGCAAATTTCAGGTTCGCGGTCAAGCCATCGGCCGCAAGCGAGGCGTAGATCCGCTTCACCTTGAAGGCGGCGCGATCGAAATGCGGCGCCTCGGTGGTGCCGGGAAGCGACAGGGCGATTTCCCTGAATACAGAAGACGTTGTCATACGTTCTTCACCCGCTAATGAAAAAAGCAGGGCCAAGGCCCTGCTTTGAAGAGTTTCTCGACAATACGCTGGTCTTAGGCACACGGTTAGGTGGCTGCCAACGCTCCTCCCTTGACGTTGTCGACGTCCGGCAACTTGTGGTTGCCTGTGTTCTTATGGAGCCGGACCCTAACAACTGAATTCAGGGCTGCCAAGCGGATTCTTCATGGCTGCCATTGCACTTCTGAATGCTGGCCGCCGTCGCTTCCGGATGCTCAAAAGCGACGCACTTGCGGGCCTTTGCCCAAGTTTCGCGCGCTTTTGCGGGCTCCACTTTCGCCACGTATGCGCTATAGGGATGGCAACCGAATCCCGCCTGAAAGGGACAATCATGCGCCTGAGCCGTTACTTCCTCCCCGTCCTCAAGGAGACGCCGAAGGAAGCTGAGATCATCTCGCACCAGCTGATGCTGCGCGCCGGCATGATCAAGCAGCAGGCGGCCGGCAGCTATTCCTGGCTGCCGCTCGGCTTCAAGGTGCTGAACAAGATCATCCGCATCATCGAGGAAGAGCAGAACCGCTCGGGCGCGATCCAGTTGCTCATGCCGACAGTGCAGTCCGCCGACCTGTGGAAGGAATCGGGCCGCTACGACGCCTACGGCAAGGAGATGCTGCGCATCGAGGACCGGCACGAGCGCGACATGCTGTTCGGGCCGACCAACGAGGAGATGATCACCGACATCTTCCGGACCTACGTGAAGTCCTACAAGGATCTGCCGCTGAACCTCTACCACATCCAGTGGAAGTTCCGTGACGAGGTACGTCCGCGCTTCGGCACGATGCGCTCGCGCGAATTCCTGATGAAGGATGCCTATTCGTTCGATCTCGACGAGGCCGGCGCCACGCAGGCCTTTTACCGGATGTTCGTCGCCTACCTCCGCACCTTCCACCGCATGGGCCTGGTTGGCGTGCCGATGCGGGCGGACACGGGCCCGATCGGGGGCGACCTGAGTTACGAGTTCCACGTGCTCGCCGAGACTGGCGAGAGCGCCGTGTTCCTCGATAAGCGGCTTATCGACAAGCCGATTCCGCCGATCGACGTCGATTTCCGAGCCGACCTCACGCCCATCTTCAACGATTGGACGTCACTGTTCGCCGCGACTGACGAGATGACCGACGAAACCCAGTTCAAGGCCGCAGTCGAGCCCGAGTATCAGCTCGCAGCGCGCGGTATCGAGGTGGGCCACATCTTCTACTTTGGCACCAAGTACTCGAAGCCGATGAAGGCCACTGTCACCGCGCCCGAAGGGCAGGTCGAAGTGCATATGGGCAGCTACGGCATCGGGCCGAGCCGTCTCGTGCCGGCCATCATCGAGGCCAGCCACGACGACGCCGGCATCATCTGGCCGGTCAGCGTCGCGCCGTTCGAGGCCGTCGTGATCAACCTCAAGGTGGGCGACGCCGACAGCGACGCCGCGGCCGAACGGCTCTATGCGGACCTGCGCAGCGAGGGGATCGACGCGGCCTATGACGATCGCGACCAGGGCGCCGGCGGCAAGTTCGCCACGGCCGACCTGATCGGCATCCCGTACCAGCTGATCGTCGGTCCGCGCGGCCTCAAGGAAGGCACGGTCGAGATCAAGCATCGCAAGTCCGGCGAGCGCGAGACCCTGTCCGTCGAGGAGGCCGTCGGTCGCCTCAAGGGCCTTATCGTCCCGCAGCGGCGGGATAGCATTTGAGCGAAGCAGCGCCCATCGCCGGCAAGGCACCGGGCGCTTTCTCGCGCTTCGAATTCCTCGTCGCCGGGCGCTACCTGCGTGCCCGGCGCAAGGAGCGCTTCGTCTCCGTCATCACCGGATTGACCCTTGTCGGCGTCGTGCTTGGCGTTGCCACTCTGATCGTCGTCATGTCGGTGATGAATGGGTTCCGTACCGAACTCCTCGGCAAGATCCTGGGCTCGCAAGGTCATTTCGTGGTCCAGAACGTCGATGCCACCGGTTTGGCCGACTATGCCGACGTCACCACCCGGCTCGAGACCGTCGACGGCGTGCTCTACGCCATCCCCTATGTCGAGGGGCAGGCACTGGCCTCGGGCAACGCCAGCGCCACCGGCGTCGCCATTCGCGGCATCGACGAGGCTTCGATCGACAAGCTCGGCTCGTTGCGCGGCGCCGCCGTGCTCGGCGGTTGGGACCAGTGGGACGTGGGGCAGGGCGCCGCCATCGGGCAGCGCCTCGCCGAGCGGCTGGGCCTCACGATCGGCGACGAGATCACCATCATCAATCCCAACGGCACGCTGACCCCGTTCGGGCGCACGCCGGCCGAGCGCACCCTGCCGGTCAACGTCATCTTCAATCTCGGCATGCCCGAGTATGACAGCTTCTACATCTACCTGCCGATGCAGGAGGCGCAGGTCTACTTCAAGCTCTACGAGGACCGGCTGAAGCCCGGGCTCGCCATGCCCGGCGTGATGGCCACAGACGAGGAAATCGACGCCTCCTACGAGCGCGCCTACCAGGCGACGGGCGTCGAGGTCTTCGTCAAGGACCCCGACAACATCCGCGGCATGAAGGACAAGCTCCAGGCCGCGCTCGACCGCCCCTTCGCCATCGCCGACTGGCAGCAGCGCAACGCCACGTTCTTCTCCGCGCTGCAGGTCGAACGCGTCGTGATGTTCGTCATCCTGTCGCTCATCATCCTCGTCGCCGCCTTCAACATCATCGCGAGCCTCGTGATGCTGGTGAAGGACAAGGGGCCGGATATCGCGATCCTCCGCACCATGGGCGCTACCCGCGCCTCGATCCTCCGCATCTTCTCGATGACGGGCTTCGCCATCGGCCTCGCCGGCACGCTCCTGGGGCTGATCCTCGGCCTCGTGGTCGCCATCAATGTCGAGCCCATCCGGGCATTCGTCTCGAACCTGCTCAACATCCCGATCTTTCCGCCCGAACTGTTCCTGATGGCCGGGCTGCCGTCGCGGATCGATCCGACAGAGGTCGTCCTCGTCGTGCTGCTCTCGCTGGGCCTGACCTTCCTTGCCTCGCTCTATCCGGCCTGGCGTGCGGCAAAGCTCGATCCGATCGAGGGGCTGCACCAGTGAGCACGACCCAGCCCGCCGCCGATCCCGGCCCGTTCTCCCGCTTCGAGTTCCTCGTCGCCTGGCGCTACCTGCGCGCTCGTCGCCGCGACCGATTCGTCTCGGTTATCGCAGGGCTTACCCTCACGGGCATTGCCCTGGGCGTCGCGGCGCTGATCGTCGTCACCTCGGTGATGAACGGTTTCAACTCGGAGATCGTGTCGAAGCTCCTCGGGCTCAACGGCCACTTCTCGGCCTATCCGATCGAGGCACGCTTCACCGACTACGATCAGTCGGCCTACGAGATTCAGAACGTAGACGGCGTGGTGTCGGCTATCCCGTTCGTCGAGGGGCAGGCGCTCGCGTCGGGGGTTCGCGCCGATGCGACGGGTGTGATCCTGCGCGGCATGTCGCTGGGCTCGATCGAGCAGCTGAGGCTCCTCCACGAAGGCGCCATCCTCGGGCATTGGGACGGCTGGGACGAGAGCAACGGCGTCGCCATCGGTCGTCGGCTGGCGGAGAGGCTGAAGGTCAACATCGGCGATTCCGTCACGCTCCTGAGCCCCGATCCGGGCAGCCTCGAGGGCGGTGCGCGGCCACGGACGCGCTCCTATCCGGTGAAGATCATCTTCGACTTGGGGATGACCGAGTTCGACAGTTTCTACCTCTACCTGCCGATGCGCCCGGCGCAGGATTATCTCGACATGTTCGACCGGGTGCTGAAGCCTGATGCTTCGGTGCCTCCGCTCGATGCTACCGAGGAAGAGCGCGAGGCGGCTTACGACCGCATCTACCGCGCCACCGCCATCGAGATATTTATCGCCGATCCGAACGCCCTCGATGCCATGCGGATGAAGATCGGCCAGCAGATCGAGCGCCCGCTGATCCTCTCGGACTGGCGCCAGCAGCACCAGAACTTCTTCGATGCCTTGCAGACGCAGGGCTCGGTGATGTTCGTCATCCTCTCGATGATCATCGTCGTCGCCGCCTTCAACATCATCTCCAGCCTCATCATGCTGGTGAAGGACAAGGGCACCGATATCGCTGTGCTCCGCACCATGGGCGCGACACGCGGCTCGATCATGCGAATCTTCGGCATCGCCGGCGTCGCCATCGGGGTCGGCGGCACGCTCGTCGGGCTTGGGCTGGGATTGCTGATCGCCGCCAACGCGGAAGCGATCCGCGCGTTCCTGTCGAACGTCCTCGGCTTCACCATCTTCCCGCCCGAGGTATTCTTCCTTTCCTCGCTGCCCAGCCGGACCAATCCGTCCGAGGTCGCCGCCATCGTGACGGTTGCCATGGTGCTCAGCTTCCTCGCGACGCTCTATCCCGCCTGGCGCGCCGCCCAATACGATCCTGTCGAGGCCTTGCGCTATGAGTGACGTTCACCTGCAGCTCAGCGGGGTCCACCGCCACTACGGCGAGGGCGAAACCCGGGTCCGGGTGCTCGAGGCGGCGAACCTGACGGTCCGTGGCGGCGAACTCGTCGCCATCGTGGCACCGTCCGGCACCGGAAAGTCGACGCTGCTGCATCTTGCCGGGCTGCTCGAACGCCCGCAGGCCGGCGAGGTCACCATCACCGGTGTCGCGACCAGCAAGCTCAGCGAGCGCGGCCGCACGCTTCTGCGCCGGAACACCATCGGCTACGTCTATCAGTTCCATCACCTGCTGCCGGAATTCTCGGCCATCGAGAACGTCTCGATGCCCCAGCTGATCGCCGGCCGCGACCAGGCGACCGCCGACAAGCGATCGATGCTGCTTCTCGATATCCTTGGCGTTGCCCCACGGGCCCAGCATCGCCCGGCCGAACTCTCGGGCGGCGAGCAGCAGCGCGTCGCCATCGCTCGCGCCGCCGCCAACAATCCGCGCATCATCCTCGCCGACGAGCCCACGGGCAACCTCGACCCGGGAACCAGCGACCTGGTCTTCGACGCGCTCGCCGGGCTCATCCGCGAAGAGGGCGCCGCTGCGCTCATCGCCACCCACAACCACGACCTCGCCCGCCGCGCCAACCGCATCGTCACCCTGCGCGACGGCCTGATCGAGGATTCGACGCTCTAGGCGTCGAACCGGTACACGCTGAACAGCTCTGTGGGCGTGGTCAGCAGATGTGCGGAGCGGCTGAATCCCGCGTCCCGCCCAAGCTGAAGCCATGTGTCGTGGCTTTCCGGATAGTCCGCGGCATGAACGTGGTCGGTAATCGTGTCCCACTCGGCATCAGTGAACGTCGTCCATGCCGGCCGCTGAGCGTCCCATCGGCGCATCCAGCCAACGCGATCCTCTCCTGGCTGCATCGAGTTCTCGTACACGAGGAAGGTCCTGCCCGCCGAGAGGTCGGCCCGCACCGCCTGCATGAAGCTCAGCTTGTCGGCCTCGCGGAGGTGGTGCAGCGAAAGACCCATCCAGACGACATCGGCCACGTCCTGCCGATCGGGCAGGAGGTCGAGGAAGTCTCCTTCCTCTAGCGCCACCTCACAGCCAATATCGCCCAGGGTGTCCGACGCCAGCCGCAAGGCCTCGCTCGAAAAATCCACGCCCCGATAGTGGCTGACCCTCGTGCCGCGCAATGCCTCGGCGCTGGCCGTGGCATCGCCGCAGGCTATGTCGAGAAAGCGATAAGGGGGCAGGGGCAGGAGCTCTTCGCGCAGCGCAGCATACGCTTCACGGTGAAACAGGTAGTTGTTGTCGACGACTTTGCGATAAACCCTCCAACTGTCCTGAAACACGGAAACAGTCGAAGCATCCGCCGCAGGATGAACGTCTGGCGCAGCCTTGTCGGAGGTCGTCACTTGCTTGACCTCGCAGTGGTCATTCATGACCATCCAAGTATATCAGCGGCAGGTACTGTTGTCAGTCGCCATCCACTGCGACTGAACTGGCAGCATCTTCGGTCATCCGCCGCAGCCGCTCCCGCTCCACCAGCGTGTTGACCCGGGTCCGCAGCGAGCGGATCTGCCGCTCCTGTCGCTCGGTGGTCTCCTTGAGCTGGCGGATCCGGGCTTCAGCGGCGTCGGCGTGGTTGATGTCCCACTCCCGCACCCGCCGCACCACGACCTTGGTTTCTCGCTCCGCCAAAATCTCGTCCCAGGTGAGCCCGGACGTTTCCACCAGCCCCTGGGCTGCCAGGGCAGCGGAAGCGCGCTCGCCCGGCTGGTCAGAACCGAGCAGCTTCAGGATGCGGATGAGTTTGGCGCGGTCTCTCGCGGTGAGCGGCATGGACAAGGGGTACCGGCCGGATCGGGCGAAATCCAGCCCTACCTCTTCGTGGGCATGTGCTGGTGCACCTCGGCAGTTGTGATCGCGCGATCGAGATAGGTCAGCGTGCCCGGCCCCAACACCTCCACTGCCGCATCGCGCAGCCCCGATAGCGCTGCGCGGGCAAACGAGCCACCACTGCTGACGCGCTGCACGCCTGCACCGGCAAGGTCGGCGATCGTGTAGGGCGATTGCTTCTGCCAAAGCACCACGTTGAGCGGCTTGCTGACCGCGGCCACCACCTTCCGGATCGCCTCGAGGTCGGGCAGTCCTGGAGCGAACAGCACATCGGCACCAGCCGCTTCGAACGCCTGCAGCCGCCGGATCGTGTCGGCGAGGTCGGGGCGGCCGTGGAGGAAGTTCTCCGCCCGTGCAACAAAGGTGAAGGGAAAGGGCAGGGCGTGCGCGGCCCGAGCAGCCGCCTCCACCCGCCGCACCGAGAGCTCGAAATCGTAAATCGGCGCGTCCGGGTTACCGCTCGCATCCTCGATCGAGCCACCCACGAGTCCGGCTTCGGCAGCCAGCCGGATGGTCTCGGCGGCATCCTCCGGCGCGTCGCCATATCCATTCTCGAGGTCGCCGCTGACCGGCAGATCGACAGCGGCCGCGATGTCGGCAGCATTGCGCAATGCCTCTTCGCGCGTGATGCCGCCATCCCGGCGTCCCAGGGTCCAGGCAAAGCCCGCGCTTGTGGTCGCCAGCGCCTTGGCGCCGAGCCCGGCAAGCAGCCGTGCGCTTCCTGCGTCCCACGGGTTCGGCATGACAAACAGCGGCCCTCGATGCAGGTCACGGAACGCGCTGCCCTTTTCGTGTTGGTTCATCACCCGTTCTCCCTTTGGTCGATTCTCGAATTAACCACGTAAGTCGTCTTATATCGCGTTCTGTGGACAGAAACAAAAAAGGAACATATAAGAACGGAAGAGAAACACGGAGATAGAGATGCTCTCGTTCGTCAAGGATCTGCTCGCTTTCGCCACCATCTGCGGCTTCTCTGTCGCGTCGCTCACCTGGATGGATATCGCCTCCCGACTCGTGTGACGAGACTGTGGAGAAACGCCCCCGTCAGTGGTCGGACCGGCGGCCACGGGGGTAGGAAGACACATGTCTGGTCCCGGCTTCATCCATCTGCACGTCCACTCCGCCTATTCTCTGCTTGAAGGGGCACTGCCGCTTGGCAAGCTTCTCGACCTCGCGAAGGCCGACAAGCAACCGGCGCTGGGGATAGCCGATACGAACAATCTGTTCGGTGCGCTCGAGTTCTCCGAGAAGGCCGCCGGCAAGGGCATCCAGCCGCTCGTCGGCGTCGAACTCGCAGTCGATTTCTCGGCGACCGAGGACACCCAGGACCGAATGCAGGACCGCGGCCATGGCCGCGATCGCCTCGGTAAGGGCGGCCTGGTGCTGTTCGCGGCCACCAGCAACGGCTTCGCCAATCTCTCCACCTTAGTCAGCCGCGCGCATCTCGAAGGCGAGAACGGCCGCGCTGCCTGCAAGCTCGACTGGCTGACGCCGGAAACGGTGGATGGCATCATCTGCCTAACCGGCGGCCCCGAAGGGGCCATCGACCCACTTTTCGGTAACAACATGGATACGCTTGCGCTGGCCCGGCTCGACCGGCTGCGCGAGCTGTTCGGCGACCGGCTCTATATCGAGCTGCAGCGCCACGGCCGCCCGCAGGAGGCCGCCACCGAACCCCAACTCATCGACTACGCCTACGAGCACGGCGTGCCGCTCGTTGCGACCAACGAGCCGTTCTACCCCGGCCCGGCCGATTACGAGGCGCACGACGCGCTGCTGGCTATCGCTGGCGGCACTGTTATCGCCCAGTCCGAGCGCCGGAAACTGTCGGATCAGCACTACTTCAAGACCCGCGAGGAGATGCAGGCGCTCTTTGCCGATCTGCCCGAGGCGCTCGAGAGTACGGTCGAGATCGCGCAACGCATCAGTTACCGGCCGAAGAAGCGCGACCCGGTGCTGCCGACTTTTGCCGCGTCCCCCGGGCAGTCGGCCGAGGAGGCGGTCGCAGCCGAGGCGCTGGCCCTTGCCGAGATGGCCCGGACCGGTCTCGAGAGGCGGTTGAAGGAAGTTGGCGTCGGCCCCGGCAAGACCGAGCAGATTTACCGCGAGCGGCTGGAATACGAGCTCGGCATCATCGAGCGCATGAAGTATCCCGGCTACTTCCTCATCGTTGCCGACTTCATCCAGTGGGCCAAGGCCCACGACATCCCCGTGGGTCCCGGCCGCGGTTCCGGCGCCGGTTCGCTGGTCGCCTATGCCACCACCATCACCGACCTCGATCCCCTCCGCTACAACCTGCTGTTCGAGCGCTTCCTCAATCCCGAACGCGTCTCGATGCCGGACTTCGACATCGACTTCTGCCAGGATCGCCGCGAAGAGGTGATCCGCTACGTCCAGCAGAAGTACGGCGAGGCGCAGGTTGCCCAGATCATCACCTTCGGTACCTTGCAGGCCCGCGCCGTGCTGCGCGACGTCGGCCGCGTGCTGCAGATGCCTTATGGCCAGGTCGATCGCATCGCCAAGCTCGTGCCCGCCAACCCGGCCGACCCCTGGACGCTCGAGCGCTCGCTGAAGGAAGTGCCGCAACTCAGGCAACTGGCGGACGAAGAAGAGGCGGTGGCTGAACTGCTCGCCATCGGCCAGAAGCTCGAAGGGCTCTACCGCCACGCCTCGACCCACGCCGCCGGCATCGTCATCGGCGACCGCCCGCTGCAGGAGCTTGCGCCGCTCTATCGCGATCCGCGCTCCGACATGCCGGTCAGCCAGTACAACATGAAGTGGTCGGAATCGGCCGGCCTCGTGAAGTTCGACTTCCTCGGCCTGAAGACGCTGACCACCATCAAGCGCGCAGTCGACATGATCAACCGCGATGGCGGCAGTTTCCGCATCGAGGACATCTCGCTCGACGACGCCGAAACCTACAAGCTCTATGCGATCGGCGACACGGCCGGTGTGTTCCAGGTGGAAGGCGCCGGCATGCGACGGGCCCTCGTCGACATGAAGCCCGACCATTTCGAGGACATCATCGCTCTTGTGGCGCTCTACCGCCCGGGCCCGATGGAGAACATCCCGCTCTTCAACGACCGCAAGCACGGGCGGGAGGAGGTGGAGTATCCCCACGAGGCGCTGAGTGAGGTCCTCGACGAGACCTACGGCATCATCGTCTACCAGGATCAGGTGATGCAGATCGCCCAGATCCTGTCGGGCTACTCGCTCGGCGAAGCCGACATGCTCCGCCGCGCCATGGGCAAGAAGATCAAGGCCGAGATGGACGCCCAGCGCGTCCGCTTCCAGGAGGGCTGTATCAAGTACGGCCTGAAGAAGGGCCTTGCCGACACGATTTTTGACCTGCTCGCCAAGTTCGCCAACTACGGCTTCAACAAGTCGCACGCCGCGACCTACGCCCTCGTCAGCTATCAGACGGCCTATCTCAAGGCGCACCATCCGCACGAGTTCTTCGCCGCGACCATGACGCTCGACATGGGCAACACGGACAAGCTCAACGAATTCCGCCAGGATGCCAAGAAGCACGGCATCGAGATCGTGCCGCCCTGCGTCAACCGCTCGGACGCCGTGTTCAATACCCATGACGGCAAGGTCTTCTACGCCATCGGCGCTGTGAAGGGCGTGGGGCAGGCGGTGGCCGAGCACATCATGGAGGCGCGCGGCGACAAGCCGTTCCGCGACCTAGGCGATTTCGCCGCCCGGGTCGATGCCCGCATCATGAACCGCCGCACGCTCGAGGCGCTGATCAACGCCGGCGCCTTCGACCAGCTGGTGCCGCGCCGCGAGCAGGCCTTCGCGGCAATCGACGCCATCGTCGCCACCGCCCAGCGCACCAATGCCAATGCGGCCGACGGCATCATGGACATGTTCGCCTCGGCCGAGCCCGAACCGATCCGGCTCAGCCAGTCCGTAACCAATTGGCTACCGGCCGAGCGTCTCGCCCGTGAGCACGGCGCCATCGGCTTCCACCTCTCGGGGCATCCGCTCGACCAGTACGCCGAACTCTTCGATCGGCTTCGCGTCCAGCCCTATGCCGATTTCGAGCGCGCCGTGAAGGAAGCCGACGCGAGGGCAGGGCGCATCGCCGGCACGATCGCATCCCGTAACGACAGGCGTACCAAAAAGGGCACGCCGATGGCCATCATCAGCCTCAGCGACGCCAGCGGCGGCTACGAGGTGATCGCCTTCTCCGAGCAGGTCAGCCAGTATTCCGACGTGCTGCAGCCGGGCAAATCGGTGATCCTCACCGTCGAAGCCGACGAGCGCCCCGACGGCATCAGCATCCGGCTGAGCAAGGCCGAACCGATCGAAGGCGCCGCCGAAAAGATCGGCCGCCGCCTGACCGTGTTTGCCGGCGACGCCAAATGCCTCGCCCCCATCAGCACCCAGCTTAAGCCCGGCGGAGAGGGACTGGTCAGCTTCATCGTCATCCGCGACGCGGGAGCCAAGGAATACGAGATCGAACTCAAGGGCGGCTATCGCCTCACCCCGGAAATCGCTGGGAGCATCAAGGCGATGGAAGGCGTGGTGGATGTGAGGTTCAGCTAGGAGGCAAGAGTGTTCTGGGCGATTGCCGTTGGTCTAGTAGGGGCGATGCTGTTGTTCGTCGCCCCGGGCTTGAGGACCTGCGTTGCAGTCCTTCTGGTGTCGTATGTCGTCTTGGCGGCAATCTGGATCGGAACTGCTCCAACGGCGGTTTGCCCCGCTGCCATGGACGGCGAGATGTGCCGTCGTGATTTGGGGCTATTTAACCTGCTCAGGAGCGTTGTGATCGGCGGTCCTGCGCTGCTGATTGGTGTCGTATTTGCATGGCGTGCGATTTCAAGAAGTCGGGAACGACGCGCGGCCGCCGCAGTGCTCAGGAGTTAGGGGCGCGCTCACCCTTGCCACTTGCCCCAAAACCCCCTATATGCGCGGCGCGTCCAGGAATCCGGGCGTAATTCACACGCGAAGTGCGGCCGCCTGAAATGAGTTGGGCGCCCATCCGGTGGCGGGAAACCGCCAACATCCTTCGCGGAGGCAATAACCGGTAAAGGAAGCCTTCCATGGCATTGCCCGATTTTTCCATGCGTCAGCTGCTCGAAGCAGGTGTTCACTTCGGCCACCAGAAGCACCGCTGGAACCCCAAGATGGAACGCCACATCTTCGGCGTTCGCAACGACATCCACATTCTCGACCTGTCGCAGACCGTTCCGGCCCTGTCGCGCGCCCTGCAGCTGATCTCGGACACCGTCGCTGACGGCGGCCGCGTCCTGCTCGTCGGCACCAAGCGCCAGGCCGCTCCGCTGGTCGCCGAGGCTGCCCGCCAGTCCGCCCAGTACTACGTGAACTCCCGTTGGCTCGGCGGCACGCTGACCAACTGGCAGACCATCTCGCACTCGATCAACCGCCTGCGCGAGCTGGAAGGCCTGCTTTCCGAGGGTGCCGTCGGCATCACCAAGAAGGAAGCCCTGCTCCTGTCGCGTGAGAAGGAGCGCCTGGAGCGCGACCTCGGCGGCATCAAGGACATGGGCAACCTGCCGAACCTGCTGTTCGTTATCGACACCAACAAGGAAGCGAACGCCATCAAGGAAGCCAAGCGCCTTGGCATTCCGGTGATCGCCATTGTCGACTCGAACTCGGATCCCGATCTCGTCGACTATGCCATTCCGGGCAATGACGACGCCGCTCGCGCCCTCGAGCTCTATTGCACGCTCGTGTCGCGCGCTGCCATCGACGGCATCGGCCGTTCGGCTGCCGGCCGTGGTGCAGATCTCGGCGCTTCGGTCGAAGCCCTGGAAGAGCCGGCGCTCAGCGCCGACGACGCCGACACGACGTCCGCCGCCAACTAATCCGGTTCGCTCCGGGTTACGTGTTTCCGAACAATGGCGCGGCTCCGGATTGGGGCCGCGGAAAGGTGATATCAAATGGCTGTTTCCGCTCAGCAGGTTAAAGAGCTCCGCGAACTGACCGGCGTGGGGATGATGGACTGCAAGAAGGCGCTGGAAGAGACCGGCGGCGACATGGAAGCCGCGGTCGATTGGCTGCGCACCCGTGGCCTCGCCAAGGCTGCCAAGAAGGCTGGCCGCGTCGCTGCCGAGGGTCTGGTTGGCGTTGCCGTCGATGGCAACCGCGCCGCGATCGTCGAGGTGAACTCCGAGACCGACTTCGTCGCTCGTAACGACCAGTTCCAGTCGATCGTCGGCAATGCCGCCAAGCTCGCTCTCGATGCCGCCGGCGATGTCGGCAAGCTCTCCGAGATGCCGTACCCCGGCTCGGGCCGCTCCGTCTCGGCCGAACTGACCGACGCGATCGCCAAGATCGGCGAGAACATGAACCTGCGCCGCACCGGCGCGCTCTCCGTCTCGGATGGCGTCATCGGCTCGTACGTCCATAACTCGGTGAAGCCGGGCCTCGGTCGCCTGGGCGTTATCGTCGGCCTCGAGTCGACCGGTGACAAGGCCGCGCTGAATGCCCTTGGCAAGCAGCTCGCCATGCACATCGCCAACACCCGCCCGCTGAGCGTGTCGCCTGACGACATCGACGCTGACGTCGTGGCTCGCGAGCGCGCCATCTTCACCGAGCAGGCCAAGGAATCCGGCAAGCCGGATGCCGTCATCGAGAAGATGATCGAAGGCCGCGTGCGCAAGTTCTACGAGGAAGTGACCCTGCTTTCGCAGGTGTTCGTGATCGACGGCGAGACCAAGATCGCCGACGTCGTCAAGAACGCCGAGAAGGATGTCGGCGCCCCGATCAAGGTGACGGGCTTCGTCGCCTATGCACTCGGCGAGGGCATCGAGAAGGAAGTCACCGACTTCGCAGCTGAAGTTGCCGCGACCTCCGGCGTGCCCCAGGCACCGGCGAACGCCAACTGATCTGAACTCTTTCGGGCGGGCTCTTCACAGCCCGCCCGAATATGCCATAACCGCCTACGCGCCCCGGATTCGGTGGCGCATGTATCCAGGCGCACTCAGGAGACTTACGGATGGCCAAATCCGCCTACAAACGGATTCTGCTGAAAGTCTCGGGCGAAGTGCTTGCCGGCGACCAGTCCTTCGGCATCGAGCCGAAATTCCTCCATCACATGGCCGAGCAGATCGCCGAGGTCGCCAAGAGCGGCATCCAGGTGGCGATCGTCATCGGCGCCGGCAACATCTTCCGCGGCATGGCCGTGGCGGCCAAGGGTGGCGACCGCGTCACCTCCGACTTGATGGGCATGCTCGGCACGGTGATCAACTCGCTCGCACTGGGCGATGCCATCGAGCAGAAGGGCCTGAAGGTAAAGGTCTATTCCAACGTCCCCATGGAGACGGTGGCCGACACCTTCACCGCCCGCGATGCCAACATCGCGCTCTCGGAAGGCTATGTCGTCATCTGTGCCGGCGGCACCGGCAGCCCGTTCTTCACCACCGATACTGCGGCCGCGCTGAAGGCGATCGAGCTGCGCTGCGACGTGCTGCTCAAGGGTACCAAGGTGGATGGCGTCTATTCCGAGGACCCCAAGAAGAACCCCAAGGCGCAGCGCTTCGAGACGATCAGCCATGAGGAGGTCATCTCCCGCGACCTGCGCGTCATGGATACGGCCGCCTTCGCGCTTGCCCGCGACAACGGCTTGCCCATAATTGTCTATTCGCTTGACGACAAGGAAGGCCTCAAGGGCGTCCTTGCCGGCAAGGCTAGGAGTACGCGCGTCGGTTGACACGCGGCATATGAAGGAGAAGTCCCATGGCCGAGGCATTTTCGCTGCCCGCCCTCAAGGAACGCATGCAGAAGTCGGTTACGTCCCTGCGCGATGAACTTGCCGGCCTCCGTACCGGTCGTGCGAGCGCCAGCCTGCTGGAGCCGGTATCGGTCGAAGCCTATGGCGGCCGCATGCCGCTGAACCAGGTTGCGACGGTCACCGTCCCCGAGCCCCGCATGCTCAGCGTCCAGGTCTGGGACCGCACGCTCGCCAGCGCGGTCGAGAAGGCCATCCGCAATTCCGGCCTCGGACTCAATCCCGCCGCCGAGGGCCAGGTGATCCGCGTTCCGCTTCCGGAACTGAACGAAGAGCGCCGTCGCGAGTTGACCAAGGTTGCCCACGGCTATGCCGAAGCGGCACGCGTTGCCGTTCGCCATATTCGCCGTGACGGAATGGACCTGCTCAAGAAGCTGGAGAAGGACGGCGACCTGAGCCAGGACGACAGCCGCAAGCAGGGTGACCTGGTGCAGCAGGCGACCGATGCCGCCGTCGCCGACATCGATAAGGTGCTGGCCGTCAAGGAACAGGAAATCATGCAGGTCTAGTATAGACCGGCAAGCCGCCGCCCCTGGAGGGCACCGATGTCCGTCGAAACTGCCATTGCCACGACGCCCGCAGCCAAGAGCGGGCTCAGGATTCCCGGTCACCTGGCGGTCATCATGGACGGCAATGGCCGTTGGGCGCAGGCCCGCGGCAAGGTACGCACCGAGGGGCACCTGGAGGGCGTGAAGGCCCTCCGTCGCCTCGTCGACCTGTCGATCCGCTACGGCATCAAGCACCTGACGGTGTTCAGCTTTTCGTCCGAGAATTGGCGGCGTCCGCGCGACGAGGTCAACTTCATCTTCGGGCTGCTGCACCGCTTCGTCGCCTCCGATCTGGCGACGCTGATCCAGAACAACGTCCGCATCCGGATCATCGGCAGCAGCGAGGGGCTGGACGAGCCGCTCCGCCGGCTGATCGGCGAAGTGCAGGCCAAGACAGCCCTGAACACCGGCCTCGAGCTGATCGTCGCCTTCAACTACGGCGGCAAGTCGGAACTCACCGATGCGGTGCGTAACATCGCGGCAGAAGTGGCGGCCGGCAGGCTAAAGCCCGAGGACATCACCGAGGCCACGGTGGAACGGGCCCTCTACACGTCCGGCATCCCGGATCCCGACCTGATCATCCGCACCAGCGGCGAGCAGCGGGTCTCGAACTTCCTCATCTGGCAGGGCGCCTATTCGGAACTGGTGTTCGTCGAAGAGCACTGGCCGGACTTCAACGAGCAGGTCTTCCTGCGCGCCCTCGACGAATACTCCTCGCGCAACCGACGCTTCGGCGGGATCGAGTCGAGGAGCACGTGAGCGCACCTGAGGACGGGCGTCCCCGGTTCAATCCGCTGGCCCGCCGATCCTGGACGGACTTGGGACCCCGCGTCGCGTCGGCCATCGTTCTGCTGCTCCTCGCCGTCGGCGGCCTCTATATCGGCAGCTACGTGCTCGGCGCCCTCGTCGGCGCAGTCTTTGCCGGCTGCTATCGCGAGTGGGAGCGCATGGTCACGCTCAAGCCGCTCGCAACGCCCGGCGCCGTCCTGATCGGTCTCCTCGCGCTGACCGGCCTCGTGTTCCCCGCCTTCGGCCCGCTGGTTTCGCTCGGCTTGGTCGCGGTGGCCGCGATCGTCGCTGCCGTCACCTCCGGGAGCGAAGGCGTCCGCACCTGGCGCGTCGGCGGCGTCGTCTTCTACGGCATCGTCATCGTCATGCTGCTGATGATCCGCGGCGAAGCGGCCTGGGCCCAGCCCGGCGTCTTCGACGCGGGCCTGTGGGCCTGCCTTATGCTCGGTTGCGTCATCTGGTCCACCGATACCGGTGCCTATTTCACCGGCCGCCAGGTTGGTGGCGAAAAGCTCGCTCCCGATATTTCGCCTGGCAAGACCTGGTCCGGCGCCATCGGCGGATTCGCCTTCGGCACGCTGGTCGGCCTGGTGCTCTGGCTGCTGGTCGTGCCGCAGTCGCCCTGGTGGATCGGCCTCGTTCTGGCCGCCGCGCTCAGCATCATTGGCCAGGTCGGCGACCTTGCGGAAAGCGCCATCAAGCGGCGCTTCCGCATCAAGGATTCGGGCGACATCATCCCCGGGCACGGCGGCCTGATGGATCGCCTCGATAGCCTGACTTTCGGTGTGATCTTCCTGTTCGCGGTCGGCACCATCCATGCCGGCCTTGGCGCAATTGCCGCAGGGTTTCTCTTCTGGTGACGGCCGCAGGGCCGTACCATATCGCATTCTTAACGCATTCGGCCTTTAGGTCTGCTTGACCGGCGGGGCGCACGGAACGGACGTCATGGACTTCATCTTCTGGCTGCTTTCCTTCGTGGTGCCGTTCCTGGCGGTTCTCACCATCATCGTGTTCGTACACGAGATGGGGCACTACCTCGTGGCGCGCTGGAATGGCGTCGCAATCCAGACTTTCTCGCTCGGCTTCGGTCCCGAACTGATCGGCTTCAACGACAGGCACGGCACGCGCTGGCGCCTCTCGGCCATTCCGCTGGGCGGCTATGTCCGTTTCGTCGGCGACATGAACGCCGCCAGCGTGCCGGATGAGGAGTTCATCGAGCGGGCAGGGCCGGAGCTCAGCAAGCAGCTCTTCGTCAACAAGAACGTCTGGCAGCGCATCGCCGTGGTTGCAGCCGGCCCGATCGCCAACATCATATTCACCCTGCTGGTGCTCTATGCGCTCCTGCTGGGCTACGGCCGCTACACGCTGCCGCCGGTCGTGGGCACGATCGGACCCTGGTCACCGGCTATGGCGGCGGGGCTGCATAGCGGCGACCGGGTGATCTCGGTCGACGGCTATGAGGTCCGTGGCTTCGAGGATTTCCAGCGGCTGGTCGCCACGGCGCCGGAACGCACCATCACGATCACGCTCGAGCGCGACGGAGAAACCCGCACGCTGACCGCCACCCCGGATGCCGTCGAAACCACCGACCGCTTCGGCAATCGGCACCGCATCGGCCGCATGGGCGTAACCAACCAGGTCCAGCAGTCGGATCTCGTGCTCTACCGGCCAGGCCCGGTCGAGGCGATCGGCATGACCTTCGAGGAGGTTCGCTTCATCATCGACCGCACAGTCGCCTTCCTCGGCGATTTCTTCGTCGGTCGCGGCGACGTGGATCAACTCGGTGGCCCGATCAAGGTGGCTACGGTCTCGCAGCAGGTCGCGACCCTCGGGATCATTCCGCTCATCAACCTGATGGCGCTGCTCTCGCTGAACATCGGCATCTTCAACCTGCTGCCGATTCCCATGCTCGACGGTGGCCACCTGATCTACTACATCGCCGAAGCCATTCGCGGCCGCCCGCTGCCGCAGCGGGTCCAGGAGATCGGCTATCGCTTCGGTCTCGCCGTGGTTTTCAGCCTGATGATCTTCACGCTCATCAACGACCTGTTCTGAGCGATTCCCATGTGGGGCAGGGGCCGATTTCGGCCCCGCGACCACATTCCCGCCGCACCTTCACCGCATTTGTCCGAGAACCCGTGCTTATCCGTTAACCCTTGGATAAGCTTGGTTTTCTAGGTGTTGCAGGAATACACGGGGACCAATCTTTCGCTAACCTCGAAGGCCATCGCGGCTTGTCCGTGGTTAAAAATCCAGTAAAAGCTTTTGATGGAGTTAGCTGGGGAGGTTGTGCATGACGATTCCCGGCATAGGTCGCACGAGGCAACAAGAATTATGACAAACCCGAAAAAGCTGATGCGCGGACTGTACGTGGCGCTCGCCCTCGTGTTGGCAGCGCCTGCAGGCGTCATCGGCGGTACTGTACTCGGGGTCGATGCGGCCCAGGCCCAGCAGGAACGGTTGGTCTCCGCCGTCCTGTTCGAAGGCAATAGCGGTTTCTCCGATGCTCAGCTGCTCGCGATGGTCAACGTCGGCGAGCGCAGCACCTTCACTGATGCGACCCTCGCGGCTGACGCAGAGTCGATCCGCCTGGCCTATGTGGCCAAGGGCTATACCGGCGTCACCGTTACGCCGCGTGTCGAGCAGTCCGCGCAGAACGGTCGCGCCCTGATCACCTTTGTGGTGAACGAAGGCGTCCGCACCGGCATCGCGGCCATCAACTTCGCCGGCAACAACTCGATCAACTCGGGCACGCTCAAGTCGGTCATCCGGACCCACGAAAGCAATCTGCTGAGCTGGCTGTTCCGTGACGACGCCTTCAGCGAGGAACAGCTCCAGATCGACAAGGCGCTGATCGAACAGTACTACATGAACCACGGCTATCCCGATGCGCAGGTCACCTCCGCCGTCGGCGAGTTCGATGCTTCGCGCAACGCGTACTACGTGAACTTCACGATTGCCGAGGGTGAGCGCTATCGCTTCGGCGAGATCGGCGTCGAGACTTCGATCCCCGACCTCAATCCCGAACTGCTCAAGGGCACGATCCGGACCGGCAAGGGCGGCACCTACTCGCTCGCCGACCTGCAGCGCTCGCAGGAAGACATGGCCTTCGAGGCGACTGCCCAGGGTTATGCTTTCGCAGACGTCCGTCCGCGCATCGATCGCGATGTGACCAACAGCACGTTCAACGTGACCTACCTCGTCGACGACGGTGCACGCGTCTACGTCGAGCGCATCAACATCTCCGGCAACACCAAGACCCGCGACGCCATCATCCGGCGTGAGCTGGACTTCGGTGAAGGCGACCCCTTCAACCGTTCGATGATGTCGCGCGGCAAGACCAAAATTGAAGGCCTCGGCTTCTTCAAGGTGGTGAATGTCGACCTGCAGCAGGGTAGTGCCCCGGACAAGGTCGTCATCAACATCTCCGTCGAGGAGCAGTCGACCGGTGACTACGGTATCACCGCCGGCTACGACACCAACGCGGGTCTGCTGGGCGAAGTGTCGATCACCGAGCGCAACTTCCTCGGCCGCGGCCAGTATGTCCGTGCCGCCGTGAGCGCCTCGGACTCGAGCCAGAGCTTCGACTTCTCGTTCACCGAGCCGCGCTTCATGGGGCTGCGGATCTCGGCTGGCGTCGATGCCTACTACCGCATCAATGCCGAGACCGACTCGAACATCTACGGCACCACGGCCGTCGGGGGGCAGCTCCGCTTCGGCGCGCCGATCACGACCGATCTCAATGGTTCGGTGTTCATCGGCCTCGAACAGAAGACGATTGAGGATCGCAAGGAGCGCTTCTCGGACGTGTTCAATCCGTTGCACACGCCGGACTTCACCGAGACTTTCGAGAAGGCCTGGGTTGGCTATGGCCTGACCTACAGCACGCTCGATCGGTCGAAGAACCCGACCGAGGGTCTCTACGCAACCTTCTCGCAGTCTTACATCGGCTGGGACTACAACCTGCTCAAGACCGAGGCCAAGGCGCGCTACTTCATGCCGCTTATGTCTGACTGGAACGTGATCGGTAGCGTCAAGGCGCAGGCCGGCTACATTGTCGCCCTCGACGGCGGTGAGGTGAGCCCGCTCGAAGCCTTCCGTGGCTCCTCGATCGTCCGCGGCTTCCAGGCCGGCAACTTCGGTCCGCGGCTGGGTGGTGTTGGTACCTCGAACGAAGCACTCGGCTACACTGCGTATGTGGCTGGCTCGGCCGAGATCGAGTTCCCGATCCCGATCTTGCCTGAAACCTACGGCGTGCGCGGTGCGGTTTGGGCAGATGCTGCCCTCATCGACGGTCACGGCGGTGTCGAAGGCATGATTGCTGGCGTCAATCCGGACAGCATCGACGAGAACTTCAAGTCGTCGGTTGGCGCCTCGGTGATCTGGGATAGCCCGTTCGGTCCGCTCCGCGGCGACATCGCCTACGTGCTGAACAAAGCGACCGACGACAAGACCCAGGTCTTTACGCTGACGATGCAGCAGCTTCTCTAGATCGCACGGCCGGCGGAAACGCCGGCCGAGCTTGTTTCGAGGCCGCGGCGCGGTTGCCCCGCGGCCTCTTTGTTGTGTAATGACGGTCATGGTCGATACGCGTTTCCATTCTTCAGCAGGGCCACTGGCGCTCGGCGCCGTGCTCTCGGTGCTCGGGCGCGAAGTCGTTCTTGACGATCCTCGCGCAGGCGAGCTCAGCATCGATGGTGCCGAGGAACTGAACCTCGCGGGCCCGGGGCAAATCGCGCTGGCCGCACAGGCCGAGTATGTCCCAGCGCTGCTCGAGACCAAGGCCGGCGCCGTTATCGTCCATCCGAAGTTTCGTGCCGAGGTTCCGGCCTCCGCCGTCGCCATCGTCTATGAGCGTCCGCACGATCTCTTTGCGGACCTCCTGGACCGTCTTTATCCTTCCGGCACCCGCGGCATGGCCAAGGCCCTGTTCGAGGCCGCCGGCACCGCGCCGCATGTCGAGGAGGGCGTCCGTCTGGGCGCCAACGTCGTGCTAGGGGCCGGGGTGGAGATCGGCCGCAACACTGTCATCGGGCCCAACACCGTCATCGGGCGTGGGGTCACCATCGGCCGCAACGCGGTGATCGGGCCCAATGTCTCGATCGAGTGCGCCTATCTCGGCAACAACGTCGTGATCCATGCCGGTGCGCGCATCGGCACGGAGGGATTCGGTTGGCTCGGACTCGCGCAGACCAATCGCAAGATCCCGCAGCTCGGCCGGGTGATCATCCAGGACGCGGTGGAGATCGGGGCCAACACCACCGTAGATCGCGGCGCCCTAGGCGATACGGTGATCGGCGAAGGCACCAAAATCGACAATCTCGTGCAGATCGGCCACAATTGCCGTATCGGCCGGTATTGCCTGATCGCTGCGCATTGCGGTCTGTCGGGTTCGACGGTACTTGAAGACTCGGTTCTGCTCGGTGGTGGTGCGTCGACCGCCGGGCATTTGACGATCGGCCGTGGCACAGTGGTCATGGGTTGGGGCGGCGTCACCAAGGATATTGCGCCGGGTTCGAAGGTCGGGGGTTTCCCGGCCCAGGACACGCGCAAATGGTGGCAGGAACTGGCCACGCTGCGGCGGCTTAGCAAAGGGGTCAAGAGTGGACGTGAAGAGTGATGCGCCAGCGGAGTCGGCTCGCGAGCTGACGACGATGGATATCCAGGAAATCCTGAAGCACCTGCCGCATCGCTACCCGATGCTGATGATCGATCGTATCATCGAGGTGAACGGAAACGAGTGCGCCATCGGCATCAAGAACGTCACGTTCAACGAGCCGATCTTCCAGGGGCACTTCCCGGGCGAGCCGGTCTTCCCGGGCGTCCTGATCATCGAGGGCATGGCCCAGACCGCTGGCGCCATAGCGATCGCAGCCGGCACCGGCGCGGGCGAGGACCACATCGTCTACCTGCTGACGGTCGACAAGTGCAAATTCCGTAAGCCGGCACGCCCCGGCGACCGGATCGAATACCACATCAGGAAGATCCGCCACCGCATGACCATGGGCTGGTTCGAGGCCAAGGCAATTGTCGACGGCGTCGTGATCGCGGAAGCCGAGGTCGGCGCAATGGTCAGCGTCACCGGCAGCAAATGACCATCCACCCGACTGCCATAGTCGAAGACGGTGCCCAGCTGGGCGCCGAGGTGAAGATCGGCCCATACTGCATCATCGGCAGGGATACCGTCCTCGGTGACGGCGTCGAGGTCATCTCCCATGCGGTGGTGACGGGCCGCACGACCGTCGGCCCGCGCACCCGCATCTACCCCTTTGCCTCGATCGGTCACCAGCCGCAGGATCTGAAATATGCCGGGGAACTGTCGACGCTCCGCATCGGCGCCGACTGCAACATCCGCGAGCACGCGACCATCAACCCCGGCACCGCCGGCGGCGGCATGGAAACCGTGGTGGGCGACCGCTGCCTCATCATGATCGGCTCGCATATCGGTCACGATTGCCATGTCGGCAACAACGTCATCCTCTCCAACAATGCCGGGCTTGCCGGGCACTGCAAGGTCGATGACTACGCCATCCTGAGCGGTCACGCCGGCACGGTGCAGTTCGTCCATGTCGGCGCCCACGCCTTTGTCGGCGGCATGACCAAGGTCGAGAAGGACGTGATCCCCTACGGCATGGTCAACGGCAATCCGGGCGTGCTGTCGGGCATCAACCTCGTCGGCCTGAAGCGCCGTGGCTTCGATCGCGAGGCGATCCACCAGCTGCGCGCCGCCTATCGCATGATCTTTGCCAGCGAAGGCACGCTGCGCGAGCGCGTCGTGGATGCCTCGCAGCTTTTTGCCGACGAGCCGCTCGTCCAGGATCTCGTACGCTTCATCAGTTCGGCCCAGGGCGGTCTGACCTTGCCGGACAACGTCGGAAACGAAGAGTAATGCCGCGCCGCCTGAGCATCCTGGCAGGCTCCGGCACCCTCGTTTCGCATGTCATCGAGGCCGCGCAGCGCGCCGGCGACCAGGTTCAGGTCATCGCGCTCACGCCGCAGCCCGAACGCGCGGGGGTCCAACTGCTGCAGGGCGACACCCGCGATCCCATGTCCATCGTCCAGACCATCAAGGCCTTCCGTAGCACCCACGTAACCCTTGCGGGCGGCGTTACCCTGGGCGATCGCGCCCGCGAAGGTCTCTCCCAGTTCGCTGGCGGTTCGGCCGCCTCTGCGGGTGACGCGGCGCTGTCGAGAATGTCCGGCGTGGTGCGCGCCATGACCGGTGCCAAGGTGATCGGCGCCCACGAAGTCGCGAAAGACCTGCTGGCTCCCAAGGGGATGATCGCAGGACCAGTCCTCACCGATGCCCAGGGTCGTACGGCCCAGTTGGCGTTGAAGGCAGCGCGCGAGATCGGGCGGCTTGATCTCGGACAGGCAGTCGTGGCTGCCGGCGCTCGCGTTGTGGCCGCCGAGGATGTCGGCGGCACCGACGAGCTCCTGCAGCGCGTCGCGGAACACCGCCGGCAGGGCCGCATCGGCGATGGCGCGGGGCCGCTTGTCCTCGCCAAGGCCGCCAAGCCGAAGCAACCGCTGTCGATAGATTTGCCGGCCGTCGGACCCGACACCGTGGCCAAGGCCGCCGAGGCCGGCATCACGGTCATTGTCGTGGAGCCGGGTAGGGTGCTGCTGCTCGATCGGCCGGCGCTGATCGCCGCCGCGGAGCAGCATGGAATCACCATCATCGGTCTGGCCCGTGTCTGACCCGCTGCGTCTCTTTGTCCTCGCCGGTGAGGCCTCCGGTGATCGGCTCGGCAGCGACATGGTCCGCCGCCTCAGGCAGCGTGTGCCGCTCGAAGTAAGCGGCGTCGGTGGGCCTGAGCTGACGGCTGAGGGCCTGCAGAGCTTGTTCCCGATGTCCGATCTCGCCGTCATGGGCTGGAGCGACGTGCTGCGACGCCTGCCGCTCCTGCTCTGGCGTGTCCGCCAGGTCGCGCAGGCCATCATCAGGTCGCGCCCCGACATCGTGGTCCTTATCGACTCCCAGGTGTTCTCGAAGGCCGTGGCGCAGCGCGTCCGGAAGGCAGGCCTGCAAATGCCGATCCTGCTCTATGTGGCCCCCACGGTCTGGGCCTGGCGTCCCGAGCGCGCACCGGCGCTGCTCGGCCTCTTCGACGAGGTATTCTCCATCCTGCCGTTCGAACCCAAGGCAATGGCGCAACTGGGCGGCCCGGAAACCCGTTTCGTCGGCCACCCTGCCGTGACCCGCTTCCCCGGCCGCCCCGAAGTCCCGCGGCGCGGCACCATGCTGCTGTTGCCCGGCAGTCGCCGGGGCGAACTGCGTCGCCACCTGCCGCTTATGCGCTCGGCGGTCGAACAGTTCCGCGATCACCCACGCATCACCAGCTTCGCCATCCCCACGCTGGAGGCTCTGGTGCCGGTGCTCGAGAAGGAGGTCGCCGATTGGCCCGCGCCCGTAGCGCTCGTCACCGGGGAAGAACGTCGAAAAGCCTGGGACACGGCCATCGCCGCGTTCGCCGTTAGCGGCACCGTCTCTCTGGAACTGGCGATGAGCCGCATCCCGATGGTCGTCACCTATGTCGCCGACCCGCATCAGGTCCGGAACTACGACAGGCTCGGCCACAGCGTGACGCTGGCGCTGCCGAGCATCATCCTCGGCCGCAATGTCGTGCCGGAACTCCAGCTGCGCAGCAACGCAGCGCCGCACGATCTCTCGGCGCTGAAGGACCTGCTCGATGATCCCGCAACCGCCGCTGCACAACTCGCCGCCTTCGATGAAGTGCGCGTGCTGATGCAAAAAGGGGCGCCCGAGGCGCCCCTTGCAGATATTGCGGATCGTATGCTCGCGCACGCGCCTCAGCGGCTGTTGATCGGCTCGTAGTCGCGCGTCGGCGCGCCGTTGTAGAGCTGGCGCGGACGGCCGATCTTCTTCTGCGGGTCGGCGATCATTTCCTTCCACTGCGCGATCCAGCCAACGGTGCGGCTGAGCGCGAAAATGGCGGTGAACATCGAGGTCGGGAAGCCGATCGCATCGAGGATGATGCCCGAGTAGAAATCGACGTTCGGGTAAAGCTTGCGGTCGATGAAATACTGGTCCGAGAGCGCGATCCTCTCGAGCTCCTTGGCCACCTGCAGCGTCGGCGACAGGTTGTCGGCGCCGAGCTGGGCCAGCACGTCGTTAGCGGCCTGCTGCATCACCTTGGCGCGCGGATCGTAGTTCTTGTAGACGCGGTGCCCAAAGCCCATCAGGCGGGTGCCCGAGGACTTGTCCTTGGCCTTCTCGATGAACTCGGGGATCCGGTCGACGGTCCCGATCTCCTTGAGCATGTTCAGCGCGGCTTCGTTCGCCCCGCCATGGGCTGGGCCCCAGAGGCACGCGACGCCGGCTGCGATACAGGCGAACGGGTTGGCGTCGGACGAACCGGCAAGGCGAACGGTCGAGGTCGAGGCGTTCTGTTCGTGGTCTGCGTGCAGCGTGAAGATCAGGTCCATGGCGCGCGCCACGACCGGGTTCACGACGTAGTCCTCCGCCGGTACCGAGAAGCACATACGCAGGAAGTTCGACGCGTAGTCGAGGTCGTTGCGCGGGTACACGAAGGGCTGGCCGACCGAGTACTTGTAGGCCATGGCGACGATCGTCGGGATCTTGGCGATCATGCGGATGGAGGCGATCTCGCGCTGCTGCGGATCGCTGATGTCGATCGAGTCGTGATAGAACGCCGCCATGGCGCCCACCACGCCGCACACGATCGCCATCGGGTGCGCATCGCGACGGAAGCCGCGGTAGAAATAGTGCATCTGCTCATGCACCATCGTGTGGCGCGTCACGCGCTGGGAAAAATCGGCCATCTGCGCCTTGTTCGGCAGCTCGCCGTAGAGCAGCAGGTAGCAGACTTCCAGGTAGTTCGACTTTTCGGCCAGCTGTTCGATCGGGTAGCCCCGATACATCAGCTCGCCCTTGTCGCCGTCGATATAGGTGATCGAGCTGTCGGTGGCAGCCGTCGAAGTGAAGCCGGGGTCATAAGTAAACATGCCGGTCTTGGCATAGAGCGATCGGATGTCGATGACATCGGGGCCGACGGAGCCCGAGAGCACCGGGAACTCGAAAGTCTGATCCCCGATGGTAAGTTTGGCGATGGTATCGCTCATGAATCGCTCTCCATATTGGGCCGTTAGGCGCCCGCCAAAGAGGTAGGAAGCGGGCCGGCCAAGCGTCGTTAAGAGGCAGGTGAAAGTGGCGTAACCCATATGCCCCACCTTCGCAACAGGTGGGTGAACACGGCTGACCTAATCACCTTTCCCAATATACATCAGGCGGCCTGGTCCCCCAGTCGGGCCAGCGTTTCCTCCCGCCCGATCAGTACCATGACTTCGAAAATCCCCGGCGAAACGGTGCGCCCGGTCAGCGCCGCGCGGAGCGGCTGGGCCACCTTGCCGAGCTTCAGCCCCTTGGCCTCGGCGAACGTGCGCGCCGCGCCGTCTATGGCCTCGACGCTCCAGTCGTTGAGCCCCTTCAGCACTTCGGCAAAGGCGCCGACATTGCTCCGGGCGTCCGGCGTCAGCTGGTCGGACGCCGACTGGTCGATCGTCAGCGGCCGCACGGCATAGATGAACTGCGCCAGGTCGATCAGCTCGAGCACGGTCTTGGCCCGCGGCTGCAGCTCCGGCAGGGCGGCGAGCACTGTGACGGCATTTGCGGTCAGCCCGGCGAAGTCGGTGTCGCGGCCGACTTCCTTGGCGGTCGATAGCATCACCTCATACAGCCGCGCCGGCGTCGCCTCGCGGATGTAGTGGCCATTGATGTTCTCGAGCTTGACGAAATCGAACCGCGCCGCGCCCTTGTTGAGCGCATCGAGGCTGAACCATTCGACCATCTGCTCGGTCGAGAAGATCTCGTCGTCGCCGTGGCTCCAGCCGAGCCGCGCCAGGTAGTTGCGCAGTGCCTCGGGGAGGTACCCCATCTGGCGGTAGGCCTCGACGCCGAGCGCGCCGTGGCGCTTCGACAGCTTGGCCCCGTCCGGCCCGTGGATCAGCGGGATGTGGCTCATTTCTGGCACCGACCAGCCCATGCCGTTGTAGATGATGATCTGGCGGGCCGCGTTCGTCAGGTGGTCGTCGCCGCGGATGATGTGCGTCACGCCCATGTCGTGGTCGTCCACCACCACGGCTAGCATGTAGGTCGGCGTTCCGTCCGAGCGCAGGATGATGAAGTCGTCGAGGTTCTCGACCTTGAACACCACCTCGCCCTGCACGTGGTCCTGCACACGGATCTCGCCTGACGGCGGCGCCTTGATGCGGATCACAGGCGCCACGCCGGCGGGCGCCTCGGACGGATCGCGGTCGCGCCAATAGCCGTTGTAGCGCGGCGGCTGGCCATTCGCCCGCGCCGTCTCGCGCATCTCGGCCAGTTCCTCGGGCGAACAGTAGCAGTAATAGGCCTGGCCGCGTGCCAGGAGCTCCTTGGCCACCTCGGCATGCCGCGCCGCGCGCGAAAACTGCATCACCGGATCGCCGTCCCAGTCGAGACCGAGCCACTTCAGGCCATCGAAGATCGCCTTCACTGCGCCCTCGGTCGACCGTTCGCGATCGGTATCCTCGATGCGCAGCAGCATCTTGCCGCCGCTGTGGCGCGAGAAGGCCCAGTTGAACAGGGCCGTGCGTGCACCACCGATATGGAGGTAGCCGGTAGGCGAGGGGGCGAAGCGAGTGACGACGGGAGTGGCCATATCAGGTGAAACATCCCTCAGAATTGGCGTTTGGCGGTGTGTAAGCACCCTGCGCCGCAAGTGCAAGGCCGCGGTGCTGTTGACAGCCCTGCGCGGCGCGGCTTGGTTGCCAGCGCAACGCTGCGGGGTCGCAATGCCGAAGGTCGTCATCGATGCGCTCAGCCATCAGGCCATCCGTGCCCTTGGCACGGAGCAAGAGGCATATCGCCGGCCCGCTGAGCGCGCGGGCATGTGGCGCGGCAAGCGTCTCGCCGGCGTCGAGCGGTCCCTCGAGGACGCCGGCCACGAACTCGCCTACGCTCGGCCGGACACGGCCACGCTACCCGACGCCGCCATCCTCATCATCGCCAGCCGCTCCCAGAGCGTCATGTTCGGCGAGCCCGAACTCGTCGCGATCCGCGATTTCGTTCTCGCTGGAGGCGGCTTGCTGCTGATGGCCAACCACCAACACTTCATCATGCCACAACAGCAGGTGGCCCTCGCGCTCGATCTGCCACTGGGCTTTATCGACGGCACGATCGCGGGTTTCCCGCCCATCGAGCTGGCGGCGCACCCGACCACCACCGGCTGCAGTTCGATCGTCGTCCGCAACTCGACCTCTCTGGTGGCCCGCACCCCCGCGACGCCGGTTGCCCGCTTCGTGGCCGATCGCCGCCACCTGTTCGCGATTGCCGCCGAAGCAGGCAAGGGCAGGGTGCTTGCCACCGGCGACTCCGGCTTCATCGCGAGCTCCGACGATACCGGACGGGACATGTTCGCCGCCGGCGACAATGCCGCGTTCTTCGCCAACGCCATCCGCTGGCTCACCAGGGCCTAGCCGCCCGCGCTCCGCCGTGTAACATGCCCCGAGGGCGGGGGCGCCTCATGGCGGTTACCGAAACAGGTGTCGAGCACAGTCCGGCGCAGTCGCCTCCGCGACCCGTGCGTCAGCTGTTACCTGTCGCCGGTGCGAAAAGGCCTCAGTTGCTCGCCGGGCTTGCCGCCAGCATTGGCATGGCGCTCGAGCATCGCCGTCTGTTCGTGCTCTGGCCTTTCGCCATCATTGCGGGCCTCATCGCCTCGGTGAATGCCCCCGACCTGCCGCCAGCCGTGCTGCCGGCCGTCGCTGCCATGCTCGTGCTGGCGATGGCCTTCGCCCTCAACCGGCTTAACCTGCTGCGCCTCTGTGGCGTCCTCGCGGCCTTCTGGTTCGGCTTCTGCCTGCTGCCCATCCACGGCGCGCTGTTCGGCACCGGAATGCTGTCGCGCCCGGCCTATGGCACCTACGAGATGCGGGTCGACGAGATCGTCTCGACCATCGACGGCGAAGTCAGGGCCATCGTCTCGCAGGTCACCCCCGGACCCGATACCCGCGCGCTACCAATCCGGCGCGCACGCATCGTCGCCGGCAGAGGCGCGGTGCTCGCCCCCGGCGACATCATCCGCGCACCGGTCCGCTTCTATTCCGTCCCTGGTCCGGTCGTCCCCAATGGCTTCGATACTCAGTTCCACGCCTATTTCGACGGCGTCGGCGCCTACGGGAACACTACTGGCGGAGTGGAAACCGTCACCACGGGAGATCTTTCCGCCCCGGAGCGCATCATCGACGGCATACGCCGCACCATTGCCGAACGCATCGACGCCGCCATCCCGCAGCCCGCTGCCGGCGTCGCTCGCGCCCTGATCAACGGCGACCAGAGCGCCGTCTCCGACGAGGCACGCGACACCATGGCAAAGGCGGGGCTGGCGCACGTCCTTTCGGTCTCAGGCCTTCACCTCACCATCGTTGCCGGCCTCGTGCTCGTCGTGCTGCGCTTCGGTCTCGCCATGCTGCCGGGCATTCACAGCCACATCGCGGTCAAGCGCCTCGCTGCGGGCTTCGCCATCCTCGCCGCCCTCGGCTACTTTGCCATCTCCGGCGGCAATGTCGCGGCGCTGCGCTCTACCATCATGCTGGTGCTCGTCCTCGGCGCCATCGTCTTCGGCCGCCGTGCCCTCACCATGCGCAACGTCGCCATCGCCGCGCTGCTGGTGATCCTCACCGACCCCGCCAGCATCTTCCGCCCCAGCTTCCAGCTTTCCTTCGCCGCCGTCGTCGCGCTCATCGCGGCGTGGGAACTGATGAAGCCCAGCGACACCAGGGATAACTCGATCCCCCGCCGCATCGGCGGCTACCTGTGGGGCATAGTGCTGACCAGCATCATCGCCGGCCTCGCGACCCTGCTGTTCTCGGTCTATCACTTCCAGCAGACGTCCCCGCTCGGCGTCCCCGGCAACCTGTTCTCGCTGCCTTTGGTCGGCTTCGTGATCATGCCCACGGCGGTCGTCGCAACGCTGCTAATGCCGTTTGGCTGGGAGGCGCCGTTCCTCGCCGTCATGGGCTGGGCCATCGACGGCATGCTCGTCGTCGGCAAGTTGGTCGCCGACCTCAGCAACGGCCTCGACTACAGCCCACTGCTAACCCCGCTGGCGCTCGGCATCGGCCTCGTCGCCTTCGCGTGGTTCACCTTCCTGCCCACCTGGCATCGCCTCATCGGCCCGGTGCTTGCCCTCCCTCTGATCGGGCTGTTCGCCCTCGATCGGGCGCCGGATGTCCTCATCGCCGACACCACCCAGGCCACGGCCTTGCGCGTGGATGGCGACATGGCGCTGGTCGCCGGCAAGGGCGACAGCTTCGCCGTCGACGTCTGGCGGGAGACTTATTCCGATCGCATCGAAGCGGCTTCTCCGCTCCGTTGCGACAGCATCGGCTGTTTCGGCAGCAGTCCGCGCGGCTTCACGCTGGCGCTGGTCCGCGACCCGGCCGCGTTCTACGAGGATTGCGGGATAGCCGACCTAGTGATTGCCCGTCGCGAGGTTCCGGCGCATTGCGCCGCCAGAACCGTCATAGACGCCGAAGACCTTGCGCGCGGCGGAGTCCACTGGCTCGGCTGGAACGATGCGAGCCGAACGTTTGAGGTCCGGCCCGCCATCCCGCCGGTCAGTCGGCCGTGGAGAGTGCTGCCACCGTGACGCCCGCAGCCGGAATCTCGGCCCCGCCGATCACGTAGCCCGTCTCGTCGGCGGCCGGGACGAGGCGTGCCGCAGTGTCGCCGTAGTTAAAGTAAACGCGCCACTTACCACGCACCCGGCAGCGCACGCCGGCGGGCAGGCTGAGCGTCGCGACATCGGCCTCGCCGAGCATGTGGTCGATGATCCGCTGCATCAGTGCCCGGTCGCCGCTCGCCGCCAGGTAGTTGACTCGGCCCTGGGCAACCAGCACGGGGAAATCCTCCTCGTCCTCGATCACCACCTCGGCCCGCGTCTCGAGCCGCTCGCGCCAGTGCCCGACGGCTCCGCCGCCCTTGACCGAAACGGTCTGGCGCGGGTCGGTGCTGTCGACACGCGCCACCTTTGCATCGAGCAGGTTCTGCGGCAGGTCCGGGCCGAGAGCCGCGGGGATCGAGAACTTTTCGGTCTTCGAGCCGGAGCGTGGCCCAATCAGCAGATGGCCCTCATACGCAGCAATCGCCGTCCGCAACGCATCGTTCCAGGCGAATAGCGCCGGGATGATCACGAGATCGTAGCCGGAGAAGTCGGTAGTCGACGGCGGCAGGATATCGACGTCCACGCCGCGCTTCCGCAGCGGTACGTAGCAGTTGCGCACGTGCTGGTGGTGCGAGAACCCCGCTGCCTGCGGCTGGATCTTCCACGCCCACTCGCTCTGGTAGTCATAGACGATCGCCACGCGTCCCTTGCGCGCTTCGCCGCCGAAACCGAGCGTTTCGAGTTCGCGCGCCACCTGCTGCGCCTCGAAGAACCCCGGTGCTTCCTTGCTGTCGGGCCGGAGCAGGCCGGCATGCATCTGTTCCTGCGCCATAGGCGCCTGCCGCCAGCGGAAGTAGCTCACCACCTCCGCCCCGTGCGCGAAGGCCTCCCAGGCCCAGAGCCGCGCCATGCCCGGCAGCGGGTCGGGGTTGAACTGCGCCCAGTTCACGGGGCCCGGCTGCTGTTCCATGATCCACCAGCGACCATGGCCGACCGCTCGGTAGATGTCGTGCTGCAGCCCCTGCGCATCCGGCTCGCCCTGGCGGAAATAGGCGGCCTTCACCTCGTCGCTCTCGTTCGAAACGGCGAGGTGGCCGATCGGGTAGGAGTCCCAGCTCGCCACGTCCAGCGTTTCGGCGACCTCGTAGTGGTCGAACTCGGTGAACCGCCCCATGAAATTGTGGATCACCGGCAGGTCCGGCCGCGCCGCCTTCATCAGGTGGAACTGCACGGCATTGAAGGCCGCCACCTGCGCCGACGAGTAGCGGCGGAAATCCAGCCAGTGGGCCGGTGCGGCCTCGGTGACCGTCAGGTTCGGCAAGCCGACCTGGTCGAACCGGTTGTAGTCCATCGACCAGAACACGCCGCCCCAGGCTTCGTTCAGCGCCTCTGTCGTGCCGTAGCGCGCCTCGAGCCACTTCTGGAAGCCCGCGAGCGCCGCCTTCGAATAGGAGAGGACCGTATCGTGGCACCCGTACTCGTTGTCCGTCTGCCAGCCGGCGAGCGCGGGATGCTGCCCCACCTTGTCGATCAGCAGCTGCGTGATCCGCGCGCATTCCTCGCGATAGCCGAGATGCGAGAAATCGTAGTGGCGGCGCGAGCCGAAGCCGCGCTGCCGTCCATCCTTGTCCACCGCCAGCATGTCCGGATGCTTGTCGATCATCCAGCGCGGCGGTGTTGCCGTCGGTGTCCCGACGATGACCTTGAGCCCGTGCCGTCCGAGCACGTCCATCGATTGCACGAGCCAATCGAAGTTCAGCACGCCCGGCGTCGGTTCCAGCTTCGACCAGGCGAACTCACCGATGCGCACAAACTTGATGCCGGCCTCGGCCATGCGGCGGGCATCCTCCTCCCACCACTCGACCGGCCAGTGTTCGGGGTAGTAGCAGACGCCGATAGCAGGGAAGGACACGATAGATGTCTCAGAGCTTGATGAAGGGTTCGGTTAGGCCGGGAACGTCGACGTCGATGGCGAAGACGCTGCCGGCGTGAGGCTGGGCCTCGGCTTCCTCGGGCGACATGCCCTCGCGCGCCGTGGTCAGGTACAGGGTTTTCATGTCCTTGCCGCCGAAGGCGGGGCAACTGACGCGCGTAACGCCCGGAACCTCGATGACCTGGTCGAGCTTGCCATCCGGCGAGATGCGGATCACCGCACCGCCACCCCAGCGGGCGTTCCAGACAAAGCCCTCGGAATCGACCACCGAGCCGTCCGGCCCACCGCCCACGGCGTCCGTCTCGAAGAAATGCTCCCAGGGGCCGATCGGCAGCCCCGTCTCGGGATCGAGCTGGCACTTGACGATGGCAGGGCCGGCATCGGTGAAATAGGCCGTGCGGCCATCGGGCGAGAAGCAGATCGAGTTGGGAATCCGGATCTTCTCGATGACCTTGGTCAGCTTGCCGGCGCGATACTGGTAGACGCTGCCCGCGCCTGCCTCGGCCTTCCGCCCCATCGTCCCGATCCAGAATCCGCCGGCGCGATCGACGCGGCTGTCATTGGTGCGGTTGGTCGGAATATCGGCATCCACCTCGACGATCGGCGTCGATGTATCCGAGGCGAAATCGTAGCGGAGCAGGGTGCCCGACTGGGTAACGGCGAGCGTGTTGCGATCGATCACGGCCGCCGCGCTTACCGTGTCCTTGAACACGATGCGGTCGACGATATGGCCGTCGGTTCCGGCGCTCAACATGGTCTTGTTCAGGATGTCGAACCAGAACAGCCGCTCGAGCAGCGGGTTCCACGCCGGGCCTTCGCCCAACTCGCAACGGCTATCGACGAAAAGTTCGGCTTTGCGGTTCATTGCGGCTTTCCCTGGTCATAGGCGGAAACGGCGGCGGCAGCGCGCTGCGCTACTTCGGCGGCCGTAATGCCGGGCTTGTAAATGTAGGTTCCGAGGCCGAAGCCGGCGCAGCCGGCCGCGAAGTACTCGCCGAAATTGTCGGGGTTCGCCCCGCCCACCGCATAAAGCGGAATGGTCGGCGGCAGCACCGCCTTCATGGCCTTGATTCCCTTGGGGCCGAGCACCTCGGCCGGGAAGAACTTGAGCCCCGTGGCGCCCGAACGAATGGCGGTGAACGCATCGCTGGGCGTGAACACGCCCGGATAGGACTCGAGCCCGCGCTCGATCGTCGCGCCGATCACCGCCGGATTGGTGTCCGGCGAAACGATGAACTGGCCACCGGCGTCGGCGACCTCGTCGACCTCGAACCGTGCCAGCACCGTGCCGGCGCCGATCATGGCCCGGCCCTCAAAGGCCTTCGCCGCGTCGCCGATCGAGCGCAACGGCTCGGGCGAGTTCAGCGGCACTTCAATCAGCGTGATGCCGGCGTCGACGAGGGCCGAGCAGACCGGCAGCATTTCGTCGGGCGTGATCCCCCTGAGGATCGCGATGATATGTCGATGCTTCATTTCCCTAACCTTGTCTTGCGGCCTTGAGCCCGGCGAGCGTGGCGTCGGTGGCGTCGACGACGCGCGTCCTCGCGCCCAGCCGGTCGAAGGCAATCTGATAGAGCCCACAGAGCCCCACGCTGCCGATGAGCGGAATCTCGGCGCTGCCGATCCAGTCGCGCTGCCCGCCGATCTCGGCGCCGATCAGCAGTCCCGAGAGGAAACCGGCGCACCAGGGCGCATTGCGTCCCGAGAGGAGCGAGCCGGCGCGCACCTTGAACAAGGTCGCCGTCAGCCGTTCCGGATGCTCGAGCCCTTGGTCGAGGCCGGCCGAAAAGCCGATGTCGCGATCCTCGCCTTCGAGTTCGCCATTGAGCGAGTGGCGCAGCACCGAATGGGTGCGCAGCAGTTCGAACACCTCGCCCGTCATGGCACTCGAGAACCGCGTCAGGCGCGTCCCGTCGAGCAGGGCCCACTTGCTGTGCGTGCCCGGCATCACCACGAGGCCGGAGAAGTCGGGGACGAGTGCCGACAGGCCGAGCAGCTGCGTTTCCTCGCCGCGCATCACGTCCTCGGCGCCGACGTCCCTGAGGCACACGCCGGGCAGGATGCGCGGATCTAGCTGACCCGGCATGTCCGGCGACACGGCGCCGGCGGCGAGGTTGCCGAGTTCCGCCGGGGCATCAAGATAGGGGGCTTCCATCCAGCCCTGGCGCGCGCCGGCCATGCCGCAGATCAACACTTCGCTGACCTCGTCGGCGACACCCTGCAGCAGCGCGGTCAGCACGTCCGGATACTGCTCGCGGCTCAGCCGTCCCATGCCATCCGGCGATGAACGCGCGAATGCCACCTCTCCGGCGGAATCAATTCCCCAGGCGCGCAGATTGGAGGTTCCCCAATCGACAGCGACCCACTCGACTTGACCAGACAATACCCTCTCCCTTGCAGGCGATAGTTCGCCGGCGCGCCCTCATGGCGCAGAAACGGGAAGCTGATCCACTCGCTTGGTATGATCGCGGGAGAAAAGCTGTCCCATCCGGCGGCGCGGACCCTAACGTCTTTGGGTGCTCCGCCAAAGGCCAAATGTCCGGCAAGCGGTCGGCACTCAAAGAAAAAGGGCCGGCAGCGGCCGGCCCAGTAACCCGATTTGGCGGCGGGGTCTAAACTCAGTATTTGCGGAGCAGGCCGACCAGCCGGCCCTGAACCTTCACCCGGTCAGGCGGGAAGATGCGCGTCTCGTAGGCCGGGTTAGCGGCTTCCAGCGCCACCGAATTGCCACGCCGGCGCAACCGCTTCAGCGTCGCCTCCTCGTCGTCCACGAGCGCCACGACGATCTCGCCAGTAGAGGCCGCGTCCTGCTTCTTGATCAGCACCGTATCGCCGTCGAAGATTCCGGCCTCGATCATCGAGTCGCCGCGCACTTCGAGCGCAAAGTGCTCGCCCGGCCCGAGCATCTCGGGCGGCACCATGATGGTGTGGCTATGGGTCTGGATCGCCTCGATCGGCGTACCGGCCGCGATCCGGCCCATCACGGGGATCGTCACCGCGCGATACTCGTTCACCGACGTCACCGGGGCCGAGCGGGCAGGGGGCGCCGCCACCTTTCCGAGATTACCCTCGATCACCGACGGCTCGAACCGCGCCTTGCGGCCGCCGAGCGACGGGTTCATCGAATCCGGCAGTTTGATCACTTCCAGCGCACGCGCCCGGTTGGGCAGGCGCCGGATGAAGCCGCGCTCCTCGAGCGCCGTGATCAGCCTGTGGATGCCCGATTTGCTGCGCAGGTCGAGCGCATCCTTCATCTCGTCGAACGAAGGCGGAATACCGGACTCCTTCATCCGCTCGTGGATGAACATCAGAAGTTCGTGTTGCTTGCGCGTCAGCATGGCGGCCCCGTGAGCAGAATCGGAACAAAGACTGAACGTAGTTGTATCCGTTCCAGTTATGTTCTGCAACATCGGGGTAAATATCGCGTTAGCGGTGGGCCGCAGGTTCAGTTCCAGTTAAGTGGAATGACCTCGACAATCTCACCGGGTGGTACCCCGGGTGAGTCCTCGGGCACGACGATCAGCGCGTCGGCCAGCGCCAGCGAAGTCGAATGGCTCGAATCCGTCTCGAACATCGGCGTCACCTGCAGGTAGCCGATCTCGTTCCGGCTGAGGTTGGCGCGCATGAAATGCCGCCGCGGACCGTTCGCGGGCAGGCCGAGCATGGTCGGAACGCCGATCCTCGGCCAGAACGGATCGATGTGCCCGGTCATGGCCCGCAGCATCGGCTTGAGGATGATGGTTGCGGTGACGAGCGCCGATACCGGATTTCCGGGCAGCCCGAACACCAGGGTTCGCCCGCGTGTCCCGAACATCAGCGGCTTGCCCGGGCGCATCCTGAGCTTCCAGAAGTCCACCTCGACCCCGAGGTCGCGCAGCACTTCCTGCACGTAGTCGCGATCGCCGACGCTGGCTCCGCCGGTCGTCACCAGCACGTCGACGCCGCTGTCGAACGCGCTGAGCAGCGCTGCGTCTATCTTCGCCTTGTCGTCGGGCACGATGCCGAGGTCGATGACCTCTTCGGCAAAGGGCGCCAGCATCGGCACCAGCCCATATGAGTTCGAGGCAATGATCTGGTCCGGCCCCAGCACGCCGCCCGGCGCCACCAACTCGTCGCCGGTTGCGATCACTGCGATACGAGGCTGCCGTGTCACCACCAGTTCCGGCCGGTTGGCCGAGGCCGCGAGATTGAGCATCGCCGGCGTCAGCCCGACGCCCGCTGGCAGCAGTTCCGCGCCTCGCTTGAAGTCAAAGCCCTGCTTTCGAACGCTCTGGCCCGGCACCGGCGTCTTCGCGAAGCTGACCTGGTTGCCCTTGGCGGTCGCCTCTTCCTGCATGATCACCGCATCGGCGCCGATCGGCATCGGCGCCCCGGTGAAGATGCGGACGCACTGGCCGTGCTCCATCATGCCGACGAAGCGCGCGCCCGCCTGCGACGTTCCGGCCATCTTCAGCGGCTGGCCCGGCGTCACTTCGGCGGCACGCACGGCGTAGCCGTCCATCGCGCTCGCATCGAAGGGCGGCTGGCTATGCGTCGCCACCAGCGGCTGCGCCAGCACGCGGCCAGCTGCCTTGGTCAGGTGGACCGTCTCGCTGCCGAGCTTCGGCAGCTTGCGGAAGATCCGCTCGATGGCCTCGTCCACCGGCATCATCGGTGGAAATCACCCGACTTGCCGCCCGACTTCTCCTCGAGCTGCACCGCTGTGATCCGCATCGCCCGGTCATGCGATTTGGCCATGTCGTAGAGCGTCAGCGCCGCGACCGACGCCGCCGTCATCGCCTCCATCTCGACCCCGGTTTGCGCCGTGGTTTCGGCGGTCGCCGTCACCAGCAGGGCAGGGCCGTCCTCCGTGATCTCGACCGAAACCTTGGTCAGCGGAATGGGATGGCAGAGCGGGATCAGTTCTGAGGTTTTCTTGGCCGCCATGATCCCGGCGATGCGGGCCACCGCCAGCGCGTCGCCCTTCTTCAGCTCGCCGCCCATGATGAGCGCGATCGTCTCCGGCTGTGCCTCGAGCCGCGCCGTCGCCACCGCGCGCCGACGCGTAACCGCCTTGTCACCGATATCGACGATGTGCGCCTGTCCACGCTGGTCGAGATGGGTGAGCGCCATGGTCAGCCGTGTAGCAGCTTGAGGGTGGCGGCCGTGACATCGTCCTGCCGCATCAGGCTTTCGCCGACGAGGAACGTGCCGATCCCCGCCTTCTCGAGCCGCACCAGGTCGTCATGCGTGTTGACGCCGGATTCCGACACGAGATGCACCCCAGCGGGCACGCCGCCCGCGAGGGTGACCGAGGTATTCAGCGTCGTTTCGAACGTGCGGAGATTCCGGTTGTTGATGCCGATGAACTCGGCATTGAGCCCCAGCGCTCGGTCGAGTTCGATCTGGTCGTGCACTTCCACCAGCGCATCCATCCGCCACTCCTCGGCGGCATCGAGCAGGTAGCGGGCCGTATCGTCGGTCACTGCCGCGAGGATGATGAGGATGCAGTCGGCGCCCCAGGCGCGGCTCTCGGCCACCTGGTAGGTCTCGAACAGGAAGTCCTTGCGCAGCACGGGGAGTTTCGTGGCGTTGCGCGCCTCGATCAGGTAGCCCGGCGCGCCCTGGAAGCTCGGCCGGTCGGTCAGCACGGAGAGGCACGCAGCCCCACCCAGCTCATACGATCGCGCGATCTCGGCCGGGTTGAAGTCCGGCCGGATCAGCCCCTTCGACGGGCTCGCCTTCTTCACTTCGGCGATCAGCGCGAACTGGTGCTCTTCGCGCTTGCGCTTGAGGGCCGACAGGAACCGGCGCACGGGCGGCGCGTCATGCGCCTCGGCCACCACTTCGTTCCACGGCCGCAACGTCTTTGCCGCCGCGATTTCCTCGCGCTTGTAGACTTCGATCTGGGAGAGGATGTCGGACATCAGCTGTTGGAAACCGCAATGAGTTTGTCGAGGGTGGCTTTGGCGCGGCCGGAGTCGATCTCGCGCGCCGCAAGGTCCGCGCCGAGCTTGAGCGTATCGGCCCGTCCGGCGACGATGAAGGCGGCAGCGGCGTTGAGCAGCACGACGTCGCGATAGGGGTCCTTGACCCCGTCGAGCAGGCCCCGCAGCCGCTGCGCGTTATAGGCCGGATCGCCGCCCTTGAGGTCCGCGAGCGTCGCACGCGGCACGCCGGCATCCTCCGGCGTGATCTCGAAGCTGCGGAGATCCCCGCCCTTGATCGATGCCACGAAGCTCGGCCCGGTGGTCGAAAGCTCATCCAGTCCGTCTGCCCCATGCACAACCCACGCCGATATGGCTCGGTTGGCGAGCAAGGCCGCGGCCACCGGCTCCACCCAGCGCTTGTCATACACGCCGAGCATGTAGCGCCGCGCGCCCGCCGGGTTCGATTGCGGCCCCAGCAGGTTGAACATCGTCCGCGTGCCCATCTCCATGCGGGTGGGGCCGACATGCTTCATCGCCGGATGGTGCGCCGGAGCAAACATGAAGCCGATGCCGGCCTCGCGGATGTTCCGGCCAATCTGCTCCGGCGTCAGGTCGAGCTTCACGCCCAGCGCCTGCAGAACGTCGGACGCGCCCGACTTGGAGCTCAGCGCCCGGTTGCCGTGCTTGGCCACCGGCACGCCCGCGCCGGCAACGACGATCGAGGTTGCCGTCGAGATGTTGAGCGTCTCCGCCCCGTCGCCGCCCGTACCCACGATGTCGATGACGCTGTCCGGCGCGTCGACCGCCACCGGCACCATCTTCTCGCGCAGGATCGATACCGCGGCGGCGATTTCGCCGACCGTCTCGCCCTTCACTCGCATGCCCATCAGGAACGCGCCGATCTGGCTCGGCGTCGCTCCGCCGTCCATGATCGAAGTCATGACCGAGCGCATCTCCTCGCCGGTCAGGTCCTGTCGCGATGCGATCTTGTTGAGAGCCCCCTTGATATCCATCACGCCGCCGCCTTCCGGTTGAAGTCGTGGGCAAGGTTCAGGAAGTTCTGCAGGATCGCGTGACCGTTCTCGCTGGCAATGCTTTCGGGGTGGAACTGCACCCCGTGGCTCGGATAGCGCCGGTGCTGCATGCCCATGATCAGCCCGTCGTCGGTCTTCGCAGTGACCTCCAGCGCGTCCGGCAGCGTCTCCGGCTTCACGATCAGCGAATGGTACCGCGTCGCCTCGAAGCCCGAATTGAGCCCGCGGAACAGGCCTTTGCCGGTGTGGCTGATCTTCGACGTCTTGCCATGCATCAGCTCGGGCGCGCGGATCACGTCGCCGCCGAAGGCCTGGCCCATCGCCTGGTGCCCGAGGCAGACCCCGAGGATCGGCGTCGTCGGCGCATAGGCGTGGATCAGCTCGAGGCAGATGCCCGCGGTGTCCGGCGTGGCCGGTCCTGGCGAAAGCACGATGGCCTCGGGCCCCATCGCGGCGATCTCTTCGAGGGTGATCTTGTCGTTCCGCTTCACGGTCGAGTCCGCGCCCAGTTCCCCAAGGAAGTGGACGAGGTTGTAGGTGAAGCTGTCGTAGTTATCGATGACGAGTAGGCGCATGTCTGAGGTTCCCCCTCGGAAAGCTTGTAAACACGGGGTCATTCCCGCGAAAGCGGGAATCTCGGCTCAAAGCCAGCGTCGCCATCGCCTCGTCACTGCCCGATCCTCGCTTCGCCCGCATACCGGAGCGCCTCTTCGGCCGCGCTGAACAGGGCGCGCGCCTTGTTCTCGCACTCGAGCTGCTCGAGCTCGGCCTTGCTGTCGGCGACGATGCCTGCGCCCGACTGCACGTAGATCTTGCCCTTCGACACGATCGCCGTGCGCAGCACGATGCAGGTATCCATCGTCCCGTCGGCGCCGAAATAGCCCACGCACCCGCCATAGATGCCGCGGCGCGATTTCTCGAGTTCGTCGATGATCTCCATCGCCCGCACCTTGGGCGCACCCGACACCGTGCCGGCAGGAAAACCCGCCGCCAGCGCATCGACGAAATCGTTCTTCGGGTCGAGGTCGCCCACGACGTTCGAAACGATGTGCATCACGTGCGAGTAGTACTCGAGGAAGAACTTGTCCGTAACCTTGACGCTACCGATCTTGGCCACCCGACCGACATCGTTGCGCCCGAGGTCGAGCAGCATCAGGTGCTCGGCGAGTTCCTTCGGATCGCTCAGCAGTTCATCGGCCAGTTCCTTGTCGCGCGTGGGCGTCGCGCCGCGCTTGCGGGTCCCCGCGATGGGGCGGATGTTGACCTTGCCGTCCTCGACCTTCACCAGGATTTCCGGGCTCGACCCGGCCACGGCGAAATCGCCGAAATCCAGCATGTACATATACGGCGAGGGGTTTGTCCGGCGCAGCGCGCGGTAGAGTGCCGTCGGGGGCAGGGTGAACTCCGCCTCGAACCGCTGGCTCAGGACCACCTGGAAGATGTCGCCCGCCCGGATGTACTCCTTGGCGTCCTCCACCATGCGCGCATACTCGGCGATGCTGGTGTTGGACTTGACCTCGATCTTGTCGAGTTCCGGTGGTGTCGACGTGTAGGGCAGGGTGCGGCCCATCCGGGCTGCGGCGTCGTCGATCCGAGACTGCGCCGCTTCCCACGCCTGCCGGGCGTTGACGCCCGGCCGCACATAGACCGGCGCCGTGAGATAAAGTTCGTCCTTCAGTGTGTCGAACACGGCAAGGACCGTCGGGCGCATCAGGATCGATTCCGGGAACCCCAGCGGGTCCTCGTGCCGGTCGGGCAGCACTTCCATCTGCCGCACCATGTCATAGCCGAGATAGCCGTAGATGCCGGCTGCCGTCGAAGGCAGCCCGGGGGGCACGTCGGCCTGGCTCTCGGCCACGAGCTTGCGCAGCACGTCGAGCGGCGCCTCGCTCACCGGCTCGAACGCGTCGGGCGTCAGCCCGGCGTTGCGGTTGATGCTCGCCGCGCCTTTCTCGACCTTGAGGATGATGTCGGGATCGAACCCGATCATCGAGTAGCGACCGACCGTCGCTCCATCCTGCACGCTTTCGAGCAGGAACGTGTTCTTCCGACCTTCAGCGAGCTTCAGGTACGCCCCGATCGGCGTCTCGAGATCCGCGACGACACGGCGAAAGACGATCTGGGCGCGGCCGGAATCATACCCGGCCGCAAAGCTGCTGTACTGGTCGTCGGTACTCATTGGATGGCGCCGGTATCCAGTAGCTGCGTCATGACCTGCTGGTTGATGCGGAGCTCTCCGTCTGCCTTGAGGCCCGCGAGCAGGTCCGAATAGAGGCTCTCGCGCGTCGTGTCCTCGACATACTGCGACAACTGCGGCGTTGCGTCTGGCGCAGCCTCGGTGACTTCCGCCACCTTGAACAGCACGTGGTCGCCGTCACCGTTGATGGCGCTGCCGAAGTGCTCCGGACCGCCGTTGAAGATTTCGTTGGCGACCGTCTGGTTCAGCACCGTCGTACCGTCGCCCGAGCGCTTCAGCGGCTGGCTGAGCACCGGCAGCTGGCCGGCCGCGACGGCGACGTCAGCGAACGGCTGGCCCGCCTTCAACTGGTCGAGGATCGTCGCCACCTGCGCCGCGAGTGCCTCGTCCGTCTTGCTGTTGGTCCAGGCCATCGCCACAGCGTCGCGCACCTCGTCGAGCGTCTGGTCGCGTGCCTCTTCGACGCTCTTGAGGTCGAAGAACATGGCGCGGTTCGAGCTGAGCGTGATGGTCGGCGCCAGTTCGCCCTGCGTTGCACCGAACACGGTCGTCGCGATCTTGGCGATGTCCTCGGCCGACAGGTCCGGGGTTGCCGGCAGTTCCGGCGCGCCCGGTGTCATCGCCAGCGAGATGATGTTGAGATTGAACCGCTCGGCGATCTCGTTCAGCGGGCGGAATGCGGCTCGCAGCTCTTCTATCTGGTCGAGGATATCGCCGAACTCGTCGCGTGCTTCTGCCAGCGCCAGCTGCTTGCGGATCGCTTCCTTGGAATCCTCGAGCGTGATCTGCCCGCCTTCCTCGACGGCGGTCACGATCACTGCGCGCTTCGAACCGATGCCCTCGATCACGGTGTAGCCGTTGGCAGGCAAGCCGAACGCGGCCTCCGCCAGCGAGCTGTCCGTCACCTGGGTGCGGCTCAGGTTGCCGAGGTCCTGGGGCGTCACGGCGGTTGCGGCCAGCACATCGGCCAGCGGCGTGCCGGCAGCCACACCGTCGGTGAACGCCTTCTCGAGTTCCGGCGTCGTCAGCGCGACCTGCTGAATGGTGCGCTTCTCGATCTTCACCCGGCTGTCCTTGGTACGCTCGTATTCGGCCGCCACCTGCTCGTCGGTGATCGTCTTGCTGCTTGCGATCACCTCGGGCGAGAGCGGCAGCAGTTCGACGTTGCGGGTCGGCTTGGTGCGGAAGTTGGCCTGGTTGGCCGTGAGGTACGCCGCGAGATCTTCCTCGGTCGGCTCGGCCACCGGCGGCATCATCTGGGCGTTGAGCACGAAATAGTCGACTGTGCGCGTGTCCGCGGCATAACGGTTGATGATGTCCTTAGCCGTGCTCGACACCGGCACGCCGCCGAGCAGGCCGGCGATTACCTGCTGGCGCCGTGCGGCCTTGGTCTGCAGGTCGAAATACTCGGCCTCGGTCAGCCCGCTCTGCTGCAGCACGCGGGTGAAGGTTCCGCGATCGAAGGCGCCGAGCGCGCTCGAGAAAGTCGGGTCCTCGCGGACCATCTTGCTCAGTCGATCCTCGGAAACGCCAAGCCCCAGGTCCATGCCGAACTTGTTCACCGACGCTTCGCCGGCCAGCCGGTCGATCACCGCGCCGGGCACGCCAAGCGCAATCGCCTCTTCCATTGTCGGCACGCGGCCGAACTGCTGGGAGATCGCATTGACCTGGGTTTCATAGGCCCGCTGGTAGTCACGCACGGAAATATCCTGTCCCGCCACCGTTCCCACGGTGCTGGAACCAAACTGCGTGAGGACGTTTGAGATACCGAAACCGGCAAGGCCGATCAGCAGAAAGACCCCCAGGATCTTGCCGAACCAGGTAGTCGTAAGATGGCGCAAACCGTCGAGCATCGAGACAAATCCAACAATTTCCGCCTACCCGGCGGGCGGCGGATACTAGACAGGGTCAAGTTTGTGCCGCAAGGCACATCGAAGGCGGGTTATGGGAAACTCCCGCAATAGGCAAGTAGAAGGAGTCTTGGGCATGGCATCGATCACCCCGCTGATCGCCGGCAACTGGAAGATGAACGGCACCAGCGTGGCGCTGGGCGAGGTACGCAACCTCGCGGCGAAGTTGGCCGCAAGCGCCCCGCGCTGCACCGTTGTGATCTGTCCGCCCGTTACCCTGCTCGAGCGCCTCAGCCAGATCGCGGCTCCCGCGGGCATCGTCACCGGCGGGCAGGATTGCCACCCCGCGGCGTCTGGCGCCCATACCGGCGATATCAGCGCCCAGATGCTGGTCGATGCCGGCGCCCAATACGTGATCGTCGGCCATTCCGAGCGGCGGACCAACCACGGCGAAACCGATGAAGCCGTCCGCACCAAGGCCGTGGCAGCGCTCTCGGCCGGCCTTGTCCCGATCATCTGCGTCGGCGAGACCGAATCCGAGCGCGATGCCGGAGAGGCCGAATCCGTGGTCCTCAGCCAGCTTGCCGGCTCGATCCCCGCCGAATGGCCGGGGCAGGGCATTGTCGTCGCCTATGAGCCCGTATGGGCCATCGGCACCGGTCGCACCCCCACCTCCGCCGATATCGCCCAGATGCACGATGCCATCCGCCGCGACCTCGAATCCCGCTTCGACAAGCGCGGTGCGGCGATCGCAATTCTCTATGGCGGCTCGATGAAACCGTCGAACGCTGCCGAGATCCTGCGCATCTCCAATGTGAATGGTGGCCTCGTAGGCGGCGCAAGCCTCTTGGCAAATGACTTCCACGCCATTATCTCCGCCGTCTGAAAGACACGTCCGCCGCCACACGATTTGGCAGCGGATGGTGCTGGCATTTGTGTTTGCGCGCGTGTAGAAGCCCGCCAAACCGAAAATCGAAAGCCTGGGTTCTATGGCCAACGTATTGATCGTCGCCTACCTCCTTATCGTGCTCGCGCTGATCGCAGTCATCCTGCTGCAGCGTTCCGAGGGCGGTGGGCTCGGCATGGGCACCAGCAGCTCGAACGGCCTGATCTCCGTCCGCGGCTCGGCCAACCTGCTGACCCGCACCACGGCCATCCTCGCGGCACTGTTCTTCGCATCGGCCATCGGCCTCACCATTCTCACCGAACTCGATCGCGGCACGAGCACCATCCTCGAGCGCGCGGCCCAGGGCGGCGAGACGCCGGCCACGGTCCTCGACGCGCTCGAGCAGATGCAGCAGCAGACCAGCGGTGACCTTCCGGTTCCCGCCGACGCGACGACCCCGGCACCGACCCCGACCGAAGGCGCAACCACGACCGCGCCCGCCGCCGGCTCCGACCTGCCGGTCCCGGCGGCGCCCGCAGCCGAACCGGCTCCGGCGACGACAGAAACACCAGCGGCGCCCAACTGAGGCCGCCGCTACAGAGAACCGGGGAAGGGGATGGCAACATCCCCTTCTTCTTTTTGTGTGGGGTGCTGATCGTGATCGGCGGCGCCCTTGAGAATCAGACCCTCGACCGAATAGGATAAAGGCCCATGGCTCGGTACGTTTTCATCACCGGTGGCGTGGTTTCCTCTTTGGGCAAAGGCCTTGCATCCGCAGCTCTCGGCGCGGTGCTGCAGGCGCGCGGCTACAAGGTCCGTCTTAGGAAGCTCGACCCTTACCTCAACGTTGATCCGGGCACGATGTCGCCCACCCAGCACGGCGAGGTGTTCGTCACCGACGACGGTGCGGAAACCGACCTCGACCTCGGTCACTACGAGCGCTTCACCGGCCGTCACGCCAACAAGCGCGACAACATCACAACCGGCCGCATCTATTCCGACCTGATCGCCAAGGAGCGCAAGGGCGAGTTCCTGGGCGCCACCGTGCAGGTCATCCCGCACGTCACCGATGCGATCAAGGACTTCATCCGCGACGGCAACGAGGATTTCGACTTCGTCCTCGTCGAGGTCGGCGGCACGGTCGGCGACATCGAAGGCCTGCCGTTCTTCGAAGCCATCCGCCAGTTCGGCAACGACCTGCCGCGCGGCCACGCCGTTTACATGCACCTCACGCTGATGCCGTTCATCCCGTCGGCCGGCGAACTGAAGACCAAGCCGACCCAGCACTCTGTCGCGACGCTCCGCTCTATCGGCATTTCGCCCGATCTGCTGCTCGTCCGCTGCGATCGCCCGATCCCGCAGTCCGAGCGCAAGAAGCTGGCGCTGTTCTGCAACGTGCGCGAAAGCGCCGTCATTCAGGGTCTCGACGTGGCCTCGATCTACGATGTGCCGCTCGCCTACCACAAAGAAGGCCTCGACACCGAAGTCCTCGCCGCCTTCGGCATCACCGATGCGCCGACGCCGGACCTGAGCCAGTGGGAAGAGGTCTCGAACCGTCTCCACAGCCCCGAGGGCGAGGTCAACATCGCCATCGTCGGCAAGTATACCGGCCTCAAGGACGCCTATAAGTCGCTCAGCGAAGCGCTGGTCCATGGCGGCATCGCCAACCGCGTGAAGGTCAACCTCAACTGGATCGACAGCGAGATCTTCGAGCGCGAGGACCCCGCGCCGTATCTCGAGCACATCCACGGCATCCTCGTGCCCGGCGGTTTCGGCGAGCGCGGTTCGGCCGGCAAGATTCAGGCCGCCCGCTTCGCGCGCCTCAAGGATGTGCCGTATTTCGGTATCTGCTTCGGCATGCAGATGGCCTGCATCGAGGCCGCGCGGAACACCGCCGGCATCAAGAACGCCAATTCCTCCGAGTTCGGGCCCACCAAGGAGCCGGTCGTCGGCATCATGACCGAGTGGACCAAGGGCAACGAGAAGGAAAGCCGTTCGGCCGAAGGCGATCTCGGCGGCACCATGCGACTGGGCTCTTATCCGGCCCAACTCGCCAAGGGCAGCCGCGTCGCCGACATCTACGGCTCGACCCGCATCAACGAGCGGCATCGCCACCGCTACGAAGTGATCATGAACTACCGCAAGGTGCTCGAGGCCAATGGCCTGCTGTTCTCCGGCGTCTCGCCCGACGGCAAGCTGCCGGAGATCGTCGAGCGCACCGATCACCCGTGGTTCATCGGCGTCCAGTTCCACCCCGAACTCAAGAGCAAGCCGTTCGAGCCGCATCCGCTCTTCGCCAGCTTCATCGACGCTGCGAAGACGCAGAGCCGGCTGGTCTGATGGAGATCCGCACGGCGCGGCTGTCGCTGCGCCGGGCGCGCCCCGACGATCTCGCTGCCATCCATGCGATCATGTCGGACGCGCGGGCCATGCGCTTCTGGTCGACGCTCCCGCACGAGTCGATGGCGGTCACCGAGCCCTGGTTCGAGCAGCAGTTCTTCAGCGGCGTCCCGGGCCGCGACGAATGGATCATCGAGCGTGATGGTCGCGTCGTCGGCAATATCGGCATCTGGAACATGCCCGAGTTCGGCTTCATCCTTCACCCCGACGCCTGGGGCCAGGGCATCGGCAGCGAAGCCGCGAGGGCCTTCATCGACTATGCCTTCGCGACGCACGACATCGAGGCCATAACCGCCGACGTCGACCCCAACAATGCCGCTTCGCTAAACCTGCTGCGCAAGTTAGGCTTCACCGAAACCGGTCGCGCCGAACGGACCTTCCTCATCGGCGGCCAGTGGTTCGACAGCATCTATCTGAGCCTGCCACGCCCAGCCTGATCCGGAGCAGCACCATGGCCGACATCATCTCCTTCTCGAAAGCTCGCAAGGCCAGGGCTCGTGCCGACAAGGAACAGCTCGCCGCCGAAAACCGGATCAAGTTCGGCCGCACCAAAGCCGAGAAGGACCTGGAGGCGGCAAAGAAGTCGCTCTCCGAAAAGCGACTGGACGACTTGAAGCGGGAGGAATAGGGCAGGGGTATTGCCTGTTCCGGAGCTTTTGCCTTGACCTCGCTTTACGATTTTTCTGCGCCCCTGCTCGACGGGACGCCGCAGCCCCTCGCTGCTTACAGCGACAAGGTCGTGCTGGTCGTCAACGTCGCCAGCAAATGCGGCTTCACCCCGCAATATGCCGGCCTCGAGAAGCTCTGGCACGACTACAAGGACCGCGGCCTCGTTGTCCTCGGCTTCCCCTGCAACCAGTTCGGCGAGCAGGAACCGGGCACCGAAGCCGAGATCGCTGCCTTCTGCGACCTCAACTACAACGTCACGTTCCCGATGTTCCGGAAGGTCACGGTGAACGGCCGCAACTCGCTGCCGCTCTACACCTGGTTGAAGAAGAAGGCCCCCGGCCTCCTGGGCGTCCAGCTGATCCCCTGGAACTTCACCAAGTTCCTCGTCGATCGCAAGGGCAACAAGGTCCAGCGCTTCGCCTCGACCGTCGAGCCGGCCAGCATCGCCGAACACATCGAAAAGCTGCTCTAGTCTCGAGTCGCGGCCGGTCGGCGGGTCAGAACTGGAAGTTCACGCCCGCCCGGACCAGCACGCTGCTCAGGTCGAACGCGAAGTTCGCTCCATCCCCGATGTCCACCTCGAACGGGGCGAAGGCCACGTAACCAAGCTCGCCGAACAGCGAAATGTCGTCGGAGACTGCCACCTCGGTGCCGACCGCAGCTGTAAGGCCGAGCTGCGTGCTGCTACTCGCTCCAACCGGCGTCTTTGTCGTATCGGGCGCGGAGACTTCGACCCAGCCATCGATGTCCGCCTGGCCGATCGCAACGCCGCCGGCAACGTATGGCAGGACATTGCCGGTGGCGAAGCCGGCCCGGCCTCGCAGCATGGCCAACCAGTTGAGGTCCACCTCGAACGCGCCCTCCACCGTCACGTCCACATCGCCAGTGTAGACGTTCTCGAAGCTGGCATCGCCACTGATTGCGCTCGCTGACAGTGAAGCGTCGACGCCGAACACGGCAGAGCCGCTCTGCCAGTTATATCCAGCCTGAACGCCGCCGAAGAAGCCCGCGACATCACCGCTCGGCTCGAACAGCAGAACGTCGTCGATATCGAGATGAGCGTAGGTGACGAGAACATAGCTCGTGTAACTTGGATCCTGCTCAACCTGCGGCGGATCGGTGCCGAAATAGTATCTGGGCGTCTCCGCGGTGGTCTCTGAAAAATCCTCCACCGTCGCGGAGTAGCTGCCGTCCGCCGATCCATGGCCATACCCGGCATGGGCGCCGACATATGCGCCTGACTAGTCATATATCGGCTGGGCATTCACAGATGAAACCGCTAGGGCCAGAGCAGCGAAATTGACGATCAGAAATTCTGAGAGACGATGAAGTACGGTCACGTCGAATCGCTCCAAATAGGGGAAATCGACAGCTCCAATGACTTCACAGCGCCATGGATCGATTGTCAATCGGCGCAGGATATTGCGTCGGCCATTGTTGCGGCACGACCACACGCCACAAGCCGGGCCTTAGCTCTTGTGGTGCAGGCGCCGCTTTTCCGCACGCGTCTCGTGCCGCTCCTCGCGATCGACGATCCGTCCGCGCCAGAACAGCGTCGCACCCCACAGCGCGAACCCGATGAGCACAATCGCGCCCAACCAGAACCCCGACATCTGACCGTCCTCCAAGGGTTTGACGCTCAAGCTTATCCCTTGGCCACGGATCGTGCCACAATCTCGTTGTAATCCCAGAAGGCTGGGATCCAAGCATCCAGCCGCGCCAGCCGATAGATGGATCCCGGCCTTCGCCGGGATGACAGCGGTGCTTGGTGGACGCCCTGCGGTTCAAAACAAAACCCCCGCTTGCGCGGGGGTCTCATATCTCAGGATTGACCCGGTTTACTCCGCCGGTGCCATGTCCTTGCCGGTGTAGACTTCTTCCACCGAGTACTGGTCGCGGCGCCAGAAGCCGTTGAACGGCGTCAGCGAGGCCTGGGTGTAGGCGCCCATCAGGCCGAACTCGATCCAGTCGTCCTCGTCGACGTCCGAGGGCAGGGTGAAGATCTGCGGCAGCACGTCGTAGCTGTCGCAGGTCGGGCCCCACACGGTGAAGTCCGAGAAATTGCCGTCGTTGTCGTGGAGGCGCGGGCCGCGCCACACGCGCGTCGGCGGCGTGAAGTGCATGAACTTCACTTCCATCAGCGAACCATACGCGCCGTCGTTGAGATAGACCGACTGCCCGCCGCGCTGGTGCTTCACGCGCAGCAGCAGCGACGTCGACGAGGTGACGAGCGCACGGCCCGGCTCGATGATCAGCTCCGGCTTCGAGGACCCGAAATTGTCCTTCACCGCCTGCGCGATGGTCTCGAAGTAGTAGTCCATCGGCGGTGCTTCGCTGGTCGGGTAGGGGGCCGGGTAGCCACCACCGATGTTCAGCCGCTTCAGAGTGATCCCCGACTCCTCGGCAATCTTCGCCGCAGCCGCGATGTGCCGCTCATAGGCGTAGACGTCCTCGCACTGCGATCCGACATGGAAGCAGAGCGACGGCGTGTAGCCCATCTGCTCGACCAGTTTCACGATCTCGGCCGCGCCGTCCTGCATCACGCCGAACTTGATGCCGAAATCGTACGATTTCAGCGCCTTGCCGGCCTTGAAGCGCGTCGTCACCTCGATGTCACGGCTCGGCGACACCACGGCGGCGAGCTGGTCGAGCTGCTGCGGATGGTCGATGGTGAACGAGCGGACGCCGAACTCGTTGTAGGCGCGCTCGATCTCGCGCTTGTTCTTGATCGGGTTGTTGTAGTGCATCGCCGCGCCGGGAGCGTGGTCGCGCACCAGCTCCATCTCCATGTTGGAGGCGACGTCGAAGGCCTTGAGACCCTCTTCGTGCAGCTGCTTGATGATGTGCGGCGACGGATTGCACTTCACCGCATAGGTCAGCAGCCCGTCGAACCCCTTCTTGAACACCTTGACCGACCGCCGCAGCTCCTTGGAGGAGAACAGAAAGCTGGGAAAATCCGGCTCTTCTGCTGCGATCAGTGCAGAGGTGTTGGCATAGACCGTGGTCGGCTCAGTCATTGGCGGCTAACCTTTCAGGGGTCCGGGGGAGAAACCTCGGGTTGGGGTAAAAACGAGCGCTGCATATAGGGCCAATACCCCCCCGTCGCAACGTCATATTTCGACGATTGCCAATCGGTAATCCTGGGGCCCAAAAGGCGCCGGAATCAGGGCGTTTGTGCAACGCCTCCATCAGTGGATTCGTGCCGGGAAGAACGATGTCGAAGAAGGGTTGGTTCACGGCGCTCGCAGGCGTCGTCGTCGGTGCGGCAATTGTCCTCGGTTACGCCGAGATTTCGAGTCGAAAGCCGAACGAAGCTCCAGCCATTGCCGCAGCGGCCAGCACCATCGCCACGCCGGCGACCGCACAGGAGAGTGCTCCGGCCCGCACCGTCCCGTCGTCGCGCACCGAAATGCAGATGAGCTTCGCCCCCGTGGTGAAGGCCGTCACCCCCTCGGTGGTCAACGTCTATGCCACCACCATCCGGCAGGGCGCCTCCTCGCCCTTCATGTCCGATCCGTTCTTCCAGCGCTTCTTCGGTGGCGACAGCGGACCCTTCATGCAACGCCGCCCGCAGAAGTCGCAGTCGCTCGGCTCTGGCGTGATCGTCGATGGGGAAGGGGTCATCCTGACCAACCACCACGTCGTCGAGGGCGCCACCGACATCCGCATCGCGACCACAGCGGGCGACGAGTATCCCGTCGATCTCGTCCTCGACGACCCCAAGACCGATCTCGCAGTCCTCCGCGTCAAGGATGCCAAGGGCACGACCTACCCGGCGCTGAGCTTTGCCGATTCCGACCAGCTCGAGGTCGGCGATCTCGTCCTCGCCATCGGCAACCCGTTCGGTGTCGGCCAGACGGTCACCTCCGGCATCGTCTCGGCGCTCGCCCGCACCGGTGTCGAAAGCGATAACTACGAGTTCTTCATCCAGACCGATGCCGCCATCAATCCGGGCAACTCGGGCGGCGCGCTCGTCGATCTCGACGGCCACCTCGTCGGCGTCAATACCGCCATCGTCTCGCGCTCGGGCGGCTCGGTGGGCATCGGCTTCGCCATTCCGGCCAACATGGCCAAGCTCGTCGCCGAAACCGGCATTGCCGGTGGCGCGCTTGTCCGTCCCTGGTTCGGCGCTCGCATGCAGGCGGTCACCGCCGATCTCGCCGACAGCCTCGGTCTCGGTCATGCCCGAGGCGCCCTGATCAGCGATCTCGCCCCCGATGGTCCGGCACAGAAGGCCGGCTTCGAGGATGGCGACGTGATCCTCGCCGTCGATGGCTTCGATGTCGAACAGCCCAGTGCCTTCGATTTCCGCCTTGCCACCAAGCCGGTCGGCGCTACCGCCGACATCAAGTACTTCCGCGGCGGCAAGAGCGAGGACAAGGTCATCACCCTCGAGGCCCCGCCGGCCGCCGGCGACCCTGTCACGGTCTCCGGCAACACGCGCTTTTCGGGCACCTCTGTCGAAACCGTCACGGCCGCCGTCGCGCAGGAACTGGGTCTGCCCTACGACATCCGCGCTGTCGTCGTCCGCAGCATCGAGCCCAACTCGCCCGCCGACGACATGGGCCTGCGCATCGGTGACCTCATCCTCTCGCTCAACGGCGAGGAGATCGCCGACGCCAAAACCTTTGGCAAACTCGCCAATGATCGCCCGCCGAGCTGGCGCGTCGTGCTACAGCGGGGCGGTCGCACCATTCGCGCCGAGGTCAGTGGCTAGGAATGCAATCCCTGTTCGATGATGCCGCCCCGCGCCCGCTCGCCGAGGCGCTGAGGCCGTCCCGGCTCGCCGATGTCATCGGGCAGGATCACCTGCTCGGCCCCAACGGCCCGATCGGCCGCATGGTCGCCGCCGGCCGCGTCTCGTCCTTCATCCTCTGGGGCCCTCCCGGTGTCGGCAAGACCACCATCGCGCGCCTCGTCGCCAAGGAAGTCGGCCTCGATTTCGTGCAGCTGAGCGCCGTGCTCTCGGGCGTCGCCGACCTCCGCAAGGTCGTCGCCGAAGCCAAGGCGCTCCGCGCCGGGGCAGGGCGGCAGACGGTGATGTTCGTCGACGAGCTCCACCGCTTCAACCGCAACGTCCAGGACGCGCTGCTCCCCCATGTCGAGGACGGCACCGTCATCCTCATCGGCGCGACGACCGAGAACCCGAGCTTCTCGATGGTCGCGGCGCTCCTCTCGCGCGCCAAAGTGTATACCCTGCGCCGCTTCGAGAAGCCGGACCTCGCCATCCTTGCCCAGCGCGCCGAAGAGTTCGTCGGCAAGAAGCTGCCGGTAACCGATGACGCCCGTGACGCCATGCTCGACATGGCCGATGGCGACGGCCGCTACCTGATCGGCCTCGCCGAGGAGCTGTTCGCGCTCCCTGAAGGCACCACCCTCGACGTCGCCGGCCTCGCCGTAACCGTGCAGAAGCGCGCGCCCGTCTACGACAAGGGCCAGGAGGAGCACTACAACCTCCTCAGTTGCTTCCATAAATCGCTGCGCGGCTCCGATGTGCAGGCCGCCATGTACTGGGCCCAGCGCATGCTGGTCGGCGGCGAGCACCCCGACACCATCTTCCGCCGCCTCGCCTGCGCTGCCTCCGAGGATGTCGGCATGGCCGATCCGCAGGCCATGGTGCAGGTCATCACCGCCTGGAACGCCTTCGAGCGCACCGGCCTGCCCGAGGGCGAGCTGTTCATGGCGCAGGCCATCGCCTATGTCGCCACGGCCCCGAAATCCAACGCCGCCCATGTCGGCTTTGGGGCTGCAAAGCAGTTGGCCATGCAAACCGGCTCCCTCATGCCGCCCAGGCACATCCTGAACGCCCCGACCAAGCTGATGAAGGAACTCGGGTACAACAAGGGCTACCGCTACGATCACGACTGGCCCGACGCCTTCAGTGGCCAGGAGTTCTTCCCCGACGAACTCGCCGCCAACCGCCCCGAATTCTACAAGCCCAACGAACGCGGCTTCGAACGCGAGGTCATCAAGCGCCTCGACTTCTGGGCAAGCCGCCGCGAGCAGCGCAAGGCGGAAGACGGCGAGTAGCGCGATCTCTCCGCCATCCTCCCCTGCGAAGCGGGGGAGGGGGACCGCCGAAGGCCGTGGAGGGGGCCGCCGCACGCTCCCGAGCAAAGCCTCTTCCCAACCCCCATCGCCACCCGTATTACACCCGCATGACCCCATATCTCCTCGTCGGCATAGGCGGCGCGCTGGGCGCGATGCTCCGTTACGGTGCGCAGGTCGCCATCGGCAGCCTGCCGAACGGCTTCCCCGTGTCGACCTTCCTCATCAACATCGTCGGTTCGATCGCCATGGGCGTGCTGGTCGGGCTGCTGGCGAAGTTCACGCCGCAGTTCCAGAACGAGATCCGGCTCTTCGTCGCCGTCGGCATCTTCGGCGGCTTCACCACCTTCTCGAGCTTCTCGCTCGATGCGATTACCCTGATCGAGCGCGGCGAAATCATGCAGGCCGGCGTCTATATCGTCGGCTCGGTCATCTTCTGCATCGCAGGTTTGTGGATGGGTCTTTCGGCAATGCGGGTGGTGGCATGAGCGGGGTTCGCCAACAGGTCGTCGCGCGCGACGAAGACGGCATGCGGCTCGACCGCTGGTTCCAGACGCATTTCCCGCAGGTCACCTTCGGCCACCTGCAGAAGCTGCTGCGCTCGGGCCAGGTCCGCGTCGATTCCGGCCGCGTAAAGACCAACGCCCGCCTCGCGGCAGGGCAGGTCGTACGCGTCCCGCCCATCGAGGCAGCACCCGAAAAGCCGGAAGGCGCGATCAATTCCAAGGACGCCGAGTTCCTGCGCTCGATCATCCTCTACGAGGACGACGACCTCTACGTCTTCAACAAGCCCCACGGGCTCGCCTCGCAGGGCGGTAGTGGCACGAAGCGCCACATGGATGGCCTGCTGAAGAGCCTGCCGAACAAGAAGGGCGAAGCCCCGCGCCTCGTCCACCGCCTCGACCGCGACACGTCGGGCTGCCTCGTCGTCGCCAAGACCAAGGCCGCCGCCGCGCATTTCGGCGAAGTCTTCTCGTCGCGCCAGGCGCGCAAGATCTACTGGGCCGTCGTCTGGGGCAATCCGTCGCCGCGCCAGGGCTCGATCTCGTGCTTCCTCGCCAAGCAGGCGACTACGGACGGCGAGCAGATGGTGGTGGTGAAGCAGGGCACTCCGGGCGCCCAGCATTCGATGAGCTACTACTCGACCACCGACACGGCCGCCCGCCGTTTCGCCTGGGTCACGCTCAAGCCCGTCACCGGCCGTACGCACCAGTTGCGCGTCCATATGGCCCAGCTCGGCAACCCCATCATGGGGGATCCGCGCTACTTCAACATCCAGAACTGGGAAGCGCCGGAGGAGATCGCCAAGGGCCTCCATCTGCACGCCCGCCGCATCCGCCTGCCGCTCCGCGACGGCGGCTATCTCGATGTCTCCGCGCCCCTTCCACCGCACATGCAGGCGACCTTCGAGGTGCTCGGTTTCGACGCCGATCGCTTCGATGTCCAGGATACCGACCCGGAAGAGGCCTGATCAAAACCGCGCGAGCAAGGGATGCAATGCCCGTCTCGCGTGTTCTTCTCCCGGCGCCCGTTGTGGGCCCATAGGGAGATAACAATGAAAACGATCGTACTTGCCGCCATCACCGCGGCGGCCGGCCTCGCCATTGCTACTGCCCCTGCCGTCGCGCAGGACGCCTCCACTATGACTTTCTTTGTCACCAGCGTCGGCGTCGGCGATGGTGCCAATCTCGGCGGCCTCGCAGGCGCCGATGCCCACTGCCAGAAGCTCGCCGAAGCCGCCGGTTCCACCGGCAAGACCTGGGCCGCCTACCTCAGCGCCGAGGGCGTCAACGCCAAGGATCGTATCGGCGCGGGCCCGTGGCAGAACTTCAAGGGCGACGTGATCGCCACCGATGTCGCCAACCTCCACTCCGATGCCAACAACCTGACCAAGGCCACCGCGCTCTCCGAAACCGGCACCGAGATCAAGGGTCGCGGCGACGAGCCCAACCAGCACGACATTCTCACCGGCACCAATGCCGATGGCACGCTGGCCGCCGGGCAGACTTGCGGCGACTGGACGCTCAACGGCGAAGGCTCGGCCATGGTCGGCCACTCCGATCGCATGGGCCCGGAGACTCTTGCCACGGGCACGTCGTGGAATGCGGCTCACCCCTCGCGCGGCTGCAGCCAGGACAACCTCGTCGGCACGGGCGGCAACGGCTACCTCTACTGCTTCGCCGCAAAGTGACCTATCCCTACGCGGGGCGTCACGCGCCCCGCGACTGCACATCCTGAGGGGGCCCAAGTGAAGATCAACGTTTTGACGGCCGCCGCAGCGGTCGCGCTTTGCATTGCCATGCCCGCCGTAGCGCAAGATGCTGCCGGTATGAGCTTCTTCGTCACCAGTGTCGGCAGCGGTGATGGGGCCAATCTCGGCGGCCTCGCCGGCGCAGATGCGCACTGCCAGCAGCTCGCCGAAGCCGCCGGGTCCGGCAAGACCTGGGCCGCCTATCTCAGTGCCGAGGGCGTCAACGCCCGCGACCGCATCGGCACCGGCCCCTGGCAGAACATCAAGGGCGCGGTGATCGCCACCGATGTCGCGAACCTCCATTCGCCGGACAACAACATCACGAAGATGACGGCGCAGACCGAGCAGGGCGCCATCATCAACGGCCGGGGCGACAACCCGAACCGCCACGATATCCTCACCGGCTCCAACCCGGATGGCACCTATGCCTCCGGCCAGACCTGTGGCGACTGGACCCTGAACGGCGAAGGCGCCGCCATCGTCGGCCACTCCGATCGCATGGGGCTCAGCGACACCGAGGCGGCAAAATCCTGGAACTCGTCGCACCCATCGCGCGGCTGCAGCCAGGCCAACCTCGAAGGCACCGGCGGGGCAGGGGCGTTCTACTGCTTCGCCGTCAACTGACCATCCCTTTGCGGGGCGTGACACGCCCCGCAAATTATGGTTGTGAGCGGGCCTAACAGGAGTTCTCCCTATGCGGCTCGTCGTCTTCGATCTCGATGGCACTCTCATCAACTCGGAAGCCCTCATCATCGAGACGGTCCGCGAGTCCTTCGGCTCCGTCGGCCAGGCGATCCCCACCGACGACGCCATCCGCGCCATCTCCGGCATCACTGCCCGCGACGCCATGCTCATCCTCGCTCCCGGCGTCGACGATGCCCGGCTCGACGAGATCGTTGGTGCCTACCGCTCGACCTATCTGCAGAAAGCCGGTCTTGCCCGCGAGCCGATGTTCGAAGGCGCTCTCGCGGCTCTCGATCGCCTGCAGACCGATCCCGAAACCATCCTCGCGGTTGCCACCGGCAAGGGCCATGCCGGCGCCATCACGCTGCTCGAGCGCCACGACATCATCGGCCGCTTCCACTCCATCCAGACGCCCGCCCACAACCGCGGCAAGCCCGATCCGCAGATGATCGAGACGGCAATGGAAAAGGCCGGCATCGGCCGCGAAGCCACCGTAATGATCGGCGACACTTCCCACGACATGAAGATGGCCCGAAACGCCGGCGTGAAGGCGCTCGGCGTCGCCTGGGGTTATCACACCGTAGCTGCGCTCGAAGAGGCGGGGGCTCACCTCGTGATCCATCGCATGGATGAGCTGGTCGACGCCGTGGACAAGCTGCTGGAGGCCTGATGCGCGAATTTCTCGAAGACGCCGAAGCCCACCGCAACGACGGCTACGGCCGCGCCCAGCACCTGAACAAGGTCGAACTCCCCAAGCGCTTCTACAAGGAAGTAGGCGTCGGCACGGTCGGCGATGGCTTCGCCGTCACACTCGATGGCAAAAGCCCGCGCACGCCGGGCCAGAAGCCGGTCGTCGTGCCGCAGCAGGCGCTTGCTCAAGCTATGGCCGAAGAATGGGCCGCGCAGGGCGAGTTCATCGACCCCAAGACCATGCCCGTCGTCCGCCTCGTCAACTCCGCCATCGAGGCCGGCGATGATCGCCACGAGGCCCTGCGGGCCGAGATCGTAAAATACGCCGGCAACGACCTGTTGCTCTACCGCGCCGATACCCCGCGCGAGCTCGTCGCCGAGCAGGAGCGGGTCTGGGATGCCGCACTGGTCAAGCTCGCCCGCCGCTTCGAGATCGGTTTCCAGCCCACCATCGGCATCCTGCACCAGCCGCAGCCTCAGCCAACGCTGGACCGCCTCGCCGCAGCCCTTGCCGATACCAGCCTCATCGAAGCCGTCACCCTCAACTCGCTGACCGGCCTCACCGGCTCGGGCCTCCTCGCCATCGCCCTCCGCGAAGGCCTGATGACGCCCGAAGAGATCTGGACCGCCGCCCATGTCGACGAAGACCACAACATCCGTCTGTGGGGCGAAGTCGACGAAGCCAGGGAACGCCGCGAAAAGCGCCGCCAGGAGTTCGACGCCGCGGTGAAGGTGCTGGGGATCGTGCGGGGGTAGGGGCCAAGAGTAGCAGACGGCCCCCTCCCATCCTCCCCCAT
>JAEWLC010000087.1 GCA_023393475.1 Pseudomonadota bacterium
CCGGACTGGACGGCTGACCCCTCGCGCCGGGCAGGTCCCCAACCACGACCGGCCGCGAGCCGTCCCAGAGAAGCCCCGGCGTCCCCTCCCGCCGGGGCTTCGAATAGTGCCGAAGGCAAAATCGCTCCAGTGGAGCGATTTATGTGAGAAGGCCATGAGAGCTACGCTCGAATGGCATCTAGGCGCCACGCACCGGCCCCCTTGCGGGGGCGGCTCCATCGTTCATGCTGGCAGACAACGTGAGTTCCGCAGGTCGAGCCCGTGACCGCTACGCCCTACCCCCCTCAGGGGCGGGCGCACCTCTGCATCCGGAAGGCCATCACTTGGGTTCGATCAAGAAATTCGCGCATGACCACGACCAATTCCGATCGTGATTGTTCGAACCCCTCAAGCGAGGTTCGGTCCTCGCCGGTAAAATTGGATAGTACTTGTTCTGTGACTTGGAACCCGGCCAAGGCATCGTAGAGTGTACCGACGCTGCTCGACATGACCGTGGCAGGCTGCTCAAGCGTCGAGCACGCTGCGCGATCGGATGCAACGGCGGTCCCCGCCCACACCAGGAAAATAGCGGCATTCAAAACGTACAACTTCAAAATATAGTCCCTCCCTCGACGGCAGAATTCAGCCGTCAACCTAGAGCTACTCCATGCAGACGATCGTCCGCAACTCTCTGTCCACGACGAACGCGAGACCGTTAGGCCGGGTTTACAATGGATGGCTACCCCGGGCCCGGACTCCTGACCTGACACACTACCCCCCTTATCCACACAGCCCCCTTCCCCGCGTCCCCCACACCCGCTAACCCTTGCTGATCCCGCCTCAGCGAGCCTGCGATGACCACTGCCCTGCCCCTCGATCCCGAACTGATCCGCGCCGAGTTCCCGGCCTTCCGTGAACCGAGCCTCGAGGGCTGGGGCTTCTTCGAGAATGCCGGCGGCTCCTACACCAGCCAGCAGGTGCTGACCCGGCTCGATCACTACTATCGCGCCACCAAGGTCCAGCCCTACGCCTTCTATCCCGCCTCGCGCGAAGCGGGCGCCGCCATGGATCTTGCCTATCGCCGCATGGCGCAGGCGCTCAATGTCGGCATGGACTGGATCCATTTCGGCCCCTCCACCTCCGGCAACACCTACACCCTCGGCAACGCCTTTGCCGGCTGGCTCAAGCCGGGCGAGGCGATCGTCGTCACCAACCAGGATCACGAGGCCAACTCCGGCGTCTGGCGCCGCCTCGAGTCCCGCGGCATCGTCATCCGCGAATGGAAGGTCGATCCGCAGACCGGCCACCTCGATCCGGCCGAGCTCGACAAGCTGCTCGACAGCAAGGTCCGCGCCGTCTGCTTCCCGCATGCCTCGAACATCGTCGGCGAGATCAACCCGGTCCACGAGATCGTCCAGAAGGCCAAGAGCTACGGCGCCATCACCGTCGTCGATGGCGTCTCCTACGCCCCGCACGGCCTGCCCGACCTGCTCGAGCTCGGCTGCGACATCTACCTGTTCTCGGCCTACAAGGTGTACGGCCCGCACCAGGGCGTCATGGCAGTCCGCCCCTCGCTCGCCTCCGAACTGCCCAACCAGGGCCATTTCTTCAACGACACCCAGCCCCGCAAGCGCCTGGTGCCGGCCGGCCCGGACCATGCCCAGGTCGCCGCCGCCGCCGGTGTCGCCGATTATCTCGAACGCGTCGCCGCGATCGCCGGCGATACTGCCGAGGGCGCCAACGCCTTCCGCAAGGCCCACCACGCCATGCGCGCGCAGGAGATTGCCCTGCTCGAGCCGCTCATGGAGTTCCTGCGCTCGCGCAACAACATCCGCCTCATCGGCCCCACCGATGCCGCGAGCCGCGCGCCCACCGTGGCCATCGGCGTCAACGGCCTCGCCGTCGAAATCTCCGAGCGCCTCGCCCGCCACAAGGTGATGGCGTCCGGCGGCCACTTCTACGCCTACCGCCTGCTCGAAGCCCTCGGCATCAACCCTGGCCACGGCGTCCTGCGCGTCTCCTTCACCCACTACACCACCCCCGCCGAAGTTCAGCAGCTGATCGCGGCGCTGGATGCGGAGCTGAAGTAGCGGCCACCATTGGCAGACGGCCCCCTCCCATCCTCCCCCATGAAGGGGGAGGTGCCGGCCGGTGCCTGAGGCACAATCGAAGACAGAGTCTCGACTCTTCACCTCCCCCTTCATGGGGAGGCCGGGAGGGGGCCGTCTCTCTCAGTAGCACCTCCCTCGACGTCTCCACCCCGCCCCGCTAAACACCCCGCCATGTCCCGCCCCGTCGCCGTCCTCCTCCTCGTCATCGCCACTGCCATCTGGGGTTTCGCCTTCGTCGCGCAGAAGTCCGCCATGGATCACATGGGGCCGCTTTCCTTCAGCGGCACGCGCTTCCTGCTCGGCGGCATTGTGCTGCTTCCGTTTGCGCTGCTTGAACTACGGCGGAAGAGGGCGCGACCGAGCCAGTTCGGCGGCAAGCTATGGGGCCTGATTGGCCTGCTCTGTGCGGCTTTCCTCATCGGCTCCGTGCTTCAGCAATATGGCCTCGCGCACACCAGCGTCACCAACTCCGGCTTCCTCACCGCACTCTATGTGTTGTTCGTGCCGCTAATCGCTTTTCTCGTGATGCGCAGCCGGCCGCACCCGATCATCTATCTCGGTGCCCCGCTCGCCCTTTTCGGCATCTTCTATCTCAACGGCGGACGACTGGCCGATTTCCGCTTCGGTGACCTCCTGGTGGTGATCAGCGCCGTCTTCTGGGGCGCCCATGTCTTCCTGCTCGGCCTGCTCAGCCGCGACACGGCCCTGCCCGTCACGCTGTCGGCCATCACCTTCGTGGGCACCGGCTTCATCTGCCTCGCCCTGGCGATGGGTTTCGAGCCCGCGGGCTTCGGTGGCATCCTCGAGGTCTGGCTGCAGGTGCTCTACACCGGCATCCTGTCCACCGCCCTCGCCTTCACCCTGCAGGCGGTCGCCCAGCAATATGTGCCGGCCGCCAATGCGGCGATCGTCCTCTCGGCCGAAAGCCTGTTCGCGGCCCTTGGCGGCGCACTGATCCTCGGCGAGCGACTCCCCCTCGTCGGCTATGCCGGCGCGGGGCTGATCTTCGTCGCGATCCTGGTGGTCGAGGCCGTTCCGGCCCTGCAGCAGCGCAGGGCCGCGGCCGGCGCCTGATTACTCGACGCGCGTCATTTCGTATTCGTCGCAGATCACGATGTAGGCGCACAGCTTCACGTGCAGGTTGTTCTCGCCCCGCATCGTGACCCAGGCGTCGCCGGTATGACCGAACACGGCCATCTTGCCCTGCCACTTGTTCGCCCCGGTCGGCTTGGCGGCCTTGATGATCGTCTTGTTGAGATACTCGAGATTGTGCTTCTTGCGCATGTTGCCGCGCAGCGCTACCAGGTCGACGCACAGCGACCGGTTGTCCGCGCCGCACCAGCTCACCGAGTAATCGGAGTTCTTCTCGGCCACCCACACGCCGGTGGGGTCGAGGTCCTGCGCCAAGCCCGTGCCCGCCATGACCGCACTCATCGCCAGTGCCAGCCCAACGCTCAAGATCGTCTTCATATCGCTCTCCAGGCGCCCGCCCGCCACATTCGGCTACGGCGCGATAATGTCGCCATTATGATACCCGGCGTCACGCGCTTGTCATGTCGCCTCAATAGCTTGGCGTCTGCGCGGGCCATGTCCCCCATCGCCCGCCCTAGGCGGCTGCTCCCGCCAAAGTCAGGCAGCCGAGACGTTTCTGCACAGGGCTGGCCGCCGCCATTGTCCCGTCCTGTGGCCGAGCCCCAATTCGGCATTCCTGTCGGCCGCCCCCGCGAGGCGGCCGATTTTTTGTTGAGACGCGTCGATTGCCCTCGCCGCCGCCCCTCGCCTGCGGCATGAACGGGCAATGGCCAAGCTCTATTTCTCCTATTCGACGATGAACGCCGGCAAGTCGACCCTGCTGCTTCAGGCGTCGTACAACTATGTCGAGCGCGGCATGCGCACGTTGCTCTTCACCTCCTCGCTCTATGCCGAGGGCGACGTCGGCCTCATCTCCTCCCGCCTCGGCATCTCCGCTCCGGCCGAAATGTTCGGCACCACCGACGATCTGTTCCAGCGCGTCAACGACCACCTGCAGGAGAGCAAGGTCGATTGCGTCTTCGTCGATGAAGCGCAGTTCCTCACCACCGACCAGGTCTGGCAGCTGGCCCGCGTCGCCGACCGGCTCGACATTCCCGTCATGTGCTATGGCCTGCGCACCGATTTCCTTGGCCAGCTCTTCCCCGGCTCGTCCGAACTCCTTGCCATCGCCGACGAGTTGCGCGAGGTCCGCACCATCTGCTTCTGCGGCAGGAAGGCCACCATGGTCGTCCGCCGCGACAGCGACGGAGGCGCCCTGACCGAGGGCAACCAGGTCTCGATCGAGAAGTCGGTATATGTCTCCCTCTGCCGCCGGCACTGGGAAGAAGAGATCGGCCGCTGGCCGCCGAGAGGACCGCAACATGACCACGACCACTGACGAGCCCAAGGGCGCCCTCACCATCCGCACCCTCGCCATGCCGGCCGACACCAACCCGGCCGGCGACATCTTCGGCGGCTGGGTGCTGAGCCAGATGGATATCGCCGGCTCCATCGCCGCCGTCGAACAGGTCAAGGGCCGCGTCGCCACCGTCGCCGTCGAGGCCATGACCTTCATCGCGCCGGTAAAGGTTGGCGACATCCTCTGCATCTACACCACGGTCGAGCGCATCGGTAACACCTCGATTACCATCGCCATGGAAGCCTATGCCCGCCGCAACCGGCTCGCCGACCGGGTCAAAGTAACCGACGGCCGCTTCATCTACGTTGCGCTCGACGAGCAGGGGCGCAAGAAGCAGATCGCGCGCTGAATGCTGTCTTCGTTCAGCCTCCATTCAGGCGCCGGGCGCCACCAATGACGACGTTATCCGGCTTCACGTCTGCACACGCGGACCGGACCACATCCGCGGCCGGGTGGCCTCTGTCGCGGATGGGAGGCGCTGCGCCGAGCCCAGCTCGCGTGGCGCCTTTTCCATTGTTGCGCGGCTGTTGCCGCCCCGCCCTTTCAACTGTCGCGCGCCGGGGCTAGTCTCCTCCCACATCATTGCTTTTGGGGGATGCTGAATGCTCAAGCCGTTCGTTGCAGTCTTGGCTGCTCTCGTGCTCCTCGCTTTCGGCGCAACCACCGCTAGCGCCCAGTCCGGCTCGCCCGCCTGGTCGAAGAAACCCCTCATCCTGATGGAAGGCCCCGGACACGAGTACGAGGTGGTGGGCGAGATCGATGCCGGCGCCCGCATCCGCGTCGATCGCTGCTCCCAGGCCTGGTGCCGCGTCCACAAGGGCCACGAAGCCGGCTGGGCCAGCCTCTACGCCATCGACTTCGGCGATGGCCCCGATGGCCGCTACAAGTTCCCCCGGATCGGCCCCAACTGGGGCGGCCCCGGTGTCGTCTGCCTCTACGAGGGCGCCAACTTCACCGGCAAGTCGCTCTGCGCCAAGCCCGGCTTCAGGTCCCGCGACCTGCTTCTGCTCGATGCCGACAACCGCTTCTCGTCGGTCTCGATCGAGGGCGACGTCTCGGTGCTGCTCTGCCGCGATCGCGACTTCCACAGCTACTGCGTGCACTACAACGACAGTCAGCCGCACCTCCACGGCTTCCTCAACAACGGCGTGACCTCGGTGAGGGTCTACTAACCCTTCGTTCACCATGCCGCGCCGATAACGCCGCCCAACGGGCGGCGTTTCTGCATTTTTGGCGCATTTGAAGCAAAAGGCATGGAACCCGTGCGCTACCGTACCGTTCTCGGCTTGCGGCACCACCGTGGATTTAAGCGTCACTAGAGAGGATCAATAATGCTCCCCATCAGGCTCGCCGGAGCCGCAGCCCTGCTGCTCGGCTCCCTCCTTTTCGCCTCGGCAGCCAATGCCGCCGTCGCGACCAGCACCGTCAACGTGCGCAACGCACCGGTCAACGGCGCCGTCGTCGATGTGCTTCGCGCCGGCGCCGAAGTCGAGATCGACCGCTGCCAGGCCGGCTGGTGCTACGTGATCAAGCCGGGCCCGGATGGCTGGGTGTCGCAGGCCTACCTCAGCGACGACGATGACGACTTCGATCCCCGTCCCGGCCGTCCCGGCCCGGGTGGTCCTGGCTTCCCCGGTGGTCCTGGCCCTGGCCCGGGCGGTAATGCCGGCGGTCCGGATGTGAGCATCGGCTTCAACGTTCCGGGCTTCAGCTTCCAGATCGGTTCGGGCGGCTTCGATGTCCGCCCCGGCCGCCCCGGCGGCCAGCGTGATCGCGTGTGCTTCTACGAGCGCACCCAGTTCCGCGGCGACAGTTTCTGCGCCCGTCCGGGCGAGCGTCTTGCCCGCCTCGGCCGGTGGGACGACAGCATCAAGTCGATCGAGATCCGCGGCGATGCACAGGCCCTCGTTTGTGAACGCACCAACTTCAACGGCCGCTGCATCGTGATCTCGCGCAGCGTCCCGAACCTGCGCGGCGCCAACGACAACATCAGCTCGATCCGCGTCCGCTAAGCGGACCGCAATCTACGAAGCGCCGCCCCTCACCGGGCGGCGCTTTCATTTTGCGCCGAAATCGCATTCCCTGGGCGGACGCAGAGCGTCCACTCTCTGCGGCAAGCAACCCGGAGCCCGCCATTCCCGACACCATCCACATTGGCGGCCCGATCCACCTGCCCCTCGCCGAGCTCGAGATCGACTACATCCGCAGCCCAGGCCCCGGCGGGCAGAACGTCAACAAAGTCGCCTCCGCCGCCCAGTTGCGGTTCGACCTCATGGGCTCGCCCAGCCTGCCCGAGCCGGTAAAGCTCCGCGCCGCCGCTGCCGCCGGCAGTCGTCTCACCACCGATGGCCGCATCGTCATCACCGCCAACCGCTTCCGCAACCAGCCGCAGAACCGTGACGACGCCATCGAGCGCCTCGCCGCCCTGCTCCGCGCCGCCCTCACCCCGCCAAAACCCCGCCGCGCCACCCGCCCCACCCTCGCCTCCAAACGCCGCCGCCTCGAAGGCAAGGCAAAACGCAGCACCATCAAGAGCCTGCGCGGCCGGGTTGATGACTAGCCGACAGGCGCAGAGACGACGGCCTTGGTGAAGCGGCCCATCGCGGAGTTGCAGTAGACCGCCCAGACGATGTCACGGTCGGCGCGTTGCTCGGCTGTCGCAAAACCCGCGTTCGAGTACACGCCGCGACAGAAGTCGAGCGCCTCATTGGCCTGACGCCACGTGGCGGAGACGCTGTAGAGGAAGAAGAACGACAACAGGAACGCGAGTGTGTTCACCGCGATCTTGCCGCTCTGGTCCTTCTTGGCCCCGAGATAGTAGGCGATGTAGCCGCCGAACAGCGAGAACAGCGCCGGCAGCAGCGCCCCGACCACGCTTTCGCGGCTCGACCCGCCAAGGTGTCCGCAAAGTCCGCCGACCAGCGCAACGAGGAAAATATACGGCGCCGCCCCGCGCACGACCGTCCAGTAAGGCCGCGGTTCCTTCCCCTTGTCCTCCGCTCGCAGCACGCCATAGATCAGCGTCACGACGACTGCAGTGAGGGCCGACACCAGCACAACGAACCCGACGAACTTCGCGGCTGTGAGGATCGACTCGATCTCCCAGATCATTCTCCCGCCTCCAGCATGAGTTGGGAAAGGCCCTTGAACTTCGCCGGGTCGGCAAAGAACTGGTCGACCTTGAACTGGGGCGTGGCCTTGATCAGAAAGGGCTGGTCGTCGGCATATTGCGGAGCAACCCGGTTCTTGTCGTAGACGACCGCGAAGGACTCATCGACCGTCATCGTTTCGGCCATGATCTGCGTCCAGTCGAAGTCGGAGTATCCACCCAGCTCCTTGAGCTGGCGAAGGTACTCGGTGACCGGCATGCCATTCGGATTTCCCGGTGCGACGGGACCGAAGGTCGGAGTCCCAGACGCAATCTCCCCAAATGTCACTCTCTGGCTAGTGGGGAGAACCAGTGCGCCAGTCCTCTCGAAACAGGCGATATAGGCATCGGCCGCGCCTAGCGTCTTCTGTTCGCGATAGACGCTGCTCTCGACCTCGCAAGCCGCCTGCGCCGAACCCGCAATCACAGCCATCATCAACGCCGGCGCCAGAAGCCTCATCTTGCCCCTCCGATTCCGGGCTAGCTGATGCCAGGGCCGCGACGAGCGACACTTCGGTTCATTACGGATCGGGCAGTACCGAATGCCCAAACTCCGCCTCAATCTGCATCTCCATATAGTTTGCAACGCAAACACAATGAGTCGCGCATGAACGATCTGGACAAGGCCCTCGCCGACATCGTCGAGATCAAGAGCCGCCTTGCCCAGTCGACTTCGTTCCGAGGCCTTGGCCCGGCGGCGCTGGCGCTGACCGGCGTCCTTGCCTTCGTCATAGCCCTGGCCCAGTCGATCTGGACCGATGGCAGTCCGGCGCCGCTGCCCTACTTCACTGCCTGGGTCGGCACCGCGGTGGCCGCCTCGGCCCTCATCGGCGCCGAGATGCTGCGCCGCGCCGACCGGCACCATGTCGGGCTCGCCGACCAGATGATCCGCGAGGCTGTGTTGAACTTCGTCCCGGCCGGAGTGGTCGGCGCTGGTCTCCTCGCCTTCTTCGCCCTCTTCGCCCCCGGCCTGCTCTGGCTGCTGCCCGGCATCTGGCTGCTGCTCGTCAGCCTCGGAATCTTCGCCGCAGTCCGCTCCCTGCCACCGGCGATGATCCTCGCCGGTGCATGGTACCTATTCGCTGGCTTCGTGGTTCTGCTGCTTGCAGTGCGCGACCAGAACCTGTCGCCATGGTACATGGGCCTGCCCTTCACCGTCGGCCAGTTCCTGGTCGCACTGATCGTTCACCGCTCGTCCGAGACACCCGATGCCAACTGAACCCGCCCCCTTCGCCTATGACGGGCTCGACCGAGTCATGCACGAGAAGGCCCGGCTGGGCATCCTGACCTCGCTCGCCGGACACCCGGACGGTCTCTCCTTCAATGATCTGCTGCGCCTCTGCGGCCTCACCCAGGGCAACATGAGCCGCCACCTGACCGTGCTTGAAGAGGCCGGGCTCGTCGCCATCAGCAAGGGTTTCGAGGCCCGCCGCCCGCGCACCGATATCCGCCTCACCGCCGAAGGCCGGGCGCGCTTCCTCGATTACCTGTCCGTCCTCGAGCAGGTCATCCGCGACGCCTCTGCCAAAGTCGAACCGGCTCCCGCCAAGCCCGCCCGCGGCGCCCCCGCCGACGGCTGGTGGAAGACTATCTAGCCTCGCTCCACACGCGCATTGACCGTTCGGTCGCAGTATACGTCCAAAGCACGCCACAAAGGTTTACGATGCAAACCAATCCAAGCCATAAACTGCATATCGCGATTATCATGGATGGCAACGGCCGCTGGGCCGAATCCCGCGGCATGCCGCGCGCCGCCGGCCATCAGGTGGGCGCCGATTCCGTCCGCGCCATTGTGGCGGCGGCTATCGAACACGGCGTCGGCGCGCTGACGCTCTACGCCTTCTCGACCTACAACTGGCAGCGTCCCGACGCCGAAGTTTCGGGGCTGATGTCCCTGCTCCGCCACTTCCTCCTCGTCGAGGCACCGGAGCTCCGCCGCAACGGCGTCCGCATCTCCGTGCTCGGCCGCCGCGACCGGGTGCCCCTCGGCCTCGCCCGCGCCATCACCGCCGCCGAACGCGCCACTCGTGATGGCACGCGCCTGCACCTCCGCATCGCCATCGACTACTCGGCCCGCGACGCCATCCTCGCCGCCGCTGCCGACGGCCTCACCGCCGAAGCCATCGCCGAGCGGCTCGGCACCGAGGATGTGGATTTCCTCATCCGCACCGGCGGCGACCAGCGCCTCTCCGATTTCCTGCTGTGGGAATGCGCCCAGGCCGAGCTCTATTTCACCCCGATCCAGTGGCCCGATTTCGGCCCGGTCGAGTTCGACACCGCCCTCGCCGATTTCGCCCACCGCACACGCAGCTTCGGCGCCGTGTCCGCCTGACGAATTCGGGCGGAGCCTCCTTCCAGAGCTCCGCCCGACCGCAGCGGCAGGACCCGACATCCCTCGCTAGGCTGACTGCGAGCCTAGGTCGGGGGCCAAAACCCGGCATTTCACTATTACACGTAACAGCGCGGTTACCCGCGAGTGGCGCACAGCACTTCATTGACGCTGCTAACCGTCAGCGCCGGCTGCGGTCCGCCCGAAATGGTAAACACTTCATCACCAATTGCCGCCACCCCGAGCCCGTGCCGCGCGGTCGGCATCGGCGCCATCGCGCTCCAGCTGTCCGTCGCCGGATCGTAAGCCTCGGCCTGGGGGAACGTATGCCCGCCAGGGGCCCCCTCCTCGCCGCCGAACACGATGATCCGCCCGTCAACCACCGCCGCGCCGATGCCGCTGCGCCCGGTCGGCAGCGGCGCGATCGGCGCCCAGCTGTCGGTTGCGGGGTCGTACACCTCGCCGGCATCGAGCAGGAACGTCTGCTCGTCACGCCCGCCGAACACATAGATCTTGCCGTCGAGCGCCGCGCCCGCGATGTGGTTGCGCGGCACCTGCATCTCCGCCGCCACGCTCCAGCTGTCGGTCGCAGGATCATAGACCTCGTGCGTTGCGACGCTCTTGTCCGTGGTCCCGCCGATCGCATGGATCTTGCCGTCCAGCACCACCGCCACGAGCGCCCCGCGCGGCGCCGAAAGCGGTGCAACATCGGTTACCGTTCCGGTCGCCGGATCGATCGCCCTCACCCGCGCCGTCGGCCGGTTTCCGGGCGACTCGTAGCCGCCGACGACATAGACCTTGCCATCGAGCACCACGAGCCCGGTATGGTTCACGTCATGGTCCAGCGGTGCCAGCACCGACCATGCGTCGCCGGCCGGATCGTACTTGAACACCGAGACGAGGTCCGTCGCCGGATCGTTCGCCATGCCGCCCGCGACATAGATCACGGTCCCGTCCGTCGCCGCGGTGACTTCCGTCCGCTCGCTCGGCAACGGCGCGGCATTGCGCCAGGTGTTTGGGGTGCAGGTCTGTGCCAGCGCAGCCGAACTCGTCAGCAGCATCAGGGCAAGGGGCAGCAAAGCGCGCATCGTCATCCTCCTGCCCCCAGGCAGGAAAGTTAGCGCGCTACCGCACCAGTGCCAACCCGACGAAGGTCAGGGGGCAAGCCACGCCGTCACGAGATACCCCGCCGTCGCTGCGGTCGCCGTCACGAACGTGCCCCACGCCATGTCGACCAGCGCCAGCTTCAGCGACCAGCCGTTGAGCGTCGACATGTTCGTCATGTCGTAGGTGCCATAGGCCACGAGCCCGAGCAGCGCCCCCATCGCCAGCGCCTGCCCCCAGCCGCCGCCACTCAGCGCCGGCACCACCACCAACGCCACGATGCCGACGACATACAGCGCGTAGAAAGCCCCCGCGTAGCCGAGCTTGGGCTGTTCCAGCAGCAGCGATCCCATTTCGGCCCGGTAGAAGCCGAGCATCCGGCTCAGCCACACGAAATCCAGCCCGAAAAACACCACCGCCGTCGCCACGTAGGCGATCACGTATTTCAGCACCTCGATGCTCCCTTTTGACCTAACTCGCGGGAGTTACGAAAAAAATCTGCGAAAGGTTGCACCTAAATCGCGCCCCGCTCCGTACCTGCTTCCAACAACAACGAAGAGGTTACTCGTGGGTGCGATCTGGTCTGGTGAACATAGGAAAATCGCGGTTGTCGGCTCCGGCATTGCCGGCCTGTCGGCGGCCTGGCTGCTGGCCAAGCGCTACCCGGTCACGCTGTTCGAACGCGATCGCCGCCTCGGCGGCCATTCCAACACCGTGACGGTCGACACGCCCGATGGCCCGGTCGCCGTTGACACCGGCTTCATCGTCTTCAACGAGGCCACCTACCCCAACCTCACCGCCCTGCTCGACCACATCGGCGTTCGCAGCCAGCAGTCCTGCATGTCCTTTGCCGCCTCCATCGCCGGCGGCCGCACAGAGTATTCTAGCGTCAGCGTTAACAGCTTCATCGGCCAGCGCCGCAACATCGTCAGCCCGCGCTTCTGGTCGATGGTCAGCGACATCCTGCGCTTCTATCGCGCCGCCCCGCGTCTCCTGAAGACACCCGCCGACTACGCCGACATCACGCTGGGCGAATACCTCGACACCCACGGCTACACCGATGCCTTCATCGAGGATCACCTGCTGCCCATGGGCGCCGCCATCTGGTCGACCACCGCTCGCGAAATGCGCGCCTATCCGCTCATCGCCTTCGTGCGCTTCTTCGCCAGCCACGGCCTGCTCGAACTCATCGACCGCCCGCAGTGGCGGACAATTTCGGGCGGCAGCATCAGCTATGTCGAGCGCCTGTCCGATGGCCTCGTTATCCGCCTCGACAGCCACATCTCGGGCATCCGCCGCCATCCCGACGGCGTCGACATCATCCACGCCGACGGCCATGTCGAAACCTTCACCGATCTCGTCATCGCCACGCACGCCGACACCGCCCTCAGCCTACTCGCCGACCCCAGCGAAGACGAGCAGCGCGTCCTCGGCGCCTTCCACTACACCGACAACACCGCGGTCCTCCATTCCGACACCACGCTGATGCCGAAGCGCCGCCGCGTCTGGGCCAGCTGGAACTATGTCGGCGAACAGACCGATACCAACGACACCCAGCTCTGCGTCACCTACTGGATGAACCGCCTGCAGAAGTTGCCGACCAAGACCCCGCTCTTCGTCACCCTCAATCCCATCCGCCCGGTCGCCGAAGGCAAGCTGCACCAGGCCATCGCCTACACCCACCCGCTCTTCGACCACGCTGCCCTCGCCGCTCAGGATCAGCTCTGGCGCATCCAGGGTAACCGCCGCACCTGGTTCGCCGGCAGCTATTTCGGCCACGGCTTCCACGAGGATGCGCTGCAGTCCGGTCTCGCCGCCGCCGAAGCCCTCGGTGATGTTCGTCGCCCCTGGGTCGAGCCGGCAGGCGCCTGCCGCATCGCCCGCGCCCCCGCGCTCGAGCCCGCCGAATGAACTCGGCCATCTACACCGGCGACGTCCACCATGCGCGGCTCCGGCCGCGCCGGCATCGCCTACACTATCGCGTCTTCGCCCTGCTGCTCGATCTCGACGAGATCTCGCGGCTCACGAACCGCCTCTTCGCCCATAACCGCTTCGCCATCTTCAGCTTCCACGACCGCGACCACGGCGACGGCCAGACCGGCGCACTGCGTGCGTGGGTCGAGGCCCGCCTCGCCGAAGCCGGCCTGCCCGAGGCCGCGCACCGCGTCGAAATCCTCTGCTACCCGCGCCTCTTCGGTTACGTGTTCAATCCGCTCACAGAGTACTTCTGCTACGACCGCTCGGGCACCCTCCGCGCCGTCCTCCACGAAGTCTGCAACACCTATGGCGAGCGCCTCGTCTACGTTATCCCGGCCGAAAAGAAGCGCGGCCACATCCGCCACTCCGCCCCGAAACTGCACTTCGTCTCGCCCTTCATGCCGATGGATTGCCGCTACGATTTCGCCATCCTCCCGCCCGGCGACCGCCTCCGCATCGGCATCGCCGAGTCCGACCCGGAGGGCCCCCTCCTCACCGCCAGCTTCAGCGGCACCCGCCGCCCCTTCACCGAACGCGAACTGGTCCGCCTCCTCTTCACCTACCCCCTGATGACCCTGAAAATCACCGCCGCCATCCACTGGGAAGCTATCCAGCTCCTCCTCAAGGGCATCCCCATCCAACCCCACACCCCGTCGCCAAGACGCAGAAGTGCGGTGATCGAACAAAAGCAAAAAGAACCGGCAGAAGTTTAAGCCCGCCATCCTCCCCCGCGGGGCGGGGGAGGTGCCGGCGCGGCCGGCGGAGGGGGCCGCGATCTCTCCGTAGCCCCCTACTTCGGCAACATCCGCCGCGTCACCGCCAGCCGCGCCCAATGCGGCAACGCCGCCAGCACCCGTATCGCTACCGACATTCGCCGCGGAAACGCAATCTCGAACTTCCCCGCCTCGAGCCCATGCGCGATCCGCTCCACCGCATCCTCCGTCGAGATCAGGAACGGCATCGGAAACGTGTTCTTCCGCGTCAGCGGCGTATCGACGAAGCCGGGGTTGATGACGCTCAGCTTCACACCGAACGCCTCGAGCTCCGGCTCCAGCGCCTCGCACATGTTGATCAGCGCTGCCTTGGTCGCGCCATAGGCCGAAGCCGTCGGCAGCCCGACATACCCCGTCAGGGACGACACCACCGCGATATGCCCGCTGCGCCGCGCCATCATCGCCGGCATCACCACCTCGAGGCACTTCACCGTGCCCATCAGGTTCACCTCGACATTGGCACCGAACTTCTCCGCCGAGAACCCCTCGGCCGACACCGGCACATAGGTCCCCGCATTCAGCACCACGAGTTCCGGCACGCCGAGCTCGTCGGCAATCCGCGCCCACACGTCCTTCACTGCACCAAGATCCGTCACATCGAGCGCAAATGGCATGATCCCGGCCTGCTCGGCCGCGAGCGCCGCCAGATCCGCGGCGGATCTGGCACTGACGGCCACGGTCCATCCATCCTGCGCCAACCGCTTCGCCAGTCCCCGGCCTATCCCGCTACCGGCCCCGGTTACCCACGCTATCAAACTGCACCTCCGTTGCTTTGGCGTAGATACGCGCCCCCAACGGCGTAGGTTTCACGCCCGGTCGCATGGCAATGGCGCCACGCCCGCATCTTCAGCTAGAAATCGGCGGCGATTCCACTGAACCTTTCGCCCCCCACCAGAGCGGAGAACGACGATGCATGTAGGCCGTTCATACAAGCTCACGCATTTCGCCCTCTGGTCTCGCCGCAGCGTCATCTACATGGCGCTCGTCAGCATCCTCGCCGTCCTCGTCTACATCATCCCCGCCACCGCCGGCTTCTCGATCCCCTGGCCGATCATACTCGTGCTCGGCACCACGGTGTCGCTGGTTGTCGGCTTCAAGAGTTCGCAGGTCCTGCAGCGCAGCAGCGATGCGCTCCAGACCTTTACCGGCATCGCGGCCACCAGCCGCCTGCTCGCCGGCTATTGCTGCGATTTCGTCGAACCCGGAACGGCGCGCCGGATCATCTATCGCCACCTCGCCTGGCTGACCGCACAACGCTCCGCCCTGCGTCAGCCCCGGCCGTGGGAGAGCGTCGAGCGCGCTGCCAACAAGGAGTACCGGCGGCGCTACCACATCGAGGAGGATGCTATGTCGCTCCGTACCGAGCTTCAGGCGCTGATCGGGCCCGAGGCCGCCGCCGAGGCCCTCGCCAGCGACCGGCCAGCGCTCGCCCTCCTCGACCGGCAAGGCCGCGAAATCAACGCCCTCCTGCCGGCCGTGCCGGGGCCGATCTTCGGCGAGTTGCTGAAGCTCCTCCGCGAGTGCCACGACCACCAGGTGCGCTGCGACCGGATCAAGGACGCGCCCTACCCGCGCCAATACGCCGTGGTCAGTTCCCTCTTCGTCGGCATCTTCGTGACGCTCCTGCCCTTCGGCGTGGTGCCGATCTTCGCCTCGGCCACCGGCGGCGCGCTCGCCTCGATCATGCTCTGGCTCAGCGTGCCATTCAGCGCCCTGCTCGGCTGGGCCTATCTCTCGCTCGACCAGGTCACCGAAAGCACCGCCAACCCCTTCGAGGGCAACGCCAACGATGTGCCGATTTCGACCATCTGCCGCAACATCGAGATCGAAATCCGACGGCGCTTGGGCGAAACCGACATCCCGCCGCGGCTTGAGCCGGTCAACGGCATCGCCACCTGAGGCCTACGCTTCCCGCTCGCCCTCGGGCACCGTGCGCCACACCAGCAGCGCCAGCGCCACCAGCGGCGCCCCGATCATCGGCAGCGCGATGGCGCCCCAGCTGTCCACCACCACGCCGCCCACGGCCGCGGCCACCGCCATGCCGATCATGAACGCCGACATGTTGAGCGAAATCGCCACGGGCACCGCTCCCGGCGCGATCTGCGCCATGTGGCTCGCCACCGCGATCGAATAGGTCCGCACCACGAATCCCTGCACGCCCACCGTCAGCATCAGCGCCGGCAGCGCCAGGTCGCGCGGCACATGCGGCAGCCCGACGAAAATCACCATCACCGCGATCACCGCGCAGCCCGCGATCATCGCCGTCCTGCCGCTGCCGTAGCGGTCCGACATCCGCCCTGCCGTCGCGCTGCAGGCGATCGCACCCACGCCGCCGGCCAGCAGCACCAGCGGCAGCGTTTCGTAGCCGACGCCCACCGCATCCATCAGCGCGCCGATATAGACGATCAACGGCGACGACCCGATCATGAAGATCAGCGTCGAGACCAGCGCCAGCCCGATCCCCGGATTGCGCAGCACCCGCAGCCGGTCGCCGATGCTCAGCGTGTCGCCCATCATGCCGCGCGGCAGCTTCAGGTAGAGCGCCAGCGCCGCCAGCCCGGCCATGATCGCCAGCATCACATAGACGATGCGCCAGCCGAACTGCGCCGCGAGCCACGCGCCGATCGGCAGCCCGGCCAGCGCCGCGATCGCCTGCCCCATGCTGATCACCTGCATGTAGCGCCCGCGTTTGCCGTAGGGCGCGAGCATGGCCGCCGTCGCCATCGCGGTGCCGGTATAGGTGCCGGCCGCCACGGCCAGCACCGTCCGCACCACCACCAGCGCGTCGAACGTCGTCATCAGCACGATCAGCAGCGCGCAGGTCGCGAACGCGAACTCCGCCCCGGCAAGAATCCGCCGCCGCCCCACGCCACCCAGCAGCAGCGCCAGCAAGGGCGGCCCGAACGCGTAGGCGATCGAATAGAACAGCACCAGCAAGCCGGCCTGCCCCAGCGTCACACCAAGGTCAGCGCTGATCAGCGGCAGCAACCCGGCGATCAAACCACCCTCGATGGCGCCCACGAAAGCCGCCGCCGACAGCCAGAAAAGCCGCGAATCCATGTTTCCCCTCGACTACCATTCTAGGGGTGCGAAAGCCGCCATGAAAAGGGGCTAGTCGGCCCGCCGGCTCGTCCTTTGGTCGGGCATGCGCGTGCCCGCCTCGTCTGAACCTCCGCCGAACCCGCGGCTCAACTACGGTTCACGGCATGTCGGTCACCATCCCCTCAACTCAACCCATGAGGGAATGACTATGAAGCTCAACCGTACCACCATCGCTGCTCTCGCCACCCTGCTCGCCATGAGCTACGGGGCCGCCGAGGCCGCTCAACTGCGCATGCCCGTGAAGGGCGACCAGCCCGTCGCGGGCGGCCTCGTCGCCAAGCCGAAGGTCACGAGAGATACCTGCGACCAGACCTATCCCAGCGGCGCCGACCTCTGCGATCCGGACTCGCTGGCCCAGCGCTGCGACGATGCCGACGGCGGCATGTCCAGCCTTCCGGGCGGCGGCGTCGATTGCGACCTCGGTCCCGATTGATCGATCTCGGGAGGGGTGGCCGCCCGTCGGCCGCCCCTCTCGCCTGCAGCACGCATCAGCGGGAACGATCGACGCCCCTGTTCACATTCCGTTCCCGAGCCACTATATCTCTTGGCACCGCTATACCCCTGACACATTCTGACAGTGCGCCCGCCTATGGTGTCCGCTGACGACTCGTGTCCGCCGAGAGAGCCCGCCATGCCCCCGAAGAAGCCTGCAGCCACCGAGAAGCCTGCCGCCCCTTCCTTCTCCATCGACGACTTCATCGGCGATATCGAGAAGGCCGAGGAGCTGCGGCTGTCCAAGGCCCTCCCGCAGGAGCGGCTGAAGAACAAGCGAGCCCTCGACAATGCTGCCCGCCGCGCCGCCGAGGCCAACGGCACCGGCATCCAGCCGCTGAAGCCGCAGCCGCTGGCGCGCTCCGTCGAGGGCGGCGATGTGCAGCCGAGCGTTGGCACCGGAGGACGGCGTAAGTCCACGCAGCCCGATCTCGACGCGGAGTTCTCGCAGGAAGTCCCGGACGTTCCTGCAAAGCCCAAGAAAACCGCCCGCTCGGCCGCCACCGGCATGCAGCTCAAGGCCCCCAAGTCCAAGGCCAACTCGGTCGAGCGCCCGGATTTCGGCGGCATGGGCGAGTCGCCCCAGGCCGGCTTCGGCCACGTCCCCTCCGGCCATTCGATCAACGATGCGCTGGAGGAGTCCAAAAAGACCGTCCGTGCCCGCAACATGCCCGGCCAGTCGCTCGTCGGCGCACAGACCGTCGGCATCTCCGCTACCGTGAAGGCACTGGAGGAGATCATCCTCCACGGCCGCAAGGAGGTCGAGGGCAACAAGGAGTGGAAGCCCCACCGCCCGGCGCCCCGTGCGAAATCCGAAGGCGGCATCCCGTTCAAGCTGGTGACGCCCTACGAGCCGCGCGGCGACCAGCCCACCGCCATCGCCGAGCTGGTGGAAGGCGTCGAGAACGGCGAGACCGACCAGGTCCTGCTCGGCGTCACCGGCTCGGGCAAGACCTTCACCGCCGCGCAGACCATCATGCGCACGCAGCGCCCGGCGCTGATCCTCGCCCCGAACAAGACCCTCGCCGCCCAGCTCTACGGCGAGATGAAAGCCTTCTTCCCCGACAACGCCGTCGAGTACTTCGTCTCCTATTACGACTACTACCAGCCCGAGGCCTATGTCCCGCGCACCGACACCTATATCGAGAAGGAATCGACCATCAACGAGCAGATCGACCGCATGCGCCACGCGGCCACGCGCTCCCTGCTCGAACGCGACGACGTCATCATCGTCGCCTCCGTCTCCTGCATCTACGGTATCGGCTCGGTCGAGGACTACACGGCCATGACGCTCGACGTCCGCAAGGGCCAGAAGCTCGACCAGCGCGAGTTCCTCCGCGCCCTCGCCCAGCTGCAGTACAAGCGCGGCGAGGCCGGCTTTACCCGCGGCACTTTTCGCGTCCGCGGCGACACGGTCGAACTCTTCCCCGCCCACTATGAGGATGCCGCCTGGCGCATCACCATGTTCGGCAACGAGATCGAGTCGATCGCCGAGTTCGATCCGCTGACCGGCAAGAAGGCGTCCGACCTCCTCTCCGTCCGCATCTTCGCCAACAGCCACTACGTCACGCCGCGCGCCACCCTCTCGGGCGCCATCAAGGAGATCCGCAAGGAGCTCGCCGCCCGCCTGCAGGAGCTCAACGGCGCCGGCCGCTTCCTCGAAGCGCAGCGCCTCGAGCAGCGCACCCTGTTCGATCTCGAGATGATGGAAGCCACCGGCTCCTGCGCCGGCATCGAGAACTACTCGCGTTACTTCTCCGGCCGCAAGCCGGGCGAGCCGCCGCCGACCCTGTTCGAATACCTACCCGACAACGCCCTCGTCTTCATCGACGAAAGCCACGTCACCGTCGGCCAGCTCGGCGCCATGTATCGCGGCGATCTTCGTCGCAAAGCCACCCTCGCCGAATACGGCTTCCGCCTGCCCTCGGCCATGGACAATCGCCCGCTCCGCTTCGAGGAGTGGAACGCCATGCGCCCGCAGACCGTCTACGTCTCCGCCACCCCCGGCGCCTGGGAGATGGAGCAGGCCGGCGGCGTCTTCGCCGAGCAGGTCATCCGCCCCACCGGCCTCATCGATCCGCCCGTCGAGATCCGCCCGGCCAAGAACCAGGTCGACGACGTCGTCGACGAGATCCACCAGGTCAGCCGCGCCGGCTACCGCACGCTCGTCACCGTGCTGACAAAACGCATGGCCGAGGACCTCACCGAGTATCTCCACGAACAAGGTATCCGCGTGCGCTACATGCACAGCGACATCGACACCATCGAGCGCATCGAGATCATCAGGGATCTCCGCCTCGGCGCCTTCGATGTACTGGTGGGCATCAACCTGCTGCGCGAAGGCCTCGACATCCCCGAATGTGGCTTCGTCGCCATCCTCGACGCCGACAAGGAAGGCTTCCTGCGCTCCGAGACGTCACTGATCCAGACCATCGGCCGCGCCGCCCGCAACGTCGACGGCAAGGTCATCCTCTACGCCGACAACATCACCGGCTCCATGGAACGCGCCATGGCCGAAACCAACCGCCGTAGAGAGAAACAGGTCGCCTACAACGAAGCCAACGGCATCACCCCGCAGTCGGTCAAATCGAACATCAAGGAGATCGTCGACTCCGTCTACGAGCAGGACCACGTCACCGTCTCCATCGGCAAGGACAAGACCGGCAAGGAAAAGGTGCAAGCCGGCGCCAACCTCGCCGCCGTGCTCAAGGACCTGGAACGCGAAATGCGCGAAGCCGCCACGAACCTTGAGTTCGAAAAGGCCGCACGGCTCAGGGACGAGATCAAGCGGCTGCGGGAGATGGAACTGGATGTGTTGGAGGGGGCGAAGGAGTAGCGACACTATCCCAATGGATGGACTGTCCGACTCGTCCGCCGTTAGGGCGTATAGTTTCAAAGTATTGCTGGATCATGTCTCCGGTTTGCCGAACCTTATCCTCCCACGCAGTGATTCCTTGCGACTCTCTTCGACCCGTTCCGCCTCCAGAATGCACTGCCCCAGCAGTTCCGACATTTCGTCAACAATGGCAGAACGGAAGACAACGTCTTGGAAATCGAGCGCGTCGGACTCGTCCACCGCAATATACGACCGGTCCTCGTCCGCATCGTACTCCTCGCCGTGTTGAGTGCTCAGATTTCTTGCGTACACCTCACCCACAGCAGCCCCAGGGAACCGAGTGACGCTAACTACACTCAATACAGAATAGAATATCCTAGCCAAGCTTTCTGAACTGCCCCAGTACACGTTAAGTGTACCGTCGACATATACGTGGAATCCACTAAAAAACCTCGAAAATATGTCAACATCACTATCACCGAGCGTGCGACGGCCGCGGATTTCGTCGATCATCATCTTCGCCGCAGGAACAACATACTTTCGTATTAGCAATTCGCGATTCATGTCGCGAAGGAAATTGAACACAGACCGGTCACTTGAGGCGCCGGCAACTTGCAGTACTATATCGTACAGATCGTCAAGACTTCTTGTAGCCAGGAACGACGCAACGAAGTACTCCTGAAACGACCTATGTACGAATGGATATCGATCGCCATCTACCAGCATCACACAAACACTATCCGTTAGATCGTCGACGAAGTCCTCGGACTTTACTGATATTCCTTCGTATCTTATCGCTTCGGCGGCATATTTAATGGCGCTCTTCTTATCAAAACCAACTATACGATCGGCATAGCTTAGGAAGCAGAACGTCTCAAACAGTCGTGAAAAGTCGTACGTCTCCAGACCTGTCTTGAATACGCGCCTGAACTTTGGCTTCAACGCATCATGTTTACGGAGTAGCGCGTCGAATGCCGTTTTGTAGAATATGTGCATCTTCGACGGCACGTCAGCAAACTCGTTGAATGTCATCAACATCATACAGCAAAGAAGCGGATTTGATAGGAGCTCTCGATGAGTATCGTACAGTGACTCCCGTATCTTGTCTTTGAACTGATCCTTGATTTCATCATCGAATTCTACTCGACTTATTAGCTAAATAGCTTGGTCTTTTCCTAAACCAGCGACCGTGAAGACATTAAAGGTCGGCCAAACATTGTATCGCTCGTCGGGTCTTCCGGACACCACAACACCGCCCCTGGGGCATCTCGCAACCAGTTCAAGTATTTGCGCCTCCATTTCGCCCCGGCTCTTGGGGTCGACCTCATCAAAGCCGTCCAAGAGAAGTGCAATATGGCCATTCTTCACCCCATAAATCAGACCTTCTTCCGAAAACCCGCCGGTAAAAACTGCAATCTGACTGCAAATGTGGGATGCAAGCCCCGATCCAGCTGAGATGTCGACTTCACGAAGCTCTATCAATACCGGAATGCATTTTTCCTCGGCCAAGAGGTCGAGAAAAATACTACGCATCGTCATCGATTTTCCGGACCCAGCACGGCCATTTATGACGATCTGGCCACCATCATACAGAAGAGCCCTTAGTTCGATCTCTTCTACTGACCGACGTCCGCACTCGAATCTCATCGGAACGTACGCGCGACGAAGATCAACCGGCGCAGACCTGCTAATGATGGTCTTTACTTTCTTAAATCGCGCTTCACTCTGACTGATATACTCGACGAAGCCATTGATAAATGTGAGTTTGGCGACGTCGCGATACACACCGGCCTTACTTACCGCATAAGTATAAGCGCGGTCCAATAGATCTAGCGCCGCTTTGCCGAGCCCTGCTTTAATGTCCTTCTCTAACTCGTCCATCTGCCCCTCCCCTTCCGGACCATTTGAGACAGTCCAGCACGACATTGACCCACGCTCAATACGGTTGACACCGAAGTGCTGGTGATATCGTAGGCGGACAGGTTTTCGCTGCCGATAGACTTAGATCTGTGGATCAGTGATGCGTAGTCTTTTAAATATCACCCCTGCTCGATCGTCAGCGTCCCGTGCACCCGGTCCTCGATCGTCTGCAGCGGCAGGCTGAGTCTGAACTCGTCCCCCTCCGGGTGGTAGATCGAGAACCTGAACCCCTTGCGGAGCAGTTCCTCCACTTCCTCCAGGGTGAACTTGGGATGGTGGGTGGTCCGCCCGTTCAGGGAAATAGTGTGCACAGGCATCGTCATGGCTCCGGCATGGACGTCAGGAGTCAAAGCTAGAACAAAACAGGAACAAATTCGAGTCCGTTCCTGCCCCATCTCCGCCCCGCCCAACGTAAACCCAGCCAGCACCACGCCCCGAGGCCCAACCCACCCCCACAGGCAAACTTATCCCCACGCCTCCCCAC
>JAEWLC010000098.1 GCA_023393475.1 Pseudomonadota bacterium
GCTCAGCGGCGGGTGCGGGCTCGGCAGCAGGGGCGGGTTCGGCCGGTGCGGGAGCGGGCTCGGCGGGTGCGGGGGCGGGTTGCTCGGCGGGAGCCGGGGCCGGCTCCTCAGCCGGGGCGGGTTGCTCGGCTGGCGGGGCCGGCTCTTCGGCCGGAGCAGCAGGCTCGGCAGAGGCGGCGCCGGTGGCAATGGCGATGCATTGCTGCAGGTCGGGCGCGCCGACGCGCTGGCATTCGGCGAGGAAAGCGGCTTCGGCTGCGGCCTTGGCGTCGGCATCCTCACCGCTTTGCGCTTCGACATAGGCATTGTAGGCGGCCGTCAGGCCAGCGTCCTGCGAGAAGGCGGGAAGCGGCATCAGCGACAGCACGCAAAGGCTTGTGGTCGTTATCAGCAAGCGCTTGAGTTGCATGGGTTTTCTCCATTCTTTTTATGAGGCGACAGCCACCCGGCCCGGAACTGCGCACCGACGGAACGAGTCCGAGGGGCAATTGTTCCGGTCCCGCAGGTATCACTCCGGTGCTCGCGGCATTGCGCGGCAGTTCCGGGTCGCGTAAATCGCGACGATGAGCGAGATCCCAGCCCTGCCGGTTCTGCCCCCTGCCCTGATCGAGGATGCGGTGCGACGTGCCCTGGCGGAGGATCTCGGACTCGCGGGCGACCTCACTTCGCTGGCGACCATTCCAGCCGGTGCGCGGGCGACGGCAACGCTGACGGCGCGCGAGCCGGGTGTGATCGCCGGCCTGCCGCTGGCGCTGGAGGTCTTCCGGCAACTGGGGGGCGGGGTGGAGTTCGATCCGCAGCTTGCCGACGGCACGGCCGTCGCAAAGGGCGGTATCGTGGCGGTGGTGTCTGGCGACGCGCGGCAACTGCTGGCCGGCGAGCGGACGGCGCTCAACTTCCTGAATCATCTCAGTGGGATCGCGTCGCTTACGCATAAATTCGTAGAAGCGGTCGAGGGCACGACGGCGCGGATCTGCGACACGCGCAAGACGACGCCGGGACTGCGCGCATTCGAGAAATACGCGGTGCGCTGCGGGGGCGGATCGAACCATCGCTATGCCCTGAGCGATGCCATCCTGATCAAGGACAACCACGTCGCGGTGGCCGGCGGCGCGGGGAAGTCCTTTCGCGCGGCACGGGAAGCGGCGGGGCACCTCGTCGCCATCGAGATCGAAGTGACGACGCTCAGCGAACTCGAGGAAGTGCTCGAGGCGGGCGCGACGATCGTGATGCTCGACAATATGGACAACGAGCTGCTGAAGGCCGCCGTGCGGCTCAACAATGGGCGGGCGCGGCTCGAGGCTTCGGGCGGGGTAACGCTGGAGCGGGTGCGCGGGATCGCCGAGACCGGCGTCGACTTCATCTCGTCGAGCCAGATCACCATGGGCGCGACGCCGCTCGACCTTGGACTGGACGTGGAAATCCGATGACTGCCGAACATACCGAGTTGATGAACCGTGCTGCTATCGCGGCAGCCGAGGTCATCATGGACGTCTATAGTCGCGACATCCGGCCGGACGAGAAGGCCGATGGCTCGCCGGTCACGGAGGCTGACCAGAAGGCGGAGGCGGTCATTCTCGCCATGCTGGCGGAGACCGGGCTGCCAGTGCTGGCCGAGGAGAGCGTTGCGGCCGGGCGCATTCCCGACCTTGGGCATCGCTACTTCGTCGTCGATCCGCTCGACGGGACCAAGGAGTTCCTCAAGCGCAACGGCGAGTTCACCGTGAACATCGCCTATTGCGAGGATGGGCATCCGGTGAGCGGCGTGGTGCTGGCGCCGGCGACGGGCCACATTTACTGGGGCGGCCGGGACGGCGCATTCGCCGGCGAAGTGCGATACGGCGAGATCGCCGACCGGCGAATCCTCGAGGTCAGCCACGCGCCGAAGCCGCGCATCGTCGCCAGCCGGTCGCACGGCCACGCGGCGCTGGCCGAGCTCTGCGCCGCGCTCGAAGTGGCCGAGGACGTCTCGGTCGGCTCGTCGCTTAAGTTCTGCCTGCTGGCCAGCGGCGAGGCGCAGCTTTACCCGCGATTTACCCCGACTTCGGAATGGGACACCGCTGCCGGCCAAGCCGTGCTTCAAGCAGCCGGCGGGGTCGTGCTCGATCTCGATGGGGTGCCGCTGACCTGCGGTCACCCTGAGCAGAAGTTCCTGAATACCTGGTTCGTGGCCGCCTCCAGCCGCGACCTGGCACTGGCGGCCCTGGCGCACATGGTGCGGTTCGCCGAGGCCTGAGGCTGAAGTCCGTCAGATCGAGACGGATGGCCATGAGAAAAATGCATGGCAGCCCCGGCGCGTCCCCTTGTTGTGGTTTCCGAGCGTTCCATATATAGGCCCGGCATATGCTGGTTCGTTATATGCCGGACTGATAGGAAGCCATGAACGTCAGAACGATCTGCCTCGCCATCCTTTATGACGAGGAAGCCACCGGATACGAGATCAGGAAGCTCTCCATCGAGGGCGAGTATTCCTATTTCATCGACGCCAGCTATGGCTCGATCTATCCGGCGCTGGCGCGCCTGGAGCAAGAAAAGCTCGTTACATCAAGGGTCGAGCAGCAGGACGGCAAGCCATCCAAGAAGATCTATTCGATCACCGAGGCGGGCCGTTCAGCATTCATTCAGTCGCTTTTCGAGAAGTTGGGCGAGGACGAGTTCCGCAGCCCATTTCTGTTGTTCGCGCGCTTTGCGTCCGAACTTCCGCAATCGCTGGTCGAACAGCGTCTGAGCGAGCGACTCGCAATGGTCGACGCCGAACTGGCCGATTTCGACCGGCTCAAACAACAACACAACCATCCTGGTGACGCCTGGGTCATCGATTACGGCCGTACTTGTATGCAAACGGTCCGTAACTACATCGAGGCGCACGGGGCTGAACTTATCGCGTTGGCGCGTCCGGACCGGGACGCTGCCGCCGCTGCCGAGTAGAGGGACTTTCAGAATATGCGTGCGATCTATTCCTACGGCACGGCCGGGGCAATCCTCGTCATTGGCGCCCTCTGGCTGGGCAGCGGCACGTACGTGTCAGGCGGCAACGGCCCCGGCAACGGCGAGCGCCCGATCATCGCCTTCATCGATCCGTCGGCGGAGACCGCCGAGCATCACGTCGAGGGCGAGATCGATCCGCACCTGACCATCGCCGAGCGCGTGGCGGAGTCGACGGGCACCGGCGCTGCGCTGCAGTCGGTCCGGACCGAGACCTACACCATGCAGCCGATGCCGCTGGAAGTGCCGCTGCGCGGCCGGACCAAGGCCAAGTCAGTGGTGTCCATCACCCCCGAAACGCAGGGCGTAGTCACCGAGGTCAATGTCTCGAAGGGCCAGACGGTCAATCCGGGCGATGTCCTCTGCGTGCTCGACGAAGGCACCCGCGCCGCCGCAGTCGCAACGGCCGAAGCGGCACTCGCCCAGGCCCAGACGAACTTCGATTCCAACAAGGCGCTGCGCGACAAGGGCCTCGCGGCCGCCAATACCGGCATCGTAGCCGAAGCTTCGCTGCGCCAGGCGCAGTCGGCCTTCGACCAGGCCAAGCAGGAATTCGACCGCGCCAAGGTGACCACCAAGGTCAGCGGCGTGGTGCAGGACCCGATCGCGACTGTTGGTAGCGTGCTGAGCCCCGGCCAGCCGTGTGCCACGGTTATCGAACTCGACCCGATGCTGTTCGTCGCCAATGTGCCTGAGGCTCGCATCGCGCGTGCCGAACTCGGCCTGCCGGCGAAGGTGACCACGGTCACCGGCCAGTCGGTCGAGGGCAAGGTGAGCTACATCGCTTCGCTCGCCGATGAGGCGACCCGCTCGTTCCCGATCGAGATCGAGCTGCCGAACGCCGACGGCAAGGTGCTGTCGGGCATCACCGCAACCGCGACGGTGAGCATGGGCACCCTGCCCGCGCACCTGTTGCCGCAGTCGGTGCTGACGCTGAACGACGAGGGCGCACTTGGGGTGCGCGCCGTCAAAGATGGCGTGGTGGAGTTCTACCCCGTGACCATCCTCTCCGACTCCCGCGCGGGGGTCTGGGTGACTGGCCTGCCGCCGACACTGGACGTCATCACGATGGGCCAGGAATATGTCGTGCCGGGCCAGAAGGTAGACGCGACCAACGTTACAGGGACGCCCGAGGCTGAAGAGTCCGAGGCCGCTGCCGAAGGGGTGCACTCATGATGAATTTCCTCGAACGCGTCCTGCGCATGCCGCGGGTCGTGTTGACGGTGATGGCGCTGCTGCTCTTCGCCGGGTTCATGTCGTACATCTCGCTGCCGAAGGAGAGCTTCCCGGCAATCGACATCCCGTATTTCTATGTGTCGGTGAGCCAGACGGGCGTGTCGCCGCGTGATGCGGAACGCCTCCTTGCCAAGCCGATCGAAGACCGCGTCAAGGATATCGACGGCCTCGAGAACTACACCTCGACCGCGACGACCGGCCATGCTTCGGTCTTCCTCGAGTTCAACGTGAATGCCGACAGCGACAAGGCGCTGGCGGATATTCGCGCCAAGCTCGACGGTGTTTCGTCCGAACTGCCCGAAGACGCCAACGAGCCGACGGTGAACGAGATCTCGTTCACCAACCAGCCCTCGATTTCGGTGGCCCTCTACGGCGAGGTTCCCGAGCGCACGCTGGTGCAGCGCGCAAAGGACCTGCAGGACCGGCTCGAGGAAATCCCGACCGTTCAGAGCGTGACCATTTCCGGTTCGCGCGACGAGATGCTGGCCGTCACCATCGATATGAACCGGCTCGAGGCCTATAACCTCACCGCCGGCCAGCTGCTCGATGCGCTCGCCAAGAACAACATGGTGGTGCCTGGCGGCACGCTCGACACGGGCAAGGGCTCGTTCAACGTCGAGGTGCCGGGCCTCATCACTTCGGCGGCGGACGTCTACTCGCTGCCGATCAAGGCCGATGGCGACAACGTCGTGACCTTTGGCGACGTGGCCACCATCACCCGTACCTTCGAGGATGCCACCGAGTATGCCCATGTGAACGGCCAGCAGGCCATCACGCTGGGCGTCATCAAGGAACTTGGCACCAACGTCATCGACCTGTCCGACCAGGTGCGCGCGGTCACGACCGAGTTCACCAAGGACTGGCCGGCCGGCATCCAGCACTCCTTCCTCGTCGACCAGGCGGACTCGACCAAGTCGCTGTTCCGCTCTCTCGAGGCCGCGGTGCTGACCGCCGTCGCGCTCGTCATGACGGTCTGTGTGGCGACGCTCGGGGTGCGCCCTGCCCTCATGATCGGCACTTCGATCCCGATCTCGTTCATGATCGCCTTCCTCGTCGTGCAGATGCTCGGCATGACCATCAACATGATGATCATGTTCGGCCTCGTGCTCGCCGTGGGCGTGCTCGTCGACGACCCGATCGTGGTGGTGGAATACGCGGAACGAAAGCTGCAGGAGGGTGTCTCCAAGAAGGAGGCGTTCATCCTCGCGGCGCGCAAGATGTTCGTGCCGGTGGTTTCGGCCACGTTCACGACGCTCGGCGCATTCGTGCCCCTGCTGTTCTGGCCGGGCATCATCGGCAAGTTCATGAGCTACCTGCCGATCATCGTGATCGTGGTGATGTGTGCGTCGCTGCTGTCGGCACTGGTGTTCATGCCGGTGATCGGCGCGATCATCGCGTCCAGCCATGTCGACGAGAAGGCCAAGGAAGCGGCCGACGTCGTGATGTACCCGGACAAGTTCCATGTGGACAAGGTGAAGGGTGCGACCGGCGTGTACGTGCGCACGCTCCAGCACCTGATCCGGCACCCGCTGATCACCCTGACCATCGGCTTTGCCATCGTGATCGGCATGTTCGCCGTCTACATGAGCAACCCGACCGGCGTCGAAGCCTTCCCGGCTTCGGAGGCCGAGTACGGCACGGTGAACGTGATCGCCCGCGGCAACTACTCGCCTGTCGAAATCCGCGACATGCTGGCCGAGGTCGAGAAGGAGATCCTGCAGGTGCAGGGTATCCAGGACTCGATCATGACGTTCGCAGGCTCGGGCGGCGGGTTCGGCGGCAGTTCGCCTCCGGACACGATCGGCCAGTTCAACCTGCAGCTGCTGCCGTGGAACGAGCGCGTGAAGGCTGACGAGATTTTCCAGAACATCCGTAACCGGGTGGCGGACATCTCGGGCGTCCAGGTGCAGATCGCCGCGCAGGAAAACGGCCCGCCGGCTGGCAAGGCCATTAACCTGAGCGTCGAGAGCACCGTCTATGAGGACCTCGCTCCCATCGTCGGCAAGCTGCGCGACTTCATCGAGAACGACCTCGGCGACACGATCGACGTCGAAGACGGCCGTCCCTCCCCCGGCATCGACTGGGAAGTGACGATCGACCGCGCCGCCGCCGCCAAGTACGGCATCGGCGTGCGTGAGCTCAGCCCCTATGTGCAGCTGGTGACCTCGGGCGTGAAGCTCGGCTCGTACCGGCCGGACGACGCGGATGACGAACTCGACATCAAGGTGCGCCTGCCGCTCGAGGAACGTAGCTTCGACAGCCTCGACTCGCTGCGCATCGTGACGTCACAGGGCCTCGTGCCGGTGTCGAACTTCATCCAGCGGACGGCCGTGCCCAAGGTGGCCAACGTCACCCGCAAGAACGGCAACTACCAGATGACGGTGGCGGCCAACCTGCAGCCGGGAGTGCCGGCCGATGCCAAGATCGAGCAGGTCAAGGCGTGGGTTGCCCAGCAGGATTTCCCTGCCACGGCAAACGTGGTGTTCGGCGGTGCGGACGAGCAGATCGGCGATACCAACGCCTTCATCGTGACGGCGCTGGGGGCTGCCCTGTTCATCATCTTCCTGGTGCTGCTGCTCGAGTACAACAGCTTCTACCAGGTGCTGGTGACGCTCTCGACGGTGGTGATGTCTATCGCCGGCGTGGTGCTGGGCATGTCGGTCACCGGGATGAGCTTCTCGGCCATCATGACCGGCCTCGGCATCGTGGCGCTCGCGGGCATCGTGGTGAAGAACGGCATCGTGCTGATCGATACCTACAACCACTACAACCGTGGTGACGGGGTCGAGCCGGTGAAGGCGATGCTGATCACCGCCGCGCAGCGCGTGCGGCCGGTGCTGCTCACCGCGACGGTGACGGCGCTGGGCGTGATCCCGATGGCGCTGAACATCGAGTTCGACTTCATCCGCCGCGAAATCGTGACGGGTGGCCTCGCGGGCTCGTGGTTCACGCACCTTTCGGCGGCGCTGGTGTCGGGGCTGTTCGTCTCCACCGCGCTGACGCTGGTGATGGTGCCGGTGATGATCACCGCGCCCTCCGTGATCCGCCGGGGCCGCATCGCAACGGCGATCGCCGGTGTGTTCAGCGGCCTGTTCCGGCGCAAGACGGCCGTGGCCGTTACGCCGGACGGACAGGAAGTCGAGATCCCGGCGGACATCGACAGCTCCAAGCGCTTCATCAAGACCGAAGGTTCGGGCCTGGTGGAGAAGGAGCAGGACGGGGTGACCGTGGTCAGCCGGCAGGCAGCCGAATAGGCTGGCAGCCAACGAAGATTGAAAGGCCCGGGGCGATGTCCCGGGCCTTTTGTTTTGGTGGAGTTCCTACGCGCCCTTCTGTTCAGTCCGGGCAGTTGCGGCGGCCCTGGTGCTGCCGAGCAGCCATTGCCAGGCGACGCCGATGGCCAGCGACGTGGTGAAGGTCAGCGCGATGACGAGCAGGGAGAGGGCGCCGAGCTGGAAGCCATCGACCCAGACGGCGATGACAAGGATGTGGACGAGGTAGGCCGTAAAGGTGGCACGGCCCAGCACGGACCAGACTGCGCCTCGCAGGTCGAGCCGCATGAACAGCAAGGCGACGGCGATGGCGTAGCCGAGGGTCGAGAGCGAGTAGTCGTGGCCCATGGGGTAGCCGGGAAAGACCACCAGGCCCTCGGCGACCTGGGTGATGGCGAAGACCACGACGCTGCCGCCGATGGCCCAGAGCGGGATTTCGGCCAGCCGGTCGCCATGGCGGCGAAGCAGCACGCCGGCGACGAGGAAGATCGGGGCGAACAGGACGCCGGTCCTGAATATCCAGGCGGGGAACGTGCGCTGGAGCACGACGGGGCCGTATGCGCCGAGGGTGAGGCCGATTGCTGCCAGCAGGAGCGCGAGGGTCAGCGTGACCGGCCAGCCGAGGTAACGGCCGGGTACGGCGACGATTGCGGTCCCGACGATGAGAGCCGGAAGGAACCACAGGTGGAAGGCGGGGCCGCCGGTCCAGGCGATCATCGCGATGCCGCCGGGCGACAGGTCCAGAGCGCGGCCCGGCTTGAATATCGCGGTCCATGCCAGGGTGATCAGCACCCATGCGACAAAGGGGATGCCGACGCGGTGGGTGACGCGGGCGACCAGCCGGAAGGGATGCTGCAACTCATCCGCCTTCCAGAAGTAGGCGGAGAGGATGAAGAACACCGGTACGGCGAAGCGGCTCAGTTCGTCGAGAACGAAGCCCAGCGGCCGGTTGTCGTGGAAGCCGCCGGCGGCGACGTGCAGGGTGACGATGCCGAGCAGGCTCAGTACGCGGAGCGCATCGAGCGAGGCGTTACGGGTTGCGCCCGGCGCCACTTGAGCTGGTCCAGTCACCTAGGGGAATCTCCGCGCGTATCGGGAGACTGGCCCGTGATGGCCTGCCCTGCAACCCGATATTCGGCCGCGGCAGCCCGCACTTGACGAACCCTGTGGGATCGTTGGCGACCTTCTTCACCAGTTCTCGACCTCGCTGGCCCTCACGGGACGAGATCGAGTTTTCCGCAAATGCGCCTTTACGAATAACATTCTGCATGCAAAATTATCGCTATGGATGATTCTGACCGCAAAATTGTTGGGATGCTGGCGGAGGACGCACGGCGCTCCATCGCCGACATCGGCGCTGCCGTGGGGTTATCGACCTCGGCGGCGAACGAACGGGTGCGCCGGCTGGCCGGCAACGGGACGATCCGGCGGTTCACGGTGGACGTCGACCCGGAGGCCTTCGGGGCACCGATCCTCGCCTTCGTGTTCGTCGCGCTCGCTGCCGATACCGACGAGGCGGCATTTCGCAGCTTTGTCGGCGAGCAGCCGCTGGTGACGGAGTGCCATCACGTCACCGGCGGGTGGTCCTACCTGCTGAAGGTGCGGGTCGGGTCCCTGCCTGAGCTTGAGGGCTTCCTGTCACGGCTGAAGGATGGCCGGTTCATCGCCCGCAGCGAGACGATCATCGCTCTGTCCTCAGTGCTGCCGGGGACCTTCACACCTGCCCCGGGCGCGACCTGATGGACATGCTGCTGTTCGGCAAGAGCCTGCTGCTCGGGCTGGCGATCGCGGCACCGCTTGGTCCGATCGGTACGCTGTGCATCAACAGGACGCTGGAGCACGGGTTCTGGGCCGGGATGATGGGCGGGCTCGGCACTGCCATGGCGGACGCGCTCTACGCTGCCCTCGCGGCACTGGGCTTTGCCGCATTCGCGGCGCTGCTGGCTGTCATCGATGCACCGCTGCGGGTGGTCGGCGGGCTGTTCATGATCTGGCTCGGCTGGACCAGCCTCCAGCCGCGGCCCCCGGTGGAAGCGGCGAGGCTCGACACGCGCAATCTGGTGGGGACGGTGGCGGCAACCTTTGCCCTGACCATGGCCAACCCCGCGACCATCATCTCTTTCGCAGCGATCTTCGCGGGATTGGGGCTTGGCAGCGCGGGCGGCGATGGCGGCGCCTTTGTGGTGGTGGCCGGAGTATTCCTCGGCTCGCTGGCGTGGTGGCTGGCGCTGAGCGGCGGCGTGGCGATGATCCGCCAGCGCCTGCCCGCCGGCTTCGCGAAGTGGGTTTCGCGCATTTCGGGCGTGGTGCTGATCATGTTCGGCATCGTGGCGTTTGGCTCGCTGCTGATGCCGCGTTGACGCCACCTACTCCGCCGCCGGCAGCCCGCGCTTGACGAAGCCTTCGGGATCGTTGGCGACCTTGCGGGCCAGTTCCTCGACTTCGCTCGCCTCGCGCTGGCGGTTCCACATCTGGGCGTAGAGCCCGGCGTGGCGGAGCAGTTCGGTATGGGTGCCCCGCTCGGCGATCTGGCCATCGCGCAGCACGATGATCTCGTCGGCGTTGACGACGGTGGAGAGCCGGTGGGCGATGACGAGGGTGGTGCGGTTGGCCGAGACGAGGTCGAGCGCGGACTTGATGTCCTGCTCGGTCTTGGTGTCGAGAGCCGAGGTCGCCTCATCGAGGATGAGGATGGCGGGGGCCTTGAGGATGGTGCGGGCGATAGCCACGCGCTGCTTCTCGCCGCCCGAGAGCTTCAGCCCGCGCTCGCCGACCTGGGTGTCGAACCCCTTGGGCAGCGCCTCGATGAAGTGACCGATCTGCGCCAGTTCGGCGGCCTTGCGGACCTCCTCGTCGGTCGCGTCGGGGCGGCCGTAGCGGATGTTGTAGGCGATGGTGTCGTTGAACAGGACCGTATCCTGCGGGACCATGCCGATGGCGGCGCGGAGGCTTTCCTGCGTGACGTCGCGCAGGTCCTGCCCGTCGATGGTGATGCGGCCCTCGATCACGTCGTAGAAGCGGTAGAGCAGCCGCGAAATGGTCGACTTGCCTGCACCCGAGGGGCCGACGACGGCGATGGTCTTGCCGGCCGGGACCTCGAAGCTGATGCCCTTGAGGATGGGGCGATCGGCGTCGTAGTGGAACTTCACGTCCTCGAAGCGGATCACCGGGCCGGTGATGGCGATGGCCGGGGCACCAGGCTTGTTCTGGATCTCGGGCTCCCGGTCGAGCAGCTTGAACATCTCCTCGATGTCCGTGAGGCCCTGGCGGATTTCGCGATAGACGAAGCCGATGAAATTCAGCGGCCGGTAAATCTGCATCAGGAAGGTGTTGAGCAGCACGAAATCGCCCAGCGTCAGCGTGCGGTTCATCACCCCGATCACGGCCATGACGAGGATCACCACCGCGCCGGCGTAGAAGATCACCGCCTGGCCGAAATTGAGGAAGCCGAGCGAGGTCCAGATGCGGACGGCCGAGCGCTCGTAGCGCTCCATCGACTTGTCGAAACGGGCGGCCTCCATCTTCTCGTTGGCGAAGTACTTCACCGTCTCGAAGTTGAGCAGGCTGTCGATGGCCTTGCCGTTGGCATCAGTGTCGCTCTCGTTCATGTCGCGGCGGATGGCGATGCGCCAGTTCGAGGCCTTGATGGTGAACCAGAGGTAGAGCCAGACGGTAACGATCAGCACCGAGAGGTAGCTGATGCCGAACATCACGATGAAGATGACGCCAGTGATGATGAACTCGACCAGCGTCGGGGCCGTGTTGAGCATCGTGAAGCGGACGATAGTCTCGATACCCTTGGTGCCGCGCTCGATGACGCGGCTGAGCCCGCCGGTGCGGCGCGCGAGATGGAAGCGCAGCGACAGCTTGTGCAGGTGCTCGAAGGTCTGCAGCGCCAGCTTGCGCACGGCGTTCTGCCCGACAGAGGCAAAGAGCACGTCGCGCAACTGCTGGAAGCCGGCATCGATGACGTTGCCGACGCCAAAGGCGACGACCAGCACGATGGGCACGGCAATGCCCATGACCAGACCTGGATCGGGCGTCGAGCCATCGAGGCTGTCGATGATCCACTTGTAGGCGAAGGGAACGAGGGTGGTGGCAACCTTCGAAACCAGCAGCGCGCCGATGGCGAGGATCACGCGCAGCTTGAGGTCAGGCCTGCCGGCCGGCCACATGTACTGCCAAAGGTTGCGAACGGTGGAAAGCAGCCCACCCTCCTCCGCGCTAACGGTAGGACGCTTGGGCGCCTCATCGGCGACTGACATCAGGCGAGCTCTTTGACCGGGGAAACGGTGGTGAGGCCTGAGAACAGGCCGGAACAAGCGGAGTTGAATTCGGCGAGGCGATCCGCACGGAGCTTGTAGCAGTTGCGGGTGCCCTTGGCGTGGCGCTCGACGAGGCCGGCATCGAGCAGCACCTTGATGTGCTGGCTGACGGTGGACTGGGCCAACGGCAGGCACTGGGTCACATCAGTACAGCAGCAATCTCCCGCATCCTGCTCGGCGATAATGCGCATGATGCTGAGCCGCACGGGGTGACCCAGGGCGCGCATCATGTTGGCAATGTCGTCGTCGGATAGCGGCTTCATCGTCTTTGACCGATAGAAGATCGGCCGCGGCAAGGCAAGTTGAAAGCACCTGCCTGAAGGGGGAGTTGTGGGTAGTGGTTGACGGCACGGGGGTGCCGGCGCGACGGAGAAGTGGAACCTCTGTTTGGTCCCTCCACCGGCGTCATGCCCGGGCACCCAGCAATTTGGCGGTATCCCATGGGTCCGCGGGTCAAGCCCGCGGATGACGACTGAGAGGCTGGGAAGATGCTACGCCCCGCTACTCCTCGGTCACCAGCGGCAGGTCGAAGATCTGGCCGGGGTAGATCTTCGAGGGCCGGCTGATCTTGTCGCGGTTGGCGTCGTAGATGGTGCGGAAGTGGATACCGGCGCCGTAATAGCGGTGGGCGAGGCTCCACAGGGTGTCGCCGCGCCGGATGATGGCCTGGCCGCCGGAGTAGCGGCCGTAGACCGGGTCGCCGAAGGGGAACAGGCGCAGCACGACAACCGAGCGTGCCTCGGGCCTCTGCTCGGGCAGTTCGAACTCGGCCATGAGCGCCGGGGAGTCAGGCGGATCGAGCGCGATGGTTGCGGGGTCGTCGTCCGTTGCGTCGAGCGGCGGGAGGGTATCCAGCCCGGCGTCGGGGGCGTCGAGGATTTCGACTGACGCTGAGCTCTTGTCGGGGCGGACGGAGGCGAGCGGCGGCAATTCCGCCGGAACCTCGATCTCTGCTGCTTCGCCATCATCGCCCTGCGGCTCGGGCACGAGGGCCTCGGGGGGCTCCGTTGCGGGAAGGATCGGCTCGTCGAGACCCGAGTGCTCGGGCAAGTCCACATCCACCGGCTCGTCGGCGGGCGGGACGAGCGGCCCGGACGGCGTCGGCGATACCGCCGGGGCTTCCTTGCGCGGCGGCGGCGAGGGGTCCGGCGCTGACGGCGGGACGGCAGGCTCTGGATCGACTGGCGGGCTGGGGTCAGTCGTGGCAGGCGCTTCGGCCGGCGGCGGTGCGGGAGGAGCGACCTCGGGGGCAGGTTCGGCGGGCTCTTCCGCCGGCGGCTCGATCTCGACGGTGATGACCGAGTTGCCGAGGCTCTTGCCGCTCTCCGGCTCGATCGCCTCGACCCGAAGCTCGGTCGTCGCCTCATCGAGAATCTCGCCGGCCTCGACCAGCCAGCGACCTTCCTCGACCGTGCTCTCGCCCAGCAGCTTGCCATCGGAATAGAGCCGGATGATCGCTCCAGTGGGGCCGGAGCCGGAGACATAGCTCGCAGCGCCCTCGAGCTCGATGGCATCGATGGTCGGTGCGAGAATGACCGGGGCCGCGATGTCCGGCGAGGGATTTTCGGGGAGCGGGACATCGCTCGCCGCCACGGCGGGCGCTGGATCGGGGACATTGCCCTCGATCTCGGGCACCAGCGCTGCCGGAGAAGGAGTTCTGGGTACAACAGTTGTCGCGGCGGGTTCGGCCGCCTCGACCGGCTCGGGCAGCATGGCTACGTCGGGCGGCTCCGGCTGGTCCTCGATCGGCGTCATCGTGAGCGCTTCGAGTTCAGGAACCGGCGCAGGCGGCAACGCCGCGGGGGGCACAGGTGGAGGTTGCGGGGCAGCGGGTTCCGGATCGATAGCAGCCTGCCGCTGGATCGGCAGCGTGGTCGGCGCAGGAGCCGGTGCCGGTCGCGCGGTTTCGGGCCGGCGCGGCGGCAGGAGGGGACCACCCTGCCCCACGTCCGATTGCTCGGCCACGGGCTCGACCTGGCGCGGCGCCCAGGACTGTTGAGGGGCCGGTGGCTCGGCGGAGGCGGACCGTGGCGCAGGAGTTTCGGCGGCGATCTCGGGGCTCGGCGCTACCGGTGGGACCGTGGGCGGGCTGACCTCGATCGGCACCGTCACGGAGGGCGACGACTCGCCTGCGGCAGCCGTGGTGCGTTGCGGGGGCTCACCCGGGAGGTCGAACTTCCGGTCGGCCATGTCGCGCAGGCAGGCGATGAGGCTGGAGCCGGTGGGAGCGCAGGCGTTGACGAGGGGGATGCCTACGATGCCGACCGAAACCAGCAGCGTCGCGCCTGCGGCAGCAAGCACGATGGCCAGAGTTCTACGGTCGTCGGTCCTGCTCAGCGGGGCCTCCGGGCAATACGGGACAGCCTGCCCCGTATACCCCTAGCGGTGTTCAGGCTGCCTCTGACTTCATGAGCTTATAGGTTATCGACTCGTAAAGCGCCTCAAATGAGGCGTCGATGATATTGGGGGAGACCCCGATCGTGTACCAGCGCTCCCCGGTGCCATCGCGGCTCTCGACCAGCACACGGGTGACCGCGCCCGTGCCGCCGTCGAGGATACGGACCTTGAAATCGACCAGTTCGAGATCGGAAATGCGCTCCGAATAGACGCCCAGATCCTTGCGCATGGCGAGGTCGAGCGCGTTGACGGGACCGTTGCCTTCGGCGACCGACATCAGCCGGTCGTCGCCGATGCGGATCTTCACCACCGCCTCGGTGACGGTGATCTGCTCGCCCTTGGCGTTGTGGCGGCGTTCGACGCTCGCACGATAGCTCTCGACATCGAAGAACTCGGGCAGCGTGCCGAGGATGCCGCGGGCCAGCACCACGAAGGAGGCATCGGCGCCGTCGTAGGAATAGCCGCGTGCCTCGCGCTCCTTGACGGTGCGGAGCAGCTTGTCTATGCGCGGATCGTCCTTGGCCAGCACGATGCCGTGGCGCTTCAGCGCGGCGAGGAGGTTGGAACGCCCGGCCTGCTGGCTGACCATGATCTGGCGCTCGTTGCCGACGCTTTCGGGCGGCACGTGCTCGTAGCTCGACACGTCCTTGGCCAGCGCCGAGGCATGGATGCCGGCCTTGGTCGCGAAAGCGGCGGTGCCGACATAGGGCGACTGCCGCGACGGAGCGCGATTGAGCAGGTCGTCGAAGGCGCGCGAGATCGAGGTCAGATCCTCGAGTTGGGTCGGGCTGATGCCGGTTTCGAAGCGATCGGCGAAGGCCGGCTTCAGCATCAGCGTGGGGATGATGGTGACGAGGTTGGCGTTGCCGCAGCGCTCGCCGATGCCGTTCAGCGTGCCCTGGATCTGGCGCACGCCGGCGCTGACGGCGGCCAGCGTGTTGGCGACGGCCTGGCCGGTATCATCATGGGCGTGGATGCCGAGCTTGTCGCCGGGGGCGACCTTCAGCACTTCGGCGACGATGGTCGAAACCTCTGAAGGCATGGTGCCGCCGTTGGTGTCGCAGAGAACGACCCAGCGTGCACCGGCGTCCAGCGCGGTTTGGATGAACTTCAGCGCATAGTCGCGGTTGGCCTTGAAACCATCGAAGAAGTGCTCGCAATCGACCAGCACTTCCTTGCCGGCCTCGACGCCGGCTTCGACCGTTTCGCGGAGCCCCTTGAGGTTCTCCTCGGGTTCGATCTCGAGTGCGATGCGGACCTGGTGGTCCCAGGCCTTGGCGACGAAGCAGGCCGCATCGGCGGCCGAGTTGAGGATGGCCTGCACGCCCGGATCGTTGCCGACCGAGCGCCCTGCCCGCTTGGTCATGCCGAAGGCGGTGAAGGTCGCGTCGCGTGTACGGGACTCGATGAAGAACTGGTCGTCGACGACGTTCGCGCCGGGATAGCCGCCTTCGATATAGTCGACGCCCAGCCGCTCGAGCAGCGCGGTAATCGAGATCTTGTCCTCGAGCGAGAATTCGATCCCGGCGGTCTGCGCGCCGTCGCGGAGGGTGGTGTCGAAGAGATAGAGGCGATCCTTAGCGGACATCAGTCGGTACTCAGTTGCGGGGCGGCCATTCGGCCGTGTCGTGGTCGGGATGCTGGCGGTTGGAGGCACTAATTCGGGCCAACCGGCCTTCGGGGTCGACCGAATAGGTCGGGGTGTCGCCGGGGAGTTCGCCGATATGGGCGTACCAGCCGACGCGGCTTTCGTTGCCGTACTGGATCACCGGCGGGACGCGGTCGGGCTCGTCGAAACTGCCCGAGAGCACGCCGATATCGGGAGCCCAGGGGTAGTCGAAGATCAGCGGCGTGCCGCAGTTCCTGCAGAAGCCGCGGTTGGCGAGTTCGGAGCTCTTGAACCAGCTGATCTCGCCGCGAGTGACGTGGAAATGCGTCTTCTCGACCGGGCAGATGACCGCGAACGGTCCACCCACGGCCTTCTGGCACATGCGGCAGTGGCAGACATGGACGTTGTCCGGCTGCTGGTCGACGCGGTAGCGGACAGCGCCGCACTGGCACCCGCCGGTGAGGTGGACTTCAGCCATGGTTGAGCCTCGGAACCCAGTCGGTGGTGTCGTGGTCCGGGTGCTGGTTGTTGGTGAGACGGATGCCGGGCACCTGGTCGGCATCTTCCTCCTCGGTGGTGCCGAGCAGCTGGGCACCCTGGATGTCGATGATCGAGGGATGCCGGCTTTCCTTGCCGAGCTGGTAGCGGATCGGGATCAGGTGCGGCATATCGAAGGCGCCGATGGCGAGGGATACGTGCTCGCCCTTGAGCCAGCGGAAGAACAGATGCGTGCCGCAATCTTTGCAGAAGCCGCGGTCGACATGCTCGGAGCTGCGGAAAGTCGCGGGGGTACCGCGGGTCCAGGTCAGGTGCTCGTGGCGCACGCCAACCAGCGGGGCGAACAGGTTCCCCGTCGCCTTCTGGCACATGCGGCAATAACAGACATGCGGGTTGTCGCGGAGTTCGGTCGCATGGAAGCGCACGGCGCCGCACTGGCAGCCGCCCGAGTACTCGCGGAAGCGATAGCCGTCGTCGGTCGTCACATTCCACCTCCAGCGAAACGGTCCGTCGCCTCGATCAGATGATGCAGGATGCCGGGCTGGCTGAGCGCGTGCCCTGCCCCCTCGACCATGATGAACTCGGCTTCCGGCCAGGCCTCATGCAGGTCCCACGCGGTCTGCGGCGGACAGGCGATGTCGTAGCGGCCCTGGACGATGACGCCGGGGATGTCGCGGATCTTGTCGGCGTCGCGGATCAGCTGGCCTTCGTCCATCCAGCCGGCATTGACGAAATAGTGGTTCTCGATGCGGGCGAAGGCGAGTGCATAGTCCTCGTCGTAGAAGGCATCGCTGACGCCCGGATCGGGCAGCAGGGTGATGGTTTCGCCTTCCCAGCGGGCCCATTCGCGCGCCGCACCGACGCGGATGTCGCGATCGGCGCTGACGAGGCGCTTGCGATAGGCGCCGATCATGTCATGGCGCTCTTCCGGCGGGATGGGCGCGATGAAGCGCTCCCACTTGTCGGGGAAAAGCAGCGAAGCACCGTGCTGGTAGTACCAGAGCAGTTCCCAGCGGCGCAGAGTGAAGATGCCGCGCAGGACCAGTTCGGTGACCCGCTCGGGATGGGTTTCGGCATAGGCGAGCGCCAGCGACGAACCCCAGGAGCCGCCGAAGACGAGCCACTGATCGACGCCGGCCATTTCGCGCAACCGCTCGATATCGGCGACGAGGTCCCAGGTGGTGTTGTGCTCGAGGCTGGCGAAGGGCCGCGACTTGCCGCAGCCGCGCTGATCAAACAGCAGCACGTCGTAGCGGGCTGGGTCGAAGGCGCGGCGCTGGTTGGGGCTCAGGCCGCCGCCCGGGCCGCCATGCAGGAACACCGCCGGCTTCGCGCCCGGCGTACCGACGCGTTCCCAGTAGATCTCGTGGCCATTGCCGACATCTAGATGGCCGGAGGCATAGGGTTCGATCTCGGGATAGTAGGTGCGCAGCGCGGTCATTTCTCGAACCCGCCTTCCGGCGGCCAAGTCTCGGTGTCGTGGTCGGGGTGCTGGTGGCTCACGAGGCTCGCCATGAACTCGTGCCAGCCGGGCGAATACTCGGTGCGCACGGGCAGGTCGGTCAGCGCGTCGAAGAAGGGCAGCTTGTCGGCCATGTTGACCTGGATCACCGGCGCCGCGACGGTCGGATCGTCAAAGGCACCGATGGCGATCTCGACCTGCTGCTCGGGCGGGCGGCCGATCTCCTCATAGGTCAGCGGCGTACCGCATTCGGCGCAGAAGCCGCGGCGGATCTTGTCGGAACTCTCGAAATACTTCGGCTGGCCACGCGTCCAGCTGACATCGAACGAGGTGACCAGCGGGCCGAAGAAGCTCCCGAAGGCCTTCTGGCACATGCGGCAATGGCAGATGGAGCCGCGGCCGAGCCGGCCGACGGAAAAGCGCACGGCGCCGCACTGGCAGCCGCCCGTGTAGGGTGCCTCACTCGGGCGCATGACACACGGCTTCTATGTTGTGCCCGTCCGGATCGTAGACGAAGGCGGCGTAGTAGTTGGCGTGATAGTGCGGGCGGAGGCCCGGCGCACCATTGTCCCGGCCACCCGCCGCAATGGCGGCGGCGTAGAAGGCATCGACCGCGGCGCGGTTGGGCGCGCGGAAGGCGATATGCATGCGGCCGCCGCCAAGCCTGCCACCGTCGCCGATCCAGAGGAACGGCTCGTCCGAACCGAGGCCGGAGGTGTTTCCCTCGGCGCCCTCGAACTTCATCATCGTCTTGATCCCGAGCGGCGCCAGCGCCTTTTCGTAGAAGGCCAGCGAAGTCGGATAGTCGGCGGTCGAGATTGCGACGTGATCAAGTGCGCTCATGGCTTCAACTCCCATTTTGTCTGCCTTTGTCCGGCTTCGTCCTTGTAGTCCATGAGCTGGACACCCTGTGTCAGCAAATCCGCGCGGATCGTGTCAGCCTTTGCGAAATCGCGGGAGTTGAGGGCTTCGAGGCGGGCCGCGACAGCCTGTTCGATATCCACCGTGGCATCGGCGGAGAGGGAGGACGGCTGTAGCAGGGAATCGACGCCGAAGCCGAGGAATTCGAGGCTGGCGCCGAGGAGGTCGGCGGCGTTGTCCTCGCCCCTGCGCGCATCGCGGGACAAGGCATCGAGGACGACGGAGACCTTGTGGAAGTTGAGGTCGTCGAGCAGTTCGGCAACCACCCGTGGGTCGGGAGGCAGCACCGAGTCGCGCTCGGCATCCGCGGTGGCGCGTTGCCAGTCGCGGAGCTTGTTTTCGGCTTCCTCCAGACGCTTCACCGAGAAGTCGATCGGCTCGCGGTAGTGGGTCATCAGCATGGCGAGGCGCAGCACTTCGCCCGGCCATTTGCGGCCGCCGAATTTCTCCGTCTCCAGCAGCTCGTGCATGGTGATGAAGTTGCCCAGGCTCTTCGACATCTTCTGGCCTTCGACCATGAGGAAGCCGTTGTGCAGCCAGTAGTTGGCCATCACCTCGGTGCCGTGGGCGCAACGGGACTGGGCGATCTCGTTCTCGTGGTGCGGAAAGATCAGGTCGAGCCCGCCGGCGTGAATGTCGAACACCTTGCCGAGATAGCGCCCGCTCATGGCCGAGCATTCGATGTGCCAGCCAGGGCGCCCCCTGCCCCACGGGCTGTCCCAGCCCGGCTCTTCCGGCGACGACTGTTTCCAGAGCACGAAGTCGGCCGGGTTGCGCTTGTGCGCCTCGACCGCGATACGGGCGCCGGCGACGTTATCCTCGAGGTTGCGGCCGCTCAGCTGGCCGTAGTCCGGCATGGACTCGACGGCGAACAGCACTTCGCCCGCTGCCTCGTAGGCGTGGCGGCTGCCAATCAGCGAGGTGATCAGTGACTGCATCTGCGGGATGTTGTCGGTGGCGCGCGGCTGGTGCGTCGGCTCGAGCGTGCCTAGGGCGCGGGTGTCCTTCTGGTACTGCGCGGCGGTGGTCTCGGTGACCTTGCGGATCGCCTCGTTGAGCGGCAGGTCGGGATGGTCGCGCAGGGCGCGGGCGTTGATCTTGTCGTCCACGTCCGTGATGTTGCGGACATAGGTGACGTGCTCGGCGCCGTAGAGATGGCGCAGCAGGCGGAACATCAGGTCGAAGACGATCACCGGCCGGGCGTTGCCGATATGGGCGTAGTCATAGACGGTGGGGCCGCACACATACATGCGCACGTTGTTCGGATCGACGGGGGTGAACACCTCCTTCGTCCGGGTCAGCGTGTTGTGGAGCCTCAATTCCGTCGTGTCGCCCAAGTCTCTTCCTTCTCGCGAACGCAGTTACGCACACGGCGGGTTCTTCGGGACTAGAGAATTCGGGATGAAGAGAACCGCGCCGCCAGCAATGCCTAGCGGATAATAATGCAGACCGAAATGCAGATCGCGGTTGCGGTTTTCATGGGCGGCAAAATGGCTGCAAGCTCGCCAAAAAGCAAGGGGCGCCGAAGCGCCCCTCTGCGATGAGGTTATTGCGGGGTTGCCGGCGCCGCCGGATCAGTCGCGGCGGGATCGGCCGGGGCAGGCTCGGCCGGGGGCTGCGCGGCCGCCATCGCGGCGGTCACTTCGGGCGAGGCAAAGCAGGTGGTCAGGCCTTCGCGGGCGCGCTCGGTGAGCCCGGTATAGTCGCCGTGGGCGGCGTGCGCCTCGTCGGTACCTTCGCCACGCAGATCGGCGGCGAGCATATCGACGTCGTTCTGCGGCAGTTCCTTGAACGCCGTAGTGAGGCAGCCGCAGAGGGGCGTGAGGATGGAAGCGGAGTCGACGCCCTCCGGCACCTGCCCGAGGAGGAAAGTCTCGCCGCCCTGGCACGCGGCGGTGAACTGGGTGAGATCGGCCGGCGTCTGCGCCACGGCCGGCATGGCCATGAGGCCGATCGCGGTGGCGGTGGCAATGAGAACACTAACTCGCACGGGGAAGCTCCAGGGAAGGGATCCCCTTTTCGCGGGGATTGGGTGGGTCGCGGGCGGCGCGCGGCCACCCCTTAGCACAACTCCCTGCACCCTCTATCAGGCGGAAATGCAGCAGGCGGCCCGTTTCCGGACCGCCTGTGAACAAACGCTTAAGCCGTTCAGGACGGCTTGCGGAAGGTCTGGTGGCATTGGCCGCAGACGCCGCCGGTCGCCTTGATGGCGGCCATGTAGGCGTCGGCATCCCCGGCTTCGGCGGCCGCCTTCATGGCGGTCGCGTTGGCGACGGCGGTGGCGAAGATGGCCTGGAACTCGTCGTTCTTCTCCCAGATCACCGGCAGGGCTTCGGTATCGCCGACCAGCGTGCCTTCGGGGAAGAGCACCGAGAGGTTGGTGAAGTTCTGGATGAGATGCTCGGCGGCGGTGACGGCTTCAGGGCCGCTCAGGGCGCCGGCGCCCTTGAGGATGCCGCCATCCTCTTTCATCACGGCCTGGCGCTTGGCCACCATCTCCTCGGGGGAGAGGGAAGCAAGCGATGGGTCGGGGGTTACGTCCTGTGCGTAGGCGAAGGTCGCTACCGCGGCAACGGCCGCGGCCAGCGCTAAGGCTGCAAGCTTGTTCGTCGGCATTGGGTTCTCCTGAGGTCCTCGGAAATTGGGGGCCTGATGGCGGGACTACCTGCCACGAATATCCCTGGGCGGCAGGCGACCGGGGAAACGTAGCTGGCTTTCCAACACCCGTGCAGCCGAAATATTCCTTCAAGGGGTGAGCTTTGCGGTCACTCGTGCGTTACCAGCCTGCCCCTGCGACGCGGGGGCGCATCATTGGGCGTTAACCGAAGGAGCAGCCGTGCTAAGAGGGACGAATCTCGTACGCCTGTCTCCGTTTCGGCGCAAAGGCCGGGTAGCGAGAAGCCAGTGATCCGGTTCGAGTTAATGACGAGCGTCAGACCCTTCGTTTTCCTCATACGCTTTGCCCTGCTTGCCTTCACCGCATGGGCCGGTCTGCTGCTGGACGTCACCAACGCATATGCCCAGGCCGACCAATGCTCGCGGCTGCAGGGCATGCTGATGCAGCTCGACCGCAACTCGGACTTCCAGAACTCGCAGGGCAACCAGCTGAAGCAACTGCAGCGGGCGGTGCAGAAATCCGAGAGCGCCTATGTGCGGCAGGGCTGCAACGACGACGCCAAGGCCAAGCGGCCGCTGAATGCGCAATGCCGGCAGATCGCCCGCGAAGTGCTGGCGGCACGCGAAGACCTGAAACAGATGTCGCAGAGCGTCGACACCGGCCAGGCCGTGGCCCAGCAGCGCGAGGCGCTGCTGCAGGAGATGGCCCGCTTCGACTGCGATGGTCGCTCGCGCGTCACCATCACCAACCGCGATCGCGGCAACCTGTTCGAGCGCCTGTTCGGCGGCTTCACCGACAGCTTCGATGGCGAAGGCGGCGTGCGCGGCGAGGAGTTCAACCCCTACGGCGACTATCACACCGTGCGGACACTCTGCGTGCGCAAGACCGACGGGTTCTACTGGCCGATCAGCTACTCGACGCTGGTCGACTACGTGCCCAACGACGCCGAGCAATGCCGCGCCATGTGCCCGGGGCTCGACGTCGACCTCTACTATTACGACAACCCCGGACAGGAACCTGCGCAGGCGATCAACAGCTGGGGAGAGCCCTATGCGAGCCTGCCGACGGCGTTCAGGTTCCGCACCGAGTTCGATACCACCAGCAAGTGCACCTCGACGCAGGAGCAGGGTGCGATCACCGTCGCCGACCTGGGGAACGGAGGGACGCGCGCCGTGGTGACGTTCCGTGGCGCCACCTTCCCGTTGCCGCTCCGCGACCAGCGGCGGATCAACTCGACCGTCGTTGCCGCACCGGTCACGACGGTTGCCGATCTCGCTACCTATGTCGATGTGCCGCTGCCGCGCCGCCGTCCGTCAGCACCGGGCGAAGCCGCGCCGCCGACGGTGGCTGTGGTGGCGCCTGGGGTGGGTCAGCCGGCCCGCGTCGTGATGTTCGGCGACAAGCGCGTCAGGATAGTCGGGCCAGAGATTCCGTACGCCCTAGCAGCGGCAGAAGGTACTTGAGTTCCGGCCCCTGCTCGCGCCCCGTGAGGGCGAGGCGCAGGGGGTGGAACAGGGCCCTGCCCTTGCGGCCCGTGGTGCCCTTCAGCGCATCGGTCCATTTCGACCAGGTGGTTTCGTCCCACGGCTCTGGCGGCAGCAGGTCGCGCGCCGTAGCGAGGTAGTCGCGGTCTTCCGCCGCGACGACCGGCGTCACCGGACCGTTCACCAGCGTCGCGAGGTCGGTGATATCGCCGAATACCGAGAGATTGCCGCGCAGCGCCAGCCAGAGCGGTTCGTAGGCGAGGCCTAGTGCCTCGAGCCGCGGCCGCGCCGCCTCGTAGGGCATCTGGTGGAGAATTCGGGTGTTCAGGCTCGCGAGTTCCGCCGGATCGAAGCGGGCCGAACCGTGCGAAACGGCGGACAACGAGAAGATGCGCGCCAGCTCGTCGAGGCCGGCCTGTGGCTCGAGCGGCAGGCTGGTGCCCGTCAGCACCGCCTCGATCGCGACGGCCATGGGCTCGTAGCCCGCCTCGCGCAATTCGCCCAGGGACAGCGAGCCAATGCGCTTCGACAGCCCCTCGCCTTCGGCGCCGGTGAGGAGGTTGTGGTGGGCGAAGGTGGGCACGGCGCCGCCGAGGGCTTCGAATATCTCGATCTGGGTGCCGGTGTTGGAGACGTGGTCCTCGCCACGGATCACGTGGGTGATGCCGAGGTCGATGTCGTCGACCACGGAAGGCAGCGTGTAGAGGTAGCTGCCGTCGGCGCGGACGAGAACGGGGTCCGACATCGAGGCGGTGTTGACGGTCTGCGGGCCCTTGATCAGGTCGTCGAACTGGACCGGACGCCCATAGAGCCTGAAGCGCCAGTGCGGCTTGCGACCCTCGGCCTCGTATTTCGCGACCTGCTCGGGTGTGAGGTTCAGCGCGGCGCGATCGTAGATCGGCGGGCGGCCGAGCAGGCGGGCGCGGGCGCGCTTGGTATCCAGCTCTTCCTCGGTCTCGTAGGCCGGATAGAGGCGGCCGGCGGCGATCAGCCGGTCGCGCGCGGCATCGTAGAGCGCGGTGCGGTCGGACTGGCGGACCTGGAGATCGGGCGCGATCCCCAGCCAGGCGAGATCCTCCTCGATGCCGCGGGCGAAGGCTTCAGTGGAGCGGGCGGTGTCGGTGTCGTCGAGCCGGAGGATGTAGCGGCCGGCATTGGCTTTCGCGAACAGCCAGTTCATCAGCGCCGGGCGGGCGTTGCCGATATGGAGGCGCCCGGTGGGCGACGGGGCGTAGCGGACGGTGGTCACTGCAGCCCCTTGCTGTCCAGCTTCACCGTCGGCTCGACCGATTTCACCATGTCGCGGTAGCCGTTGGTAATGGGGTAGCGGCGGCCGAGGCCGAAGGCCTTGCGGGTGATCTTGACGCCCGGGGCGGACTGGCGGCGCTTGTATTCGGCGATGCAGAGCAGCTTTTCGATGCGCTTGACGAGGTCGCGATCGAAGCGGCCCTCGCCGCGCTCCACGACTTCGGCGACCGACAGTTCGAGCTCGACGAGGCCGTGGAGGATTTCGTCGAGGATCGGATAGGGCGGGAGCGAATCCTGATCGGTCTGGTCCGGCCGCAGCTCGGCCGATGGGGCCTTGTCGATGATGTTCTGGGTGATCACTTCGCCATCCGGGCCGAGGCAATCGGCGGGGCGGTGCTTGTTGCGCCAGTCGGCCAGCTCGTAGACACGCATCTTCAGCATGTCCTTGATCGGGTTGAAGCCACCGTTCATGTCGCCATAAATGGTGGCGTAGCCGACGGCCATTTCCGACTTGTTGCCGGTTGTCAGCAGCAGGCCGCCGAGCTTGTTGGAGACAGCCATCAGGTAGACGCCGCGCATGCGCGACTGGATGTTCTCCTCGGTCGTATCCTGCGGGCGGTTGCCGAAGACGGGCTGCAGTTCGGCGAGCGCGGCTTCCACCGGATCACCGATCGAGACCACGTCGTACTTCACACCGAGACGGCGGGCGCAGTCCTCGGCGTCGGCGAGGCTTTCCTTGCTGGTGTAGCGGTAGGGCAGCATCAGGCAGTGGACGCGATCGGCGCCGAGTGCATCGACGGCCATTGCTGCGACGACGGCGCTGTCGATGCCGCCCGATAGGCCGAGCACCACCGATTTGAAGCCATTCTTGTTGACGTAGTCGCGCAGGCCGAGGACGCAGGCGCGCCACGGCGCCTCGTCGACGCTCGAGAGGGGGGCGACGTGCGGATCGGTGCAGCGCCAGCCGTCGGGCGTGCGCTCCCAGTTCGACATCATGATCTCGGGCTCGAAGCTCTTCGCCTGGACGACGAGCCGGCCACCGGGCTCGATGGCAAAGCTCGCGCCGTCATAGACCAGCTCATCCTGTCCGCCGACCTGGTTGAGGTAGAGCAGCGGGACATTGTCCTCGGCGACACGGTCGGTGACCAGCTTGTATCGAGCCGCCTGCTTGTTGCGCCAATAGGGCGAGCCGTTGGGGCAGAGCAGGATGCGGGCGCCGTTGTCGACGAGGTGGGCGCAGACATCGGGATGCCAGATGTCCTCGCAGATCGGGATACCGATGGAGACGCCCTTGATAGTCACCGGCTCCTGCAGGTCGGCGCGCTCGAAATAGCGCTTCTCGTAGAAGACATCGTCGTTGGGCAGCTCGCGCTTGTAGCGGCGGGCAATGATCGCGCCGTTCTCGCAGACCAGCGCGGCGTTGTAGAGCGTGCCGTTCTCCTGCCAGACACAGGGCATGATGGCAGTGACGTTGGTGCCGGCGGTTGCGGCGGCGAACTCGTGCGCCGCAGCCATGGCATCGGCGACGAAGCGCGGCTTGAACAGCAGGTCGTCGGGGAAATAGCCGGTGAGGAACAGTTCGGGAAAGAGCAGGATGTCGGCGCCCTGCCCCGCGACATCGGCGAGGGTGGCCTTCGCGAGATCGAGGTTCTGGCGGATCGCGCCAACGGTCGGATTGAGCTGCGCGAGGGCGATGCGAAGACGATCGGTCACTGATGGGGTCCGCCGGACGGGAAATCGCGGCAAGACTTATCCGCTCACCCCAAACGGGGCAAGCGGACAGCCGGTTGCGCAAAAGGCCGGTTTGGTCAGAACTTGTAGGTCAGTTCCGCGAGCAGGCCGTAGCGGAAGAGCGAGAACGGGTTCGAGGTCTCGATGAAGTCTTCCGTGGCGACGCTCGGCGGCGAGTACGGCGGATCGGCAGGGATGAAGGAGCCCGGATTATCGGGGTCCTCGATTTCCTGATAGATCGGCGGGGTGACCTCGGCGCCCGAATAGGTGGCATCGTAGGTGCCGCCGACATACCAGGCGCGGCCGCCCAGGCGGAAGGTGATGTTCTCGGCCGGAGTGATGCCGGCCATCACCTCGCCCATGGCGCCGTAGCCCCAGCCGCTGATCTCGGTGGGCGAGGTCTTGAAGAAGTAGGGCACGCACAGGGCCGGGTCGGGGTTTGAACAGCCGGCATACTGGCCCGGACCATCGGAGCCCATGATGGCGTGGCCACCGATGACGCCGGAGATGGTCGCGAACGGGACGGCAGCCACCTCGGCGCTGATGTCGAACTGGTCGCTGAGCTTGGCTTTTCCGCTCACGCCAAGGCGGAGCATGTTGAGCTCGATGCGATCGTCGACGCTGGCACCGCCGATGGACCAGATGCCGGTATCCTCGTCGTAGTCGATCGACCCCACTTCGGCGTAGTTGGCGCGCGCGGTGCGGGGCGAGTTGTTCCAGTAGTTGTAGCCGAGGAAGAAACCGGCCCCTGTGCCCTTGTTGTCGCTGATGGCGTTCCAGCCGAAGTCCGCGCCGGCATAGCCGAGCACGCCGTCGACAACGTCGGCGCTGTCGTAGGGGTCGGAGTATGTTCCGGTGATCGCGGCGGTGTAGCCGGCCCAGGCCTTGCCGTAGGTGCTGGTCGCGTCGTCCTCGATGCGAATGTGCGCTTCGAGGGTGTGCGCGGTGTCCGATTCCTCGAAATCGCCTGCCGAGTCAACATGGTGGGTCTGGCTGCCCCAGGAGTACCAGTAACGAAGACCAGTCTCGAGGTGGATGCCGTCGCCGTCGTCGCCCAGTTCGGTCCAATCCTGCGGCTCGACAGAATAAGCACCGCGATAGATGTCCTCGGTCGAGGAAGTATTCCAATCGGCCGCCAATGCCGGGCTGCTGCCCACGGCTGCGGCTAGGACTATCAGGCTGGTGGCCAAACGAGGCATGAAAAACTCCGCGACACTACTTGGTACGTTTATGCCCTGTTAGGGTTAATGTTCCGCTAAATGCCGCTGGCATTCTGCGACGACTCGCGCGCAAACCTTTGCCAAGACACGGATTGCTAACAATGCACTGGTTTCATCGCTCACATGTGCCCACCGGGTGCAACCTTGGACCGTCTGCCGAGTTGGCCAATCAAGAACGAATAGCAGTGTGTGTAGGTAGGAAATGAGTCTGAAGGTACTGGTGGTCGAAGACGAGATCTTCGTCGCCATCGAGCTGGAAAGCCTGTTGCACGACCTCGGCCACGTGCCGGTCGGAATTGCCGCCGAGAGCCGCAAGGCGTTGGCCCTGGGCGAACAGGCGGAACTGGCATTCGTCGATATCAACCTGGTGGACGGCCCGACCGGCATCGAAGTCGGCAAGGCGCTGGCAGCGCAAGGCGTAACTGTTGTCTACATGACGGCCAACCCGGCGCAGCTTGGCGACGGCGTGCCCGGCACGGTGGGCGTGATTGCCAAGCCGCTGGAAACGGCCGAGATGCGCCAGGCCATCGAATATGCCGCTGCATTGCGGAACAAGGCCGCGGCGACCGTCAGGCCGCCGCGCCGGCTCAAGCTGTTTGGTCCGCCGCAGGCAAACGTGTTTGCCTGAGTTCGGCCTTGCGGCTGAGCGACGCCAAGGGCAGCGCCAGCTCGACCCGCAAGCCATCGTCCTGAAACGTCCGTTCCAGCCGCCCCCTCAGTTGTCCCTCGACGCTGAGTGAGATCAGGCGCGACCCAAAGCCGGTGGCCTTGGGATCCGGACGCGGCCCGCCCCGCTCCAGCCACGTGACCAGATAGTCGTCGCCGTCGCGGCGGGTGGTGATGTCGATACGCCCTTCCGGCCGCGACAATGCTCCATACTTGGCCGCGTTGGTCGCGAGTTCGTGGAACAGCAAGGCGAGCGGCGTCGCGGCCCCATCGTCGATCGGCGCGTCGTCGCCGGAAAAGTTCACGCGCTCGACGTCGGCCAGCCGGTAGGGCTGGAGCAGCTCCCGCACCAGGGCATGCAGGCTGTGAGGATTGGCTCGCGGCATCGAACTGCGCGAATGCGGGCGGACGAAGTCATGGGCCTGCCCCAGCGCAAAGATGCGGCTGCGCAGGCTCTCGGCGAATGCGCTCGCCTCGGGATGGGAGCGTGCGGCGAGACCGACGATGCCTCCGATGACGGCGAAGATGTTCTTGATACGATGGCTCAGTTCCTGGGCCACGACCTCGCGCTCTTCCTGGGCGAGCTTCGACTCGTGGATATCGGTGCAAGTGCCGAACCAGCGCACGATGCGGCCGGAGGCATCCCGCACGGGCAAGGCCCGACCGAGCACCCAGCGGTACTCGCCCGAATGGTGCCGCAGGCGATACTCGATGTAGTAGGGTTCGCCGGTTCCGAGCGAGTGCCGCCAGACCCGCCAGGCGCGGTCCTGGTCTTCGGGATGGAACATGCCGTTCCAGCCTTCGCCGTCGGTCGAGCCGGGCGGCATGCCGGTGAACTCGTACCAGCGCGCATTGTAGTAATCGTGATAGCCGTCCGGCAGGGTGGCCCAGACCATCTGCGGCATAGTGTCGGCGAGGGTGCGGAAACGCTGTTCGCTTTCGTTCAGCTCCTCGGCGATGCGCCGCTCCTCGGTGATATCGACAAGGACGCCCGGGAGGCGGACCGCCCTGCCCTCCTCGTTGGTGATGACGCGGCCCGAAGCGACGACCCAGCGGGTCGTGCCATCCTTGTTGGGGACGCGATACTCGAAGCGCACTGGTCCTGGAGTCTTCAGCCCGGCCTCGATCTCGGCCAGGACGCGCTGGCGATCATCCGCATGCACGGCGGCGAGAAAATCCTCGATCGGCAAACCGCCTGCCGCCTGGCCCGCACTGACTCCGTAGAGAGCGGCGAACCTCTCGTCGGCGGTGACGAGGTTGTTCTCGATCTCCCAATCCCAGGTGCCCACCATGTCCGAGGCGCCAAGCGCGAGGTCGAACTTCTCGCGATACTCCTCGAGCGCCCGCCCGGCCTGGACGCTTTCGGTCACCTCCTGCACGATCGCCAGCACGCCGACGGGTCGTCCTTCCTCGCCGGCGATCGGGCTGTAGCTGAGATCGATAAAGGCCGGGGCGGGGCCGCCGCCGCGGTCGAGCAGAAGTTCCTGGCCGTTCAGGTGCCAGCTCTCGCCGGAAAAACCGCGGCGCATGTTTTCGACGTTGAAATCGGCGATTTCCGGCCACGCCTCGAGGACGGGCTTGCCGAAGATGCCGGGATGCCGCTCGCCCGCGAACACTGCGTAGCCGTCGTTGTAGATGAGCGTGCCGTCCCGCTCGCCCGCGAGGATCACCATCGGCACTTCCGACAGCATCATCATCCGCACCGCGGAGCGCAGGGCATCCGGCCAGCCAGATATCGGCCCCAGGCTGGTGGAAGACCAGTCGAAGCCGTTCAGGAGACTGAGGGTGGGACTTTTGGCAAGCCGGGCGCGCGTAACGTCGTCAGCGGCTGGAAAGAGCGTGTTCGGCATGAACCCCGATACCGTTAGCCATGACGCAGGTGCGCGCGCGGCGGGCGACATGGAGCCGCCTCGACAGGTAACGAGATACGCCGAAGAAAAGTTCTGCGACACATCAAATAATGTGCTGCATCAACTTATTCGGCGGCGACAACGCGATCTGCACGTGCCGGACGCTGCGAGCGCAATTGTTCGGCGACAAGGAAAGCCAGCTCCAGCGACTGCGAGGCGTTGAGGCGCGGGTCGCAGTAGGTGTGGTAGCGATCCTGCAGGCCGGCCTCGGTAATGGCAGCGACGCCGCCGCCGGTGCATTCGGTCACGTCGTCACCGGTCATCTCGATATGGATGCCGCCGGCGTGGGTGCCCATGGTGCGGTGGATCTCGAAGAAGCTCTTCACTTCACTCAGCACGCGGTCGAAGGGCCGGGTCTTGTAGCCGTTCGATGCCTTGACGGTGTTGCCGTGCATCGGGTCCGAGCACCAGACCACCACCCTGCCCTCGCGCTCAACCGCCTCGATCAGGCGCGGCAGGTGGTCGGCGATCTTGTCCGAGCCGAAGCGGCTGATCAGCGTGATGCGGCCGGCCTCGTTGGCGGGATTGAGCTTGTCGATGATCCGCAGCAGGTCGTCGGGCTGCAGACTCGGGCCGCACTTCACGCCAATCGGATTGCGGATGCCCGAGAAGTACTCGACATGGGCGGCGTCCGCCTGGCGGGTCCGGTCGCCGATCCACAGCATGTGGCCGGAGGTAGCGTAGTAGTCGCCGGTGATCGAGTCGCGACGAGTCAGCGCTTCCTCGTAGCCGAGCAGCAGCGCTTCGTGGCTGGTGTAGAACTTGGTCTCGCGCAGGGCCGGCGTGTTATCGGAATTGAGGCCGAGGGCGCGCATGAAGTCGATGGCATCATCGATCTTTGCGGCGATCTCCTCGAAGCGAGGATAGGCCGTGGTGTCCTTCATGAAGCCCATCGTCCATTCATGGACGCGACTGAGGTCGGCATAGCCGCCGGAGGCGAAGGCGCGGAGCAGGTTCAGCGTCGCCGCAGACTGGCGGTAGGCGAGCAGCAGGCGCTCGGGATCGGGTACGCGCGAGGCCTCGGTGAAGCCGATGTCGTTGATGATGTCGCCGCGATAGGAAGGCAGCGTCACGCCGTCGATCGTCTCGCTGTCGGAAGAGCGGGGCTTGGCGAACTGGCCCGCGATGCGGCCTACCTTCACCACGGGCTTGCCGGCGCCGTGGGTGAGGACGATCGCCATCTGCAGGAAGACGCGGAAGAAATCGCGGATGTGGTCGGCACCGTGCTCGGCAAAGCTCTCGGCACAGTCGCCGCCCTGCAGCAGGAAGGCACGGCCTTCGGCGACATCGGCAAGCTGATGCTTGAGCTCACGCGCCTCGCCAGCGAATACCAGCGGGGGGAACTTCTTGAGCTGCGCCTCGGCGGCTTCGAGCTTGGCCGGATCGGGATACACAGGAACCTGCGTGATCGGCTTGCTGCGCCAGCTCTGCGGTGTCCAGGCGTTCATCGTCGTAACTCGCTCAAGTATGTCCGGGCGTCTGCCGCCGGCAGCGCGGGTTTATTACGAGGGCGCGAGGCTGCCAAGAAGAAATGCCGGCCCGGCGCGACCGGTTACTGCTTCGTGCCGCCCCGATAGACGTAGCTCGGCTTCTTGAAGGTCACGAGTTCCTCGGCGGCCGTCGGGTGCATGGCGATGGCGCGGTCGAAGTCCGCCTTCGTCGCCTTCATGCCCATGGGGATTGCCGCCATCTGGATGATCTCGGCCGCGCCGGGGCCGAGGACGTGGACGCCCAGCACGTCGCCACCGTCGGCCTTGGTGATGAGCTTCATCATCATGCGTTCCGACTTGAGCGAGAGCGTGTTGATCATGGGCCGGAAGCGGGTGACGTAGACGTCGATGTCGCCGTGGGTCGTCGCATCGTGCTCGCTGAGGCCAACCGTGCCGACTTCGGGCTCGGCAAAGACGGCTTGGCCGATGATCGAGTGATCGACCGCGGTGGGTTTGTCGCCGAAGACGGTATCGGCGAAGGCGTGACCCTCGCGGATGGCGATGGGGGTCAGCTGTGCGCGGTTGGTGACGTCGCCAACCGCGTAGATCGAGGGGACGTTCGAGCGGGAGTAGCCGTCGACCTTCACGGCGCCATCCGATGCGAGCTCGACTCCCGCTGCCTCCAAGCCAAGTCCGGCAGTGTTGGGCGTGCGGCCGGTCGCGAACATGACAGCCCCGAACGGCGCATCCACACCATCCGAGAAGCTGACGGTGATGTCCTTGCCGGTCTGGCGCAGGCCGAGCACGTTGGTCTGGTGGATGATCTTGACCCCGCGTGCCTCGAGGCCAGCTTCGAGCCCGGTGCGCAGGTCGCCGTCGAACCCACGCAGCAACTGGTCGCCGCGATAGACGATGGTGGTGTGGACGCCGAGACCGGAGAAGATGGTGGCGAACTCGACCGAGATGAAGCCGCCGCCCTCGATAAGGATGGAGTGCGGCAGTTCCTTCAGGTGGAAGGCCTCGTTGGAGGTGATGCCCAGTTCCTTGCCCGGGATATCTGGGATGTAGGGGTGCGCGCCGGTGGCGACGAGGATCGTCTTCGCCTCGATTTCGCGGCCCGACTTGACCAGTCTGACGCTGTTCGGTCCGGTGACCACCGCGCGGTCGCGGATGATCTCGGCCCCCGGCCGTTCAAGGCCGGCAACATAGGCCGCTTCGAGCCGCGCGATCTCCTTGTCCTTGTTGGCGACGAGGGTCGCCCAGTCGAAGGTCGGCGATCCGACGTCCCAGCCGAAGCTCGGGGCGATCTCGAACAGGTCCTTGTAGCGAGAAGCATAGACGAACAGCTTCTTGGGCACGCAGCCGCGGATCACGCAGGTGCCGCCGACCCGATACTCCTCGATGATCGCAATGCGCGCGCCATAGCCCGCCGATATCCGCGCCGCACGCACGCCGCCCGAACCGGCGCCGATCACCACGAGGTCGTAAGTGTCGCTCATCTGTAGTCCCCGAACGAAAAAGGCCCCGTGCGATGACGGGGCCTTTTTCAGATAGGTGTCAAAGGCTCAGGTGTCGATACCCTGGGCCTTGAGCTCGGCGCGCACCGCGGCGAAGAACTCGGTATTCAGGTTGGACGAGAACACGTCCATGATGCGGTTGATGGTGCCGCTGGTCTTGGCGTTGGACTGGGCAAGCTTCTGACCGGTGGGCGAGCCGTAGAAATCGACGATCGCCTGCAGTTCGTCGACGGTGAAGAACGTCGCGTAAACGCGCGCGAACTGGTCGAAGAGCTCGGGCTTCCTGTCCTTGTAGGTGCCGAGCACCTTCTCGATGGCCTTGTTCAGCGGCTCGGCGATTTCCGGGTTCTGCGGCAGCAACTGCTGGTAGGTGCGGATGCCCGTCTGCACGATGGTGGCTTCGTAGAGACCGCCGGTGTCGGTGAGTTCGACGTACTTGCGCGCCAGCGCCAGCGCTTCCGGCGAGATTTCCGCAGTCTGCTGGCTCATGGCCGGCAGGGCGACGAACGTTGAAGGGATCAGCGAAAAGAGAGCTGCGGCAACGGCCAGCGCGCGCCTCGGAGTGGACTTCATCAGCTTGGTGCCCATCTGGTTAGAATTGTTTCCCCACTAGCCCTACAAGAGAGGCTTTCAGCCGTCCAGAACGTCGACGCCTGCCGGGCCGGCGACGTAGGCCTTCCGGCAGAGGCCGATGAACAGCCCGTGCTCGACGACCCCGGGGATGTCGGCCAGAGCCTTCGCCAGCGCTTCTGGCCGAGGAATACGGCCAAAAGAAGCATCGAGAATCGCGTGTCCGCCGTCGGTGACGAATGGCACGCCGTCCGGACGCAGTCGGCGCTTCAGCTGCCCTTCGGCACCGAGATCGGCCATCACCCGGCGGATCGCCGCATCGGTCGCGCCAAGCCCGAAGTGATTGACCTCGATCGGCAGCGGGAAGCGGCCAAGCGTCTCCACCAGCTTGCTGGAATCCGCGATCGCGATCATCCGCGCCGAGGCGGCTGCCACGATCTTTTCGCGCAGCAGCGCGCCGCCGCCACCCTTGATGAGCGCAAGGCCGGGCCCGATTTCGTCGGCCCCATCGACGGTGAGGTCCAGCTCGGGCGTCGCATCGAGATCGGTCAGCGGAATTCCGAGGCTTCGGGCCTGCGCGGCGGTCACTTCCGAGGTCGGCACGCAGATCACATCGAGGCCACCCGCGACGGCTTCGCCGACCAGGTCGACGAAGTGCTTCGCAGTCGACCCCGTGCCAAGGCCGAGGCGCATGCCGCTCCTCACTTCAGCCATCGCAGCCTTGGCTGCCAGCCACTTCGGATCGTTGCTCATCCCGGTGCTCCCTGTTGCCGGCGCACTAAGGGGAGCGGCTGCACCGTGTCAACCGCTCCATTTCACGCAGAGGTGAATGGAATGTCGCATCGGGGCAACACAATGTGGCGGGATTGTTAGGAGTTAGGCCGAATCGTGGCATCGGATGTTTGTTGGGCGTATGGAACGCTTTATCAACCATGCACGAGTGGCCCGGAGCAGCCGGCCGTATTCGTCAAGAGGCGCAGTTTGAAGAACATGTCCAAGAGCAGAGTTGCGGTTGCCGCCCTGGCGGCAATCCTGAGCTTGTCGCTGGTGGCCCCGGCCGCCGCGTCACGCGTCTACAACCCCGACACGAATGTGTGGGAAGAAGCTACGGCGGTGAAGGCCCGCAACAAGCGCGGCAGCCCGATCGCCAAGGCGATCGTCGACTACGAGACCTCGTACAAGGTCGGCACCGTCATCGTCGAGACGTCCGAGCGCCGCCTGTACCTGGTGCTCCCCGACGGCAAGGCCATGAAGTACGGCATTGGCGTCGGCCGCGACGGCTTCCGCTGGTCGGGCCAGCACCGCATCACCCGCGTTGCCGAGTGGCCGGGTTGGACGCCGCCGGCGCAGATGCGCAAGCGTGTTCCCGATCTGCCGGCCTATATGCCAGGCGGCCCGGACAACCCGCTCGGGGCGCGTGCGCTCTATATCGGCTCGACGCTCTACCGCATTCACGGCACGTCCGAGCCGTGGACCATCGGTCAGGCCGTGTCGTCGGGTTGCATTCGCCTCACCAACGAGGATGTGACCGACCTCTACGAGCGCGTGAAGGTCGGCGCGCTGGTGGTCGTTCACCAGTAGGCCAGCAGCGTTCGCTTGCGATTGCAGGGCCGGTCCGCGCGACCGGCCCTTTTTTATTGCGCCCACCGGCGGTATGAGAGGTCATGTCTCTGACATTGCTCGAACAGCCAGATATTGCGCCGCGCTCGGTGGACCGGCCGCTGATCGACCGCTACGGCCGACAGATCACCTATCTGCGGGTCTCGGTTACCGACCGATGCGATTTCCGCTGTGTCTACTGCATGAGCGAGCACATGACCTTCCTGCCCAAGAAGGACGTGCTGAGCTTTGAGGAGATCGACCAGATCGTCACCGCCTTCGTCGCCCGCGGCGTGAGGAAGGTGCGGCTGACCGGTGGCGAGCCACTGGTGCGGCGCGACATCATGGAACTGGTCGAAAAGATCGGCGGACACCTTGGGCAAGGGCTCGAGGAAGTTACGCTCACCACGAATGGCAGCCAGTTGCGACGCCATGCGGAAGGGCTGGCCCGAGCAGGGGTGAAGCGACTCAACGTGTCGCTCGATACGCTCGACGAGAAGCGCTTCACCGAGATCACGCGGCGGGGACGTATTGCCGATGTGCTCGACGGGATCGACGCCGCCGAAGCCGCCGGGCTCAAGATCAAGATCAACATGGTCGCCATGCGCGGCGTCAACGAGGACGAGATCGAGCCGATGCTGCACTGGGCGCACGGCCGGGGCTTCGGGCTGACGCTGATCGAAGGCATGCCGCTGGGCGAGGTCGGTATCGACCGCGTCGACACCTACCTGCCGCTCAAGGAAATGCGCGAGCGGCTCAAGACGCGCTACACGCTGGAGCCAACCGCGCATCGCAGCGGCGGGCCGGCGCGCTACGATCGGGTCGCCGAAACGGGCGGCCTGATCGGCTTCATCACCCCGATGAGCCACAATTTTTGCGAGAGCTGCAATCGCGTGCGCCTGACCGCGACCGGCCAGCTCTACATGTGCCTCGGGCAGGACGACATGGTGGACCTGAGGGCCGCGATCCGCGACGGCGGGGCGGAGGCGCTCGATGCAGCGCTGGACCACGCCATGCTGCTCAAGCCCAAGGGGCACGACTTCGTGCTGGACCGCGACCACACGGCGCCGGCGCTGGGCCGGCACATGAGTGTCACGGGCGGCTGACGCTACCTCACCTGGCGGTATAGCCGCCGTCGATCACCAGCACTTCGCCGGTCACGTAGCCGCTTGCCGCGCTGCAGAGGTAGAGGGCCGCGGCGCCGATATCCATTGCGGAGCCGGGCCGTTTCATCGGGGTCATGTCGCGCCAGATCGGTCCCCAGACGGGGTCGGCGAGGCCGCCATTAGTCATGTCCGTGGTGATATAGCCGGGCGCGATGGCGTTCACGCGGATGCCCTCCTCGGCGTAGTCCGACGCGAGGCTCTTGGTCAGCATGTGAACTGCGGCCTTCGAGGCGTTGTAGGCCGCCTGCGGCTGCGGGATGTTGGAGATCAGCCCCGAGATCGAGCCGATATTGAGGATGACGCCGCTCTTCTGCCGGCGCATCGGACCGAGAGCCGCCTGGCAGGCGCGGAACACGCTGTCGAGGTTGATGTCCATCAGCCGGCGATAGAGCTCGGGCGAGAAGCTGTGCGTGTCGCCATGCTGCGCCACGCCGGCATTGTTGACGAGGATGTCGAGCTTGCCGCCGCCGAGTTGCACCGCCTCCTCGACCAGCCGCGCGGGAACGGCGGGGTCCTGCACGTCGCCCTGGATGTAGTCGACCTTGTGCCCAGCGTCGCGGAAGCGGGCGACCACATCGGGCTTGGGCACCTTGGATGAGAGGATCACGTGGGCGCCGGCGTCTGCCAGCGCTTCGACTATGCCGAGGCCGATGCCGCGGGTGGCGCCGGTTACCAGCGCCGTCTTGCCGTCCAGTCGAAACAGGTCGAAGACCGTCACTCTTTCCTCCCTCAGTGAATTGCACCCGGCTCGGGCCGATCGAGCCCGAGGATGAAATCGGCGCAGCGGTCGCCCAGCATCATGGCCGGCGCCGTGGTGTTGCCGGCGTTGATATTGGGCACCGCCGACATGTCGGAAACCCTAAGGTTTTCAATGCCCCGGACGCGCAGGCGAGCGTCGAGAACCGCCATCGGGTCGCCGTCGGCGCCCATCCTGGCCGTGCTTGCGGGGTGGTAGTTGGTCTTGACGAAACGGCGGCAGTGGTCGGCCATCATCTCATCGCTGGGATTGGGGTCGTCAGGGGCAATGACCTTCTCGACGCGCTTGCCGAGCGGGCCCGACATCAGCACTTCGCGGAAGAAGCGCTGGCCGGCGACCATAACCTTCATGTCGTCGGCATCGGCCAGAAGTCGGGGTGAAACGCGGGGCATGTCCCCCGGATTGTCCGACCGAAGCTCGACAAAGCCGCGCGACTTCGGCTTCACCAGAACGGTGGTGATGGTGACGCCGTAGGTATCGTCGAAAACCTTGAGCAGGTCGCGGTCGAGATAGACGATCGGCACGCAGAAGGCCTGGATCGATGGCGGGGCATCGCGATCGAGCGGATTGATGAACGCCCCCGCCTCGAAGCCGGCCGACAGGATCGGGCCGTTGCCGAACAGCTTGAAGTTGAGCCCGTTCTTCAGCATCCGCCAGCCGACGCCCTGCCGGTAGTAGCCATAGGGACCGTTGGCGACGGAGATGACCGGGACCTCGGGGTGGTCGATGAGGTTCTGGCCGACGCCCGGCAGGTCGGCGATGACGTCGATACTGTGCTGGCGCAGGTGCGCGGCGGGACCGAGCCCCGACAGCATCAGCAGCTTGGGGGTAACCAGCGCGCCTGCGCTGAGGACGATGTCGCCCTTCGAATGGACGGTGTGCTCGACGCCGCTCGCGTCCTTGTAGGTGACGCTGACCGCCCTGCCCTTTTCGATGTTGATGCGCTGCACCGCGGCGCGGAGGCGGACGGTCAGCCGAGGATCGTCCTTCAGCGGCTCGACGTAGGCGTAGGCGGCGCTCGAGCGCTTACCCTTGCGATTCATGAACTGGTAGAAGCCAACGCCGCGCTGGGTCGGGCCATTGAAGTCGTTGGTGAGCGGCTCGCCCATGAGCTGCACGCTCTGGACGAACCAGCGCGACACGTCGTCGACATGGCCGGGGTCGGAGACGAGCAGCGGGCCGTCGCTGCCGTGGTAGTCGTTGGCGATGCGATTGTTGCCCTCGATGCGTCGAAAATGCCCGAGGACGGTGTTCCAGTCCCAGCTGGCGCCGTCATTGTTGCCGCGCAGGATCTCGTCCCACTCGTTGTAGTCCGAAGGCCGGCCGCGCATGTAGACCTGCGCATTGACCGAGGTGCCGCCGCCGAGCACGTTTCCCTGCGGGATGTCGTGCACGCGGCCCTTCAGGTGCTCCTGCGGCTCGGTGTGGTGGTACGTCATGTATTTGGAGCCGTTGATCAGCTTGAAGATGCCGGGCGGCATGTCGAGCAGCGGATGGTGGTGCGAATAGCCCGCCTCGAGCAGCAGCACGCGGCGGTCGCCGTCCGTCACCAACCGCGCCGCGGCAACACAGCCGGACGCTCCGCCTCCGATCACGATGTGATCGAATTCCTCCCGCATGACGCCCCCTCCAGAGCTGCCGGCATCCTCCATGCCGGCGGGGCGTAGCCGCCCGCTTCGGGCACAATAGCCGGAGCGGGACAAAAGTCGATCCGGGGCGGGACGAGAACTCGCTTCGAGTTGATCTGCATCAAACTGAACTTTGCCGATGTGCTGTGGAGTCGTGGCGACGGGTGGCCGGACCGCCGACCCGTCGCCGTGGAGGGAGACGGCTGCGAGGACAGATGTCCAACCAGCACACCTGTGCACTCTATTGGGGCCGATCCGGAGGCGACGAACTCGTGACCGAACAGGAAGTGACGCAGCGCAACAGAGAGACGCTTGCCCGGGCTGAGGACCGGGGCAGCATCGGAAGCTGGAGCTGGGAGGCAGGGCAGAACCGCGTAGAGTGGTCGGCGGGGCTGTACCGGCTCGCCGGATACCTGCCGCACGCGATCACGCCGACGCTGGAATCGTGCCGAAGGCTGGTGCATCCGGATGACCTCGCGTCGGTACCGGACTGGGGCATGGCGCTGGCCAGCGAGTGGCTGGACGACCGCGTCTTCCGCGTCGTGCGGGCAGACGGGGTTGTTCGTCGCGTGCGGCTTCACGGCCGTGCCGTTCGGGATGGGCACGGGACGCTGCTCGGCGCCAGCGGCATCTGCATCGACGTGACCGACAGGACTGCGAGCGTGGTCCGCGAGGATGCAGGCCTGACCCATGCCCAGGTCCGGGCCGCACGCGCCTATCTCGGCTGGACGGCGATGCAGCTGGCGGCGAAGGCGGGCGTATCCTTTTCGACGGTGCGGCGGGTGGAAATGCCCGGACCGCGGGCAGTCCGCGATGAGAACCTCGACGCCATCCGCGAGGCGTTCACCCGATCAGGCGTTCGTTTCGTGGTTCACGACGACGGGGCGACGGGTATCGCTGGGCGCTAGCCGAGATAGCGGGAGAAGAAGGCGAGGGTCGCCGCGCGCATGCGCTCCGTCTCGCGATGCCCGACTCCGGGCTCTGAGACGCGCTCCAGCCGGTCCGCTACTCCTGCATACGCGGCGCTGGTCTCGGCCCAGGCCCGTTCGACCGCCAGCGGCGGCGTCAGGGCGTCGGCCTCGCCGATACAGATCAGTTGCGGGCGCGGCGCGACCAGCGCGCCGATCGCCCCGGCATCGGCCTCGCTCAGGAGGCCCGGCACGACCAGATAGACCCCATGACCATCATGGGCGCCAAGCTCGATCATGGTCCGCAGGTCCGCAAAGCAACAGAGATGCGCCACGGCCGCGATGCGCTCATCCATGGCCGCCAGCCAGTAGCTGAGCGTACAGCCCATGGAGATGCCTAAGGCGCCGATACGGGCGGGATCCACATCGGGGCGCGAGGCGAGATAGGTGAGCGCGGCGGAGTGATCGCAGAGCATCTGCCCGAACAAGCCCTTGCCGTACCAGAGCAGCGCCTTCGACGCGTAGGCCTCGGAGACGGTCGCGCGGGTACCGAAGACCGGCATGTCGATGCAGAGGGTGACGTAGCCCGCCCGGGCGAAGGCCGGGCCGGGCGGATCGAGCAGGTATTCGCGGCCATCCAGCAGTTCGTCGGCGCCGATGTGATAGAGGCCGCCATGCGAATGTCCGTAGAGGATCGCCGGCAACCGGCCGGTGGCATTGGCCGGCCGCGTGACGATGCCGCGCACTTCGGCACCGCCAAGGCTCAGCGTCAGGTGCTCGACGACGAAATCGCCGCGGCTTTCGGTCCGGCTCGACTGCAGCGCCACCGGCGGCTCGTCGAGCCCCACGAGCTCGCGCAGCCTTTCCCGCGTGACGGCCATGCTACTTGTCGTCGTCGGTGACGATGGCGAACTCGAGCGGCAGGGCGGTGGTGTACTTGATCTGGCCCATGGCGAAGGACGAGCTGACGTCGGTCAGCGCGATCTTGCTGATCAGCTTCTTGTAGAAGGAATCGTAGGCGCCGATGTCAGGCACCACGACGCGCAGCAGGTAATCCACCTCGCCGCTCATGCGGTAGAACTCCACCACCTCGGTGAAGTCCTCGACCACTGCGGCGAATTTCCGCATCCAGGCTTCGTTATGCTCGTTGGTGCGCACCGAGACGAACACGGTCACGCCGGCATTGATCTTGGCGGGGTCGAGCACGGCGACGCGTGCCTTGATGATCCCGTCCTCTTCCATCTTCTGGATTCGGCGCCAGCACGGCGTGGTGGAGAGGCCAACCTTGCGACCAATTTCGGCAACAGGAGTGGTTGCGTCCTTCTGCAGGAGCGCCAGAATCTTGCGGTCGATCTTGTCCAAAGCGATAGCAGCTCCCAGAAATCAGATTGCGCGATTGCCGCAAATTGCGCGCCCCAGCGCAAAGATGCACAGAGAAGGCGGCATATGACGCAAATATCTTCTGGCTGTCAACTGGAGAACAGGCCTGCCAGCCAGGCCAGAAAACGCTCGAAACGGCTTGGATTTCCGCCCGGTTCGCCAGCCTTTGCGGTACGCCAGTCAGCCGGGCGATCAAAGCGGCCCTGCCAGATGCCGCGACGAGCCTTGCGGGCCTCGGATTCGGCCCGCAGGTAGCTGCCGGAGGCGACGGCGAGGCCGTCGCGGACCATTGCTTCGGCGATATCGGCGCCGCCTACCCGGCAGGTGGCCAGCAATCGGCCGTAGCGGTCGTGCCCCTCGCCGGCGCACGAGATCGTCTTGCCTCTGGTCAACTCGCGCATCCGCTCGTTAGCTGCACGACCGCAGTTCCAGTCCGCGCCGTCGGAGCGGCTGCAGGTCTGGTTCCACTCGGGCGCATCGAGCCCGGTGAGGCGGATGCGCTGCCCAGCGATTTCGATCGTATCGCCGTCGGCGACGCGCTCGACGGGGCCGGCGAGCGGTGCGTCGCCCAGCGAGAACGGCGCCTCCGGCAAGGCCGCATATATGCCAAGCGCGGCGAGCAGCAGGAGAACGACCAGCCAGGTGCCCCAGTTGATCCGGCTGCGCCGGGCAATCGGGTTACGGCGGCCATTGGCCCATGCCGGCATGACCGGATCGATGGCGGGTGGCCGTGGTCGTCTGCCATCGCTTTTCGACAATCGCGGCTCCCCGGTTTCACCCAAACTTAACCATGCCAAGCGTAGGTTTTTGCGCAAGCGTAGCGAGCGCGTTTTCTGCTCGTGCAGGTAGTTAGTTGAGTACGCGAGTAATGTCCTTGAAGCCCGCGATGCACGGAGAAGACGTGCGCGCCCATATGGGCCGCGAGCTTCGTCGCAACTCGCAACGCGCCGTGGATGATGCCCGGCAGCGACTCACTTCGAGCTCGGGCACCCGGGCCTCCTACGATTTCGAACTCATCGACGAATATGCCAATTCGCGGCTGAGCGGCCTGCTCGCAGTGCCGGCGCTGGTGCTGATCCTCGCTCTGCTGGCGAGCCTCTGGGTCTCGCCGATTGCGGCGGCCGGCTGGGCGGCGCTGGTGATCGTCGCCAACCTTGTCGTCGTGCTGCTGTGCCGGCGCTTCAAGGGCGAGCCCCCGGCCCGGTTCAATGCGGCGCGCTGGACGGCGAGCTTCGTTGCGGCCGAGGCGGTGAACGGCGTCTGCTGGTCGCTGCTCTCGCTGTTGTGGCTGCTGCCGGCCGACCAGGTGCCGCTGCTGGTCGTGATGTTCGCCATGGCGCTGGTCGGCATTGCCGCCAATGCCGTGCTGACCCGTACGCTGCCGGCGGCGACGCTGGCCAGCACCCTGCCCCCGGCGGCGGCGGTGACCGTGAGCCTGATCCTTGCCGGCGGCACGCTCAACTGGGCGCTGGCGGCCATGGTAATCGGCGGCGAGATCTTCTTTGTCTATGTCGCGCGCCAGCTGCATGGCTCGGAACTCGAGACCATCGAGCACCAGTTCGAGAAGGACGCGCTGATCAACGAGCTCGAGGAAGCGCGCGAGATGAGCGACGAGGCGCGGCGCCATGCCGAGCAGGCCAATGTCGCCAAGTCGCAGTTCCTCGCGACGATGAGCCACGAGCTGCGCACCCCGCTCAACGCCATCATCGGCTTTTCGGAGGTGCTGCAATCGGAGCTGCTCGGGGCGCATGCCGTGCCCCAGTACAAGGAATATGCCGGCGATATCCATAGCTCGGGCCAGCACCTGCTCAACCTCATCAACGAACTGCTCGACCTCAGCCGCATCGAAGCCGGTAAGTACGAGCTGAACGAGGAGGCGGTGTCGCTTGTCGATATCGCCGAGGATTGCCGGCGCATGGTCGAGATCCGCGCCAAGAGCAAGGGCATCGAGTTCACCGTCAGCTATGCCAGCAACCTGCCGAAGCTCTGGGGCGACGAGCGCGCGATCCGTCAGGTGGTGCTGAACCTCCTCTCCAACGCCATCAAGTTCACGCCGCAGGCCGGCAAGGTGCACCTGATGGTGACCCGCTCGGGCGATGGCGGCCAGCTGCTCAGCGTGCGCGACAACGGTCCCGGCATTCCCGAGAACGAGATCGCCACGGTGCTCTCCTCGTTCGGCCAGGGCTCGCTGGCGCAGAAGAGCGCCGAACAGGGCGCCGGGCTCGGACTTCCGATCGTCCAGCGCATCATGGACCTGCATCAGGGCCGGTTCGACCTGTTCTCGAAACTCCGCTTCGGCACCGAAGTCATCGCCACCTTCCCGCGGGCCCGCGTCATGGACGCGCTGGCGCCGGTGGTGGAGAAGCAGTCGCGGCTGAGGATCTACTCGGAAGCCGGCTGACGAGCGGCGTCAGGACGCCTCGAGCACGGTCGTGATCCGCGCCAGCGCGGCACGTACAAGGAAGTCGTGCCCACCCACGAATACGAGCAGGTCGAGCGGGCCGCTCGAGTTGCGGTAGATCACCTCGACCTCATTGTCCTTTTCGACCTCGTCATAGTCGATGGTCAGGAGCGCGGTTCGCACCTCGGTGGGGATCTGTGGCGTCCCTTCCCCGGCGGCGATGGCGTCGAAGAAATCGAGGCTGTGGCTTATCGGGACGGACAGCGAGCCGTGCCCATCGTTGATGCCGGCCGCGACCAGCACGCGGGTGCCAGCCGGAATGCCCGACGCCGCGTAGCTCAGCGGAGAGCGGTGCTGCAGTTCCGCCGGATCGAGGCCGGTGCAGTTGGCGATGTCATCGGCGTATTTGATGCCGCGGTTCCGTGACTGCCGGTACCACCGGCTGAGGTCGGTGATGGGCACCCAGGTCGAGTAGTAGGCGGCCTTGAACTGGCCCCGCATCAGGTGGTTGAGCGCCGCGTAGCCGCCCCCCGACTGGCCGATGACGACCACCGGCGCGTCGGCTGCATCGCCTTTGGCGCGGAGGTCGCTGATGGCCCGGTCGATGGCGGCGACCGCGGCATCGCTGCCGCAGGCTTCGGGCGTGTTGTTGGGACCGCCGGCATCCGGCGTCACGTAGTTCAGGTCCCGCGCGATGGCGTATTGCACGACGGCTTCGTTCGACTCGCGGTAGTCGCTGCTCCACTGGTGCAGCGCGACGAGCAGGGGGCGTCCGGGAGTGGTGGCGACGCGCATGCAGGCAAACTGCTGGTGCCCATCGACGTCGATGACCTGCCGCGTCAGGCCAGCACGGCATGGATCGATCCAGCCCACCTGCTCGGCAATGGCCCTCATCTTGGGCCCGGCAACAACGATGCCCGTCACACCAAGTATGACTGCGAACAGCGCAATTACAGCTATTCTATTCATCATGCCCCCACCATTTTCATAGCAGCGGCCGATCGGATCGGTCCAGCACTTCTTCCCATCGTCACGCGCAGTCACTAAAGAGCCGGCCCGATAGTGAAAATGGCGATCTCAGGTCGATTCCGTGCCGGGGAAGTCTTGCGGATGACGAAATCCAGTATGGAAAGACGATCCGAAGACCGGTAGAAGCGGTGCGGGGGGCATTGTCGACCGGAGGTCGCAATGTCTGAGCGCGTCAAGGTCGGGATCATCGGCACGAGCTGGTGGACCGAACTCATGTTCCTGCCTTCGCTCAAGTCCCATCCCGGCGCGGAAATCGTCGCGATCTGCGGCCGCAATGGCGAGCGGACGGCGGCGCTGGCCGAACATCACGGCATCCCCAAGGCGTTCACCGCCTATCCCGAGCTGCTAAAGAGCGGCATCGAAGCCGTGGTGATCGCGACGCCCGACGACATGCACCGGGAAATGACGCTGGCGGCGATCGATGCTGGCCTCCATGTCCTCTGTGAAAAGCCGATGGCGCTGGCGGGGGGCGACGCGGCGGAGATGCTGGCGCGGGCGGATGGGGCGGGGATCAAGCACCTCACGCATTTCACCTGGCACTGGCAGCCGCACTTCCAGCATCTCAAGGCGATGATTGGCGACAACTTCGTCGGCCGGCCCCTGCGCGCCCAGTTCAGGTTCAATGGCGGAAAGGGACCGAGCGCGGATTACCAGTGGCGGCTCGACGCGAGCCGCGCCACCGGCGTGCTCGGCGATCTCGGGTCGCACATGATCCACATGGCGCAGTGGCTGATGGGCCCGATCAGCTCGGTTCTCGCGGACGCGCCGGTGATGATCGAACGCGACATGGCTAAGCCCGCCAACGACACCGCGCACATGATCCTGCGCTTCGGCTCGGGGGCGCAGGGGGTGATCGATGTCACGACGCTCGGGCACCAGGATTGCGCCTGTGTGATCTCCGCCAGCATCGATGGCGAGGACGGCAGCATCGAGGTCGAGCATACCGTGCTCGGTCCGCGCAACGGCCTCCGCTTCACCGCGACCCGTCGCGGCGGGGCGACCGAGACAGTCGTCGTGCCGGACGCGCTCTACGGGGCGATGCCGCGCGACGACTTCATGGCACCGTTCCTTGGCGCCTCCGCCGGGGCGCGGCATTTCATCGACGCGATCCAGGGCGGGTTCCGGCCCGAGCCGGGCTTCGACGCCGGGCTGGCGGTGCAGACCGTGATGGATGCAGCCCTGCGCTCGAGCCGGGAGCGGCAGTGGGTGGAGATCGGGTAACCGCCGATCCGGCCCGGCAGCGAAATCTGTGCTCCGCAAATTCAGTTGGAATCAAAGGCGGTTGATCGGCTTTCGCGGCCATCAACCGGATGCTACGCCAAGTATCGGCGGGCTCACTTTTACAATTGCTATTGCTCAGGAGTTTCCGGTGAACAGATTAGTGAAGCTGGCGGGCGTTTCGGCGCTTGTTCTTGCAAGCTGCCTTACTGCCTATGCGGCGGACGATGTCTCGGAGTTGGTGGAGACCATTCGCGCCAAGCACAACCTGCCGGCGCTGGCAACGGTGGTGATGAAGAGCGGCGAGATCGTCGCGACCGGCGCGGCGGGAACGCGCATTCTCGGCCAAGATATTCCGGCGACGGTGGAGGACCGCTTCCATATCGGCTCGGACACCAAAGCCATGACGGCGACCATTGCCGGGGTGTTTGTCGACCAGGGCGCGTTGCGCTGGGACAGCACGGTGGGGGAAGTGCTGGGCGACACGATCGAGGGAATGAGCCCTGCCCTCTCGGCGATCACGCTGACCCAGTTGCTCTCCCATTCGAGCGGCATCCCGAGCGACACCGAAGAGATGGTCAAGCTCTACTTCAGCACCGATGCGCTGGAGGACAACCCGGATACTCTGCGCATCAAGGCAATCGAGGCGCTGAAGGACATGGAGCCGAAGGTGCCGGAGGGCTCGCCGTTCCAGTACGCCAATTTCGGATACCTGATCGCCGGTGCGATGATCGAGAAGGTTGCCGGCAAGCCGTGGGAACAGCTGATCCAGGAGATCATCTTCCAGCCGCTCGACCTCCAGTCCGCAGGCCTCGGACCGCAGGTGACAACGGGGCTCTACGATGCCGCCGTCGGGCACCGGATCAACCCGGACGGCACGTTCACGCCGATCCCGTGGGGGCCGCCGTCGCAGGTGCCCCCGGTCGTCGCGCCGGCCGGCGATGCGCATATGTCGGTGGTCGATTTCGCCCGCTGGGGCGACTGGAACGCGCAGGGCGGGGTCTCGCCTGAGATCGTCAAGCCGGAGACGCTGGCCGAGATCCACCGGCCGCATGTGAAGACGCCGCCGCTGCCCAACCCGCCGCCGGGCACGCCGGGCGAAGGCGAGTATGCGTTCGGCTGGGGGATCGTGAACTTCGACTGGACGGGCCATCCGGTGCTCACGCACAACGGCTCGAACGGCATGAACCTGGCCAAGATCTTCGTCGACAAGGAGACCGGCATCACCATCGCGGCGGTCACCAACCTGCCCGGCAAGGAAGCCGACGCGGCGCTCAACGAGATGGTGGCGCAGGTCTACGAGCTGCAGGCGAAGTAGGGCTCAGCCCTTGTCGCTGATACCGGCACTGGCGAAGGTCGCCATGTTGTTGTGGAGGTGCAGCGCGGTCTTGACCAGCACAGCCG
>JAEWLC010000107.1 GCA_023393475.1 Pseudomonadota bacterium
CTCCTGAGCGGCGCCGCCAACGCAGCCGACGCCAAGGTCGGCTACCTGGGGCTCAAGGACGACCTCCGCTATCACCCGGAGGTCGCCTATACCCGCATCGAGATTTCGCCGGCCCTCAATCCCGTCGAAGGCGCGCGCCTCGGCATGGACGACCTCAAGATCGTCACCGACGCCGCCGGTGTCGCCCTGACGCTCGACGAGCAGCTGGCGACCGATGCCGCCGATGCCGCTGCCAAGGTGGCGGCCATGGCCGCCGCCGGCGAACGTTTCGTGATCCTCGACCTGCCCGGCGATATCGTGTCGCAGGTGGCGACAGCCTCGGCCGCCCTGCCGATCACCCTCGTCAACGCCACCGCTCCGCAGGACGCGCTACGCGACCTCTGCCAGCCCAACCTCGTCCACACCGGCGCGTCCGATCGCATGATCGCCGACACCTACACGCAGTTCCTGCGCCACCGGAACTGGACCAAGGTGCTGATGCTGGTCGGCAAGGAGCCGCGCGACAAGGAAATCGCCGACGCCTTCGAAGCCTCGGCCAAGCGCCTGCGCCTCGATATCCGTGACCGCCGCGAGTTCACCACCTCCACCGATCCGGCCAATCGCGAAGCGAACAACACCATGCTGGTGACCGGCGGCGTCGACTACGACGTCGTCTTCATCGCCGACAGCCTCGGCGAATATGCCCGCTACCTCAACTATGCGACCCAGCTTGCCCGTCCCGTGATCGGCTCCACCGGCCTCACCGCTTCGGAGTGGCACTGGTCTTGGGACCGCGACGGCGCCACCCAGGTGACGCTGCGCTTCCAGCGCCTCGCCGATGGCGGCCGCTTCATGTCCGGCCCCGACTGGTCGACCTGGATCGCGGCGAAGTCCATCGCTACCGCCTATGCCAAGGCGCGCTCGGACGATCCGCAGAAGATCTACGACTACATGCGCGGCAGCCGCTTCAACATCGATGGCAGCAAGGGCTATCGCATGAACTTCCGGCCGTGGGATGGCCAGTTGCGCATGCCCACGGTTCTCGCCACCTCGAACGCCATCACCGAAGCGGCCCCCTTCCCCGAGTTCCTGCACCAGACCAATGAACTCGACACGCTCGGTGTCGATGAACCGGAGAGCAAGTGCAAAGCGCCGTAACCTACTGGCTCGGCTTTTCGGCCATCACGCGTCGCGAAATCGCAAAATTCCTGCGCCAGACGGAGCGGCTGATCTCGGCCATCGTCCGCCCGGCGCTCTGGCTCATCGTCTTCGCGGCGGGCCTGCACGACATTCTCGGCGTCTCGATCGTGCCGCCCTACACCACCTACGTGCCCTACCAGGAATACGTCCTGCCCGGCCTCATCGGCGTGGTGATCCTCTTCCAGTGCATGCAATCGGCCCTGTCGATGGTCTATGACCGCGAAGCCGGTGTCATGCGCTCGATGCTGGTAACGCCGCTGCCGCGCTACTTCCTGCTGTTCTCGAAGATCGCTGCCGCGACGGCCCTGTCGATCATCCAGGTCTACGCCTTCCTCCTCGTCGCCCGTCTTGTCGGCTTCGGCTTTCCGGACTGGGGCTTTGTCTACGTCCTCCCCGGCGTCGTCCTCACCGGTCTGATGCTCGGCTCGATCGGCCTTCTCGTCTCGGTCTACACCCCGCAGATCGAGAACTTCGCCGGCATGATGAACTTCGTCGTCTTCCCGATGTTCTTCATCTCCTCCGCGCTCTATCCGCTGTGGAAGCTGCGCGAGTCCGGCGCCGACATCATCTGGTGGCTGAGCCAGGCAAACCCCTTCACCTACGCCGTCGAGCTGATCCGCTTTGCCGCCTACGGCAAGATGGACTGGCTCTCGCTCGGCGTGGTCGTGGGGGTCACGATCGTCGCGTTCCTGCTCGCCGCCCGCGGGTACGACCCGCAGGCCGGCGCCATCCGCAACGTCAAGCGGCCGTAAGCTTCAGTCGAGCACGGTCCAGTCGCTGACGATCAGCAGCTGATCGAGCAGCACGCCCTGCGCCCTGACTTCATGGTCTTGCAGATGGTCGAGCGAGGTGTCGCCGAAGGCCGGCGCGCCCTGGCGGCGGAGGACATAGCGCTCGCCGCCAGCCGTCCGCAGCACCAACGCATCGCGCGCGCTCTTCGAGAACTGGTCCACGGCCTCGCGCGAGACCCGGCCGTTCACCTCGACCTCATGTGCCTGCATGACTACCGGCTGTCCGAGATCTCCACCGCGGTGATGCCGTCATCAAGCAGATGAGCCACCATCACGCGATATGCAGGGCCGGACCATTCCGACTTCTGTCTCTCGGTAAATACCACGACGCGCTGCTGCCGGTCCAACGCCTTGGATGCGGCGCGGTACTTGGCCCCGCCGGTCACCTCGAAGGCCTCCGGCTTCACGCTGAACCCATGCTGCTTCGCCAGCTGGCTGACCCGGCGCAGCGCCGTGCCGTTCTTGTCGAGCCGTGCCCCGGGCTTGGCAGCCGATTCCGCCAGCGCTTTACCGTCGCTCACCGCTTCGATGCGCCGCTGCTTGCGCATGCTACGGCCATCCGGTGACCCCGCCAGCTTGCCGCCGCCGCCCGCCTGCTCGACAATGGCAAGCTCCGGAGCCCGGTCTTCGTTCGGCACGTCGACGAGCACCAGCGACGGATCCCCGTAAAGCACGAACTGCACCAGTGTCTTGAGATTGGTGGCCCCCGACATCGAGGCCTTGCGGATGAGATCCTGCCGCGCCTTGAGCAGGGCGCGGCCGCTGGAGGCGCCGTTCAGCACGGCGTCCATGAAGTACTGGGTGATGAGATCCGCCTGCGCATTGGAGTCGGCTGGCCCGTAGGCGATCGTCGTGCTGCCCAGGAACGCCGCTGCCCCGTTCAGCAGGTAGGCCATGCAGAGCGGCTGCGCGGTCCGCAGCATTCCGTGATCGTATAGCTCGGCTCCAAAACAACACTCCGCTGCCACCACGGCACCCAGTTTCACCTTGGGTCGGGTCTTCGTGCTGTGCATCGCCACGGGATACGTGTCCCCCTGCTGCCCATAGAACTGCGGGTCACCGGCCGCACCGTGGCAATTGATGAAATGCGCAAGCCGGCCGAGGTTGGTGTCGATCCCCGGGTGGCCGGACGGTGGCGACAGCTGCAGGTCGTCATGCTGGCCGAAGACCGCGCTGAGGCTGAGGCGCGTCGAGATGTCCCAAACCTGGGCTGAGGCAGCAAAGTATTTCCGGAACTCCGACTGCTGCACCGGCTGATGCGTTGCGCAGCGATCGATGAGTGCCACGAACGCCTTGGCGTCCTTGCTGCCCTGCGTCATCGGCAACCGGCCCACCACTCGGGTCACCGCAAGGAAGCGCGACGGCACGCGGCTATAGCCGGCAGGTGAGGCGTAGGGCAGATCGCTGTCGATGGTGGTGTCGCCGTCATGCAGCCCCGGTATGGCGTCGAGCGTGATATGCGGGATCACATCCGGTCCATCCAGCAGCATGATGTAGTCGGGAGAGATGGACGCATCGAGCGCATCGACCGCCCGCTTCGCGCCTGGCTGATCCTTGCTGCTGATGATTGGCCGGCCCCCATGCTTCGTCATCTCGACCGCATCGGCGATATCGACGACCACCGCGACCAGGCCCCGGCGCCCGTCTGCCGCAACGAGCCGCTTCACTGCCTTTTCGACCTCTGCCGCGCCAGCCGCGCCATATTTCGCGAGCATTCCCGGCCGGTTGACGACAATGAGCTTGTCCACGTCCTGTGCCATTGCACGCTCCCCTATTTCGCGAGTTTCTGCAGGGTGGAGTCCCAGGCGTAGCCGGCCAGCAGCGCTGCCCGCCAATCGACAATGGCATCACCGACGAAGGCCAGCAGCAGGATCGCCGTCAGCGCGGAAACCAGGCCAAGGATCGCGTAAGGTTTCACCACCGCCCAGATCGACGGCAGCACCGTATCCATCCCCTTGGGCTGCGACGTTGGGAAGTATCGGCGAACCGCTTCCCATCCGATCGGCAGCAGCACGCTGATGACGATGCCGACGACGCACCAGAGATAGTTGACCATGTCGATTCCGAACATTTCGCCGAGCCCATCGATATTCGGAACGTGTTAGCGCAATTCGGCACCGCTACATGCAGTAGAACTACCTAAGATCGACCACTGGCCGGAGGCGCGGGGAGCAAGGCCTGCATGGGCCGCATTGCCGCACACGGCTTAGTGAGCATTGACGATAACGATGTCAAAGCTAAGAGTCCGGCGAGCGTTCGTGTCCCGAATGTAAGGGCGGCGGCAGGTGGGAGTTGCAGCCCTTCCGCGAGCGCAGCAACAGGAGAGAACCATGGCTTTGTTCACGTCACTATCCCGCCGGCGCTTCGCGCAGGTGGCCGCGCTGCTCGTCGCTTCGACCGCGCTCGCAACCCCTGCCCTCGCCGCCGATCTCAAGATCGCGATGATCCTGCCCGGCCCGATCACCGACAACGACTGGAACTCGGTCGGCTATAACGGCCTCCAGGCCGCTGCCCAGGCGCTAGGCGTCGAGACCGCCTATGTCGAGAACGTTTCCGACGCCGATGCCGAGCGCCTGCTGCGCGATTTCGCCGGCCGCGGCTTCAACCTGATCTTCGCCCACAGCTTCTCGTTCGGCGACGCCGCGCTCAACGCTGCCGAGGAGTTCCCGGACACCACCTTCATGGCCGGCACCGCCGCCTCGCTGGCGTCGAACCTCGGCACCTATTCCAACCCGGACTACCAAGGCGCCTACCTCGCCGGCATGCTCGCCGCCGGGACGTCGAAGACCGGTTCGGTCGGCTGGGTCGGTGGCATGCCTGCCCCGAACATGCTGGCCAACCTCCACGCCTATGAAGCCGGCGCCAAGGAAGTGAACCCGGACGCCAAGGTGCTGCACACCTTCATCGGCTCGTGGTTCGATCCGCCGAAGGCCAAGGAAGCCGCCATCGCCCAGGTCGAGCAGGGTGCAGACGTCTTGAGCGCCCAGGGTGTCGGCGTCATCGACGCGGCCATCGCCCGCAACGTCTTCGCCCTCGGCGCCATGACCGACCAGAACCACCTCGGCCCGCAGAACGTCCTCACCAGCGTCACTTGGGACCTCGGCCCGCTGGTCACCGCCGTCGGCAAGGCCGTTCAGGACGGCACCTGGAAGTCCGAGAACTGGTCGATGGGCGTTGCTGCCGGCTCGGTCGGTCTCGCCGATTTCCACGGCCTCGACAGCAATGTCGATCCCGCCGTGCTGAAGGCCGTCGAGGAGAAGATCGCCGCCATCAAGGCCGGCACCTTCGAGGTTCCGCTCGATACGACCGAAGTGCAGTAAGCCGAGTTGACGGCCGGACCAATCACCGCACCGGCGGTGGCGATGCGGAACATCCGCGTCGCCTTCGGCCCGGTCGTCGCCAATGACGATGTCAGCTTCGCCGTCGAGCGTGGCGAAATCCATGCTCTGCTCGGCGAGAACGGCGCCGGCAAGACGACGCTCATGCGCGTCCTCGCCGGCCTGCTCCAGCCCGCCGCCGGCGCCATCGAGATCGACGGCAAGCCCGTCCGCATCGACGGACCGCTCGAGGCCCGCCGCCTCGGCATCGGCATGGTGCACCAGCACTTCATGCTGGTCCCTACCCTCACCGTCGCCGAAAACATCGCGCTGGGCCTCAAGGAGGTCCGCACCTGGTTCCCGCGCCTCGACAAGCTCGCTGACGAGATCGATGCGCTCGGCGCCCGCTACGGCCTCGCCGTCAATGCTCGCGCCAGAGCCGGCGACCTGTCGGTCGCCAGCCAGCAGCGCGTCGAGATCGTCAAGGCGCTCTATCGCGGCGCCCGCATCCTCGTGCTCGACGAGCCCACCGCCGTGCTGACCCCGCAGGAAGCGGCGGCCCTCTTTCCGGTGCTGCGCTCACTCGCCGAAGCCGGCACCGCGATCGTCTTCATCTCGCACAAGCTCAACGAGGTGATGGCCGTCACCGACCGCATCACCGTGCTCCGTCGCGGCAAGGTCGCCGGCACGCTCGAGACGAAGACCACCGAGCCCCGCGCCATCGCCCGCATGATGGTCGGTGGCGACGTCACCCTGCCCCATCTCGAAGGCAAGCCGCAGGCCGGCCGCCCGGTGCTGGAGGTCGAAAGCCTCGGCTACGCCGACAGCCGCGGCGTCCGCCGCCTCGACAATGTCGACTTCTCCGTCGGCGCGGGCGAGATCGTCGCCATTGCCGGTGTCGATGGCAACGGCCAGCAGGAACTCGCCGAAGCCATCGTCGGGCTCATCCGCCCCGATAGCGGCACAGTCCGCATCGACGGCGCCGATCTCACCGCTGCCCCGGTGGCGAAGCGCATCGCCGCCGGCCTCGCCCACGTTCCGGAAGACCGGCACCGCACCGCTATCTTCGAAAAGATGTCGGTCACCGACAACGCCGTCGCCGAGGATGCCGGCAAGCCGCGCTTCGCCCGTTTCGGCATGCGCAACCTCGGCGAAACCCGGCGCTTCGCCGCCGACCTCGTGCGCGATTTCGACGTCCGCCTCGGCAGCATCGACCAGACCATCGGCTCGCTCTCGGGCGGCAACCAGCAGAAGGTCGTGCTCGGCCGGGCCCTAAGCCGCGATCCGCGCCTGATCGTCGCCGTGCAGCCGACCCGCGGCCTCGACATCGGCGCCACCGCCTTCCTCCATTCCAGGCTGCTCGAGCGCCGCGCCGCCGGCGCCGCCGTGCTGCTCGTTTCCACCGAGCTCGACGAGGTTCTGGCGCTGGCCGATCGCATCGTCGTGCTGTTCAAGGGTCAGGTCACCGGCGTGGTCACGCGCGAAACATTCGATGTCGAGCAACTCGGGCTGATGATGGCGGGGCGCACGGCATGACCGAGACCCCGTCCGAGGCCGCAGCCTCCCTCGTTCGCCGCTACCTCCTCCCGCGCTCGGTCCTTTCGGGTCTTGCCTGCGTCGTCGCCGCCTTCGCCATCGGCGCCATCCTCATCGCCCTGATCGGCCGCGATCCGGTCCACGCCTACTGGAGCCTGTTCGAAGCCTCGCTCGGCAGCACCAACGGTCTCGCCGAAACCGCCATCCGCACCGTGCCGCTGGCGCTCTGCGGCATCGGCATCGCGCTCGCCTTCCGGGCCGGCGTGTTCAATGTCGGCGCCGAGGGCCAGCTCTTCATCGGCGGCATCGCCGCCGCCTGGATGGGCTTGCAGCTCTCCGGCCAGCCGCAATGGCTGGTCCTGCCCGCCATGGGCCTCGCTGCCGCTCTGGCCGGAGCCCTCTGGTCCGGCATTGCCGGCGTCTTGAAGCTGAAGCTCCGCGCCGACGAGCTGATCACCACCATCATGCTCAACTACGTCGCCATCTATTTCGTCGGCTACCTGCTGCACGGCCCGCTGCAGGAACCCGGATCGCCCCTCGCCCGCACCGCCCGCCTCGCGACTGAGGCGCGCCTGCCGACCATCCTCGAAGGCACCCGCCTCCATGCCGGGCTGCTGATCGTCATCGTCATCGCCATCCTCGCACAGGTCTTCCTCTGGCGCTCGGTCGCCGGCTTCAAGCTCCGCGCTGTCGGCCACAACCAGCGCGCCGCCGAGAACACCGGCATGAACGTCAAGGCGGCGCTCTGGACCGGCTTCCTCATCTGCGGCGCCCTCGCCGGCCTTGCCGGCTTCTCCGAAGTCGCGGGCGTGCAGCGCCGTATGATCGAGAACCTCTCGCCCGGCTTCGGCTACACCGCCATCATCGTCGCGCTGCTCGGCCAGACCAATCCGCTCGGCGTCCTCGCCGCCGCCGTGCTGTTCGCCGCGCTGCAGATCGGCTCGACCACAATGGAATCCGCTGCCGGCGTGCCGAGCGCGCTCACCACCGTGATCCAGGCCCTCGTCGTCTTGCTGCTCCTTGCCCAGAACGCCCTGCCGCGCCTCCTCGCGAAGCGCCGGAAGGAGGCCTGACGCGATGGACTTCCTCGCCGATCCGGTTTTTGCCGGCTTCCTCGCTGCCAGCGTGCGGCTCTCGATCCCCATCCTCCTCGCCGCCCTCGGCGGCATGTTCGCCGAGAAGTCGGGCGTCCTCAACATCGGCCTCGAAGGCATGATGCTGATCGGCTGCTTTGTCGGCTTCATCACCGTGCACTACTCGGGGAACCTCTGGCTCGGCACCGCCGTGGCGCTGATGATCGGCGCCATCGCCGGCCTCGGCCTCGCCTTCTATGCCGTGACGCTGCGCGCCAACCAGGTGGTGGTCGGCATCGCCTTCAACCTGCTGATGCTCGGCGTCTCCGCCTACTTCTTCCGCCTTGCCTTCGGCTCAGGCACGGCCTCGCCCCGCATCACCCCCTTCGCTCCGATCGATTTCGGCCCGCTCGCCAATATCCCGGTCGTCGGCCCGCTGCTGTTCCAGCACGATCCGCTGACCTACCTGTCGCTGCTGCTGGTGCTGATCGGCTGGCTGGTGATGCATCGCTCGACCATCGGGCTCAACATCAAGGCCGTCGGCGAGCATCCCGAAGCCGCCGAAACGCTCGGCCTCGACCCCATCGCCATCCGCTACGCCGCCGTCGCCATCTCGGGCGCACTCGCGGGTCTGGGCGGCGCCTTCCTCTCGATCAGCGCCACCGGTGTCTTCCTCGACAACATGACCGCGGGCCGCGGCTACATCGCGCTCGCCATCCTTATCCTCGGCCGCCGCCACCCGTTCGGCGTGCTGGTCGCGGCCCTGCTCTTTGGCGCCGCCGAAGCACTGCAGCTACGGGCGCAGCTCCTGCCGATCGGCGTGCCGCTGCAGTTCCTGATCATGCTGCCGTACCTCCTGACCATCATCGTGCTGGCCGTTTCCGCAAGCCGCAGCGGCGCCCCGGCAGCGCTCGGCACCCCGTACGAAAAAGGAAAAGACTAAGGCTCTCTGTCTCACCACGCACCGGCTGTCATCCCTGCGAAGGCCGGGATCCAACTCGCCGCCCGCGCTACCTGCAACATGGATCCCTGCCTTCGCAGGGATGACATCGAGTTTGGAAGGGCACTCAATGGCTTGCCCCGGTGCGCCCTCGCGCACTAACCTCCCGGCGCAAAGTCATGCTGGGAGGAATTGATGGCGCTGAATGTCTTGTTCGTCGGCGGTACGGGACAGATTTCGCTGCCCTGCGTCGAGTATGCGGTTGCGCAGGGCCACAAGGTCAGCGTCTTCAACCGCGGCCAGCGCGACGTGGCGCTGCCGGCTGGCGTCACCTCGATCGTCGGCGACATGAAGGACCCCGCGAGCTACCGCAAGCTCGGCGACATGGGGTTCGACGTCGTCGCCCAGTTCATGGTGTTCACGCCCGAGCAGATGGCCGAGGACATCGCCACCTTCGCCGGCAAGACGAAGCACTACGTCTACATCTCCTCCGCCTCGGTCTACGAGAAGCCGGCCAAGCACTACATCATCACCGAGCAGACCCCGGCAGTGAACCCCTACTGGGGTTACAGCCAGGCCAAGATCGCCTGCGAGAAGCTGCTGCAGGGCGCCGCGAACCTCCCCTGGACCATCGTCCGCCCCAGCCACACCGTCCGCACCGGCCTTCCCACCATGATGGGCGAGGGCGACATCGTCATCCGCCGCATGCAGCAGGGGAAACCCGTGATCGTCGCCGGTGACGGCACCTCGCCCTGGACGCTCACGCGCTCCCGGGATTTCGCCGTGCCCTTCGTCAACCTCTTCGGCAAATCCGCCGCGCTCGGCGAGATCTTCCACATCACCTCGGACCGCGCCTATAGCTGGGACGATATCTACCAGGCCATCGGCCGCGGCGTCGGGCTGACCCCGAAGATCGTCCACGTCCCCTCCGATACGCTGGTCGCCTACAACAAGGCCTGGGAAGGCCCGCTGATCGGCGACAAGACCTGGTCGGCCCTGTTCGACAATTCCAAGGTCAAGCACGTCGCCGGCGATTTCACCTGCTCCGAGGACCTCGACGAAGTGCTGGAAGAGTCGATCGGCTTCCTCAAGCAACGCCTCGCCTCGAACGCTCCCGTGAACATGGAACTCGATCCGCTCTTCGACCGCATCACCTCCGAACAGGCGGCGCTGGGGCGATCCTGACGACGGGGCAAGACTTCGCCCCACACACCGGATGTCATCCCGGCGAAAGCCGGGACCCATGCCTCCGCCCACGCCAGCCGAAAGATGGATCCCTGCCTGCGCAGGGATGACATCGCGTGCGAGGCAGCATCAATCCAACATCTCGAAGGGGAAGCACTTATGACCACCTTCAATGGCCTCGGCTCCAACCTCTCCAACCTCTACCGGCTGAGCCCGGCCAAGACCCGCTCGATCTCGCCCGAGAACTTCGATGGCGCCAAGGGCCGCGGCGGCATGGCGACCGAAGGCACCGGGGCCATCCATGCCCGCGGGCTCGGCCACGATGGCTCAGGCCTCGGCTGGAAAGTCTCGCCCTCGATCCGCATCGAGCCGGGCGAGACGCGCGTCATCGCCGACATCGAGGGCATGGGCGCCATCCAGCAGATCTGGCTGACCACGGCGAACCTGCGCTGGCGCAGCCTCATCATCCGCATGTGGTGGGATGGCCAGGAGCACCCCTCGGTCGAATCCCCGCTCGGCGATTTCTTCTGCTCGGGCTGGGGCCAGTTCGCCCAGATCAACTCGCTCGCCGTCTGCGTGAACCCCGGCCGCGCCTTCAACTGCTACTGGGAGATGCCGTTCCGCAAGGCCGCGCGCATCGAGATCGAGAACACCGATCCCGACAACCACGGCATCATCTACTACCAGGTCAACTATACCCTCACCGAGGTGCCGGAGGACGCGGCCTACTTCCACGCAAAATTCCGCCGCACCAATCCGCTGCCCTTCGGCACCGACTACACCATCATCGACGGCATCAAGGGCCGGGGCCAGTATGTCGGCACCTACATGGCCTGGGGCGTCAACAATGCCGGCTGGTGGGGCGAAGGCGCGATCAAGTTCTTCATGGATGGCGACAAGGAGTTCCCCACCATCTGCGGCACCGGCACCGAGGACTATTTCTGCGGCGCCTACAATTTCGATGGCGGCAATGTCGATGCCACCATGGACAGCCGCTACCGCGAGTTCTCGACCCCCTATTCCGGCCTGCCGCAGGTGCTGCGCCCCGACGGCGTCTATCGCAGCCAGATGCGCTTCGGCCTCTACCGCTGGCACCTCAGCGATCCGATCCGCTTCGAGAACGATCTGCGCGTCACCATCCAGGCGCTGGGCTGGCGCACCGAGAACCGTGCCGACCGCCGCTACCTGCCCCTGCAGGACGACATCGCCTCGGTCGCCTTCTGGTACCAGACCCTGCCGACTGTGCCGTTCGACCCCCTGCCGCACCCCGACTATCTCGAAGTGATCTGATCCCCGGGGCGCTCGCAGCGCCCCTCTGTCTTTCACCCTTTTGGCTGTCTCGACGTACGTCCCTCAGACCTCTAATGTTCGTGTCGCGCGGCCGGGAGATCGCGCTGACCGAGGGGATACCGTAGTGAAGATTACGTCTGTGAAGACGGCCGCGTCGACCGGCCATTGCATGCATTTGTGGGTGAAGATCACCACCGACGCCGGCATTACCGGCATCGGCGAGTGCGTCCACGGTGGCTACCAGTCGATCGCCATCATCAAGGAGCTCGAGGAGCGGCTGATCGGCCGCGATCCCTTCGCCATCGATGCGATCTTCGAGGAAACACGCCGCAGCCTCGTGTTCGAAGGCGGCTTCGCCGGGGCGCTGATCACCGCGCTCACCGGCATCGAAATCGCGCTGTGGGATTTGAAGGGCAAGGCCCTGAAGGCTCCCGTCTATGAGCTGATGGGCGGCAAGTTCCGCGACAAGATCCGCGTCTATTGCGACTGCGAAGTCTCGCCCGGCATGAACATGGCCGAAGTGCAGGCGGTGGTCGATGAGGTGCTGGAAGCGGGCTACACCGCCCTCAAGGTCGATCTCGATATCCGCGCCTATGGCCATACCGGCGCAGAAACCGGCTGGTACGAGAAAGACAAGTTCAACATGACTCCCAACAAGTGGGAGCATGACCGCATGGTGCAGCTGGCCGAAATGGTGGTGACTGCCGCCGGCAAGGATGTCGATGTCGCCTGCGACCTCCACACCCGCCTCGACAAGCACTCCGCCATCCGGCTGGCCAAGGACCTCGAGCATCTGCAGCTGATGTGGCTCGAAGAGCCGATCCCGCCCGAGAATGTCGACGTCATGGCCGAGATCACCCGCTCGACCAGCGTGCCGATCTGCGGCGGCGAAAACCTCTATCTGCGTCACGGCTTCCGCAAGGTGTTCGAGCAGCAGGCGCTCGACATCATCATGCCGGATATCCCGAAGTGCGGCGGGCTTTCCGAGTGCCGCAAGATCGCCGAAATGGCCGACCTCTACTCGATCCCCTTCGCCCCGCACAACGTGAGCTCGCCCATCGGCACCATGGCCTCGGCCCATGTCTGCGCCACGGTGCCGAACTTCCTGATCCTCGAGTTCCACTGGTTCAACCGCATGGACTACTGGAGCACCACCACGGACGGCGGCAACATCATCCAGAACGGCTACATCCAGCTGTCGGATCGCCCCGGCATCGGCCTCGAACTGAACGAGGACGTGGCGCGGCGGTACCAGTATCCGAACACGACCTGGTTCGAGTGAGGCCCGTGCACGGCTCGTATGCGTAAACGGCCCTGACACTCGATCTCCTGCGCCACCATCTGGTGGTGCAGGAGATCAGAGAAATGACCATACGTTTCGTTCGTAGCCTCAAATCTGCAGCCAGCGCCGTCGCCGCTGCCGTTCGTGCCGGTAGCGCCGCCGAAAACGGCGAGCGGCCGCGCAAGGCCGATCTTGATGTGCTCGGCATCGACCCCGGTGCCTTCCGCAATATCGGCCGCTAGCGCACCAGCGCCGGCCGCTTCGGATCGAACGCCCAGCCCGGCGACAGATACTGCATGGCCATCGCGTCGTTCCGGCCCCCGGCCGGCAGCGCACGATAACGCTCATGCGCCACGGCCAGCGCATCCTCGTCCAGTTCGACGCCCAGTCCCGGCCGCTCCGGCACCCTGACCTCGCTGTTGCGGATCAGCGGCGGGTCCACCGTCAACCGCTGCCCATCCTGCCAGATCCAGTGCGTATCGAGCGCCGTGATCGTCCCCGGCGCCGCCGCGCCCACCTGCGTGAACATCGCCAGCGAAATATCGAAGTGGTTGTTCGAATGACTGCCCCAGGTCAGCCCCCAGCGTGCGCACATCCTCGCCACATCGATGGAGCCTGATGGCGTCCAGAAATGCGGGTCGGCCAGCGGGATATCGACGCTCCCCAGCACCACCGCATGCCCCATCTGCCGCCAGTCGGTGGCGATCATGTTGGTCGCGGTGCGGATGCCGGTGGCGCGGCGAAACTCCGCCATCACCTCGCGCCCCGAAAACCCCTGTTCCGCCCCGCAAGGATCCTCGGCATAGGCGAGATAGGGCTTGATCGCCGAGGCGACCTCAATCGCCTCCCTGAGCGACCACGCCCCGTTCGGGTCGAGCGTGATGCGGGCGTCGGGGAAGCGCTGCGCCAGGGCGACAATCGCTTCCCCCTCCTCCTGCCCCCGCAAAACCCCGCCCTTGAGCTTGAAGTCCTTGAAGCCATAGCGCGCCTGCGCCGCCTCGGCCTGCCGCACGATACCGGCGGCATCGAGGGCGGGAAGATCGCGCACCCGCTCCCAGTCATCGCCACTCGCGGCGGCGCGGTATCCGAGCGATGTCTTCGCCCCATCACCCACATAGAACAGGTAGCCGAGCATCGGCACCGCGTCGCGCGCCTGCCCGTCGCCGAGCAGTTCCGCCATCGGCACGCCGAGGAACTGCCCCATCAGGTCGAGCAGCGCGCATTCGAGCGCCGCAACGGCGTGGATGGTGACGCGCAGGTCAAAGGTCTGCGCCCCGCGCCCGCCCGCATCTCGTCCGGCAAACGTCTCACCCACCCGCCGCAGCACAGTGCGATAGGCGCCAATCTCCTGCCCCACAACAAGCGCGGAAGAATCCTCGAGCGTTCTGGCGATCGCCTCGCCGCCCGGCACTTCACCGAGGCCGGTATGCCCGGCGCTGTCGGTGAGGATGACGATATTGCGGGTGAACATCGGGGCATGCGCGCCGCTCAGGTTGAGCAGCATGCTGTCATGACCCGCCACCGGCACGACGCGCATGCCGGTGACAACAGGTGTAGCCGGACTCATCTACCCATCAGCCCTTCACGGCACCGACGGTCAGCCCGCCGACGAGGAAGCGCTGGGCGTACATGTAGAGGATCGCAACTGGGATCGCGGTCAGCAGCGACGCCGCCATCAGCTCGCCCCAGGGCAGGATGTCGCCCACCACCATCGACTGGAGGCCGATCGGCAGAGTCCGGATCGATTCCGACGTGATGAACACGAAGGCGAACAGGAACTCGTTCCACGCATTGGTGAAGGCGAACAGCGCCACCGACAGCAGCGCCGGCGCGGCGAGCGGCAGCGTGATGCGGATGAAAGCGTAGAGCCGGCTCGCCCCGTCGATCATCGCCGCTTCCTCGAGCTCCACCGGGATCGAGCGGAAGTAGCCGATCAGCACCCAGGTGGCGAAGGGAACGAGGAAGGTCGGATAGGTGACGAGCAGGGCCCCGTAGGAGTTGATCAGCCCCATATCGCTCAGCGTCTGGTAGAGCGGGATGAAGATCAGCGTACCCGGCAGGAGGTAGGTTATTAGGATCGCCGTGGTCAGCAGCCCCGCCCCGAGGAATTTGAGGCGCGTCAGCGCATAGGCGGCGAGCGCGGCGATGGCGACCGAGATAATGGTCGAGAGCGTCGCCACCAGCACCGAGTTGCCCAGCCAGACGAGGAACGGTGAGCCGAAGATCAGCTCCTGGTACTGGTGCAGCGTCGGCGGATCGGGCCAGAAGATCGATTGGCGCTGGCTGATCTGCGTCGTCGTTTTGAACGACGTGATGATCACCCAGTAGAACGGGAACAGCACGAACAGCATGATCGGCACGAGGATCAGGATGCGGATGCCGATGCCCCAGCGCTCGCGCCCCTGGGGCTTGAACACCGGCTTCTGCGCCGACCCCGTCAGCCGGCGGCGCAGTGCGAGGCCGAGCTTCTCGATGCCGCGGTTCAACTGGTCGAAGGGCCAGAAGAAGACGTCGAGAACCATGCTGAACAGGCCACCGAAGAACTTGCCGATGCCGAGCCCTTTCTTCTGCACGCCCGCCGCACGCTCGTCGTGCCGCATGTATTTCGACAGCAGGTAGATGAGGAAGGCCATCAGCGGCGCCACGGAGAGCGCGATGGCGCTGCCCGGGCCGTACTGCAGCGAACCGATCGCCTTTTCGTAGGCGAGGATCGAGTAGAGGCGGGTGGCGCCCGACGGTCCGCCGCCGGTCATCAGGAAGATGAGGCCGAACTGGTTGAACGTCGAGATGAAGCTCAGCAGCAGCACGACGAGGATGACGTAGCGCATGCCGGGCAAGGTGACGTAGCGGAAGCGCTGCACCGCATTGGCGCCGTCGACCTCCGCCGATTCATAGAGTTCGGTGTCGATTGCCTTGAGTCCGGCCAGCAGCAGCAGGGTGAAGAAGGGAATGCCCTTCCATACGTTCACCGCAATGACGCTGCCGAGCGCGAGGTTCGAGTCCGACAGCCAGCCGAGCGGCCGATTGATGATGCCGGCGCCTTGGAGAATAGGGTTCAGCCCGCCGAACAGCGGGTCGTAGATCGACTTCCAGGCCAGCGCAGTGACGATTTCCGGCACGATCCACGGCAGCAGCATGATCGCCGACAGCAGGTTCCGCCACGGCAGCTTGCTGTGCAGGATCATGGCGATCGTCATGCCGGTGACGAACTTGATCGACAGCGACCAGAACGTGAAGTTGATCGTGTTCGAAAGGCTGAGCAGGTAGTCGGAATTGGTGAAGAGCCGCTGGAAGTTCCGCAGCCCCACATTGGTGGTTTCGCCGGTGTTGAAATTGAAGGTCGTGGTCGACATCAGGATGGCGCTGATGAACGGCCAGAAGATCAGGCCTGCCATCAGCAGCAACATCGGCAATACGAAGAAATAGGCGATGCGCCAGTCGCGTCCGAGGACGTTCTTTAGCTTGAACCGCGGACGCGAAGCGGTGGTGGTGCCGCCTGCGGGCATGTCGAGAGTGATGCGCTTGTCCATGGTCAAGCCTCCTTCCAGCTGAAGCACCCGAACAGACCCTGGGTGCAGGAGTTGGCGCCGCCGGGCGTCACATTGTGACAGCCTCATCCGGCACGGGATGTCGCGGGGGCCGGCCAGGCCGTCCCCCGCCGGAAGCCGGCCTTTACGGCTGCATGATTCCGCCTTCTTCGAAGATGTCGACCATCTTCTGGTGCGCGTCCTTGACCGCGTCGGCCGCCGACATGCGCTTGGAGATGACGTTGCCGACCGACTGCTCGAGCACGCCCTGAGCACGGATGGCGTCGACGCCTGCATTCGGGTTCGCCGGCCAGGACTGGCCGAGGAAGGGATCCGGCACGCTGACCTGTTCCTTGATCACGGCGAGGTTCGGATCGTTTGCCAGCAGCTCCGGTGTCCAGAGGTTCTGGTAGGCCGGCGTGAACAGCACGCCGCCCAGTGCCGAAATCTTGCCGAAGTTGGCCGGATCCAGCAGGTTGAGCGCCAGCTCCTTGCCGAGCTGGGCGTTCGGAGCGCCCTTGAAGATGGTCATCCAGCCGCCGACGTTGCCGCCATTGCGGTGGTCGCCGTTGATCGCAGCGGGAGCAGGCAGCAGGATCGTGTTGGGATAGACCGGGTTGTTGTCGCGCTTGGACTGCGCATAGACCGAGAACGCGTTCTGGGTGAACCCGATCTGGCCGGCCAGCCAGGCCTCGTTGTTGCCGGTATCGTTCCAGCTCTCGACGCCCGGCGGCAGCATGGCGGCATACTTGCCGTCGCGGTCGTAGGTTTCGCCGAGGAACTCGAAGGCGGCCACCGTTTCGGGCGAGTCGAACTGCACGATCTGGCCGGTCTCGTCGGTAAAGTGCCCGCCGAAGGCCTGCACCACCGAGATCAGGAAGCCGAAGCCGTCGCCGGACTGGTTCGGCGTGAAGCCCCAGCCATAGAAGTCCGGGCCGGAAATCGCGAGCGCCGCCTCACGACGATCGACGATCGTCTTCAGCGAGGCCGGATCGATGCCCTTTTCCTTCAGCTTGTCGATGCGGGCGTGGAAAGCCGTGGTCGTGCCGATCAGCGGGATCGCCTTCCAGCGGCCATCGAACTGCGCGGTCTTGGCAGCGTTCAGGCCCGGCATGATATCGCCGTAGAGCTTGATCGCTTCGTCGACCACATCGGTCACGTCCTCGACCAGGTCGAGAATGTGCAGCTGCGAGATCGAGACGTTGGAGGTGTAGGCGAAGTCCGGCGGATTGCCGGCCTTCACGGCCGCCGTCATCTTGCCCATGAAGTCGCCGAACGACTCGGGGTTCGTGGTCGAGATGTCGAGCTTCACGCCCTTGCTGTCGGCGAAGGCCTGCACCGTGTCGCGGAATGCCGTCTGTGCCGCCTCGAAATACTCGGTGCGGTGAATGACGGTCAGCTTGTCGGAACCGCCGACGGGCAAAGCCTCGTCCGGCTTGGGCGCGTCCTGGGCGAAGACGGGCAATCCGTTCGCACCCAGCACGATACCGGCGCCGACTGCCGCCGAGCCCCGCAGGATGTCGCGGCGGCTGAACTTGTTCTTCTTCATATACGTTTCCTCCTCATTGCTTTCTCGTGCCCGGGTGTCGGTCCCTCAACCGCATCCCCGGCCTCCAAAACGAGACTGTCAGTTCATCGAAGCGATGCGCCTCCACTCCCGGCGGTGCGCACGTCGATTTTCGGTAGCAGGGAGCCAATGGCGCGACCCTCGTTGGCCGCGACCGGACGAACCCGGGTAGACACACTTTGTGTGCTGCACGTCGCCCTCCCTTCCGGGACGTTGCCCGGCTGTCGGCTTGGAAGTCTATGCCGAACGTACCTCAATCTGTCGGGCTATCCGGCGGCTGTCAACGACCAATCATACTGCCTGTGAGCAACACTGCCTGTTCAAGCGCTTCACGGCGCGTTGACACTCCTGCGATGGCAGTGCTAGTCGGAAGTAATCATACTAATTGGCCGCACGCGGAGGGGGAATCATGGGCTTCGACGAGATCAAGGCAAAGATCGGTTCAGGTCTGCTGTCCTTCCCCATCACCGATTTCGGCGCCGACGGCGAGTTCGATCGCGACGGCTATGCGCAGCGGCTGCAATGGCTCTCCTCGTTCGAGGCGGCCGGACTCTTCGCCGCCGGCGGCACGGGGGAGTTCTTCTCCATCGGCTATGACGAGTATGACGCGGTGATCCGCACCGCCGTCGACAACAGCCACAAGGATGTGCCGGTGCTGGCCGGCGTTGGCTACGGCACCCGCATGGCGGTCGATCTCGCCCGCCGCGCCGAGGCCGCCGGCGCCGCCGGCATTCTCGTCCTGCCGCATTACCTGATGTTCGCCGAGGAAGCCGGCGTCATCGCTCACATGCAGGCGATCTGCAACGCCGTCGGCATCGGCGTCATCTACTATGCCCGCGACAATTCCCGCCTCTCGCCGGCCGGGCTGGAGAAGCTGGCCGAAACCTGCCCCAACCTCATCGGTTACAAGGACGGCATCGGTGACCTGCAGCTGATGCAGCGCATCGCCCACCGGATGGGCGACCGCGTCGTGCATGTCGGCGGCCTGCCGACGGCCGAAGTCTTCGCCCAGCCCTATCTCGAGATGGGCGTCACCACCTACTCCTCGGCCGTCTTCAACTTCGTGCCCGAGCTGGCCCTGCGCTTCTACCGCGCCGTGCGCCAGCGCGACCACGCCACCATCGACGGGCTGATGAAGAGCTTCTACCTGCCGCTGATCGAGCTCAGGGACAAGAAGCGCGGCTACGCCGTCTCGATGATCAAGGCCGGCGCCGACCTGATCGGCCGCTCGGCCGGCAAGGTCCGCACCCCACTGACAGAACTCGATGCCGGCGAGCGTGAAATCCTGCGCGGGCTGATCGTCGCCCATAGCTGACTGCCGTAATTCTGCCTTGAGTCATAAGTTCTACTGCGCAAATGACAGTAGAGCGGCCCGCGTACTCACCCTTGGTGATTGATGGCCTGTCGTACTCCGACTGGGAGGACGACGCCGATCGTTTGCGTCGACTTGCGACCGGCTCCGGCCGCATCACCCGACGACATTTCGAGAAGGCAGAAAAACTGCTCGCGAGCCTCAAGGACGAGCTCGACTCCATCGACGACGTAACCCCGACCCTCACCGGCTTCGACGCCATCCGGGTCGGCTGCATCCACGACCTGCTGCTCGCCTTCTGGATCAGCGTCGCCGAAACACACAGGCTCCTGGAAGTGCGGCACGCCGAGCGCGCGGCAAAGGCGAAGAACGTGGCGGCTTAGCGCTGGCCATCACGCCCCGATCCGATTCGACACTCCAGCGTCAGTTTGGCGCAAGCGGGAACCCGTGCGGTGCTGCGGGTGGCGGCAACAATCACCAACCCTTCGTCGTCATCCACGGACCCAGCGATGTCAGCGGCATCGCATGGGTCCCCGGGTCAAGCCCGGGGATGACGGTGGTTCATTGCTGGCGAAGTGAGGATGGCGAGCCGGCGCCTCACGGCCCGTACGGGTCCCATCCATTCGCCTGAAAGACGCCGATGATGTAGCCGAAGCAGAAGGCGAAGGCAGTTTCCATCGAGTTGTCGGCATCGATATGCGGCACGTGGTCGGGCATGATCATCCCGTCATAGCCGACCTCGTGGTAGATCTTCAGCGCCGCCGCCATGTCCATGTCGCCCTCGTCGGGGAACACCTCGGTGAACGAGTAGCGGCCACCCTTGATGTTGCGGAAGTGGACGTTGAAGATCTTCTTGCGGCTGCCGAACCAGCGGATGATCTCGCCGATTTCCGCACGCGGATTCTCGAGGCTCTCGGCCACCGTGCCCTGGCAGAAATTGAGCCCGTGATAGGGGCTCTCGGCGATCTGCACGAACTTCATCAGCCCCTCGGCATCGCCGAGCACGCGCTTCTCGAAGCCGCGATAGCCGGGCGGCGTCATCGGGTCGTGCGGGTGGCAGGCGAGGCGCACCCTGTTGCTGGTCGCAACCGGCACCACGCGCTCGAGGAAATAGGTGATGCGTTCCCAGAACTCGTCGGCGCTGACCTTGCCGGCAATCGTCAGCGTGTCGCCATCGGTCGCCTTGTCGGCGCGCCAGGTCGAGAGTACTGCCCCGCCGCGTCCGGTCTCGGACGTCGTGCGCGGAATGCCCAGCACGTTGAAATTGTACTTCGCCGCCCCGATCCCGGCTTCCGCCAGCGCCTCGATGATGCGGCAGAGCCCGTCGATCTCGCGGTCGCGCTCACCCGGCTTGCCGAGCACGATCCCCGGAGACTGGTGCTTGCGTTCGATCCCCGATGAGGGCAGCGGCAGCTGCACCATGTCGAGCTTCAGATCGAAGCTCTCGATCCGGTCCCGGTGCCTGAGGAGAATGTCGCGATCCCACTGCCACGGGTCGCCTTCCGGATCGATGCAAACATGCTTGACCCCAAGTTGGGCAAGCTGCTTGAGATAACGATCACCTACCTGGGCAAACTGATTGCCGCCCATCTGGGTGCCTACGTACATGTCTCCCCCTCATTGTTCTATGATTTCTTCAAAGCAGTATGATAGATTTTGCACAACGGCAAGCGAAGCGGTAACTTGCGCTTCTGACCGGGGTGGAACTCGCTGCTCTCGATCATCGAAAGCGCAGTAAAGGCCGGCAAATGTCTGCGACAGTTCACCTTACGGATCGGGTCAAGCTCGATCTCATGCGGCTCATCGAGGCCGACAACCTGAAGCCCGGCGACAAGCTTCCGGCCGCCGACCAGCTTTGCCAGCAGTTCTCGGTCAGCCGCACGGTGGTGCGCGAGGCGATCGCCAGCCTCAAGGCCGAGGGCCGGCTCCGGTCCCTGCGCGGCAGCGGCGTCTATGTCGAATCTCCGCCGCCGGCGGCGAGCGGCATGGCCCTGTTCATGGCCGCGCCCGACGAGATCGGCGACATCCTCGATTTCATGGAGTTCCGCATTTCGGTCGAGGTCGAGGCCGCCGGTCTCGCCGCCGAGCGCCGCACCGACGTCAACCTGCTCCGCATGGCGCAGGCGCTCGTGCAGTTTCGCAAGCACTTCAACGACAAGACGCTGGCGACCGACGCCGACCGCAACTTCCATCGCGCCATCGCCGACGCCACCAACAACAAGCGCTTCCGGCTGTTCGTCGACGAGGTCGGTGAGCGCCTGATCCCCCGCCGGGCGCTGGGCGCCACCTTCATCGACGACCGCAGCAAGACCGAGTTCCTCGAGATCATCGCCGGCGAGCACCAGCGCATCTACGACGCCATCTCCGAGCGCAAGCCCGACGAGGCCCGCATCGCCATGCGCCGCCACCTCGAGGACGGCCGCCGCCGCTACCGCGAATGGCGCATCGCCCACGACGCGACTGTGGCGGGTTAGCTCCACGGGATCGAGTGCTTGGCACCTGAATACAACGCCTTCCCCCTGAACACTGCTCTCTCAGTCGTCATCCCCGGGCTTGACCCGGGGACCCACGCGATGGCGCGGCGCATGCCGAAAGATGGGTCCGCGGGTCAAGCCCGCGGATGACGGTGACGGACGGCTGGCTCGGTTGCCGAAGTCGAGGCCTCATCCTAGTGTCGCAATCGCCAACCCCGTCCCGATCGGCAAGACTGCGCCGGCTACGGGGGGACCATCAATGAGCATCACCATCAACGGCAATGTCGCGCCCGGCTTCGAGCGCGTGGCGGATGCGTTTGCGCAAGGTTTTGGCGGCCGTCCCGGGATGGGCGCCGCTCTCGCCATTCGTGTCGATGGCAACTACGTCGCCCGGCTCTGGGGCGGTACGGCCGACACCCGCACCGACCGTCCCTGGGAAGCGGATACGCCCAGCGTGGTCTTTTCCTGCACCAAGGGCGCCATGTCGCTGCTCGTCGCCCGGCTGGTCGAGCAGGGCCTCCTCGACTACGACGCCCCGGTCGCTCGCTACTGGCCGGAATTCGCCGCTGCCGGCAAGGAAGCCATCACCGTCCGCGAGGTGCTCTCGCATCGCGCCGGCCTCCTCGCTCTCGCCGAGGAGATGACTATCGACGACCTCGTCGACTGGGACCGCATGACCAGCGCGCTCGCCGCCGAGGCGCCGAAATTCCCGCCCGATTCCGGCTATGCCTATCACCCCATCACCCACGGCTGGCTCGCCGGCGAGCTGATCCGCCGCGTCACCGGTCTCCTGCCCGGCACCTATCTCAGCCGGCATGTCACCGGGCCGCTCGCGGCCGATCTCTGGATCGGCATTCCCGATGCGGTCGAGCCAGCCCACCTCACGGTCATCCCGCCCGACCCCGCGACCCAGCCCGTCCTCCCGGTCCCGCGGCCGAACTGGCCGGCCCGCGCCGTGAATTTCGGCGAAGCGCTGCCGGGTGAACTGGTGACCCCGACCGGCGGCTTCAACGATCACCGCCTCCTCGCCGCGCAGATCCCCGGCGCCAATGGCGTCGCCACGGCCGATGGCCTCGCCACCTTCTGGTCCGCCGCCGTCACCGAGACCGAGGGCCTCCGCACCGTCGGTCCGGAGGTGGTCGAACGCGCTACTCGCGAAGTTTCGGGCGGCCCTGGCATCTATCCCGGCGTGCCGCCCTGGTATCGCTGGGGCATGGGCTTCATGCTCGATGCCGACGCCCGTCGCCTGCTGACGCCGAAGAGCTTCGGCCACGACGGCGCCGGCGGCCAGGTCGCCTTCGCCGACCCCGTGCACAAGGTCGGCTTCGCCTACCTCACCAACCGGATGGAAAGCGCCCCCGACCCTCGCGGCAATGCCGTTGTGACGGCATTGCGGGAGATTCTGGCGCAGTAGGGATTACGGGAGATGGTGGCCAGAGGACGCACAGGGCTAGAGCCCATCCTCAACCGCATCTCTGTCAGTCGTCATCCCCGGGCTTGACCCGGGGACCAATGCGCGGGTCCGGCGCGCGCCGAGAGTTGGGTCCGCGGGTCGAGCCCGCGGATGACGGTGACAGGTGGCCGGCCTTGTGGCTTCGGCTCAGATCAGCTTCTGCGATTGCGGTTTCCAGCCGATCAGCCGCTCGGCCTTGGACAGGTCGTGCTCGACATGCGACTCGTCGCCGACGATGAACACGGCCTCGAAGCCGGAAGTCGCCGACTGCGCCACCGTCCCGATTGCGCCGAGATAGGCGTTCGCCATGTCTTCCTCGTCGAGCGGGAAGACGAAGCTGCCGTCGCCGGCGCGCTTGGGCGGATCGCGTCGCTCCTTCAGGTACGCTTCGCGCGAACGCGGACCGGAGATGCGCAGGCTGATGATGTTGGTGCCGAACCAGCGCGCGAAATAGGCGCAGATTTCCTCGCCCAGACCCTTGCTCAGGCCATACACCGACGGCGAGTCGAGCGGCACCTGGTCTTCGGCGGGATAGAACGGGCGGCCGCGATAGTGGACGCTCATCGAGCTGGTGTAGACGCCGCGCTTCACCTCGGCTTCCTGCGCCAGATAGAGGAAGAGGTGCAGCGCCTTGGTGTTGAGGTCGTAGTTGTTGACGATGTCGTCGAGGCTCTGGTTCGTCACCATGCCGCCCTGGCCATTGCGCATTGCAAGCCAGACGAACACATCGACATCGCGCAGTGCCTCGCGGATGGCGTCGGCATCGAGCACGGAGCCCTTGACGTACTCGACTTCGGGATCGCCCGGATCACCAAGGTCGAGCACGCGGATCGTGTGTTTCGCCTTGAGATATGGCGTGATCAGCTTGCCGACATGGCCGGCGCCGCCAACGAGAAGAACGCGCATCAGGCCGCCTCGCCGATATCGAGAACGCGAATGCCGAGTTCCTTCGCGGTGCGATGGAACAGGGCGCCGACCTCGGGCAGTTCCTCGCTGGAGTTGCCTTCGGCGATCACCGGATAGTCCGGATCGAGCGCCTCGATGCGGGTGAACAGCGTCTTGAAGTCCATCTCGCCCTTGCCCGGGCAGCCGTCCTGCAAGTGGATGGCGAGCTTGTTCTCGACCCAGATGTCCTTGGCATGCGCGCTGCAGATGTGCTTGCCGAGGAGATCGAAATGGTGATTCAGCGCCGAGCCGGTGTCGTAGATCGTCTCGAGCGTGATCCAGTTGGCCGAATCGTAGTCGCAGCGCACCCAGGGCGAGTCGACGGCATCGAGGATGCGCGCCGCCACCTCGGCGGTGCGCGGTGTCACCAGCGAGTGCGACTCGAGGCTGAGCAGCACCCCGGCATCTTCGGCCGCCTTGGCGCACTCCCTCAGCGATTTGACGAGCTGGGCCTCGGCCTTCGCCGTCCAGTTGTCGGGATGCGGGAACCACGGGCCCGCCGGATTCATCGAGCCGGGACCCGTGTCGATGCCACGCCCGCCCATCCAGCCGGAGAGGCGGAGCGCCGCCTGCAGCACTTTTACCGATTGCGCCCGCGCCGTCTCGTCGGAGGTCACGAGGTTCTGCCAGTAGCCGGTGGTCTGGAACAGGGCCACGCCCTCGTCGGCGAGAAGCGACTTCAGCCGCTCCGCATCCGCCTTCGGCGTCGTCAGCGGGTCATTGTCGCGAAACCGCGTGAAGATGCCGGAAAACCCGGCAGCGCGGACATCGCGGCACATGGCCGGGGTCAGGTCGTTCATGTTCGCGGGCAAGAAGCACCCGCTCATTCCTAGTCGCATAGTCGTCTCCTCCGAGACCGGCATTGGTCCGGCGTAGGGGAGTGAAGTCAACGACCGGAGCCTAGGCTCTTTGTAGGGTGACGCTGGAACGCCACCGGCGGTCCAAATATCTCCGCGCGACGGTGAAGATCATCTGCTGGTCTCGCACTGATCTTGCGGCAGCAGGAAAAGTTCTTTCGGCCGGCATCCGGGCAGCTGCGACATATTGGCCGCCGACCAATGCCTTGTTTTCACGGCATTTCACCCCCACATACAGCTTGCGCCCGCCGGCTTACATGCCGCGGCGACAAGCCCTGCGAATGAACGACAGGACGAAACACGACCTGCGCCACCTGGCCAGGTCCTTAGGATTGTTATGAACGAATTGAACTACCAGGACTGCGCCGAGCTCTATCTCGGGCGCGACTGGGATACCGCGACCATGTCGGGCCCGAGGGCCTTCCGGGTCGCCGCACACGCACTGCGATTTGCCTTCGAGGAAGCGGCCCCCGTCAGCCTGGCGGGCGCAAGGCTCAAAGTCGGGGACCGCGTCTTCGCCGGCCCCGCCCTCGAGCGGCTCTATCGCAGCACCGAATATCCGCTGGAGCGCAAGCATCAACGCCGCGCCGGCCTCGCAGCATCGCAAAGGAAGAGAAAATGGCAGATTTCGACTACGGCGCCAGCGCCGAGCTTTACCCCAGCCGCCGCTATGCCAAGTCGGCACGCGAGCAGTACCGCCGTTTCCGCACGGCGGCGGATGCCATCCAGTACATCATGGAGGACGTCCCCGGCACCTGGCTGATCGGCTCCTACCTCGAGGTCAACGAGCGCCGCTACGATGGCGAGGCGATCCGCCGCCTATATGAGTCGGCGAGCTACCCGCTGGCCCGCCAGCCCGCCGCCGCCTGACCCGGGGGCCCGCGATGACCGACACGCGCGATGAGATCTTCACCCGGCCGCGGCACACGCCGGGCTTTCTGGGCAACTCGTTCGGGCTGACCCGAGAACAGGCCCGCCACATCCTCGAGCAGGCCAACGGCGACCGCGACACGGCCGCCGAGCGGGCCCGTCAGCTCCGCTGCCAGCAGCCCTGACGGAGCCGGCCGGCACGGCTTGACAGCCACCGGCACGCCATGGGCAATCGCACCATGAGCGACGCGCCGGAATCGACCCCCACTGCAAGGCCCGACGACGATCTGAGGATCGTGCAGTTCAATGCCACCTATGAAGGCTTCGGCATGGTGATGGACTACATCGCCCGCCGGATGCCGTTTGCCGGCTTCGACGCCGGGACCCTGACCGATGCGATCCACCAGCAGCTGAAATTCGGGCACAACCTCGTCGCCCTGCGCAACAATCAGGTCGTCGGCTATGCCGGCTGGCTGCTCACCACCCCCGAGATCGCCGAGGGCTGGGTCGAGGGCCGGGCGCGCCTCGTGCGCAAATACGGTGACGACGCCGTGGCGGCGGCGCTGACCATCGTCGCCGGCGAGGATAGACAGGTAATCACGAGGCTGATCCGCGCCGCCCGCCGGATCAACCCGGGCAAGCGCGCGTACTTCAAGCGCGAGGCCGATACGATCAAGCCTGCCCGCAAGCGCTCCCTCCCCGCCTAGCGCGCAAATAGCTGGCAATCGGGAGCCGGAAATCAACAAGCCATGAATAAAGTCCGAACGCGAATGTTGCGTTGCTGCAACGACTTGGCCGGAAACACATGGCGTTTTCCGCTTTGCGCGTAACGGCCTTTACAAGCGGGCGAAACTCCAAGCACTCCTGATGCGATTGCGGAAGGGAATGCAATGAATCGCAAAATCATACTCATGAGTTCGGTGTCGGTGGTTGCACTGGCGGCCGTGGCCGGCGCTGCCCAGGCACAGGACCAGTCGATCCCCGACGGTTTTACGCTCAGCGTCGAGGGCGGCGCTCTCTTTGGCCCCAATACGCTCGCTGAGGACAAGCTGGGCGGTTCGGGCCCGAGCGGCGGCATCGTCCACATGGACGACAATGTCGGCTATCGCGCCGCCATCTCGCTCGGCAAGCGCCTCGATCCGTTCTGGGATCTGCGCGTAACCGGCGCCATCAACCAGCAGCTGAGCTCGAACGCAGGCTTCTTCGCCAGCTCGGGCAGCGCCAGCGTTTCCTTCAGCATGGACACCGACTTCGACTACGAAACGCTCGACTTCGAGGCCGGCTACCGTCCGGCATTGACCGAGAACTTCGATCTGCGCCTGTTCGGTGGCATCCGCGGGCTGCACTACAAGGACAATATCGGCGTGTTTGGCGCCATCTCGGGAAGTGGCGGACCGGACAAGGTTGGGATCAGCGGCGATAGCACTACCGAATTCTTCGGTGCCGGCCCGCGCCTTGGCGTCGAGGCATCGACTCGCCTTGGCGACACCATGTTCGGGGTGTCGGGCTTGCTGGCCGGCGGCGCCGCCTTCGGTGTCGCCCGCACCACGGGTTCGGCCACCGTCAGCTATGTCAGCGGCGGCAGCGGCGGCACTGTTGCCGTGCCGTTCGAAGCCTTTGAAGAAACCGAGACGGTCTACAACCTCGAAGCGGCACTTGGTCTCGATGTCCATCTCGACGACGCCGCGACGGTGACCCTCGGCTATCGCGCCGAAGGCCTGTTCGGCACAGGAAACACCAGCGCTTCCGGCGGCTCGGGCTCGAGCGCCCGCTGGACTCATGGTCCGACGATCAAGCTGACCGGCTACTTCGACTGACCTTGCTTGGTTGGATCACGCAATTTCCGGCCGCCTACAACGGG
>JAEWLC010000109.1 GCA_023393475.1 Pseudomonadota bacterium
TCGACCGCCAGTACGAGTTGGAGCACACGCTCGAGATCCGCGGCAAGACGGCCGCGCTGAGGGAGCTGCAGAAGGACCTGCCCTCGGCCGGCCAGACCAGTTTTACGCGTCAGCAGGAGCCGTTGGGGCTCGGCCATGCGGTCTGGTGTGCCCGCGAACTCGTGGGCAACCAGCCTTTCGCGCTGCTGCTTCCTGACATGGTGTTCAAGGCCAAGCCCGGCGTCCTGAAGCAGATGATGCAGGCCTACGAGGAGACGGGTGGCAACATCGTCGGGGTCGAGGAGGTCGATCCCAAGGAAGTGTCGAACTACGGCATCGTGGCGCGCGGCTCGGGTCCGGATACCGGCTTCCGCATCACCGGCATGGTGGAAAAGCCGAAGCCCGCCGATGCGCCTTCCAACCTCTTCATCGCCGGCCGCTACATCCTGCAGCCCGAGATCTTCAACCTGCTCTCCGAGCAGACGCGCGGGGCCGGCAACGAGATCCAGCTGACCGATGCGATGCAGGTGCTGATCAAGAGCCAGGACTTCACCGGGGTGAAGTACGAGGGCAAGGTCTTCGACTGTGGGTCGAAGCTCGGCTTCCTCACCGCCAACGTGGTGTTCGCCCTGGACCGTCCCGACCTCGCCGACGCCTTCCGCGAGGAAATCCGCCACCTCATCTAGCGGTGGAAGCGGACGCCCACGAGCACCTGGTGTTCGTCGGTCGCGGGCTCGGGCGTCGTCTCGCTGCGCTCGAAGCCGTAGTCGGCAGTGAGGTCGGTGTGCTCGTTGAGCAGGTAATCCGCCCCCAGGCCAACGCCCCATTTGCTCTCTTTGGTGTCGATGTCCTCGTAGCTCGCCGTGCTCCAGTCGGCGCTGGCGCGCAGCCTTAGCCAGGGGTTGAGCTGATAGGCCAGCGTCCCCTCGGCCGTGTAGGTAAGCTTGGCGGTTGCCCCCGACGTCGTGCCGGGCGAGGAAATCACCGTGGTCAGCTCGCCGGTGAGCGCAAGCGTCTCGCTGGGGCTGAACTCTGCCTTGGCGCCGTAGAGCATGGCCGAGAAATCATCGAGCGTGCTGTCGACGAAATCGCGATAGCCCCAGCCGACCGAGCCCTCGAGTTCGAGCACTTCGCTCGGCCTGAAGGTGAGGCCGGTGCGGGTCGCATAGGTGGTGTTGTCGAGCTTCACCAGCAGCGTCGGCGAGGCGATGTCGTACTGCTCGGCGACTGCTTCACCATCGATGAAGGCCATGAGCCCCGGCGCCAGCCTGTAGCCGAGCCGTGCCCCCGCGCCCCAGGTCGTGGTGTTCTGGTAGTCGTTGCTCGAAGCCGTGTCGTCGTCATAGGTCGTCTCGCCGACCACATCGCGCCCGGCACTGCCACGCAGCGAGATCAGCACGGGACCGAAGTCGCGCCGGACGCTGGCTTCGGCATTGCCCGAGATTTCGAGGGGCGCGGTCGCGACATTCACCGGCTGGTCGGTATCCTCGGGATCGTCCTGCGACAGAGTGAGGTCGATCTTGCCTTCGAGCGTCGTCTGCTCGTCGAGCGCGTAGCTCCCCCCAGCCGTGGCCGTGACCGAACCGAGCCGCGGATCGCCGTCGAGCTTCTGCGAGATTTCGCCCGAGATGCCGAAATTGTAGCCGCCGCGGATGGTCTCCTGCTGCAGCGAGACCTCGGGGAGCGCCACGACCTCGTAAATCGGCCCCTCGCCCGAGCCGTCGTCACGGACCCCACCACGCAGCCCCACGCTCCAGTCGAACTGGAACGGCGGCCCGACCTCGTCGGGCGGATTGGGCACGCAATAGGTGCATTCCGCCTCGGGACCGGTGAGAGCGTTGTTGGCGAAGTCCGAACCATCGCCCGCAAAAGCGGGACCACAAAGCGTCAGCGCAAGCGCGCCCGCCGCGATGCCGGCTCTGCATGGAGACATGGTTGGGCCACCGTCAGCGCGAGATAATCGTCAACGAACCCTTGCAGCTTATGGTTAAGGAAGGCTTGCCTCAGGCAGGCTCGACGGTCAGCTCCGCCCCATCGGCGCTGACGATCCGCACCTTCACGCCGGCAGGCAAATCTGGTCCGGTGACGCGCCAGGTCGTATCGTCGAGATTGAGCCGACCGTTGCCATCCTGGATCGCGTGCTCGAGCAGGACTTCGCGCCCGATATAGCGCTGCGCCCGCTGGTTGAGGAACGGACGGTCCGATACGGGGCCGGGCCCGCGAAAGCGCAGCCAGAGCCAGATGGCGACCAGCGCCAGCACGCCGAAGATGACGAACTGCAGCGGCCAGAAGACGGTGACGAACAGCGACAGGGCGCCGGTGACCATGGCCGCCGCACCCAGCCAGATCAGCACGCCACCCGGGAGCACCAGTTCGAGCCCGAGCAGCACGAGCCCGCCGACGATCCATGACCACGCGCCGTTTTGGGCGATGAAGTCGATGATCTGCATTTGCCCCTCCGTGTGCTTGAGGTCAGGTGGTGGAAGGTGGACGGCTGTTGGGCACACGCGTTGCCGCGCGGCCTTCGCCGCCGAAGGTTTCCTTGGCAATCTCGGCGATACCGCCGATGGCTCCGATGACGCTGGCCGCTTCCACGGGCAGCATCAGCACCTTCTGGTTGGGCGACTTCGCCAGCCCTTCCAGCGCCTTGATGTAGTTGTTGGCGACGAAGTAGTTGATCGCCTGCACATCGCCGGTCGCGATGGCGTGCGACACCACTTCGGTGGCCTTGGCTTCAGCTTCGGCCGAACGCTCGCGCGCCTCGGCGTCGCGGAACGCCGCCTCGCGCCGGCCCTCAGCTTCGAGCACCTGGCGCTGCTTCTCGCCTTCGGCCTGGAGGATCGCCGCCTGCCGCTTGCCCTCGGCCTCGAGGATCAGGGCGCGCTTCTCGCGTTCCGCCTTCATCTGCCGGCCCATCGACTCGACGAGGTCCTTGGGTGGATCGATGTCCTTGATCTCGATGCGGGTGATCTTGAGCCCCCAGGGGCTGACGGCGGCGTCGACGACGCGCAACACCCGTGTGTTGATCTCGTCGCGATGGCTCAGCAGCTCGTCGAGGTCCATCGACCCCATCACCGACCGGATATTGGTCATCGTCAGGTTGAGGATACCGACCTCAAGCTGCGCCACTTCATAGGCAGCGGCCGCGGCATCGAGGATCTGGTAGAAGGTGACGCCGTTGGCCGTGACCGAGGCGTTGTCGCGCGTGATCACCTCCTGGTGGGGCACGTCGAGCACCTGCTCCATCATGTTCATCTTCTTGCCGATGTTGTCGACGAACGGGATGATGAGATTCAGGCCCGGCTTCAGCGTGCGGATGTACCGCCCGAAGCGCTCGACGGTGTAGTTGTAGCCCTGCGGCACCACCTTGGCGCCGGCGAACAGCACCAGCACTGCCAGCACGCCAAGGGTGATGAGCGTGATGCTCAGCCCGTCGAGTTCCAGAAAGTCCATCCCCAACCCCTCCTTGGTGTGCCCGGCCCCTCACTGACATGTAAGTGCCTGCCGGAGTCGGTGCAATAATGCACAGTGACTATCCGCAGTTGTGTGAAGGCGGGGAACGCGCCGCGCCGCAATGCCGTTGAACGACAAAGCAATCGTTCGCGAGTTGAACCATGCCAGCAGCATCCCGCCCGATCTGGAAGGGCCAGTTGCGACTATCGCTCGTCTCGATCCCGGTCGAGATGTTCACGGCCACCAAATCGGCCGGCAAGCCGAGCTTTCGCCAGATCCACGAACCGAGCGGCAAGCCGATCCACTACCAGAAGGTGGTCGACGGTCTCGGGCCGATCGACACCGACGATATCCGCAAGGGCTTCGAGTACCAGAAGGGCGACTATGTGCTGCTGACCGACGACGAGATCGATGCGGTGAAGCTCGAGACGCGGAAGACCCTCGACCTGGTCCAGTTCGTCGACGAGGACGAGATCCCGCCGCTCTACTTCGACACGCCCTACTATCTCACCCCCTCCGACGAACTCGCCGAGGACGCCTTTCGCGTCGTGCGCGACGCCATGCGCAAGGCGAAGAAGGTGGGGCTGGGGCAGCTGGCCCTGCGCGGCAAGGAGTACCTCGTCTCGATCAAGCCCTGCGGCAAGGGCATCCTGCTCGAGACGCTGCACTACGAGGACGAGATCAAGAAGTCGGACAGCTTCTTCTCCGACATTCCCGCGAAATCGAGCGACGACGACCTGCTCGAAGTGGCGACGGCGCTGATCGAGAAGAAGACCGACAGCTTCGACGTCGGCAAGTTCAAGGACCACTACAACACCGCCCTGCGCGAGCTGATCCAGCGCAAGCTGAAATCGAAATCCGGCAAGGTCGCGGTCGACGAGGACGAGGACAAGCGCCCGCGCGGCGGCAATGTCGTCGACCTGATGTCAGCGCTGAAAAAGAGCCTCGAGGGCGGCAGCAAGTCGGCGCCCGCTCCGGCAGCAAAGAAGGCGGCAGCTTCCAGGAAACCGGCAGCCAAGGCTGCTGCGAGGAAGAAGGCGAGCTGAGATGGCCGCCACACCTCGCGACCAGCTCAAGTCCTATCGGGCCAAGCGCGATTTCTCGAAGACCGCCGAGCCCTCGGGTGCGAAGTCGACGCGCGAAAGAAAGGGCACACCGCTCCGGTTCATCGTCCAGAAGCACGACGCGACCCGGCTCCACTACGACTTCCGGCTTGAACTCGACGGCGTGCTGAAAAGCTGGGCGGTGACCAGGGGGCCATCGACCAATCCCGCCGACAAGCGCCTCGCCGTGCGCGTCGAGGATCATCCGCTCGACTACGCCGATTTCGAGGGCACCATCCCCGAAGGCGAGTATGGCGGGGGCACGGTGATGCTGTGGGATGAGGGCACCTGGGAGCCAATCGGCGACCCGCACGAGGGGCTCGACGGCGGCGACCTGAAGTTTCGGCTCAAGGGCAAGCGCATGAAGGGCGAGTGGGTGCTGGTCCACATGAAGGGCCGCGACAACAAGACCCGCAACGGCACGCGCGAAAACTGGCTGCTGATCAAGCACCGCGATCGCTACGCCACCGAGACGAACGGGCTGACCGAGAAGTTCACCACCAGCGTCGAGACCGGTCGTGACCTCGATGGCATCGCCAAGGGACTCAAGTCCCGGAAGAAGGCCAAGGAGAACACGCCCAGGGCGCAGGTCTGGACCAGGTCCGGCGCCGTCGCCCTCCCCGATTTCCGCGAACCGCAACTGGCAACGCTGGTCGAGGAGGTACCCGAGGGCGATCAGTGGCTGTTCGAAACCAAGTTCGACGGCTACCGCTGCATCGCCGCCATCGCCGGGCCGGAAGTCCGCCTCTACACCCGCAACGGCAACGACTGGACAGAGCAGTTCCATGATCTCGTCGCCCCGTTCAGCAAGCTGACAAAGGGCTCGGCGCTGATCGATGGCGAGATTTGCGCCTTCAAGGATGGCCGCACAGATTTCTCGACGTTGAAGGACGCGCTTTCGAACGGCGGACCGCTAACCTTCTTTGCCTTCGACCTGCTCGAGGTGGACGGCGAGAACCTCGAAAAGCTCCCGCTCACCGAGCGCAAGGCGCGGCTCGAGAAGCTGCTCGGCAAGCAGGGTAAGAACAGCGCCATCCAGTATTCCGACCACGTGCGCGGCCACGGGCAGGATGTGTTCAAGGCCATGTGCGAGGCGCAGCAGGAGGGGGTGATCGCCAAGCTCGCCGATGCCCCCTACCGGCACGAGCGCACCAAATCCTGGCTGAAGATCAAGTGCAGCCATCGGCAGGAATTCGTCATCGCGGGCTGGCGCCCCTCCGACAAGCACAAGGGCTTTGCCTCGCTTCTGCTCGGCACCTGGGAGGGCGGCAAGCTGATCTACCGCGGGCGCGTCGGCACCGGCTTCAACCAGGAAAGCGCGGCCGAGCTGCAGGCCGAGATGGACAAGCGCGCCCGCAAGACGCCCGCCTTCGAGACGGTGCCGCGCGACATCGCCCGGCGCGCGAAATGGATCGAACCGGAACTGGTCGGCGAGGTCGATTTCACCGAGTTCACGCCCGACGGGCACCTGCGCCACCCGAGTTTTGCCGGGCTGCGCAAGGACAAGCCGGCTCGCGAGATACGGCTCGAAACACCGGCGCCAGCCGCCGGGGCGACAAAGCCGAAACGCCACGCTAAGCTCAAGTCCATGCAGTTGACCAACGAGATAGGCATAGCGATTGCCGAGCGCCGCAAGGTGCGGCTCACAAGCCCTGACCGGCCGGTGCTGCCGGACGAGACAGTCACCAAGGCCCGGCTCTTCGCCTATTACGACGCCGTGGCCGAGCGCATGCTGCCCCATATCGAGAAGCGTGCGCTAAGCCTCGTGCGGGTGCCGCACGGGTCAAAGCCTTTCTTCCAGAAGCACGACAGCGGCGGCTTCCCCGACGAGATGAAGCACGTCAACATCGAGCTCAAGGAAAGCGAGAACGAGGACCACTTCTACGTCACCGACATCGAGGGCGTACTGGCGGGCGTGCAGATGTCGACGCTCGAATTCCACATCTGGGGCAGCCATATCGGCAAGACACTGGAAAAGCCCGATCGCATCATCTTCGATATCGACCCCGACGAAGGCCTCGACTTCAAGCGCGTGAAGGAGGCGGCCATCCACATCCGCGACGTGCTGGGCGAGTGGGGCCTCGAGAGCTTCCCCATGGTCACCGGCGGCAAGGGGATCCACGTCATCGCGCCGCTGAAGCCGGTAACGGAATGGCCGCTGGTCAAGCTGTTCTGCCGGACTTTCGCGGAAAAGCTGGAGCAGACCGAGCCCGAGAACTACACCGCCAATATCCGCAAGGTGAAGCGCGAGGGCCGCATGTTCGTCGACTACCTGCGCAACGAGCGCGGCGCGACGGCGGTGACGCCATTCTCCACCCGCGCCAAGCCGGGCGTGTCATGCGCCGTGCCGGTCGGCTGGGACGAACTCGACGCGATCAAGGCAGCCAACCAGTTCCACATCGAGGCGGCGGCTGAGCGAGCCAAGGAACCCGATCCGTGGAAGGGCTATTTCGACCTGACTCAGTCGATCACCAAGGGAATGGTCGAGGCCGTGGCGGGGCCGTTGAAGGACCTGAAGCTGTAGCCTCTTCTGCTGCGGTCCCTCAAATCCAGCCCGAAAGTTCCTTGCGGATGACGGTCTCGATCATGGCCATGCCCATGTCGCTGTCGTTGAGGCAGGGGATGTAGGCGAAGCGCTCGCCGCCGGCGTGCGTGAACTGCTCTTCGCCGGTGATGGCGATTTCCTCGAGCGTCTCGATGCAATCGACCGAGAAGGCGGGCGCCACCACGGCGACGCGCTTCTTGCCCTGGCCGGGCAGCGCTTCGAGCGTCTTGTCGAGATAGGGCTGCAGCCATTCCGAATTGCCGAACCGGCTCTGGAACACGACCATCAGCTTTTCCTCGGACCAGCCCAGGTGCTCGCGCACCAGCCGCGTCGTCTTGGTGCACTGGCAGTGGTACGGGTCGCCCTTCTCGAGATATTCGACCGGCATGCCGTGATACGAGGTGAGGATGACGTCGGGCGTGAAATCCAGCTTCGCCACGCCATCGGCGATGCTCTGCGCCAGCGTCTCTACATAGACATCGGTGTCGAAATAGGGCGGCAGGGTGCGGATGGCCGGCTGCCAGCGCAGCGTCTTCAGCACATCGAACGCCTTGTCGTTGGCCGTGCCGACGGTCGTCGCCGAGTATTGCGGATAGAGCGGCGCGAGCACGATCTTCTCGCAGCCCGCCTCCTGCAGCGCCTTGATGCCGGCTTCGGTCGAGGGGTTGCCGTAGCGCATGCCGATCTCGACCGGGATGTCGCCGCCGAGCCGCTGCTGGAGCTTCGTCGCCTGCGAGCGGCTGATGACGCGCAGCGGGCTGTCGCCGGCCTGGTAGTCCCAGATGCGCTTGTAGTTGGCGCCGCTCCGCTGCGGGCGGACCGAAAGGATCACGCCCTGCAGCAGCGGCTGCCAGAACAGTGGGTTGACTTCGATGACGCGACGATCTGACAGGAACTCGCTGAGAAAGCGCCGCATCGACCAGTAGTCAGTGGCGTCGGGCGTGCCGAGGTTCAGCAGGAGAACGCCGACGCGCGGCGTCTTGATCGGCGGGTGGCCCGGAGGAAGGGCGGGTGCCATGGGCAGCCTGTGTCTTGTGAAAGTTTGGCGGCAACATAGTCCGGGACGCCCCGAACACAAGTGCAAGTGTGTCGCGGCGCCCGTTCAGAAACTCGCGAGCAGCAACAGTGCTCCGAACAGGAAGACGATCACCGCGCCGATGAGTTCGGCCCACCAGACGATCCTCTCGCCGGAGCCGCCCGCACCGAGATAGCGCTGTGCCACGCCCTTGGCGCCGACCGCGACGATAGCGAGGGTCGCGACCGTGATGGCCGTGCCGAGCCCCATCAGGAACACCGCCGCGATGCCGGCCGGCAGCACGCCTTGGCTCAGCGCGAAGACGAGGACAATCAGCGCCCCCGAACAGGGCCGGATGCCGACGCTGAGCACCACGCCCAGTTGCTCACGCCAGTCGCCGCCCGTCTGCTCCGGCGTCACGACATGGTGGTGCGCGTGATCGTGGCCGTGGTCGTGGTCGCCGTGGTCGTGGCCGTAGTGCGGATCGCCGGGCATGCGCCCATAGGCATCGAGGCTCGGGCCGCCCGCCGTCTCGAACGCGAACTGCTGGCCGCGTTGCGCAAGGAGCGCGTGCGGCGCTTCATCGGCATGGAGATGCTGGTGCGCCTTGTTGGTGAGGTCCGGGTGCGGGGCATGCGAATGGCCCCAGCCGAAGACTTTCCTCGCGATCAGCCAGATGCCGAGCAGCGCGATGAGCGCGTAGGAGGCCTTGTCGATCCAGCCGACCGCATTGTCCATGACGGCGCTCGAAAGCCCCAGGATGGCGGCCGCGATGCCGACGAAGACCATCGCCACGACCGATTGCAACAGCGCTGCCGCAAAGCTGAGTGCCACGCCGCGCTTGAGCTGCCTCTCGTTGGCGAGCATGTAGGACCCGATCACCACCTTGCCGTGGCCGGGCCCCGCGGCGTGAAACACGCCGTAGAGGAAGCTAAGGCCGCCGAGGATCCAGAACGCGTTCCAGTCGGTCTTGAGCTTCGCCAGAGCCGAGGTGAGGCCGAGATAGAACTGCTCCTGCGCCACCACCAGCCAGCCGAGCGGCCCGGTGCGCGAAATCTTGAACCCGGGCTCGGGCGGCGGCCCGCCGAACGGCAGGGCCGGCTTGGCTTCCGCAACCGCCGTCACCGCTTCCACCGCCGTCTCGGCTACAGGGGCCGGCGTAGAGGCCGGGCAATCGAGGACGATGGCACCCTGCGATCCGCGCACGGCGATCTCAAGTTCCGGCGGCAGCTTGGTGACATCTGGGGAGAGCTGGAACAGCTGCTCCATCAGTTCGGGCGAGAGGTCACGCGGCGGCTGCATGGTGACCGTGCACCCGGCCGGCGCGTTCTCGACCGACACGGCCTCATTGCCGGCAAAGGTGATCGCCACATAATATTCCGGATCGGCGATGGCGATCTGGAGCCTGCCATCGACCCGGTGCGGAACCTCCGGTCCCGCGGTGAAGCTCAGGGTCGAGCGGTTGTTCGCGAACACGAACTTCGCGCCATCAGCCCGGTCCAGCGCCACTGTGCCAGAGCGATCGCCGGCCGAGGTGTAGAAGCCGTATTCGGCGAGCCCCTTGAGGTTCTCGTCGGCCAGTTCCTGCATCTCCTCGGACGAGGTGATGCCGTCGGCATTCGTATCGAGCCCCTGCACCTGCCAGACGGAGAAGGCCTCGTCGAAGGTCCAGTTGTTGCGGATGCCCGAGAGTTCGCCCGCATCGTTGAAGACCAGCGTTGCCGTCGCGTCGATGAAGATGTGCGGATGCGCCTCTGCCGCGGCCGAAAAGCCGAGGGTCGCCGCCACGGCCAGCGCCAGCTTTCGCAAAACCTGTCTCATCCGCCCTGCCCCGCTACTACTTCACCGGGTTGTCCGCGAACCAGGCGACCAGGTGGTCGATCAGCGCGCGAACCTTGCCGGCGAGATGCCGCCGATGCGGATAGACGGCCTGTAGGCTCGGGCCCTCCGGCATCCGGTCCTCCAGCACGCGCACCAGCCGCCCCTCGGCAATGTGTGGGTCGGCGAGGTAGGTCGGCAATACGGCAAAGCCAAGACCGGCGAGCGCCGCCTGCATCGCCGCCACCGGAGAATTCACCCGCGCCGGACCGGCTACATGCACGGTCAGCGGCTTGCCGTCCTCGATGAAGCGCCACGAGCTGTGCGAGGGCATGTTGGTATCGAGGATGCAGGGCATGTTGCGCAGCTCCTCGCCCGATGCCGGCAGCCCGACCCGCTCCACCAGGTCCGGCGAGCCGCAGATCACGTGCCGCATATCGGAAATCTTGCGGGCGATGAGCGAGGAATCCGCCAGCGTCGAGATGCGGAGCGCCACGTCGACGCCTTCCTCGACCAGGTCGACATAGCGGTCCTCGAGCCTCAGATCGACCGAGACCAGTGGGTTCTTCGCCATGAAGGCGAAGATGGCCGGTGCGAGCGTCGTTTCGCCGAGATTGCGCGGCGCCGAGACCCGCACCATCCCGCGCGGCTCCGCAGTCTGGTCGGAGATCGTCGCATCGAGGTCGTCGAGCTGCTGCAAGAGCTGGCTGGCTTCGCGATAATAGGCCTCGCCCGCCTCGGTGAGGCTCAGCTTGCGCGTGGTGCGGTTCATCAGCCGCACGCCGAGATAGTCCTCGAGATCCGTGACGTATTTCGATAGCAGCGCCTTGGAGCGTCCGTGCTGGCGCGCCGCCGAGGAGAAACCGCCGGCGTCGAACACCTGCACGAAGGCACGGATGCGGGCGAGGTCCTGGCTCATCGTGTCACCGAAAACGTGTTAGTTGAGCGTCCAGGAGCACGCATATGTCATCCGCGCAGGGTGAACAATGCCGGCTATTGGTCGTTTCGGGATTAACGATAGGATGGGAGCCATGTCGCTCGAACCCGTCACGCAGTCTATCTATCCACCCATGACCAAACCCGAGGCCCGCTCTACGCTTTACAGGCTGATCGAAGCCGGCCAGCTGGCCCACAAGGCGCTGCTGGTGCCGCTGCTTGATCGCGGCCTCGAGCCGGGCGACGATGCCGTGATCTTCGTGCTCCACGCCGAACTCGGCGCCACCGAGGAGCGACTGGCCGAGGAGCTCGGCATCGACGCGGCAGCCCTGCAGCCACGCCTCGAACGACTGATCGAGCGCGACGTCGTCGCCCGCCAGGCCATCGGCCCCGATCTCGCCCCCGGCCTTGCTCTCACCGAACGCGGCGCCCGCATCCGCGAAGTGCTGGCCGCGAACTGGGAACAGCTCGAGGAAGCGCTGTTCGCGGATCTGACGGACAAGAAGCGCAAGGGCCTCGGCAAGGCGCTGAAGCGGTTCGTGGAACTCCTGCGGCTGGCTTAGTTCACCCCGGCGATCCGCCCCGCGCGCCGGTCGATCAGCATCACCGTGGTGATCACCACGAACGCGAACGCCACCATGCCGCCGGCGAGGATGTGGGCCTTGTCCCATTCCAGCCGCTCGACGAAATCGTAGATCGCCATCGAGACGAGCTTGGTCTCGCCCGGGATGTTTCCGCCGATCATCAGCACCACGCCGAACTCGCCCACGGTATGCGCGAAGGTGAGGATGGCGCCGGTGAGGTAGCCCGAGCGCGCCAGCGGGATCACCAGCCGGAAGAACGTCTTCCAGCGGCCCGATCCCAGCGTCGCCGCGGCCTCAAGTGGCTCGTCACCGATATTCTCGAATGCGGTACGCAGCGGCTGGGTCATGAAGGGCAGTGAGTAGATGACCGAGGCGATCACCAGCCCCTCGAACGAGAAGGCGAGCGTGCGTGCGCCCCAAAGCGGCGCGATCAGGCCGCCCGGACCATAGGGGCCGAAGGCCAGGAGAAGGTAGAAGCCGAGCACAGTCGGCGGGAGCACCAGCGGCAGCGAGACGATCGCCGCCACGGGCGCCTTCCAAGCCGAGTTCGTACGGGTCAGCCACCAGGCGATCGGCGTCGCGACGACGATCAGGATGGCGGTGACGATGAGCGCCAATGTGAGTGTCAGCCCGACAGGCTGCGCAATCTCGCCGGCGCTCAGCATCTGTTATTCGACCTCGTATCCGTACTTCTCGATGATGGCCTTGCCTTCGTCGCTCCGCAAGAACTCGAGGAAGGCTTTCGCGGCCGGGTTGGCCTCGCCCGCCTTGGTCAGCACCGCATCCTGAAGGATCGGCGAATAGAGATCGGCCGGCACGCGCCAGACCTGGGTCGCCGGCTTGCCGATGACCTGGCTCAGCGCCACGAAGCCGAGTTCGGCGTTGCCGGACTCGATGAACTGCAGCGTCTGCGAGATGTTCTCGCCGGTGACGATCTTGGGGGTTACCGCTTCGGTGAGCCCGAGCTTGTCGAGGACCTCCATCCCCGCCGCGCCATAAGGAGCAGTCTTGGGATCGGCGACGGACAGGTGCTGGAAGGCATCGGCCTTGAGCACCGCTTCGCCGTCGGTGACGTCGAGCGTCGGGGCGTAGAGCACAACCTTGCCGACCGCATAGGTGAAGACCGTGCCATCGACGCCGTGGCCTTCTGCTACAGCCTGCGCCGGGCGCTTGTTGTCGGCAGCGAGGAATACCTCGAATGGGGCGGCCTGGGTGATCTGGGTGTAGAGCTGGCCGGTCGCGCCGAAGCTGAAGGTCACCGTATCACCGGTCTTGGCGGTGAATGCCGCGCCCAGTTCCTCGGCCGGCTTGGTGAAATTGGCCGCGACGGCGGCGCTAACTTCGGCGGCTAGGGCGGGAGCGCTGATGAGCGCGGCAAGGCCGAGGCCGAGCAGCAGGGTGAGGCGACGCATATTCAAACCTTGATATGTCCGTGTGGAAATATCAGTGGTTGTGGCAAAGCCGAATGCCTGCAGCAAGCGTTATTTTCGGCTGGATATATCGATGTGAAGCCGTGTAAGCGCATCGACGTCGCGGGCGATCGTGCGGCGCGTCGCCTCCTGCATGCCGCGATAGCGCTCCAGCACGTCGCGTCCGGCTACCGTAAGGGCAGCCCCCTGCTCCTTGCCGCCGCGCGACGCTTCGACGAGCGGCGCCCCGAAACCATCGTTCAGTGCCTGCACCAGCATCCAGGCCCGCTTGTAGGACATGCCCATGCGCTTGGCGGCCTCGGAGATGGAGCCGGTTTCCGCGATAAGCTCCATCAGGTCGGCACGGCCAGGCCCGATGTAGAAGCTCTCGGACAGCGTGATGCGGAGGTGGGAGAGGCCGACGACGGGTTCTTTCGCCACGGCGGTTCTCAGCCCCGCAGTTGCGAAGCCTCGCGGGCGAGCGCCTCGATGCGCTTCCAGTCCTTGGCGGCGATCGCGTCGGCCGGCATGATCCACGAGCCACCGACGCAGATGACGTTGGGCAGTGCGAGATATTCCTTGGCCTTGACCATGTCGATGCCACCGGTCGGGCAGAAGGTGATGTCGGCGAGCGGGCTGGCATAGGCCTTCAGCACCTTGACCCCGCCCAGCGCCTCGGCCGGGAAGAACTTCAGGAACGAATAGCCGTGCTCGGACGCGGTCATCGCCTCGGTCGGCGTGCCGATGCCGGGCAGCAGTGGAATGTTGTGCTCCTCGGCTGCCTCGAGCAGGCGCGGCGATGCGCCGGGAGACACCATGAACTGGCAGCCGGCATCGACGGAATGCCCCATCTGCAGCGGCGAGCGCACCGTGCCAGAGCCGACCACGGCGCCCGGCACCTTGGCCATTTCCTCGATTACCTGCAGCGCATGCGGCGTGCGCAGCGTCACCTCGAGCACCGGCAGGCCACCGGCGACCAGCGCTTCGGCCAGCGCCCGCGCCGTCGACACGTCGTCATGCACGATCACGGGGATCACCGGAGCGAGCGAGAGCGTCTGACGAAGGGCGGCTGCATCTTGTGGCATCGGGCGATCCTTGGGTGGAGCTTGTTGTCGGCCGTGAGCGTTAGGCACTTGCCCTGTCGCGATCAAGCCAAATCGCTGCATTGAAATGTGGAGCTTTCGGCCTTACCTGTTCGCGGTTCTTGGAGGGACGACGCGGTGCAGCAGATCAACGCTCTGACCCCGTTGGAGGAGGCTCGCGCCATCCTCGCGGATAGCTTCGACCTCAAGTTCACCAAGGCGGTCGAGCGCGTCACGGCGCGCACCTACGACAAGCTGAAAGACCGCATCCCCGAAATCGAATGGTCCTTCTATGCGCCGCTGATCCTGCAGATCAACCGGCTGAAGAAGGAGAAGGACGCGGTCATCCTGGCGCATAATTACCAGGCGCCGCAGATCTACCACGGCGTCGCCGATATCGTCGGCGACAGCCTGCAGCTCGCCATCGAGGCGACCAAGGTCAAGCAGTCGATCATCGTCCAGTGCGGCGTGCACTTCATGGCCGAGACGAGCAAGCTGCTGAACCCCAAGAAGACCGTGCTGATCCCCGACAGCCGCGCCGGCTGCTCGCTGGCGAGTTCGATCACGCCCGAGGACGTCATCGCCATGCGCGCCCAGTACCCAGGCGTGCCGGTGGTCACCTATGTGAACACCTCGGCCGCGGTGAAGGCAGTCACTGACGTCTGCTGCACCTCCTCGAACGCCGCCGACATCGTCAACGGCATTCCCGGCGACACGGTCATCATGATTCCCGACCAGTACCTGGCGCGGAACACGGCCAAGAAGACGCAGAAGAAGGTCATCACCTGGGCCGGCTCGTGCGAGGTGCACGAGACCTTCACCGCCGACGACATCAAGGAACTGCGGCACGCCTATCCGACGGCGAAGATCATCGCGCACCCTGAGTGTCCGCCAGAAGTGATCGACGCCGTCGATTTCGCCGGCTCGACCGCCGCCATGATCGACTACGTCAAGACGGAGAAGCCGCCGCGCGTGGTGATGGTCACCGAGTGCTCGATGTCGGACAATGTCGCTTCGGAAACGACCGGCGTCGACTTCCTGCGAGGCTGCAACATCTGTCCGCACATGAAGCGCATCAACCTCGAGAACATCCTGTGGTCGCTCCACACCATGACCGAGGAAGTGACAGTGCCGCAGGAACTGATGGCCCCCGCCCGCGCCGCCGTGCAGCGCATGATCGATTTCTCGAAGAAGCGGGATTAGCCCCGGACTAGTCCCGATCGAAGATGTTGGCGCGATGAAAGGCGGCTGCCTCGCTGTCGGGCCAGAGTGACGGCTCGCCCGGAAGCTCAAGCCTGCCAAGCGGCAGCAGACGCTCGTGCAGTTCGGGATCAATCAGCCGCTCTGCGACGAGAAAGCCGAAATCCGAGCCGAGCGCGACGTGTCCGCGCGTCCAGGCATGCTCGGCCGCAGCCACCATCGGCAGGTAGTTACGCACATGCAGTTGCCCGCCCAGTTCGCGCGGCCTGATTGCAGCGACGCGGAGATCCGGGTGTGGGCGCGTTTCGCTCGGCTGGAACTGCGCGCCGGTGAGGGCGCAGCGATACCTCCAGCGCGACAGGACCCGGTCGTGCACCTTGAGATAGGCGTCGAGCGTGTTCTGCCGGTCCATCGCAAACGCCGCCTGCGCCTCGGCCAGCGCCTGCGCGCCGATATTGCCAGCACTCGCCAGTTGCAGGATTTCGTCGAACCGGACGTCGTCGAGCGCGAGGTTCCGCCGCACGCCGGGATCGCGCGCCTCGCCCTCGGCATCGCTGGGCACCGGCGTCGCAAACAGCCGGTAGTCACCCAGCTCGAGCCGGTTGAACCCCGGCACCTCGTGCCGAAGCCCGAGCAGCCGCCCGGTTCCGGTGAAAAGCACAAGGTCCGCGGCCCGCTGATAGACGAGCACTGTTTCACCGAAGGCGCGCTGCGCCAGTTGCCCGGCGCGCGAAGTGATGCGGAAACTCGCCCCTTGCGGGTCGAATTGCCTTTCATCCTCCACCGCAAGTGCGAGCTTCGCCACCGATGCCCCCGTGACCCCGGCAAGCTAGGCACGGATACGGGAAAGAGTCTACGTAGTCTCCCTGATGGGGCGACTGGCGGTCTGCGGCTCCGCCCAATTTCCTGTTGCCACGTCGCTGCTTCTCGCTAACGTTGGTGCATCGGGCGGGGAGGAGCCTCGACCCGGAACACGAGGTCGAAGCGTCATGGCACATTCGTTCAAGATCACCGCCGCCAAGGGTGGCCAGTTCGCAACCAAGTTCGTCTACAACGCGGAGACGATCTTCTGGTCCGAGAACTACGCCAGCAAATCCAGTGCGCAGAACTGCGTCGATTCGCTGAAGAAGAACGCGCCCGGCGCCGCCGTCGTCGATCTCAGCAACGGCGAAGAGGGCAAGGGTTACCGCTTCGAGATCGTTGCCTCCAAGGACGGCCAGCATTTCGTGCGCTTCGTCGCGTCGAACGGCGAAACCATGGTCCGCACCGAGACCTATGCCTCCAAGTCGAGCGCCAAGAACGCCATCGAATCGCTCAAGACCCGCGCGGTCGAGACCCCGGTCGTCGACGAGGCCTGATCCCAAGCGGCTTCGCTCCCGGGGGAGTTGATGCTCATTCGCGACAACGTGCTCAACGCCGACGGTGCGCTCATCGTCGGCGCAGGGCTGGCTGGCCTTTTCTGTGCACTGAAGCTGGCGCCGCGGCCGGTGACGGTCATTTCGCCCAAGCCGCTTGGCGCCGGTGCGTCCTCAGCCTGGGCCCAGGGCGGCGTCGCCGCCGCGGTGGGAGCAGGCGATAGTTCACATGCCCACGCGGTCGACACCGAGGTCGCCGGCGCCGGGATTGTCGATGCGGACGAAGCGGAATCGGTGACCGCCGAGGCCGCGGCCCGCATTGAGGATCTCGCCCGCTGGGGCACCCCGTTCGATCGCGACGAACTCGGCCACTACGTGCTGAGCAAGGAAGCCGCCCACTCGCGCAACCGCGTCGTCCGAGTCGAGGGCGACCGCGCCGGCTACGCCATCATGCAGGCGATGATCGCCGAGGTGCGCAAGACGCCCTCGATCCGGGTAGTCGAGGGCCTCACCGTCATCGATCTCGCCCGCGCCGATGGCCGCATCATCGGCGTCTATGCCCGCAAGCTCGGCGACCGCTATGGCGAACCGATCCTGGTCCGTGCCCGCGCCACCGTGCTCGCGGCCGGCGGACTTGGCGGGCTTTACGCGGTGACGACCAACCCGCCGGGCGTCCGTGGCCATGCCATGGGCATGGCGGCTCGCGCCGGGACACTGATCGCCGACCCCGAATTCGTCCAGTTCCATCCGACCGCCATCGCCACTGGAGCCGACCCTGCCCCGCTCGCCACCGAAGCGCTGCGCGGCGAAGGCGCCATCCTCGTCAACGACCTGGGCGAGCGCTTCATGCCGGCGGTGCACAAGGATGCCGAGCTTGCGCCCCGCGACATTGTCGCCCGCGCCAATTACCGGCAGATCAAGTCCGGACGGCGGGTCTTTCTCGATACCCGGCAGGCCATCGGACCCCGCATCCTCACCGCCTTCCCGACGGTTGCCCAGTATTGCGCCGATTTCGGCATCGATCCCGTGAGCCAGTTGATCCCGGTCACGCCCGCCGCGCACTACCATATGGGCGGCGTGAAGGTGGACGAACGCGGCCGCACGTCGCTTCCCGGCCTCTGGGCCGCGGGCGAGTGCTCCTCCACCGGCCTCCACGGCGCCAACCGGCTGGCCTCGAACTCGCTGCTGGAAGCTGTGGTTTACGGCGCCCGCATCGCCGCCGACATTTCGGGGCTTGAGCCACTTCGTGCACCGCTCGCACCATTTGCCGGCATCGCCTGGGACGAGGCCGAAGGCGAAGCCGTCGAGGAGCAGCTGCGCAACCACCAGGCGGTGCAGGAACTGCGCCGGGTAATGACCGACCTCGTCGGCGTCGAACGCAACGCCGCCGACCTCCGCACCGCGCTTCGCTCCATCGCCGAACTCGAGGCAAGGGCGCAGGGCGTCACCCGCGCCTTCCTCAACATGACGACCTCGGCGACGCTCGTTGCCGCCGGCGCATGGCAGCGCGAGGAGAGCCGAGGCGGTCACTTCCGCACTGACTTCCCCGAACCGCGCCCCGAATGGGCCCATCACACCGAGATGACGCTCGACGAGGCGGTGGCGATCCGCGCCCGGGCCTAGCTACTCAACTCCCAGCAGGTAACTGGCGACGGCCTCGCGGTCCGCATCGGTCCAGTGCGAGGTGCCGTCGGCGATGACTTCGCCCATGGCACTGCCCAGCACATTGAAATCGGGGGTGAAGCCATCGCTGAGCGCACTGGCAAGCGAGGCGACATCGTAGCCCCGGTCGGCGAGGCGGGTCGCCAGCAGCGAGGGCGCCTTGCCACCGACGCCGCCGCCAGGGTTGCCACTCAGCTCCTTGCCGGCTTCGACCGCACCGAGCAGGTTGCGCGGCGAGTGGCACATGACGCAGTGCCCGGTCCCTTCGACGAGGTAGCGCCCGCGATTCCATTGCTCCGAATGCGCGGTGTCTGCCTCGTAGCGGCGCGGGGTGAAGAACAGATTCTTCCAGCCCGCAAGGATCGGCCGGATGTTGAAGGGGAAGGACACTTCGTGGGGCTTGGCGGGTGCCGCAACCGGAGGGACTTCCTTCAACGCCGCAAAGAGGTCGGCGATGTCCTGGTCGCTCATCAGCGTGTAGTTCTCGTAGGGGAACACCGGGTAGAGATGCCCCTCAGGTCCCTCGCCGTCGCTTATCGCCTTCGCGAACTGCTCGATCGTCCAGTTGCCGATGCCGGCGTCAGGATGCGACGTGATGTTGGGCGCGTGGAACGTGCCGAACTGAGTCGTGAGCGCAGGCCCTCCGCCGAGCTCCGGGACGCCGTTCTTCTTGTCGGTGTGGCAGGTGACGCAGTCGCCGAGCCGGATCAGGTACTGCCCGCGCGCAACATCGCCGGTGAGCGTCAGGTCACGCGCCGGGCCGTTCACCGGCCTCAGGAAGTAAATGGCAACGCCGGTGCCCACGACAAGCACGACGACTACAACCAGCCACGTCCAGAACCGCATGTGACGCTCTCCCATCGGCGCGCGAAGTTGGCAGAGCGACGCAGGCCCCGCAACTGACGAGCCTGTGAGCGGGCTAGAGCGCCGCGTCGACCTCGCCGCGAGTCGGTGGTACGCAGCCGAAGTGCCGGCAGTTGAGCCCCGCGACCACGGCGCCGAAGCGAAGCACGTCGCGCAAGGCTGCGCCATCCAGCGCCCGGAGGCTATCGCGATTGAGCACGCCGCGTTCGTTGAGGATGGTCAGGATGCCCGCCATCAGGCTGTCGCCTGCGCCCACCGTGTCGCCGAACGGCACGGCCGGAAACACTTCGGCCACGGCCGAGCCGGACCGCGTGAAGGCGCGGCTGCCCTCTTCGCCGAAGGTCACTACGACAAGGCCCATGTTCGGCCGGCGGAGGAAGTCCTCGACATATTTCTCGACCAGCGCGTCGATCTCGGCTGGGGTGAAATCCTCGGCCTTCACCGCTTTGTTGCGCTCCAGCGCGCCAAGGTCCTCGATCGAGACCTTCACGAGGTTGACGATGTCGAGGAACGCGTTGAGCCGCGTCTTGTAGCCGGCGAAATCCGGCACCAGCGACGGACGGACGTTCGGATCCATCGACAGGATGGCGCCACGCCGCGCCGCTTCCTTCGCGACGTCCATCCAGACCGCCGCGTCCTCGGGCTCGATCGGGCAGAAGCCACCGACCTGGAACACTTCGAGCTTTTCCGGCAGCGCCGAGATCAGCCCCTCGCGCGTAAAGGCCCGGTCGGCGTTGCGATAAAAGCCGTACTGCGCACTCTTCTTGGCATCGAAAGTTACGACAGCGAGCGTCGTGTAGGCGTCGACCCGATCGTTCAGCAGCGGCTTGACGCCGGCATCGGCCAGCGGTCCGAGGAGATAAGTGCCGAGCCCGTCGGAACTGATCGGGCAGAGGAAGCCGGTGTCGTTGCCGAGCTTCGACAGCGCGATGGCGCAGTTGTAGGGCGAGCCGCCCTGGTGCGCGACAAGCCTGATGGTGCCATCGGCCCCGACCGGCTCCGAGATGAGGTCGATCAGGCTCTCGCCACCCACTACGAACATCGGCACTCCCCCGCGCTAGCTTGGGCTTGGTTACAATGCGGCCATGCGAGAATTCAAGACGCCAGCGCGTCCGACGACAGCACCGGCATGTCGCGCGCGTCGCGGCGGAAGTCCGACGGCGACATGCCCGCGATTTTGCGGAACGACTTGTTGAAGGCGCTGAGCGAGCCGAATCCGGATTCCATCGCCACCCGCAGCACGTTGGCGTCCTCGCGCAGCAGCAGCGCCTGGGCGTAGCTGAGCCGGAGCAGGCTCACATACTCGTTGATCGTCATGCCGGTGGAGCGCTTGAAGATGCTCATGGCGTATTTCGGGTGGAGATCGGCCGCCGCCGCAATGTCCACGGAGTCGATGTCGTTGAGGAAATTCTCGGCGATGAAATCACACATTCGACCGACATTGCGCGAGGACTGCACTTCGGCCGTATCATGCTGGATGTCGAGGGGCCGTGAATTGCCCACCACTTCGTAGGCATCGAAGCGCACCCGCTCGAGCCGCAGCAGCAGCTCGTTCACCGCATGCTGGGCCTTCACCGGATCGCCCGAACGCGCATACTCGTCCCAGCGTGCGAAGTTCACCGGGTCGGATTCGTCTGTGGCGTTGGAGAGGAGCGTCGCGCCCTGCATCAGCCGATGCGGGATATCCTCGGGCAGCCGCAGCCGGAAGAAATGCATCAGCGGCAGGTGGCCGCCGGCATAGACCGCGTCGTCGCTGAGGTCGTCCATGAAATGCGGCAGCCCGCCCCAGAACAGCACCATCTGGCCGGCATTGAGCGACAGCTCGTGCGTGTGCATGCGGTAATGCACGCTGCCCTTGACGATGTAGTTGACCTCGACCTGGGCGTGCCAGTGCGGCTTCACCATGACCAGCGGCTGGGTATGAAAAGTCGACAGGTTCGTCGGGTGGGCTTCGACGCCGGACGAGTTCGGCTGGTAGACCGGACGCACCTTACTTTCCGCCAAGTCCAGTTTCCCTTTGTCTGCGACACGCCACTTTCGTCGCATATCATAACCACGCTTGCCCAAGGTGAGCCAAATGAAAAGGGAGGTTTTCATGACTACCATCGCATCGCGGTGGCGCCACGCGCTCGCCGTAGCCGCTGCCGCCGGCGTTTCAATGCTCACCATGTCGACGGCCATGGCCGTCGACGTCAACGTCTGGGCCTGGGACACGAACTTCAACGGCGCTGCCATGAAGGAAGCCGCCGCGCGCTATGCCGGCTCGCATCCGGACGTGACCATCAAGATCGACGACAGCATGCAGCAGGACGATATCCGCCAGAAGCTGCAGACCCAGCTGCTCGCCGGCGACACCACCGGCCTGCCCGATATCGTGCTGATCCAGGACGACGTGGCGCAGAAATACCTGCAGTCGTTCCCGGGCGCCTTCGTGCCGCTGTCGGATTCGATCGATATGTCGCAATTCGCGCCCTACAAGGTCGCGGCCGCCACCCATGACGGCAAGTCCTATTCGCTGCCCTTCGACTCCGGCGTCACCGGTCTCTTCTACCGCTCCGACTATCTCGAGGAAGCCGGCTACAAGGCCGCCGACCTGCAGGACCTGACCTGGGACAAGTTCATCCAGATCGGCAAGGACGTTAAGGCCAAGACCGGCCACAACCTCATCGCGCTCGATCTCAACGGCAACGGCATCATCCGCGTCATGATGCAGTCGGCCGGCGCCTGGTACTTCAACGAAGACGGCAGCCTCAACATCGTCGACAACAAGCCGCTGCGGGCCGCGCTCGAGACCTATGCCAAGATCTGGCAGGCCGACATCGTGAAGCCCGCCTCCGGCTGGACCGAGTTCACCGGCGCCTTCACGTCCGGCGAAACCGCTGTCGCCCTCAACGGCGTGTGGATGACCGGCACGATCAAGTCGCAGCCCGACCAAGCCGGCAAGTGGGGCGTCGCCCCCATTCCGAAGCTCGAAGGCGTCGAAGGCGCCACCGGCTATTCCAACGAAGGCGGCTCGAGCTGGTACGTGCTCGCGTCGGGCGCCGGCAAGGACGCGGCCGTCGACTTCCTCAAGACCATCTGGGCATCCGACGTCGATTTCTACCAGAAGATCCTGATCGGCCAGGGCGCCTTCAGCACCTGGCTGCCGGCTTCGGCGGGCGAAGCCTACCAGGCCTCGGACGACTTCTTCGGCGGCCAGCCGGTGTGGGCGAACTTCTCCGAATGGCAGGCCAAGATTCCGAGCGTCGACTACGGCATCTTCACCGCTGAAGTCGACTCGGCCGTCGTGGCCCAGATCCCCGCCATCATCCAGGGCGGCAGCATCGACGACGCGCTGAAGGCCATCAACGATCAGGCCAGCCAGCAGATGCAGTAACGAGGCTGCGCCAACTCTGGACCACCCTGACCCACAAGGTTCTGGTGGCCCGGGTTGGCGCAACTCCGCTCGGTGTCATCCCTGCGAAGGCAGGGATCCATTTCACCGCCCGCACCCGCTGAAGCGTAAATTCCTGCCTTTGCAGGATGACCGCCTGTGGGTACGCGGCTCTGCTGTTTGACGGGAAGCGCCAGTGGCAAACGAGAGACTTAGCCGCACCGAGAACTTCACCGGCTGGACGTTCATCGCGCCCGCCCTCGTGCTGCTCGGCATATTCATGCTCTACCCAATCCTCTGGTCGCTCTGGATGAGTTTCCAGGTCGGCAAGGGGATGAACTTCAGCTTCGGCGGCTTCGCCAACATCATCCGCCTGACCAAGGACCCGATCTTTGTCCGCGCCCTGGTCAACACGCTGACCTTCCTCGTCGTGCAGGTGCCGATCATGATCTGCCTCGCCCTGCTGGCGGCGGTGGCGCTGAATGATCCCAAGCTCCGCTTCCGCGCCTTCTTCCGCACGGCGATCTTCCTGCCCTGCGTCACGTCGCTGATCGCCTATTCGACCCTGTTCAAGTCGATGTTCGCCACCGACGGCGTGGTCAACAACATGCTGATGGCGCTCTGGATCATCCAGGAGCCGATCCATTGGCTGCAGGATCCGTTCTGGGCCAAGATGCTGATCATCATCGCCATCACCTGGCGCTGGACCGGCTACAACATGGTGTTCTACCTGGCCGCGCTGCAGAACGTCGATCGCTCGATCTACGAGGCCGCCCGCATCGACGGCGCCTCGGGCTGGCACCGGTTCTGGTACATCACCGTGCCCATGCTGAAGCCGGTGATCCTGTTCACGACGATCATCTCGACCATCGGCACGCTGCAACTCTTCGACGAGGTCAACAACATTACCCAGGGCGGCCCGTCCGACGCGACGCTGACGCTCTCGCTCTACATCTACAACCTGACCTTCAAGTTCATGCCCAGCTTCGGCTACTCCGCCACCGTGTCCTGGGTCATCGTGCTGCTCGTCGCCGTCCTCAGCTTCCTGCAGTTCCTCGTCGCACGGGATCGCACCAAATGACCGACCAGGCTCTTCCCCTCGCGACATCCCGTGCCGAGCGCCGCACCAACTCGTTCAACCTGCCGCACGTTGTCGGCCGCACCATCACCTACCTGCTGCTGTGCCTTGCGGCCTTCGTCTCGATCTTCCCGTTCTTCTGGATGATCGTGGGCGCCACCAACCGCTCTGTCGATATCGGCATCGGCAAGGCGACATTTGGCGACCAGCTCTTCGTCAATGCCGCCAACTTCTTTGCGACCGTCGACGCGCCGCGCATCTTCTGGAACTCGGCCTTCATCGCCGTTGTCGGCACCGTGCTGACGCTCGCCGTCTCCTCGCTCGCCGGCTACGGCTTCGAGATGTTCCGCAATCGCTTCCGCGAACGCATCTTCGCGCTGATGCTGCTGCTGCTTTCGATCCCGTTCGCGGCGCTGATGGTGCCGCTCTTCGTCATGATCTCGTCGATGAAGCTCGTCGGTACCGTCGCGGCGGTCGTCCTGCCCGGCATCGCCTCGATCTTCATCATCTTCTACTTCCGCCAGGCGACGAAGGCTTTCCCCAGCGAGCTGCGCGACGCCGCACGGGTCGACGGCCTCAACGAGTGGCAGATATTCCTCTACATCTACCTGCCCACGATGCGCTCCACCTACGCGGCAGCGATCATCATCGTGTTCATGGCCAACTGGAACAATTACCTGTGGCCGCTGATCGTGCTCAACAAGCCCGAGCAGAAGACAGCAACGCTCGTCATCTCGTCGCTGACCTCGTCCTACACGCCGGACTTCGGCATGATCCTGTTCGGCACCATCCTCGCGACGCTGCCCACGCTGATCATCTTCTTCCTGCTCCAGCGCCGCTTCGTCGAAGGCATGCTGGGCGCGGTGAAATAACAGCCAACCACTTGCATCGGTGGCAGGAATCGCTGCCGCTGATGCCCGATTTCCTGAGGAGAGTATCATGACCATCAAGGCCCCCATTCGCTGGGGTATCATCGGGCCGGGCGCCATCGCCAAGGACTTCCGCCGCGGCGTGCTCGCCAGCGAACTGGGCAAGCTCGAGGCGATCGCCACGCGCAACCCCGGCAAGGAGTCGCTCAGGACCGATTTCCCGGAGGCCCGCATCCTCGATGGCTACCAGGCGATGCTCGATGATCCGAATGTCGATGCGATCTACATTGCCACCCCGCATACCGGCCACGTCGAATGGGCTATCAAGGCCGCCGAAGTGGGCAAGCACGTGCTGATCGAAAAGCCCATGGCGCTCTCGGCCTTCGAGGCGGACGCGATCTTCCACGCCCACAAGAAGGCCGGCACCTTCGCGGGCGAGGCGTTCATGTACCGGCTGCACCCCCAGACGCAGAAGCTGTGGGATCTGATCAATGCCGGCACCATCGGTGAAATCCGCTTCATCGAAACGAGCTTCGGCTTCCAGATGCCGCGCTACATGCCCGAGCACCGCCTGTTTGGCTCCGAGTTCGCCGGTGGCGGCATCCTCGACGTCGGCGGCTACGCTGCATCCATGGCCCGGTTCATCGCCGGCGCCGCGGCCGGCAAGCCATTCCTCGATCCAGTCAAAGTCATGGGCACGGCCACGATCAACCCGGGCGGCACCGACAACGTCGCGACTGCATCGCTGTTGTTCGACAACGGCATCACCGCCCAGATCAGCTGCGCCATCATGATCAACCTCGCCAACACGGCCCGCATCTACGGCAGCGAGGGCACCATCGAAGTCCCGAGCTTCTGGTTCGCCAATGGCGACCGCACCGGCGGCCAGGGCAAGATCGACATCATCAAGAAGGATGGCACCCGCGAGACCGTCGTCGCCGGTCAGAGCAAGCACCTCTACGCCTACGAGGCAGACGCCGCCGCCGAAGCCATTCTTGCGGGCCGCCAGGAATTCACTGCCCCCGGCATGACCTGGGCCGACAGCATCGGCAACGCCCGCGTGCTCGATAAGTGGCGTTCCGACGCCGGCATCGAATACTCGGTCGAAAAGTCGGTGTCGCGCATCAACACGCTGAGCGGCCGTCCGCTGAAATCGGGCGGCACGGTCATTCCCAAGCGCACCATCCCTGGTGTCCAGAAGCCGGCCTCGGCCGTGGCCTTGGGCTTTGAGGATTTCCGCACCTTCTCGTCCGGCGCCATCCTCCTCGACGCCTTCTACGAGCGCGGCGGCAACATCTTCGACACCGCCTTCATCTATGCCGGCGGCTACACCGAAAAGCTCTTCGGCGAATGGCAGAAGTCGCGCGGCGTGCGCGAGGAAGCCGTGGTGATCGGCAAGGGCGCCCACAGCCCGCTGGTCTATCCGGACGTGATCGGCAAGCAGCTGACCCAGTCGCTCGATCGTCTCCAGACCGATTATGTCGACGTCTACTTCATGCACCGCGACAACCTCGATGTCCCGGTCGGCGAGTTCGTCGACGCCATGGATGCCGAAGTGAAGAAGGGCCGCATCCGCGGGCCGTTCGGTGGGTCGAACTGGACCAAGGAGCGCTTCGACGAGGCCATCGCCTATGCCGACAAGCACGGCAAGCAGCGGCCGGGTGCGCTCTCTAACAACTTCGCGCTGGCCGAAATGCTCGATCCGATCTGGGCCGGCTGCGTCACCGCCTCGACCGATGAGTGGAAGGAGTGGCTCAAGGCCCGCCAGATCCCGAACTTCTCGTGGTCGAGCCAGGCGCGCGGCTTCTTCACCGATCTCGCCGGTCGCGACAAGCGGGGCAACGAGGAGATGGTCCGCGTCTGGTACAACGACCGAAACTTCGCCCGCCGCGACCGTGCGGTGGAACTTGCCGCAAAGCTCGGCAAGAGCCCAATCCACGTCGCCCTCGCCTATGTGCTGGCCCAGGACTTCCCGTCCATCCCGCTCATCGGCCCCCGCCGCCTCGCCGAACTCGACGACAGCATGAACGCCTTCGACATCAAGCTGACGCCCGAACAGGTGAAGTGGCTGGAGGCTTAGGCCTCGGTGCGCCTAGCACCCCCACCCTTGATCCCTCCCCACAAGGGGGAGGGAGAGCTGACTGAGATATCCCGGTTCTGTCTTCTCCCTCCCCTTGATGGGGAGGGCAGCGCAGCTTGGCGGCTTGTCGCATAGCGAAGCTGGGTGGGGTGGAGCCAACGCCCCCGCTCGCTACACATCAGCGTAACCCGCCTTCATCCCGTCACGCCGTCCATGGCATACTCACCCTCGAGGAAGAGGAGGATCCCATGCCAGCACTGCCAGGCCTCGTGCCCTATATCAGCCCGTCGGACGCCCCCGCCGCCGCGGAGTTCTACAAGAAGGCGTTCCTCGCCACGGAGGTGACGCCGATGATGGCCGACGACGGCAGGCGCTACATGCACTGCTCGTTCGTGGTGAATGGCGGCCTCGTCTACATGAGCGACTCCTTCCCCGAATACGGCGCGCCGTGGGTGCAGCCGGCCGGGTTCAACCTGCACCTCAATGTCGACAACGCGCAGGAATGGTGGGACCGAGCCGTCGCCGCCGGCTGCGAAGTCACCATGCCGCTGGAGAAGCAATTCTGGGGTGATATCTACGGCCAGCTGAAAGACGCCTATGGCATCACCTGGGCCATTGGACAGGCCACGCCAGACAGCATGACCTGAGGCGCGTCACGGCCTTCCCGCAAGAGCCCGGGACCGGTCGCGTCATCAATGCCGATTATTGTCTGAGTTCGCGCTCCGGCCACGCATTCCGGTTGACGCCGAACTTCCGGCCATGCAGCTTTGCCCCTGAAACCGGCTCAAGACCGGTTGGGAGGCCGCCCCAGGATGCAGTTTGCCTTGCGCATCACGCGCATCATCGACGAGATCAGCCGTCGCGTCGGCCTTGTCGCCGTCTGGCTGGTCTTGATCTCCTCGCTCATCAGCGCCTTCAACGCCATCTTCCGCTATTCGATCAGCGCCATGATCGGGCTCGAACGCTCGGTCGGCGGCGGTTTCTTCGGCGGCATGGTCTCGCTCTACACCCAGTACTCGAATGTCTTCTCGGAGTCGGTCTGGTACGCCTTCGGCGGCATGGTGATGCTGGGCGGCGCGTGGACGCTGAAGGTGAACGAGCATGTCCGCGTCGACCTGCTCTACGGCGCCATCTCCGAGCGTGCCCGCACCTGGATCGACCTGCTAGGCGGGCTGTTCTTCCTGCTGCCGCTCTGCATCCTGCTGATCTGGTTCACCTGGCCGTGGTTCCTGCAGGCCTGGACTCAGAACATCATGTCGAACGCCGCCGGCGGCCTGCCGCGCTGGCCGGTGCGCCTGATGCTGCCGCTGGGCTTCGCCGTGCTGCTGCTGCAGGGCATCGCCGAGATCATCAAGTGCATCGCGGCGCTGACCACCAACTATCACCGCGAATTCGCCTACGAGAAGCCGCTGCAATGATCGACGTCATCCGGGACAACATGGCCCCGATCATGTTCGGGGGCCTGGTGGTGTTCCTCATCATCGGCTACCCTGCCGCCTTCTCCCTTGCGGCCATCGGACTGTTCTCGGGCCTGGTCGCCATCGAGCTGGGACTGATCGAGCCGAACTTCCTCGGCAACCTCACCTACCAGCTCTACGGCGTCATCTCGAACGAGCTGCTGCTCGCCATCCCCTTCTTCACCTTCATGGGCGTGATCCTCGAAAAGTCGGGCCTCGCCGAGGATCTGCTCGAGGGCTTCGGCCAGCTCTTCGGCGGCGTGCGCGGCGGCCTCAGCTATGCCGTGATCATCGTCGGCGCCATCCTCGGCGCCATCACCGGAACCGTGGCCGCCTCGGTGATCGCCATGGGCCTCATCTCGCTGCCGGTGATGATGCGCTACGGCTACAACGTGCGCCACGCGACAGGCGTGATCGCGGCTTCCGGTACAATAACCCAGCTGATCCCGCCCTCGCTGGTGCTGATCGTCCTCGCCGACCAGCTGCAGCGAAGCCCCGGCGAGATGTATATCGGCGCCACCGGCGCTTCGATCCTGCAGGTCCTGCTCTTCATGGGCTGGGTCTTCATCCTCTCGATTTTCCGCCCCGAGCATGTCCCGGCCCTGCCGCCGGAAGCCCGTACCCTGCGCGGCTGGCCGTTATGGTCGAAGATCATCCGCGGCATGGTGCCGTCGCTGGCGCTGATCTTCGTGGTGCTCGGCACGATCCTGCTCGGCCTCGTCACCCCCACCGAAGCGGGCGCCATGGGCGTCGTCGGCGCCATCCTGCTCGCCTGGTTCAACAGGCGGCTGAGCTGGGGCCTGATGTGGGAGGGCATGAGCTCGACCATGCGCCTCACGGCCATGGTGGTGTTCATCCTTCTCGGCGCGCGCGTCTTCAGCCTCGTCTTCCAGGGCGTGGGCGGCGGTCATTGGATCGAGCACATGCTCTCGCACCTGCCGGGTGGCGTGGTCGGCTTCCTGATCTTCGTCAACGTCTTCATCTTCGTTCTGGCGTTCTTCCTCGATTTCTTCGAGATCGCCTTCATCGTCCTGCCGCTGCTGATCCCGACCGCCAATGCGCTCGGCATCGACCTCGTCTGGCTTGGTGTGATGATCTGCGCCAATATGCAGACGAGCTTCATGCATCCGCCCTTCGGCTTCGCCCTGTTCTACCTCCGCGGCATCGTTCCCCGCGACAAGGTGAAGACGCGCGACATCTATCTCGGGGCGATCCCGTGGCTGGCGCTGCAACTGATCCTGGTCGCCGCCCTCATCATCTGGCCGGAGCTCGTCACCTTCTTCCTCGACAAGGCTCCGGAGGTCGACCTCAATACGGTCGAGATCGTCCTCCCGCCCCAGGGCGGCGGCGCAACGCCGGCAGCCCCGAGCTTCGAGGCCCTGCCGCCACCGAACTTCGGCGGCGAGGCTCCGACCTACACGGCGCCGCCCCCGCCAAGCTTCAACTGAGGCACAAGTGCAGAAGGGCCCGGCGAACCGGGCCCTTCCTTGTTTTCACCGCTCGACGGTGCTGTGCCTAGAGCTTGTTCGCGCGCTGCTGGTTCTGCAGGAAGGCGTCGAAGTTCAGCTCGGCGACCTGGTTCCACAGGTAGTGGTCCTTGCGGAACGCCTTGATCGAGTCCCAGATCTTCTTGAAGTTCGGGCTCGAGACCTCGAGTTCGGCATAGGTCTCGTTCGAGGCGTTGAACGCGGCTTCCATGATTTCGGGGCTGAACGGACGCAGCTGTGCACCGGCCGCCACGAGCTTCTTGAGGGCGGCGGGGTTCACATAGTCGTACTTGGCGAGCATGTCGTTGCTGGTCGCCTGGCAGGCGGTCTTCAGGAGCGACTGGTACGCCGGCGGCAGCTCGTTGAACTTGGCCTGGTTGAACAGTGCGTGCACCGTCGGGCCACCTTCCCACCAGCCGGGGTAGTAGTAGTAGGGCGCGACCTTCTGGAAGCCGAGCTTCTCGTCGTCATAGGGGCCAACCCACTCGGCGGCGTCGATCGTGCCCTTTTCGAGCGCATTGTAGATTTCGCCGCCGGGCAGCGTCTGCGGGATCACGCCGAGCTTGGTCAGGATGGTGCCGGCAAAGCCGACGCGCATCTTGAGGCCCTGCAGGTCGGCGACCGAGTTGATTTCCTTGCGGAACCAGCCGCCCATCTGCGCGGCGGTATTGCCGGCCGGGTAGCCGACGATGCCGTAGCTCGAGAAGAACTCGTTCACGAGCTCGTTGCCGCCGCCATGGTAATACCAGGCGCTCATGCCACGGGCGTTCAGCGAGAACGGAATGGCGGAGATCGCCGCCCAGGCGACGTCCTTGCCCGAGAAATAGTAGCCGACCGTGTGGGCCACTTCGACCGTACCGGCCGATACGGCGTCGACCACCTCGAACGGCGGCACGATTTCGCCGGCGCCGAACACGTCGATGGTGAAGTTGCCGTCCGTCGCTTCCGAAACGTACTTCGCGAGCGTCTCACCGCCGCCATAGATCGTGTCGAGCCCCGGCGGGAACGACGAAGCAAGGCGCCAGCTGACCTTTGGGTTCGACTGGGCGATTGCCGGGGCGGCAAGTGCGGTAGCCGCGGCAGTGCCGGCAGCGATAGCGCTGGCCGACTTGAAGAAGTCACGTCTCTTCATACGATGGGTCCTCCGAATGGCTTTCTGGCCGGGCCGTAGTCCGGCCTTAGGCGCATAGATTGAGCAGGAGCCGCAGCACCTGTCGATGGGGGTCTCCCCTATCTCGTGCATCAACTTGCGAATTTTGTGCCGCTGCAGGGGAATAACTGGGTGCGGACGGTGTTCCTTCTCGTGCCGGACCAAAGCCGGCGCCCATGCAATGGAGGACGAACATGAAGCTCGCATCCGCGCTCGGCATTGCCGCGCTGGCCCTGCTGACCACTTCCGCTTTCGCCGAGGACTATGTTGGCGGTGCCATCAAGTCGACCGAGATCGGCGGCAAGGAAGTGCTGACCGATGCCAAGGGGATGACCCTCTACACCTTCGACAAGGACACGGCCGGCGTCACCAACTGCTACGACAAATGCGCCGTGAACTGGCCGCCGCTGATCGCCGCCGCCGATGCGGCCGCCGATGGTGACTTCACCCTCGTCGATCGCACAGACGGCACCAAGATGTGGGCCTACAAGGGCATGCCGCTCTACCTCTGGATCGAAGACACCGCGCCCGGCGAAACCAAGGGCGACGGCGTCGGCGGCGTCTGGCATACTGCGATCGAGCAGTAAGCGAACGCCTACTCCCATGGACTTCCTGGACGAGATCGAAGCGAGTGTGCCGGCTCTCCGCCGCTACGCGCGGGCATTGACCCGCAACGCCGACCGCGCCGATGACCTCGTCCAGGATTGCCTCGAACGGGCCATCCGCAAGCGCAGCCTCTTCGCCCCAACGGGCCCCCTGCAGGCATGGCTGTTCCGCATACTTTTGAACATCTGGCGCAACGACCTCCGCTTCGAGCGCCGCCGTGGAGACCAGATCCCCATCGATCTCGTTGCCGAACCTTCCGTTGCCCCGGCCCAGCCCGGCCGCATAGCCCTCACTGAAATGTCGCGCGCCATCGACCGACTGCCCGACGACCAGCGCGAAGCGCTGCTGCTCGTCGTTCTCGAGGGCATGAGTTATCATGACGCCGCCAGCGTGCTCGGAATTCCCGACGGCACGCTCATGTCCCGCCTGAGCCGCGCACGCCTTGCGCTGCGCACGTTGACCGGCTCCGGCGAGGAACCCAGACTGAGGTCGATCAAATGACGAACCTCGCGCCCATCTCCGAAACCGATCTCCACGCCTATGTCGACGGCCAGCTCACGCCGGAGCGCGCTGCCGAAGTCGAGGCCTGGCTCGCCGAGCGCCCCGACAAGGCCGCCGAAGTCGCCAACTGGCAGCGCCAGAATGATGCACTCGAGGCCCTGTTCGACCCCGTCGCGGCCGAAACCGTGCCCTCACGTCTCGACCCGCATCTCATCGCCCGCTCGCGCCCTGCATCGAGCATCGGCTGGCCGCAGATGGCGGCCGCCGCATTGGTGCTGCTGGCGCTTGGCGGCGCCCTTGGCTGGGCTGGCCGCGGGTTTACCGGCCCGTCGGAGCGCGAGGAGCTGATTGCGCTCGCCGTCTCGGCCCACGCGCTCTACGTCAAGGAGAACCGCCACGCCGTGGAAGTCGCCGCTTCGACCGACCGCGATCACATGGTGTCCTGGCTGTCGAACCGCGTCGAACGGCCGATCAACCCGCCCGACCTCGCGGCCGACGGCTTCACCCTCATCGGCGGCCGGCTGCTGCCGGGCTACGAGGAAGCCGGCACCGGCCCGGCGGCGCAGTTGATGTACGAGAATGCCGCCAAGGAACGCGTCACGGTGTTCATCACAGCCGCCCTGCCCGGCGGCCAGAAGGATCGCGAGTTCACGACGCGCGACAGCCTCGACGCCTTCTACTGGGGCAACGACAAGATCACCTGCACGGTTGTCGGCGACCTGCCCCCCGAGCAGATGCAGTCGGTAGCGAAGAAGGTCTACCAGCAACTGACCTGGCGGCCGGACGGAGCGGCGTAGCCCACCGCCCGGCGGTTCGGAGGGTTCAGTACCCCTGACGCTTCACCAGCTCGTTCGAATAAATGTTGTGCGCGCCGACGTTCTTGACGTCGCGCTCGCCCATCAAGGCCATGGTCACATCCATTTCCTTGTTGATGATCTCGAGCGCGCGGGTGACACCCGCTTCGCCGCCGGCGCCGAGGCCGAAGGCCATGGCGCGGCCGACGAAAGTGCCCTTGGCGCCGAGCGCCAGCGCCTTCAGCACGTCCTGGCCGGAGCGGATGCCCGAATCCATCAGCACTTCGGTGCGGGTGCCCACCGCATCGACAATCTCTGGCAGCACCCGGATCGAGGACGGCGCGCCGTCAAGCTGCCGGCCGCCGTGGTTGGAAACGATGACGCCATCGGCGCCGTTCTCGACCGCCAGCCGCGCGTCCTCGGCATCGAGGATGCCCTTCACCACCACGGGGCCGCCGAAGCGCTTCTTGATCCAGGCGATGTCCTTCCAGTTGAGCGTCAGGTCGAACTGGGTCGAGGTCCACTTGCTGAGCGAGGCGAGATCGACTGCCTCGGTGACGTGGCCCGCGATGTTGCGGAAGGTGCGCCGCTTGGTGCCGAGCATGCCGAAGGCCCAGGCGGGCTTGGTCGCGATCTCGAACAGGAATTTCGGCGTCATCGGCGGCGGCGCCTTCAGCCCGTTGCGGATGTCCTTGTGGCGCTGGCCGAGAATCTGCAGGTCCATCGTCAGCACTAGCACCGGGCACTTGGCCGCCTTGGCGCGGTCGATAAGGCGCTCGATGAACGGCTTGTCGCGCATGACGTAGAGCTGGAACCAGAAGGGCTTGGACGTGTTCTCGGCCACGTCCTCGATAGAGCAGATCGCCATGGTCGAGAGCGTGAAGGGGATGCCGAACTTCTCGGCCGCCCGCGCCGCCTTGATCTCGCCGTCCGCCGACTGCATGCCGGTGGACCCCACCGGAGCGATCGCCACCGGCATGCTCACTGGCTGGCCCATCATGGTGGTTGCAAGGTTGCGGTCCTCGAGGTTCACCGCCACGCGCTGGCGCAGCAGGATCTTCTCGAAGTCGGTGGTGTTGTGCCGGTAGGTCTGCTCGCTCCAGGCGCCGGAATCGGCGTAGTCGAAGAACATCTTCGGCACGCGGCGCTTGGCGGCCTTCATCAGGTCTTCGATGGTAAGGTACTTGTCGAGATTGGCCATTTCCGCCCCGGAACTGCGATTTGCGCGCTTTCTAGGCCGCTGCCGTGTCAGCGGTCAATGCGACGTTGGATGTTCATCGGCGCTTCAGCTTGCTGCTCGCAACCTGCGCTCATCCCAACCGGAGGCCAATCCATGCGCATCGCCATTCTCGCCGCCCTCTCGACGCTGCTGCTCGCCGGCACGGCCCAGGCCGACTGCCTCGGCGATATCAAGGACATCGTCACCCGCTCGATGAACTCCGGCCCTTACGAGATGACGGTGGACACGGCCGACATGAAGATGACCTCCAACTTCGTGCCGCCCGGCAACTTCCACTCCGTCATGCAGATGGAGGGCATGAGCCAGGAGATGATCATCACCGACGGCAAGGCCTGGAGCAATATGGGCGGCCAGGGCTGGATGGCCATGCCCGACGCCGTCGCCGCACAGGTATCGGAGACAGTGCTCAACGTCGACGCCATGCTCGGAGGGATCAAGTCGCCCGAATGCCTGGGCAACCAGAATGTCGATGGTCGCGACCTCGCCGCCTACAAGTACGACATGTCGATGATGGGCGTGGACAGCAAGAACACGCTCTACGTCGATCCGGCCACGGGCCTGCCAGCGATCCTCGAGACTACCTCCACCATCGGCGGGCAGACGACCGAGACCAAGGCGAGTTACCGCTTCGATCCTTCGATCACCATCAGCCCGCCGGCGATGTAGCAGCTACAGCTTCACCCCGTTCAGCCGCAGCGCATTGGCGATGACGCTCACCGAGCTCAGCGCCATGGCCGCCGCGGCGATCATCGGCGACAGGAGCCAGCCGGTCAGCGGGTAGAGGACGCCAGCTGCGATCGGAATGCCGAGCGCATTGTAGCCGAAGGCGAACAGCAGGTTCAGCTTGATGTTGCTGAGCGTCGCCTTCGACAGCCGCCGCGCCTTGACGATTCCGCCGAGCTCACCCTTGAGCAGGGTGATCCCAGCGCTCTCGATGGCGACATCGGCACCCGTGCCCATGGCGACGCCGACATCGGCTGCCGCCAACGCCGGCGCATCGTTGACGCCGTCGCCAGCGAAGGCCACCGACTTGCCGGCCTTCTTCAGCTCCTCGATCAGCGTGTGCTTGTCCTCGGGGGTCATCCCGGCCTGCACCTCGCTGAGGCCGAGCTCGCGCCCGACCGCCTCGGCCGTGCCGAGCGCGTCGCCCGTCGCCATCACCACCGCCACGCCATCGGCACGAAGAGCGGCAATCGCCTCCTTCGCGCCGGCCTTGATCGGATCGGCCACGGTGACGACGCCGATGGCCGCCCCGTCATGCGCGACGAGGATCGCGGTCTTGCCCGATACGGCCTGCTGCTCGACCAGCGACGCGAGCTTGTCGTCGACTTCGATGCCCTGCTCGCGCAGCAGCCGCACATTGCCCATCAGCGCCGGCTTGCCGCCGATATTGCCCTTGATGCCGCGACCGGTGAGTGAGGTGAACCCGTCCGCCTCGTAGACCCGCGCGCCGCGCGTCTCGGCGCCGACAACCACCGCATGGGCGATCGGGTGCTCGGAGTGCTTTTCGAGCGCTGCCGCCACCGAAAGAACAAAGCCTTCGTCGACGCCCTTCACCGGGATCACCTGGTCGAGCGTCGGCTTGCCCTCCGTGAGCGTGCCGGTCTTGTCGACGATCAGTGTGTCGACACCGGCAAAACCCTCGAGCGCCTTGGCGTCCTTCACCAGGACGCCCGCATGGGCGCCGCGTCCCGTCGCGACCATGATGGAGATCGGTGTCGCGAGGCCGAGCGCACACGGACAGGCAATGATCAGCACCGAGATCGCGGCGACGATGGCCTCGGCGAGGCCCGGACCCCAGATCATCCAGGCCGCGAAGGCCGCAATCGCGATCACCACCACCAGCGGCACGAACCAGTTGGCGACCCGGTCTGCCAGGGCCTGGATCGGCGCGCGGCTGCGCTGCGCCTTGCCCACCAGTTCCACGATCTGGCTGAGCCGCGTCTCGCTGCCCACTCGTGTCGCCGCCATGACGAAGCTGCCTTCGCCGTTGAGCGTGCCGCCGGTCACGACCTCGCCCTTGATCTTCTCCACCGGCACCGGCTCTCCGGTCAGCATCGATTCATCGACGAAGGACCGGCCTTCCAGCACTTCGCCATCGACCGGTACCGACTCGCCCGGCCGCACCCGCAGCCAGTCGCCGGCCTTCACATCCTCGATCGGAACCTCGTAATCCCCGCCCTGCCACACCCGGCGCGCCGTCTTGGGCGCAAGGTTGAGCAGCGCCCGGATTGCCTTGCCGGTCGCGTCGCGGGCCCGCAGTTCCAGCACCTGCCCGACGAACACCAGGGCAACGATCACCGCCGCCGCCTCGAAATAGACCGGGGGCTTGCCCGACATATGCGTCATCGACATCGGGAAGATCTGCGGGAACAGCACCGCCACCACCGAGAACAGGTAGGCTGCGCCGACGCCGAGCCCGATCAGCGTCCACATGTTCGGCGAGCGATTGACCAGCGAGTTCCAGAAGCGCCGGAAGAACGGCCACGCCGCCCACAGCACCACCGGCGTCGCGAGGATCAGTTCCAGCCAACCCGAAAGCTCCTCGCCGATCCACTCGCGCACCGGGATGCCGACCATGCCGCCCATGGCGAGGATGAGGATCGGGATCGACAGCGCCGCGCTCACCCACAGCCGGCGGGTGAAATCGACCAGCTCGGGGTTCGGCCCGTCATCGAGTGAGGCCACCATCGGCTCGAGCGCCATGCCGCAGATCGGGCAGTCGCCCGGCCCGTCCTTGATGATCTCGGGATGCATCGGGCAGGTCCACTTCGCCCCGGCGGGCACGCTGGCCGGATCGATCGGCGCCGCGCCATGCGAATGGCCGTGGTGATGGGCATGGTCGTGAGACCCATGCGGCGCGCCCGCCGGCGGCGCGCCGGGCAGCACGAAGGGCTTTGTGTCGAGATACTTCTTCGGGTCAGCCTCGAAACTCTTCTGGCAGCCCTCGCAGCAGAAATAATAGCGCGTGCCCTCATGCTTCAGCATGTGCTGGGCAGTCACGCGATCCACCTGCATGCCGCAGACCGGGTCGGTCGCCTTGAGATAGCTCTCGGGCGCGGCCTCGAACTTCGCCTTGCAGCCGGCCGAGCAGAAGCCGATCTCCCGGCCTTCGTGCGTGGTACGATGCGGCGTCTTCGCCATGTCGACGGTCATCCCGCAGACCGGGTCGCGCGTGACCCTGGCGCCGGAATTGCCTTGCGAGTGTACGTGATGCTGGTGCGTGTCCATGCGTCGGTCCTACCTTATCGACCCCTGTTCTGCACCTTCCCATCATGGTAAGGTCAAGCACATTGTTCAGATAGGTATCCCCATGCAGATCGGCGAGGCCTCACGGCTGACAGGCGTTTCCGCCAAGATGATCCGGCACTACGAGTCGATCGGGCTCATCCCCTCGGCCGACCGGCGCGACAGCAATTACCGCGACTACGGCCACCACGACATCCACCGCCTCGGCTTCATCCGCCGCGCCCGCGACCTCGGCTTCTCCATCGACCAGATCCGCGACCTCTTGAAGCTCTGGGGCGACACCCACCGATCGAGCGCTGACGTGAAGGCGCTGACCGAGGGGCACATCGCCGAACTCGACGCCAAGATACGGCTGCTGGGCGAAATGCGTTCCACCCTCGCCCACCTCGCCGCCGCCTGCGACGGCGACCACCGGCCGGACTGTCCGATCATCGAGGGGCTGGCGGGGTCGCATGCCCAGCACTGATATCGCCGGCTTCGACATCCGCACCGATCCCTTCCCGTCGCGGGAGGAGTTCTCGGCGCTATGGGAGTCCGGTTGGGGCAACCCGTGGAAAGGCCCGTTGCCGAACTGGAAGATCAGCCTCGTCCATCTCGGCGCCTATGAGAACGAACGGGCGACTGGTCGGCTACGTCAACGTCGCCACGGATGGCAGCGGCCACGCCTTCCTGCTCGACCCCACCGTGCACAAGGACGTCCAGCGCCGCGGCCTCGGCACGCTACTTGTGGAGCGCGCCACCGAACTCTCCCGCCAGCGCGGCGGCCAATACATGCATGTCGACTACGAGCCGCATCTCGACGGCTTCTACAAGGCCTGCGGCTTCAAGCCGACATTGGCGGGATTGATACGGCTCTAGCGGGAGCCGCGTCCGGTTCCGAAACCGGGCGCGGCACGTATCCGCCCGTCAGCGGGCCGACTTCAGGCTGTTGTTGTAGATGGTACGGACCTTGGCCTTGAGCTTCTTCAGGTCGGCCGGCTTATGCAGATGTGGCTGGCCGTGGCCTTGGCAGCCTTCGAGGATGAAGTCGTAGCATCCCCAGAAATCTGCATCTTCGAGGCAGTCATAGGTCTTCTCCAGCACGCAGTCGTCGACGTCGTGTGCCTGCGCAACGGTGACAGTCATAGAGAACAAGGCAGCGGCAGCAGCCCATATCGTCAGCTTCATGATCGACATCGTCTCCTCCTTCCTCGGTTCGAGACTATGGAGGAGCGTGCGCCGACTAGTCTGAAGGCGGGCTGAGGTGCTCGTTCATGAGACGCTGAGGCAGAGGTACTTGATGTCGAGGTAGTCCTCGATCCCGTACTTCGATCCCTCGCGCCCGTGCCCGGATTGCTTCACCCCGCCGAACGGGGCGACTTCGGTGGAAATCAGCCCGGTATTGATCCCGACCATGCCGTAGTCGAGTGCCTCGGCGACCCGGAACACCCGGCTCAGGTCCGTGGCGTAGAAGTAGGAGGCGAGCCCGAACTCGGTGGCGTTGGCGAGCGCGATCACCTCCTCCACCGTCTCGAACCGGAACAGCGGCGCCAGGGGTCCGAACGTCTCCTCCCGCGCCAGCACCATGTCGGCGGTCGCATCGGCCAGTATCGTCGGCTCGAAGAACAGCCCCTCCTTGCGCTTGCCGCCGGTGAGCAGCCGCCCGCCCTTGCGCAACGCATCGGTGAGGTGCCGCTCGACCTTCTCGACCGCCTTCTCGTCGATCAGCGGGCCGGTGGTGACACCCTCGCCGAACCCGTCGCCGACCCGCAGTTTCTCCACGGCTGCCGTCAGCTTCTCGGCGAAGGCGTCATAGACACCCGCCTGCACGTAGATGCGGTTGGCGCAGACGCAGGTCTGTCCGTTATTGCGGTACTTCGACACCATCGCGCCCTCGACCGCAGCATCGAGATCGGCGTCATCGAAGACGATGAAGGGCGCATTGCCGCCGAGTTCCAGCCCAAGCCGCTTCACCTGGTCGGCTGCCTGCCGCATCAGGATGCGGCCAACCTCGGTGGAGCCGGTGAAGCCGACTTTCTTGACGATGTCGTTGGAGCAGAACTCCTTGCCGATATCCGACGAATGCGTGGACGGCAGGAGGTTGAAGAGCCCCGCCGGCAGCCCGGCACGCTCTGCCAGCACGGCGAGCGCGATAGCCGACAACGGCGTCTCGGCCGCCGGCTTGCTCACCACCGCGCAGCCTGCGGCGAGGGCCGGCGCCATCTTACGCGCCAGCATGGAGTTGGGAAAATTCCACGGCGTGATCGTCGCGACGACCCCCACCGGCTGCTTGATGATGATGATGCGCTTGTCTTCCTGGTGGCCGGGGATGGTGTCGCCATAGACTCGCTTCGCCTCCTCGCCGAACCACTCGATATAGCTGGCGCCGTAGAGAATCTCGCCCTTCGCCTCGGCGACGGGCTTCCCCTGCTCGGCCGTCATGATCGCCGCGAGGTCGTCGGCATTCTCCACCATCAGGTCGTAAAGCTTGCGCAGCACCGCGCCACGCGCCTTGCCGGTCTTCTTCTCCCACGCCGCCTGCGCGATCTCCGCCGCCTCGATCGCGAGCTTGGCTTCTGCCACGCCGCAGTTCGGCAACACCGCCAGCACCTCGCCGGTCGAGGGGTTGGTCACCTCGAACGTCGTGCCGTTCTCAGCCGTCTCCAGCCATCGTCCACCGATATAGGCGGCCGGGCGCAACAGCGACTTGTCCTTGAGATGGGCATTCAGCGCGGCGGTGATCGGCATTGGAAATTCTCCCTGAGGCGGAAGCACTGCACCTCACCACCACTCAACGCAAGTGGCCTTGCCCGGCTCCAAAACTTCCGATTGGATGCGCGCAACTATAAAGGGAGGGCACCAGCAATGGCCGGTATCTACGAGCGTCACGAGAAGGAATTCGGGCACCTGATCCAGGGGAGCGCCAAGCTCGAAACCCTGTTCACGGAGTGCCGCTGGGCCGAGGGGCCGGTCTGGTTCGGCGACGCCAACCAGCTCATCTGGTCCGACATCCCCAACAACCGCATGCTGCGCTGGACCCCCGATGGTGGTGCGTCGGTGTTCCGGCACAATTCCAACTACATCAACGGCAACACCCGCGATCGCGAAGGCCGGCTCGTCTCGTGCTCGCATGGCGGCCGAAATGTCGTCCGCACCGAGATCGACGGTTCGATCACCGTTCTCGCCGACAGCTACAAGGGCAAGAAGCTGAATGCCCCGAACGATGTCGTCGTCAAGTCGGACGGGACGATCTGGTTCACCGATCCGGGCTACGGCATCCTCTCCGACTACGAGGGCTACAAGGGCGAGTTCGAGCAGGACGGCTGCTATGTCTTCTGCCTCGATCCGGCGAAAGGCGAGCTCAAGGTCGTGGTGGACGATTTCATCCGCCCCAACGGCATCGCCTTCTCACCCGACGAGTCCATTCTCTACGTCGCCGACAGCGCCTACAGCCACGGCGAGGACCTGCCCCGCCACATCCGCGCCTTCGAAGCCAGGAGCGACAACACCGTCACCAACAGCCGCGTGTTCCTCACCACCGACGTCGGCCTGCCCGATGGCTTCCGCCTCGATGACCGCGGCAACATCTGGACCTCGGCCGGGGACGGCGTCCATTGCTTCAGCCCGTCCGGCGTCCTGCTCGGCAAGATCCTGACGCCCGACGGCGTCGCCAATGTCGAGTTCGGCGGCCCGCGCCGCAACCGCCTCTTCATCTGCGCCACCGGGAACCTGCACAGCATCTACCTGGCCGTGAACGGCGCAAAGCGACCCTAGCGGGGGGGAGCGGCCGGCGCCCGCTACCGAGCGCCGGTCAACTAGGCTTCGACCGACAGCACGGTCATCACGTGCTTGGCGCCGTTGCGACCTTCCCAGGTGATCGACTGGCCGACATTGAGCCCGATAAGGGCCGTCCCCACCGGGGTCAGCACCGACACCTTGCCCTCGGCGATATCGGCATCGGCTGGATAGACCAGCGTGACGGTGCGGTCGGCGCCGTTGTCGGGGCGATAGGTCACGGTCGAGCCCATGCGCACCACGCTAGGCGCCAGCTTTTTCTCCGGCACGACGCGCGCCCGCTCGATCTCGTAGAGCAGGTCGTCGGCAGCATCCGATGAATTGCCGCTGCCCGCGAGGGCAAGAGCGATGAGTTTGCGATGGTCGGCCTCACTGAGGACGATCTTCGGCTTGAGGTCGTAGCGACGTAGCGATGACATCGTGAAATTCCTTTCGAATGCGAGCGTCTGCAGGGCCCTCTGCGGGTCCGCGACGTCTCGCGTGAATGTGTGGATTGGCGCCTTGTGCGACCGGCCGGGCGGGTTTCCGCGGGGTCCGGGATATCCCCAGACCCGGCGGCGCCTCAGGCGCGGGTCATGGGGCTATAGTCCTGCGACCGGGATTTCCCGGTGCGGCGCAACAACAGTGATGGGCGCGAAGCAAGACATGCGAGCAATATGGGGATAGCCGGCGAAAAGGTCAAATCGGGTGGCGCCCGCCAGCGGGTGCAATGAATGAAGCGACCCTACTCGCCAGCCCTCACGCCGTGGGCAGTGCCGAGAACCCCTCCGGCATCGGGCCTTCGTATGGTCCCGTGCGCACGTCGGTGACCGCCGCTGCCGGCGGCCCCGCGTTGAGTTCCATCAGCATGTGCTGGATTTCCTGCTCGGCACCGGAAAAGACCGCCTCGACTGTGCCGTCGCGCCGGTTCCGCACCCAGCCATCGAGCTTGAGCGCCTGCGCCTCGCCGACGACGAAGGCGCGAAACCCTACGCCCTGCACCCGTCCAGTGATGATCACATGGACGGCGCGCCGCATCAGAACGTCGCGCCGATCTGCCATGGGACGAACTCGTTGTCCCCATAGCCGAGCAGCTCCGACTTCGACTTCTTGCCCGAGGCGACGGCGAGAATCTCGTCGAAGATCTCCTGCCCCTTCTCCTCGAGCGAGCCGCCTTCCACCACTTCGCCGCCGTTGATATCCATGTCGTCGATCATCTTGTGGTAGATGTCCGAGTTCGTGGCGATCTTGATCGACGGGGTGGGCTTGCAGCCATAGGCCGAGCCGCGCCCGGTGGTGAAGCAGAGGATGTTCGCCCCACCGGCCACCTGGCCGGTCGCAGATACGGGGTCGTATCCGGGCGTGTCCATGAAGACGAATCCCTTTTCAGTCACCGGGTCCGCATAGTGATACACGGCGTTGAGCGGAGTTGTCCCGCCCTTCGCCGCCGCGCCAAGAGATTTCTCCAGAATTGTTGTAAGTCCGCCAAGCTTGTTACCTGGAGAGGGGTTGTTGTTCATCTCCATGTTGTTGCGCTCGGCGTAGTCTTCCCACCAGTGGATGATATCGATGAGCTTTTCGCCAACCTCGCGTGTCTTGGCGCGACGGGTGAGCAGGTGCTCGGCGCCATAGATTTCCGGCGTTTCCGAGAGGATTGCCGTGCCGCCATGGCGGACGAGGATATCGGCCGCGACGCCCAGCGCCGGGTTGGCAGTAATGCCCGAATAGCCGTCCGAACCACCGCACTGCAGCGCTAGCATAAGTTCCGACGCCGGCTGCGTCGTGCGGGTCGCCCGGTTGACGATCGGCAGCATCGCCTTCACGGCCTCGACGCCGGCCTCTACCGTCTTTTTCGTTCCGCCGACCTCCTGGATGGTCATGGTGCGGAAGGTCTCATTCTCTGTGACACCGTAGGCTTCCTTGAGGCGCGGGATCTGGAAGCCTTCGCAACCCAGCCCGACCATGATGACGCCGCCCATGTTCGGGTTGGTGGCGTAGCCCCATGTGGTCTTCTTCAAGATGTCGAAGATGACGCCGCGATAGTCGATGACGCAGCCATTGGCCTGCTTGAGCGCCACGATGCCGTCAACATTGGGATAGTCCCTGAGGATACCCGAATCCTCAACCGCCTTGGCGATGAACCCGGCCACCGTGGTCGAGCAGTTCACCGACGTCAGGATGCCGATATAGTTGCGCGTCCCCACCTGCCCGTTGGCGCGCTTGAATCCCTGGAACGTCGCCTGCTGAGCGGCGGGTACGAAGTCGACCGGGATGATGCCCTCGCCGAACGCATAGTCGCGCTGGAACGCGCCATGGTCCTCGCCGATGGTGACATTGTGCTCGTGCATCCATTCGCCAGCCGGGACGCTGTCCTTGGCGAAGCCGATGATCTGGCCGAACTTGACGATCGGCTCGCCCGCCGCGATCGCCTTCACCGAGAACTTGTGCCCCTTCGGCACCCGCTTGGTCGTCCGCACGCCCTGGGGCGTGTCCGTCCCTACATCGAGATTGACCAGCGCCACGGCGACATTGTCGCTGGGGTTGAGCAGCAGCGTTTTGGCGGCAGCGGGGCGGGACATGACGTCGGACATCGGAGACTCGTGCAATGGGGCTTCGGGACTGGGAACCGCCGTAAATCCTGTGTCGCCCCTGCTTGCCCGCTTGCGGCGGAAATGCGCGCGGGCGACAAGCAGGTGCGATTGAATTGCTCCGGCAGTACAACTAACATGTTAGCATGAACAGAGACGCAAGTCCCTACCCTTTTCTCGTCGCACCCTCGGCGCCGACACGCGGCAATGTCACCGTGTTCGTCACCGACACGCTGCGCCAGGCCATCGTCCAGCTCGATCTCAAGCCGGGAGAAGTGATCGACAAGGGCGCGATCTGCGACCGTCTCGGCGTGTCGCGATTCCCTGTCTCGGAAGCCCTCGCCCGGCTGCAGGCCGAGGGGCTTGTCGACATCCTGCCGCAGCGCGGCTCGACAGTCTCCCTGGTTCGCATCGCCGACGTGCTCGAGTACATGCTGATCCGCAAGGCACTCGAGGCCGAGGCAGTCCGCGTTGTCACCGGCAACCATTCCGATGAACTGGTGGAAACGCTGCAGCGCAACATGAGCTACCAGCGCGCCGCCGTTGACATCGACGATCGCAACGGCTTCCACGAGCGCGACCTCGAGTTCCACGACATCATCTTCGGCGACATGCGCTTTTCCAAGGTGAAGGGCGTCATCGAGAACACCCGCGCCAATCTCGACCGCGCCCGGCGCCTGATCCTCACCCCGCGCCGGCTGAGCGTCACGCTCAACGAGCATCACAGGATCCTCGAGGGGATCGCCGGCGGCGATGCCGCCGCGGCCTCGGCTGCCATGCGCGCACATATCGACTCGGTGATGGCGGAACTCATCGCCTTTGCCACCGAGCACGCAGAACTCTTCGCCGACGGCGACATGCTGCGCGAGGATCCGGCCTACACCGCCTTTCCGTTCGGTTGAACGGCAACAACAAGATTGAGGGAGACATCATGCTCAAGGGGATACCGCCCATCCTGGGCCCGGACCTGCTCTATGTGCTGCGTGCCATGGGCCACGGCGACAAGATCGCCATCGTCGACGCCAATTTCCCGGGCGACAGCTCCGGCCCGCAACTGATCCGGCTCGATGGCCTCAGCGCCACCGACGTCCTCGATGCCGTGCTGACGCTCATGCCGCTCGACACCTTCGTCGACGACCAGGCCTTCGGCATGGAGGTGGTCGGCGACCCAAAGAAGCGCGAGCAGACGCACAAGGAGTTCGACAAGCTGATCAAGAAGCACGAGCCGACGATGAAGCTGTCGATGCTCGAGCGCTTCGCCTTCTACGAACGCGTGCACGGCGCCTTCGCCATCATCCAGACGGGGGAGCGCCGCCTTTACGGCAATGTGCTGCTGAAGAAGGGCATCGTCCGGCCCGAATAGCCGCCGAACGGATTCGACCATCGTTGGCCTCGACTCCGTGCCGGTCGGGCCCTATGCCTCTGCCCAAATTGAGGAGCATCCTATGAAACTTCTGCGCGTCGGGTCCAAGGGCTCGGAAAAGCCCGCCATCCTCCACACCGATGGCACCTATCGTGACCTGAGCTCGGTTGTCACCGACATCACCGGCGCCACCATCGGCGCCGAGGGCCTCGCCAAGATCGCCGCCGCCGACCACGGCAGCCTGCCCGTGCTCGACAAGGGCTCGCGCATCGGCCCCTGCGTCGGCAATGTCGGCAAGTTCATGTGCATCGGCCTCAACTATGCCGACCACGCCGCCGAAACCGGCGCCGATATCCCCAAGGAGCCGATCCTGTTCATGAAGGCGACCAGCGCCATCATCGGCCCCAACGATGATGTCGAGCTGCCCAAGAACACGCTGAAGCCCGACTGGGAAGTCGAACTCGGCGTCATCATCGGCAAGGAAGCCAAGTACATCGACGAGGCGAACGCCCTCGACTACGTCGCCGGCTACTGCGTCGTGAACGACCTGAGCGAGCGCCACTTCCAGACCGAGCGCGGCGGCCAGTGGACGAAGGGCAAGTCGGCCGACACTTTTGGCCCGATCGGCCCGTGGCTCGTCACCAAGGACGAAGTCAAGGACGTCCAGAACCTGAAGATGTGGCTAGAAGTCGACGGCCACCGCTACCAGGACGGCTCGACCAAGACCATGATCTTCGGCGTCGCCCATCTCGTCGCCTATCTCAGCCAGTTCATGAGCCTGCAGCCGGGCGACGTGATCACCACTGGCACCCCGCCGGGCGTCGGCATGGGCCAGAAGCCCAACCCGATCTGGCTGAAGGCCGGTCAGGTCATGCGCCTGGGCATCGAGGGCCTCGGCGAGCAGCAGCAGACCACCTACGCCTACAAGGGCTGAGGCTTCTGCAGAGCAGAATTAAGAGGGCGCCCACGTGGCGCCCTTATTCTTTGAGGCTGAGGCTCGGACCAAGCACCCCATCACCGTCATCCCCGGGCGAAGACCCGGGGACCCAGCGATGCCGCACCATCCCATGGGTCCGCGGGTCAACCCCGCGGATGACGACTGAGGAAGTGTGCATCAAGCAAGCACGCTCTTGGCTTACCTCGGGCTGAGTTCGACAACCGGGATCACGTCCCGCGTCGTCTTCTTCTCGTACTCCGCGAACTGCGGGAACAGCGTCGCCTGGCGCGCGTAGGTGGTGTCGCGCTCCTCGCCCTCGAGCACGCGGGCCCGCACCGGGATGCGCTCGATCTTTTCGCCGTCGCCGACGGAAATCTCGAACTCGGGATTGGCCACCACGTTGCGGAACCAGGCCGGATCGTTCGGGCCGCCGCCATAGGAGGCGAACACGAACCACGGACCCTCGCCCTCTTCCTTGAGGAACATCAGCGGCTGCGTGCGTTCCTCGCCGGATTTCGCACCGATCGCGTGGAGGAGGAGAATGGGCGCATCCTTGAAGTGTCCGCCCGGTTTGCCGCCATTGCTGATGAAGTCGGCAATGACCTGCTTGTTGAAGTCATTCATGTGCTAAGCTCATGTGTCTGCTGCAGTATACTGCCTGAGCTAGGGCTCCCGGGGCCGCACGACAAGGCCGCATCGCTCAATGCAGGCTTGCACCTTCGTCGCAGATCGATGGACAAGGCCTGGAAAACCGGCGACTACTCTCGCGCGACATGACGTTGGGGAGCGACTGTCATGATGGCCTTGATCTTTGCCGTACTGGTAGTTGCCTTCGCGCTGGCCTGGTTCCGCCGCCCTTTTCCGGCGCGTCTGGCGATTGCGCTATGCCTCGCCCTATCGGTCGGCCTCTTCCTGTGGGAGATCTGGAGCCCGCAATACGGCTTCGAAATGCCGTGGCTGCAGGGGTGAGCGCGATGAGCCTGGACAACGCCTCGCCCGAAACGCAGCGCTTCCTGGCCTGGGCCAACTATGCCTTCCTCCTCGCCATGATGACCGTGATCGCGGCAATTCTCATCGCTGCCTCTGTCATGCAGTACGCGTTCGGCGAACTGCCCTGCCCGCTCTGCCTGCTGCAGCGCGTCGCCATGCTTGGCATCTGCCTTGGCATCCTCCTGCAGTTCCGCACCGGCTTTTCCTACCAGAACACCGGCATCTCGTTGGCCTTCGCACTGTTCCTGCTGATCGTCGCTGAGCGCCAGACGCTGCTCGACATCGTACCGCGCCCCGGCCACGCCTATATCGGCAGCGCCGTCTTCGGCCTCCATATGCCGGTCTGGTCCATCATCATCGCGCTCTGCGTGCTGATCGCCTTCGTGCTGAAGCTGGCCATCATCGGCGGTGACAGGCACCTCGAGACCACGCCGGTTTCGACCTTTCCGCGCCTCGCGGCGGCCGGCACCATCGTCGGCGCCGTGGTCGTCGCGCTCGCCGTGCTCAACTTCGGCTCGGTGATCGTCCAGTGCGGCATCAACGAGTGCCACACCATGGGCTACCAGTTGCTCGGCTACACGCCGCCCGCGAGCTGACGTCCCCTCATCCTAGGGTCACATCAGCGAGCGGTAACGGACTGGTCCTACCAGAAGCGCGGCCCAGCGACCCTCATGTGGATTTTTCGGCGGGATTCCAGCCTCCGGAACTAACATGTCAGTCGGCGTGCTTTTCCAAGCATTTTCAGGAATGTAATCGATCTCATCAAAGTATTTGTCATACCAGATTTGCCTGATTTCGTGATATCGGACGCCATTTGCAACTATTGACAGCCGAAAAACGGATAATTACGGTCCCGCTGGTCTTACAAATGTAAGGCCTGAGGGGACTATTTACATCGGTGTCGGGGCAATCCGGTCATGACGGCCAGGAGCAATGTCGTTCGGCTTGGTGAAGGCGGCGGTGGGCGTAGAAGGCCCGCCCGCACGATTCATCTTGCAGACTCCGCCGTCGAGACCCTGGTGATCGAGATCAAGGCGCTGATCGACAAGCGCAGTCTTGTCGTCGGCGATCCGCTGCCCTCCGAACGCGAGCTCGGCGACATGTTCGCCTCGAGCCGGACCACGGTGCGCGAGGCCATGCGCATCCTCAAGGCCTACGGCGTCGTCGACGTCCGTCCCAAGGTCGGGGCGGTCATCACCGACCGGCGCATGGACGCCGTTTTCGACCTCTATTCCTTCAACACGCTGGAGCTCAACCGCCAGACCTACCTCGATACCCAGTCCTTCCGGCAGCTGATCGAAGTCGGTTCTGTCGATCGCATGATCGAGCTTTTCCAGCCTGCCGACATCGTCGAGTTGCGTGAAATCAACGATGCCATGCGCGAGGAAGCGCACCTGCCCAGCGCGGCGCGGCACGATTTCGGGTTCCACCTGAAGCTGGTCGGCATCCTCGCCAACAAGCAGGTGATCGAAATCTATCGGATCATGCAGCCGGTGATGCTGAAGATCATGGAGACGGGCGTGGCGCGCATGAAGTCGAACGGCCTGAATTTCGACGAGCACGGTGCTATCGTCGATGCGCTCGAGAGCCGGAACCGGCTTGCCTACCAATACCACATGAGCCAGCACCTCGAAGCCGGGTTGGCCCTGTTCAAGGAGTAGCGACTGCAGAGATTTGGCGAGGCCCTGGTCGTGGACCCGGGCGCGCCGATAGGGGCAAGGCCCCGACGATGACCGAGCAAGTCCCGAGGGAGGACCGGACATCGGAGAGTACTTCAACGTTCTCTGGGAGGAGAAGAAATGAAGTTGTTCAATGCTACCGGGCTCGCCATCGCGGCCCTGATGTTGACCACCGCCGGCGTGGCTCTCGCGGAGCCGGCAGTCGTATCCGGACCGGCGACCGATCCCGAGTGTCACGTTCCCTGGGCCGACGACACCCAGTTCTTCCAGTTCGAGGCCAAGACCGGACCGTTCCGCGTCGCGCTGGCCAACGGCTATATCGCCAATACCTGGCGCATCCAGATGATCCAGACGGCCAAGGCCTACGCGGCCCAGCCGGATGTCGCCGCCAAGCTGAAGGAGTTCAAGGTCGTGTCGACCGGCGAGGACGTCGCCGCCCAGATCGCCGCGATCAACAACTTCATCGATTCCGGCTACGACGCCATTGTCGTCAACGCGCAGAACCCGACGGCCTTCGCGCCGGTGATCAAGCGCGCCAAGGATGCCGGTGTAATCCTCGTGGCGTTCGACAACATCCTCGACACCAAGGATGCCATCAACGTCAACGTCGACCAGGAGGGCCTTGGCGAACTCTGGGGCAACTGGCTGCTCAAGCACATCCCCGAGGGCGGCAAGATCCTCGAAGTGCGCGGTGTCGCCGGCACCTCGGTCGATACCGATCGCCACAACGGCATCCATACGGTGCTGACCGGTTCGGGCAAGCCCTTCGAGATCGTCGAAGTGGTCGGCAAGTGGGATGACGGCACGGCCCAGAAAGCTACCGCCGACGCCATCGCGGTGCACCAGAAGTTCGACGGCATCACCGTGCAGGGCGGCTCCACCGGCACCGTGCAGGCCGTGATCGACGCGGGCCACGCATTCGTGCCGGTCGGCGGCGAAACCGAGAACGGCTTCCGCAAGCTCTGCGCAGCCCACTCGGGCGAAGGTCTTGTCTGCTCGTCGGCAGGCACCGGCCCGGCGCAGGTCGCCGTCGCCATCCGGACAGCCATCGATGCGCTCGAGGGCAAGATCGTGCCGCAGTCGGTGAAGCTCCCCCTCGCTATCGTCGAGGATCCGGACTTCAAGGACGGCGAGAACTTCTACTCGGATCAGTCGGACAACTTCTTCGTCGGCAACTCCTTCCCCACCTGCGGCATCAACTTCACCGCCCAGGAAATCATGGGGCAGAGCAAGGACGACCAGTAACAACGGCGGACCAGCGCTGCGGGGAGCAATCCCCGCGGCGTCCATACCTGTTCAGGAAGTCGATATGGCCGATCACGCCCCTCTCTTCCGCATGGAAGGGATATCGAAGCGCTACGGCGGCGTTCGCGCTCTAGAAAATGCCGATCTCACCGTCGAAGCCGGCCGCGTCCACGCCATCCTCGGCGAGAACGGCGCCGGCAAATCGACGCTCATCAAGATCATCTCCGGCGTCGTGCAGCCCGACGAGGGAACGATGCTGCTCGATGGACAGCCGGTGAACTTCCGGGACCCCGCGGCGGCCAATGCCGCCGGCATCGTCTGCATCTTCCAGGAGCTTTCGCTCATCCCCGACCTGTCGGTCGCCGACAACATCATCGTCTCCGCCCCGCCCACCCGCTTCGGCTTGATCGACCGGCGCCAGCAGCGCCGCCTCGCCGAAGATGCGCTGGCGCGCGCCGGTGGGGCCGACATCCACCCGGCGGCGCTGGTGAAAGACCTGCCGCTGAGCCGCCGCCAGATCATCGAGATCGCCAAGGCGCTCGCCCGGAAGCCGCGCCTGCTCATACTCGATGAGGCGACGTCGGCGCTCACGGCGGCCGACGTGAAGACGGTGTTCGAGGTGCTGAAGCGCCTGCGCTCCGAGGGCATCGCGCTGCTCTACATTTCGCACCGCATGCATGAGATCGCCGAGCTCGCCGACGACTGCACGGTGTTCCGCAACGGAAGGAAGATCGCGACCTACGAGGCCGGCAGCCGGACCGACGACGAAGTGGTCGAGATGATGATCGGCCGCGAGTACCACCACGTCTTCCCGCCCAAGCCCGAGCCGAAACCGCAGGCCACCGCCCCGGTGCTAGAGGTGAAGAACCTGGCCTGGGCGCCGCGGCTCAATGGCGTGTCGCTCACTGCCCGCGCCGGCGAAGTGGTCGGGCTGGGTGGCCTCGATGGACAGGGCCAGCGCGAACTGCTGCTCGCCCTGTTCGGCGTGTTGCGCGGCACATCGGGCGACGTCCTCATCGACGGCAAGCCCACCGCGCTCAACTCGCCACGCGCCGCCAAGGCCGCGGAGATCGGCATGGCGCTGATCCCCGAGGACAGGAAGACCGAGGGCCTGATGTTGCCCATGTCGGTGCGCGACAACCTGAGCTTCGCCGCGCTGTCGCGCCTTTCGAAGGGCGGCATCATCGACAGCACCGGCGAACGCCAGGCCATCGACGACGTGATCAAGCTGCTCGCCATCAAGACCGACGGCACCGCCGTGCCCGCCGGCTCGCTCTCGGGCGGCAACCAGCAGAAGCTGGTGATCGCGAAGTGGCTGATGCGCAACCCGCGCATCATTCTCCTCAACGATCCCACCCGCGGCATCGATGTCGGCACCAAGCAGGAACTCTATGCCCTGCTACGCCGCCTCGCCGACGCCGGCGCGGCGATCATCCTCTATTCGACCGACTACGACGAGCTGATCGGCTGCTGCGACAGGGTGCTGGTGATGTACGACGGCGCCATCAAGCGCACCCTTGTCGGCCCGGAGATCACCGAACGCGCGCTCATCGCCAGCGCGCTCAACCTCGACACGACGGAGGCGGGGCCTGCCCCGGTCCACGCATGAGGGACTGGCGCTTCTGGTTCAATGAGCAGCGCGGCACCCTGCTGGCGCTCGCGATCTTCATCGCCATGTTCACCTTCTACGTGATGAATCACCCGGCCGGCTTCACCGCCAACGTGGTGCAGACTGCGGCCAACAAGGGCGTACTGCTGGCGCTGGTCGCCATGGCGCAGACCTTCGTGGTGCTGACCGCCGGTATCGACCTTTCGGTCGGCATGGTCTTCATCCTCTGCAACTGCCTCGCCTCCTACGTCCTCGTCGGCTCCCCGCTGATGGTGGCCGGCGGCGTGCTGGCGGTTGTCGCAACGGGCGCCATCTGTGGCGCCATCAACGCCGCCATCGTCATCTGGGGCCGGCTGCAGCCGATCGTCGCCACCATCGCCTCGGGCGCGGTGTTCTTCGGCATCGCACTGTGGCTGCGGCCCTTCCCCGGCTCCGACCCGGCTTTCTCCGCCGATCTCGCCGATGCCCTGACCGGCAAGGTCTGGGGCGTGATCCCGGCGAGTCTCCTCTTCCTCGCGGCGACCGTGCTCCTCATCTGGATCCCCTTCCGCCGTTCGGTCCTTGGCCGCACCGTCTACGCCATCGGCTCGTCCGAGGTCGCCGCGTACATGTCGGGCATGCCGATCAAGCGGGCGAAGTTCCTCGCCTATGTGCTGTCCGGCGTCTTTGCCGCCTTCGCCGGGCTCTACCTCACCTTCTTCACCTATTCGGGCGAGGCCTCGGCGGCCAACGGCAACACCTACACGCTCTATTCGATCGCCGCGGTCGTCCTCGGCGGCGTGTCGCTGTTCGGCGGACGCGGCAGCGCCATCGGGGCCATCTTCGGGGCGTTGGCGTTCCGCGCCATCGGCGATTTGCTCTTCGTCTTCGAGATCGATCCGCTCTGGCAGCCGCTGTTCCAGGGCATCGTCCTCGTCCTCGCAGTTTCCGTCGGTTCGGCGCGCCTGTTCCAGGTGCGCAACCGGCTCGATCTCTTCGGCTGAGGCCCAGACATGACCGACACCACCGCCCGAGCCCCTGCCCGCCCCTGGCGCCAGCGCATCGATCTGCCGGTTGTCACCGCATTCGGCTGCATCGTGATCCTGCTCGCCATCGGCAGCCTCTATTCACCGAACTTCCTCTCGCCCGAGTACCTGCTGCAACAGCTCAAGGTCGGCGCCTTCCTCGGCGTCATCGCCACCGGCATGATGCTGGTGATCCTGCTCGGCCAGATCGACCTCAGCGTGCCCTGGACGGTGACGCTCGGGGCCATGATGGCTTCGGCCGCGGTTAGCTGGGGACCAATGGGCGAGACCTTCGCCATCCCCTTCGGCGTCCTTTGCGGCCTCGCCATCGGCCTCGTCAACGGCATCGGCGTCGCCTACCTGCGCATCCCCTCGATGATCATCACACTGGCGGTGAACGCCGTCGCGCAGGGGCTGATGGTTGCCTATACCGGCGGCTTCGCGCCGCAGGATTCCGCCTCGGGCGCCATGAAGTGGCTAGCCGCGCAATCCACCTTCGGCGTGCCGCACGCCGTGGTCGTCTGGGTCATCGTCGGCGCGCTCGCCGTCTTCATGCTCAACCGCACCACCTTCGGCCGCTACGTCTACGGTATCGGCAACAAGGAGGTCGCGGCCTACCTCTCGGGCGTGCCGACCCAGCGCGTGGTGATGGTCGCGTTCGCCCTTTGCGGTGGCCTCGCGGCCTTTGGCGGCGTGTTGCTCGCGGGCTATGCCGGCAAGGCGGCACAGTCGATGGGCGATGCCTACCTGCTCCCCGCCATTGCCGCGGTGGTGCTGGGGGGCACCTCTATCCTCGGCGGGCGCGGCAGCTACCTCGGCACGGTGGCGGGCGTGATCCTCATCACGCTGCTGCAGTCGATCCTGTCGGTGATGCAGATCGCCGAATTCGGCCGCCAGATCATCTACGGCGTCGTGATCATCGCCATGCTACTGCTCTACGGGCGAAGCGCGAAGGTCAGCAGCTAGGGTCGCCTGGCCACGAGGTCGATCTCGACCAGCGCGCCAACCGCGAGCCCCGTGACACCGACGGTCGTCCGCGCCGGCAGTTTCCCCGGCTCGAAGAAGCTCGGCCAGATCGCGTTCAGCGCTGCGTAGTCGCGCTGGAACTCGGTCAGGTAGATGCGCGCCATCGTCACGTGCTCGAACCCCAGCCCGACGCCGTTTAGGACGATCTTCAGGTTCTCGAACACCCGTCGTGTCTGCGCCTCTATCCCCTCGGGCAACGGAGCATCCGGCGCCGCCGGATCGGTCGGCATCTGGCCGGTGACGAACACCCATCCGTCCGCTTCGACGGCGTGGCTGAACGGAGCCACCGGCTGCGGTCCGGCCTGGATCATATGGTGGATAGGCAAAGGCATAGTCACGACAACTCCGATCAGGCCACTCGCGAAGGCGAGTCGCCGCGGAGCTTACTCCGCGTTCACGCACAGTTCATGCCTTGCCCGTCAAATAGCCGCAATGCCCGAGCCACTGGCGGGCTGGCGGCGCTACACCGATCGTGACAGGCTCACGGCTTGGGGGAACGCGCTCAGTGGGCGCGGCGGAGTTACCAGGGACCTTATGTTCGAGTTTTTCCACGACATCTCGGCCTGGCTGGAAATGATCCTCCAGGGCATTTCCAGCAACTTCTGGCTCTCGCTGGTCTTCATCTTCCTCGTCTGCGTCGGCGAAGCCGTCTTCATCCTCGGCCTGCTCGTCCCCTCGCTGCCGATCCTCCTGCTCACCGGGGGCCTCATCGCCCAGGGCAGCCTCCCGTTCTGGCCAATCTTCTTTGCCGCGGTCGTTGGCGCCATCATCGGCGACGCCATCTCCTACACGGTCGGCTGGGCCCTCAAGGACCGCATCCGAACCGTCTGGCCGTTCAGCAAGCATGTCCGGTTCATCGAGCAGGGTGAGCTGTTCTTCGCCCGCCACGGCGGCAAGGCCATCTTCATCGGCCGCTTCATCACCGGGGTGAAGGCCGTGATCCCCGGCGTTGCCGGGATGATGGGCATGTCCTACCGCCACTTCTCGGTGATCAACGTCATCTCGGCCTTCGTCTGGGCTGCCGCGCACATCCTGCCCGGGATGCTGCTGACCGGCTGGCTGAAGTCGATCGGACTGAGCCTCGAACTGGTGATTATCGTCGGCGCACTGGTGCTCACCGTGCTCTTCGTCCTCATCCACTTCTGGAAGAAGATCCTCCTCGCCGTCGCGCCCTTCCTCGGCGAGTTCGGACGCTCGCTCCAGGCCCGCTTCGGCACCACCGGGGCAGGCCACTGAGGCCTCGACCTTTCTGCGACGCCGATTGCACGAACTGCTGACTTGCGCGCCTGCCGCGCGAGGCGGAATATGTCCAGCATGCGCACCTTGGTTCGAGCCATGTTGGTCGCGTTCTTCCTCGCCGTCGGACCTGCCTTGTTGGCGGGGCCCGCGCCGGTAGCGGCTGACGAAGCCACGGACCGTGCTGCGGCTCTCGATGCACTCTTCGCCCAGCTTCGCGACGCGCCGGATGCGGCGTCGGCGCAGGCCATCGACGACAAGATCTGGGCCTTCTGGACTACGCCCGCCGATCCCGATCTCGCCAGCCGAATGCGCGAGATCCTCATCGCCCGCAGCACCGGCAGGATACCGACCGCCCTCGCGCTGCTCGACGAATTGGTGGTCGATTATCCGAGCTACTCGGAGGGCTGGAACCAGCGCGCGACGCTCTTTTACGTGATTGGCGAGTTCGAGCGTTCGATTGCCGACTGCGCCAAGGTGCTGGAGCTGGAACCCCGCCATTTCGGCGCCCTCTCCGGCCGGGCCCTCATGTACCTGCAGCTTGGTCAGCGGGAGCTGGCCCTCAAGGATATGCGGGCGGCCCTCGCCATCCATCCCTTCCTCAGCGAAGCCCAGCTCTTCCCCGAGCTATCGCAGCCAATGACGCATGCCTGACACGCGCCGGACGCCCTATGGGCAGGCAACCCGCGATCCCATATGAGGGTTGTGGGTAGGACTCGTTGATCCGAAAGGCCTGAAATGTCCGAGCAATATACCGTCGAGCACGAAGAGACCGGCAACCGTGGCCGGTTCGTCGTTTACCTGCCGGATGGCTCGGAAGGCGAGATGACCTACACGCGCCGCGATCCCACGACCATCATTGCCGACCACACCGGCGTGCCGCCGCAATACCGCGGACAGGGCATCGCCGAGCAGTTGGTCAAGGCAGCGATGGACAATGCCCGCGCCACCGGCGGGAAGATCGTCCCGGTCTGCTCCTACGTGGTGGCCCAGTTCCGCCGCCACCGCGAATGGGCCGACCTTCGCGCCTGAGCGCGATCCGTGGCATTTTAATCAAATGCTAACCATGTTGCGGCGTCGCGCGGCGCCACAACGCAACCACCTTGGCTGCTGAACGCTTGATTCCGGAACCTCAAGGAACTGGAAACCATGCGCAGAAGCGCCCTCACCCTTGCCGCACTCCTCTTCGCCACCCCATCCGCCGCGCAGGATGCTGCGCCCGGGGCACTGACCCCGATCACGGCTGAAGCCATCAACGCCGCCGATCTTGCGACCATTCCGGCGCAGTATGTCCCGCCCGCAGCGACGGACGAAACCGGCGCGCCGCTTCTGCAGCGCCAACCCGATCCTGCCGTCGTCCGACTGCAGGTGCTGCTCGATCGCGCCGGGGCCTCACCCGGCGTGATCGACGGCTTCGATGGCGACAATGTCCGCAAGGCCGTCATCGCACTGGAACTGATGCTGGGTCTGCCGGCCGATGGCGTGCTCGATCCCGACCTCGTCGCAGCGCTCGAAACCGGCGGTCCGGTGATCGGCGAATACCAGCTCACGCAGCAGGATTTCGATGCCATCGGTCCTGAAATCCCGACCGACTATGCCGAAATGGCGACTCGCGACTACCTTGGATACACCTCGCTGGGCGAGGAGCTGGGTGAACGCTTCCACATGCACACCGACCTGCTCGCTGCCCTCAACCCGGGCGCGGCCTATGCCGTGGGAGCGCATGTCTTCGTCGCCGCCTACGGCCCCGATCGCGCCGGGGAGGTTGCCCGCATCGAAGCGGACAAATCGCTGCGCCAGGTCCGGGCCTACGATGCCGCCGGTGCCCTGCTGGTCGCTTACCCCGCCACGATCGGATCCGAGGACAACCCATCTCCGACGGGCACGCACATCGTCGAAGGCGTCGCGCCCATGCCCGAATATACCTACAACCCCAAGCTCAACTTCCAGCAGGGCGACAATACCTCGGTGCTCACCATCCCGCCCGGCCCCAACGGCCCGGTCGGCTCGATGTGGATCGACCTGAGCGAACCCACCTTCGGCATCCACGGGACACCGGAGCCGTCCAAAATCGACAAGACCGCTTCCCACGGCTGCGTCCGCCTCACCAACTGGGACGCGAACGAACTGGCCAGGATGGTGAAGCCGGGCGTGCCGGTGGATTTCGTAGGCTGAAGCAAGAGGGGCGCCGATGGGCGCCCCTTCCACTACGTGTTCAGCCAGTCCCGAGCCGCCAGCAGCTCTTCGCGGCGGATCTCATGGCCGCCTTCGTGCCAGAACACGGCCGTATCCGCGCCCTGTTCCTTGAACCACGCGGCGAGCAGTTCCGCCGAATGCACCGGCGCGATCGGGTCGCGCCGGCCGGCCGTGATCAGCACCCGCTTGCCCTTGAGCCCCGGCTGCGGCTCAGGCGTGAACGGGATCAGCGGATGCATCAGCACTGCCGCGTCGAACTGCTCGGGCGACTGGAACAGCACCGACGCCAGGATATTCGCTCCGTTCGAGTAGCCGAGCCCGAGGCTCTGCGAGGCTTCGCCACGCGTGGCCGCGACAAAACCGGCGAGCTTCTTCGTCGCCCGCGCGAGGTCCGCCATGTCGTAACGGCCTTCGCCGACGCGCTTGAAGTAGCGCAGCGCCCCGCCTTCCGACACGTCACCGCGCACGCCGATGCGGCGCGCGCCCGGCTTCAGCTCGGCCGCGAGATCGGTGAACTGATGCTCGTCACCGCCGGTGCCGTGGAACAGGAAGAAGGCCGGCGCCTCGGGTGACGCGCCGGGGAGGTCGATGAAGTCGTATGTGTCGGCCATTTACGCGGCATCCTTGTCCTCGAGCGGCTGCAGGTGCTCTTCGAGCGCCGAGCGCAGGTGCTCATGCTGGGTGGGAAGCTTCAGGCTCTCACCCAGATGCGCGGTGTCCTCGTCCCGGTTGAAACCGGGCTCGTTCGTCGCGATCTCGAACAGCACGCCACCAGGAGTGCGGAAGTAGATCGCCCAGAAGTAGTCACGGTCGATCACCGGCGTCACCTGGTAGCCCGTGTCGAGCAGGGCCTTGCGCACCTCGAGCTGCGCAGCGCGGTTCTCGACCGCGAAGGCCACGTGGTGCACCGAACCCATGCCGAGCGCAGCACTGCCGGCATCGGGCAGCACTTCGATGTCGATGAAGTCGGCGCCGTTGCCGCCGGGGCGGACGAGGCGCTTGATGCCATTGCGCGTCTCGGCGTTCTCGTAGCCCATGAACTTCAGTAGTTCTTCGGTCGCGCCACCGTCGCGCAGACGCAGTGATACGGAGTCGAAGCCGCGGATAGCATGTTCAGCGTCGACGCCGTTGCCGGTCCACGGCACGCGCCTGTCGTTCGCGGCCTCGACCAGCGCCATCGCATCGCCTTCCGAAGCCCGGAAGTTGAGCTGCCTGTTGCCGAAGCTATCGACCAGCTCGAGATCACCGGTGCGATCCGCCTCAAGCCGCTCCTGCCAGTAGCCGAGCGAACCCTTAGGCACGGAGAACACCGTCCGTCCGACTTCACCCGTGCCGGGACGACCCCGGGCAATGTGCGGGAAGGGGAAGTGCGTCATCACCGTGCCCGGCGTGCCGACCTCGTCACCGTAGTAGAGGTGATAGACGTCGGGCGCATCGAAGTTGACGGTCTGCTTCACCCGGCGCAGTCCCAGCGTCTTGGTGAAGAAGTGGTTGTTCTCGGCTGCATCACGGGCCATCGAGGTGACGTGGTGCAATCCCTTGATCTGAGTGAGCATTGCTGCCTCCTTTGTCGGCGCCTGCCGACCAATTGACTGGATCGGTGCTTGCCGTTCGCTTCGGCATTAGAGATAGGCGAGCCGATCAGGCACGAATAGCGCAACGCCTACGCAAGGGATTGTTCGCTCTGGATGAACAATCCGCCTTGCGGCGAGTTCACTTGACCGCGTCTGCCTAGCAGGTCTAATTCTTGACTATGGAAGTCATGAATAGAACCGTCGAGCGTATCCGCCTCGAAACCCGCACTCGCCAGTTGACCGTTCTGTCGGTCACCGACCTTACTCCGCACATGCGCCGCATCCGGCTCGGCGGCCCCGAACTTGAGGGCTTCCAGTCCCCCGGGCACGCCGATCACATCAAGGTCTTCCTTTCCTCCGACGGCAAGCCCCTGCCGCGCCCCGAGCGGCGACCGGACGGCCTTGTCTGGCCCGAGGGCACTGCGCGCCCGTTCATGCGCGACTATACCCCGCGCTATTTCGACCCTGTCGCGCTGACCCTCGACCTCGATTTCGTCCTGCATGGAGATGGCCCGGCCTCGATGTGGGCACAGGACGCCAAGGTCGGCGATCCGCTGATCATCGGCGGCCCTCGCGGCTCGCTGATCGTCCCGGATTCCTTCGACTGGTACCTGCTGGTCGGGGACGAAACCGCCCTGCCCGCCATCGGTCGCCGCATCGAGGAACTGCCGGCCGGCAAACCGGTGATCGCGGTCATCGAAGTCCCCGAGGCGGCCGACGAACAGTGCTTCGTCACCAGCGCGGCGGCGGAAATCCATTGGGTCCACCGCGACGATCTGGAAGCCGGGGCGCAGAACATGCTGCTGCCCAAGGTCGCCGGCCTCGAATTCCCGTCGGGCGAGGGCTACGCCTTCGTCGCCGGCGAGGCCGAGATGAGCCGCAACCTCAAGGCCCACCTCGTCGACCGCGGGCTCAACCCCGAATATGTGCGCGCACCCGGTTATTGGGTGAGGGGCCAGCCGGGGGATTGAGGCGTTGGCGCTCTAGGCGCCGACGGTCTCCCGAAACCGCAGCGTCTCCGCCGTCGGGCCGCCAGGCTTGTATTCGAGCCCGACGAGCCCGGCATAGCCCTGCTTTTCCAGCCACTCGAGCCGGTCGGCATAATCGAGCCGGCCACTGCCCGGTTCGCCGCGTCCCGGGGTGTCGGCGAGATGCACGTGAACCACTCGGTCGAGCCGGCCGCGCAGCACCTCGATCTCCTCGCCCATCACCGCGGCGTGGTAAATGTCATAGAGCAGCCGTATCTCCGGCCGCCCGACCTCGTCGACGATGTCGAGCCCCTCTTCGGTCGAGGTGAGATAGTAGCCAGGATGATCGACCCGGTCGTTGAGCGGCTCGAGTGCGAGGATCACCCCTGTCCCCTCGAGTATCCTCGCCGCCTCGCCGAGCACCTTGACGATTGCCGCGTGCTGCGCCGCCCGCGCCACTTCGGGCAGGACGTCGCCGGCTTGCGCGATCATCACCTTCGTTCCGAGCGCGCGCGCCGCCGCCAGCGACGTCCGCACGCCCTCGAGGAAACGCTCGTGCGACTCCGGATTGGTGAGCGGCGCGATCGGCTCGCAGAGGATTCCTGCCAGCGTCAGCCCGGTCTCATCGAGCGCCTGCCGGACCGCGGCCTGGTCCTTGTTCGAAAAACGCCAGAACTCGACCGCGTCCAGCCCCGCTGCCTTGGCAGCGCGGATGCGATTGGCAACGTCGGGCTCTTCGGTGGCGAACAGCCACTCGATGCAGGCGGAATAACGCATAGTTTTACCTGATAGTTCTAGACGGTAACCTTGTGAGACACCCGGCCCTTGTCGCCGAATATCCTGATGTATCGCCGGATCTCGGCGGCATCGCCAGTCGCCTTCTCCGGATTGTCGGAGAGCTTGACGGCGGGGTGCCCATCGGCCTCGCTGACCTTGCAAACCAGCGAGATCGGATCGAGTTGCGGGTTCGGACGAGGCGAGCTGCCGGCGAAATCGTTGGTCAGGTTGGTGCCCCAGCCGAAGCTCATCCGCACCCGCCCGCGGAAGTGATGGTAGGCCTCTTCGATCATGTCCACGTCGAGCCCATCCGAGAAGATCAGCAGCTTTTCGCGCGGGTCGCGGCCATGCCGCTTCCACCAATCGATGATGCGCTCGCCGCCTTCGATCGCCGGCGCGCTGTCGGGCCTGAATCCCTTCCAGTCGGCGACCCAATCGGGCGCATCGCGCAGAAAGGCATCGGTACCGAACGCGTCGGGCAACACGATCAGCAGGTTGCCGCCGTAATAGCTCTCCCAGTCCTGCAGGACCTGGTAGGGCGCGTCGCGGAGCGCCTGCTCGTTCGGCGCGATCGCGGCCAGCACCATCGGCAGTTCGTGCGCGTTGGTGCCGAGCGCCTCGAGATCGTTGTCCATGGCCAGCAGCACGTTCGATGTGCCCGTGAAAACCTCTGGCCCGAGCCCTTCCTTCAGTGCCTCGACGCACCAGCGCTGCCACAGGAACGAGTGCCGCCGCCGCGTGCCGAAATCCGAGATCCGCAGGTCGGGCAGCTTCTTCAGCCGCTCGACCTTCTCCCACATCCGCGCCTTGGCCCGCGCGTAGGTCACGTCGAGCGTGAACGGCCCATACGACTTGAGAGCCGCCCGGCTCCGCAACTCGTTGATGATCGCCAGCGCCGGAATCTCCCACATCGTGGTGTCGACCCACTTGCCGGGGAACTCGAGCACATATTGTCCGTCGCGCTTTTCGAGGTGGTAGTCCGGAAGGCTGTAGCCCTCGAGCCAGCGCAGGAACTCAGGCGAAAATATCTGCCGCGACCCGTAGAAGCTGTTACCCGCCAGCCAGATCATCTCTTTCTTGGAGAATTTCAGTGTCCGCGCGTGATCGAGTTGCGCCCGCAATTCGCCTTCGTCGATCTCGTCCGCCAACCGCACCGAAGTCTTGCGATTGATAAGCGAGAACGTCGCGTCGACCTTGGGGTAAAGCCCCCAGATCATCTGCAGCATCAAGAGCTTGTAGAAATCTGTATCGAGCAGCGACCGAATGATGGGGTCGAGCTTCCACGTGTGATTGTACACCCGCTGTGCAATATCCGTCGTCGGCATCGCGCTTCCCTTGACCCGCCCGGATTCCTCTAGGCGGATACGCTGCAAAAGGAAAGAGGCACCCATCGGCAAATGACGATGGATAGACGACAGGTCCCGTCACTCCCGCCTCCGCGCAGCCGCCAACACCGCAGTTCTTTGCCCGGACAACGCTTCTTTCATCACCGGCGAGGTAATGAAAGGCGATGGCGGCATGGGGCGCCAGATCGAGTGGGTCGCCAGGGGCAGAATGAGCGTAACGGGGACTGCTGAGCTGCAACGGCCCGCCCGGGTCAAACCGATCGCGCCGGCCACTGCCGTCGCCGAGACGCCGGCCATCGTTCCCGCCATCCTCATCGGCCTCATCGCCTTCGTTATCGTGCGCGGCCTCGCGCCGCTTGATCCGACCAACATCCTCTGGCTCGACGAGCGTGATCGCGCCATGCACACGCTGGGCTGGTGGTGGTTCGCCATGGCGCCGTGGGGCTGGCCGCCCGGGGCCAGCCCGCTCAACGGCCTCGAACTCGCCAACAGCGTTGGCCTCTCGGACTCGCTGCCGCTCTTTGCTTTCCCGTTCAAAGTCTTCGCCGAGTGGCTGCCCGAGCGCTTCCAGTACTGGGGCTACTGGGAACTGCTCTGCTTCGTCTTCCAGGCGATGTTCGCCGCGCTCATCGCGCACGAGCTGAAGCTCAGCCGCCCGATCGCCCTGGTCGCCGCGATGTTCTGTGTGTTCCAGCCCGCCTTCCTGATGCGCCTCGACGTACACATGGCGCTCGCCGGCCACTGGACCATTCTCGCGGCAGTGTGGCTCTATCTGCGCCGTCCCACGCCCTTCTGGGCCTGGCCCCTGATGCTGGCCGCCGTTTCGGCCATCCACGGCTACCTGTTGGTGATGGTCTTCGCTATCTGGGCCGCCTCGCTTCTCTCGCGGCTCTGGCAGCGCCAATACGTCCTCGCGCCGCTGCTGGCCGAACTGCTGTTCACCGGCCTCGCCATCGCGGCGGTGCTCTGGGCGGTCGGCATCTTCATGGTCGGCTCGGTCGGCAGCCAGGGGTTCGGGCAGTTCCGCATGAACCTGATGGGGCCGTTCAACCCCGCCTTCTTCCAGCTCATCGTCCCCGGCGTGAAGGTGAATGGCTTCGAGTGGGAGGGCGTCAACTATGTCGGCCTCGGCATCTTTGTGCTCGCCGCCGCTGCCCTCGTCACGCTGAAGCCGAACAACCTGAGCGGCCTATTCGGCCCACGCTGGCTGCCCCTCGTCCTTGCCGTCGTCGGCATGGCGGTCTTCGCCCTCTCTAATCGCGTCGCACTCGGCACGTGGGAACTCTTCACCATCCCGCTCCCCGAGGCGCTCGAGAAGTTCTTCTCGATCTTCCGCAGCTCGGGCCGGATGTTCTGGCCGCTCGGCTACCTCATCATCTTCGGCCTGCTCGTCCTCGTTGCGCGCCAGACCCGCCCGGTCACCGCGCTGGTGATCGCCTGCCTGTCGCTGGGGCTGCAGCTCGCAGATATCCAGAAGGGCCCGCGCGCCCTCTACATCGGCGCCGACCGCACCGGTACCGAGTGGCGCACCATGCTGACGTCGCCCGCCTGGGAAGCGTTGGCTCCGCACTACGAGCGAGTGCGCGCCATTCCCATCGAGAACGAAGGCCCGAATTGGCGCGAACTCTCCTATTTCGCCGTGACGCACAAGCTGCCGACCGACGCGATCTATCTCGGCCGCATCGATGCCAAGGCCTTCAAGGGCGCCCAGCTCCAGGCCGAGGAAGCGATGGCGCATGGCGAGTTCGACCGCGGCGCGATCTATGGCCTCGAAACCAAGGCCGCCCGGCGCATCCTCAAGGTCATGGGGCCCGACGACGTGCTCGCCCCGATCGACGGCCTGATCCTCTTCGCGCCCGGTGGCCGTCCGATCCTTGAAGCCGCCGGCATCCGGCTCTCGCCCTTCGTCGACGTGCGCTACTAGCCGCCGACGTAAGCCGCTCGTCGCATTGACTTCACCATCCCAATCAGTGCCACTTTTCCGCAATGCGCGGGGAGGAAACCCGGCGCTTCGAGGGAGACCACCGTGAAGATCACTGCCATCAAGCCGTATGCCGTCTGGGTCGGCATCCGGAACCAGCTGCTCGTCAAGATCGAGACCGACGAGGGTATTTTCGGCTGGGGCGAAAGCGGCCTCAGCGGCCGGGAAAAGGCCGTCGTCGGCGCCATCGAGCACTACGCCGAGTTCCTGATCGGCATGGATCCATTCAAGATCGCCCATATCTGGCAGCTGATGTACCGCAGCCAGTATTTCGAAGGGGGCCGCGTGCTGCAGGCCGCGATCTCCGCCATCGACATCGCGCGCTACGACATCAAGGGCAAGGCGCTTGGCGTGCCGGTCTACGAACTGCTTGGCGGCAAGGTGCGCGACCGGATCCCGACCTTTGCCACCACCTCGGGCGAGCCCGGCGAGGCGATGATTGAGCAGGCGAAGATGCTGATGGAGCACGGCTGGAACGCCATGCGCCTGTCGCCCGCGTCCGGCGGCGAAGGTAACATCTTCGAGCCACGCGTCTCGATCGGCGAGACCGCCAAGTGGATGGTGAAGGCGCGCGAGGCGCTCGGTGACGAGGTCGTCCTCGGCATCGACTATCACCATCGCCTCTCGATCGCCGAAGCCGCCAGCTTCTGCCAGAAGATGCCATCCGGCACGCTCGACTTCCTCGAGGAGCCGATCCGCGACGAGACGCCGGAAGCCTACGAGTCGCTCCGCACCCTCACGGACGTGCCCTTTGCCATCGGCGAGGAGTTTGCGTCGAAGTGGCAGTTCCTGCCCTACATCGAACGCGGCATCCACCAGTTCAATCGGCTCGACGTCTGCAATGTCGGCGGCCTCACTGAATCCATGAAAGTCGCCGGCTGGTCCGAGGCACACTATGTCGACCTGATGCCGCACAATCCGCTCGGCCCGGTCTGTACTGCCGCGACGGTGCACTTCTCTGCCGCGGTGCCGAATTTCTCCTGGCTCGAGACCCGCTCCAGCCCGGCGGAAACCCATCTGGGCTTCGACAATTCCGACTTCTTCCCGGTGCAGCCGCGGCTAGAAAACGCCCACTACCCGGTCAGCGATGCGCCGGGCCTCGGGGTCGAGGTCAATGAGGAACTCATCAAGAAGCAGAGCTTCAAGTACTGGCAGGCACCCATGCTGCAGCGCCGCGACGGCTCGGTGACCAATTGGTAGCACCCTAGCGGGTTGACCCCGGACCTTAGTCGCCATCTATTGCGTGCGGACGCAGGAATCGGGATCACACTCCGCTTGGGGTGCAGGTTTGTCATGCGTCCTCCACGGCAATGAGGGCGTGAGTGTTGGCGGACTTCTTCGAACCGGCTGAACGGGGCGTGCAGCATGCCAGCCTGCGCGCTGCCAATCGGCGGGCGGTACTGACGGCAATCGCCTTCAACCCTGGTCTGTCCAATGCCGACGTCTCACGCCGCACCGGCCTGGCGCCGCAGACGGCATCTGCCATCGTCGCCGAACTTGAGGACGACGGGTTCGTCAGCCGTGGCGAGGTGCTGCGCGGCCGCCGCGGCCAGCCCGCGACGCCGCTCTTTCTCGACTACGCCGGCGCCTACGGCATCGGCTGCGAGATCTCCTGGCGTCACATCGACATCATGCTGGTCAATGTCGGCAGCGAGGAATTGGGGCGCTATCGGCGGGACTATGTCTATCCCGATCCCGCCACCATCGTCGCCGAAGCCACTGGCGCCATAGCCGATCTCGTGGCGAGGCTCGATCCCGCGGCCAGGGCACGGATTGCAGGCATCGGCCTCGCCCTGCCCAGCCACATGGCAGAACTCGTCTCTCTCGTGGCGCCGCCGGAGGCAGCCGCGGCCTGGGCCTCGCTCGATCTCGCTGGAGCCCTCGAAGCAGCTACCGAACTGCCTGTCTCGCCGCTGAACGACGGCAACTGCGCATGCTTTGCCGAGATGGTGTTCTCCCAACCGCCGCGCTCCCCCAACCTAGTTCATCTTTTCGTCTCGACCACGCTTGCCGCCGGCATCACCGCGGAGCACACCTTGCGTGAAGGTCCGACCGGCAACTCGGCCAATCTCGGCTCGATGCTGGTCGGCAGCAGCACCGGCGAGCGAAGGCTCGGACATGACCTGGCCTCGACCCTGGCGCTCAAGCGGCGCCTCGCCGCAGCCGGGTTCGCCTATCCGACGGGCAACCCGATCGATTGGCCCTGGCAGGATTGGGAGCCGCACATAACCGCCTGGGTTGACGAGGCCGGCGGGGCGATGGCGGAGATCATCTACAATACCGCCGCCGTGCTCGAGCTGGACCAGGCCATCATCGACAGTGGTACGCCACCCGAGATCGTCGAACGTCTCATCGCCGCGACCGAGCGCGCGCTGGCGACATTGTCCCGGGTCGGTGTGCACCTGCCGCGCCTCGTGGCCGGCAAGCTCGGCAACCGCGCCGCCCCGCTTGGTGCGGCGGAGCTCACCATGTTCCGCAAGCACTTCTCGCGCGACTTGAGCCACATGCTCGCCGAAGAGGCGAGCTAGCGCGCCAGTTCCCGCAGCATGGCGGTAGCACGCGCGAACGCCACCGACTGCCGCGCGATCCGTTCGGCGCGCTCCGCACGCGGCGCATATGTCCGGCCGGCGACCCCGCCGGCAGCACCGAGCCCGAGCGCCCTGCCCGCGATGCGATAGGCTCCGAGGCTCGCCGCCAGCACCGGATGCTCCGGCACGGTCACTGTCCGCCCCAGCACATCAGCAAAGATCTGCGGCCAGATCGCGCTCTGCGCGCCGCCACCGACGAGATAGACCGGCCCCTGCGCGCCCATCGCGGCGACATTGGCAGCAATGGCGAAGGCCACGCCCTCGAGTGCGGCATAGTAGAGTGCCCCGGCCCCATCAGAGGCGGACACGTTCGCGAAGCCGGCGCGAAGTTCGAGATCGACAAACGGCGTCCGCTCACCATTGAGATAGGGGAGGAACAGCACGCCGCTCGGCGCAGCATCGGCCTCGATCGCCAACCGCTCTGCATCCGACAGCGGCAACTGCAGCGTGTCGCGCGCCCATTGCGCGGCGGCGCCCGCGGAGAAGATCGGCGCCACCTCTATCAGCCCGCCATGCAGCGGATGCGCGAGGCGATAGTAGGGCCGCGGCGCCCGCTCGGTCGTCGCCGTCACGCCTGCGACCCAGCCGCTCGTCCCGAGATAGATGCTGACCTCATCGGGCTTCTCGGCCCCGCCGCCGATGGTCGTCGCCGCCGCATCGCCGCAGCCATTGATCACCGGAATGCCCGCCGGCAGTCCCAGCGCCGCGGCCGCGCCGGCGGTCAGGCCGCCCAGCACGGCATCGGCCGCAAGGATAGGCGGCAGCACGGCACCGCCGATTCCGAGCAGGCGCACCAGTTCGCCCGACCAGTCGCGCGTGCCGATATCCATCAGCCCGCTCGTACTGGCGCAGCTCGGATCCGTCGCAACCACGCCTGTCAGCCGCAGCGCCAGGTAGTCCTTCGACCCCGGCAGTGCCCACTGCGCCCCGCCAAGCCCGAGCGCCATCAGCTTGAACGCCGTCATCAGCGGCCGCGGCGCATTGCCGAGAATGGCGGCGGCGCCGATGCCATCCAGCCGCTTTTCGACGCCCGCAAAGACCTCGCTCCCGACCGGGTCGGAATAGAGCGCTGCCTCGCCCCTCGCCGTGCCGTCGGCATCGACGGGGATAAGGTTCTCCATCATGCCGGTCAGCGAAATGGCCTCGACGCCCTCGACGGGCAGCCGCGCCACGGCGTCGATCGTCGCCTGCCACCAGTCCTCGGGCGCGCGCCGGTGCGGCGCCGCTGGCGGATAGCCCGCGTCGGTGGTCGAAATCACCGTTCCGCCCGGTCCGAACACCGTCGCCTTCAGCGCCGAGCTGCCGCAATCGAGCACCAGCACGTTCATTTGGCGCGCCCCACTCGCCGCACCAGCACCGCGACGAGGATCACGACGCCGGTCATGATCTTCTGCACGAACGGCTCGACCCCGACGATGGTCATGCCGTTGACGAGGACGCCCGTGATGGCGACCCCCAGCAGGGTGCCCGCAACCGTCGGCGCGCCGGTCGGGGACGCTGTCGTACCGATGAACACCGCGGCATAGGCCGGCAGCAGCAGGGGCTCGCCCATCGTATGCTGCACGCTGCCGAGCCGCGCAGCGAGCAGCAGCCCCGCCAGCGCCGACAATCCGCCGGCAATCGCGAAGGTCACGATCACGTCGCGCACGATCGGCAGGCCGGCGAGCCGCGCCGCCAGTGCATTGCCGCCGATGGCGCGTAGCCGCCGCCCGAACTCGGTCTGCGTCAGGACGAATGCCGCGACACCCATCACCGCCACGATCCAGAAACCGAGCACGGGAATGCCGAAGACGTCGCCCCGCGCCAGCCCCTTGAACGCATCGGGCACCGACTGGAAGAGGCTCTGTCCGCCGCTCAGCCCGAAGGCAAATCCCGAGAGGATGGTGCCGAGGGCCAGCGTGGCGACGAAGGACGGCACGCCGAACCCCGCGACCAGCACGCCATTCGCCGCGCCGCCGGCAAGACCCACCAGCAGGGCCAGCGGCACCGCCACCCACACGTCAAAGCCCTGCCCGAACAGCACGAAGCAGATCACCGCCGCGAGCGAGGCCGCAAACCCGACGGACAGGTCGAATTCCGAGATGGTCATCACCAGCGTCGCCGCGGTCGCGACGATCGCCAGTGTCGCCATCTGCTGCACGAGGTTGAACACATTGGCAGGCGTCGCGAACGCCGTCGGCGAGGCGATGGAAAAGCCCACGCACAGCAGGACGAACGCCAGCAGCGTGCCGAAACGGCTGATATTGGTGCGGTTCACGCCGCCTCCCTCGATTGCGCGGCCGTCGACAGCGCTTCCGCGCTCGCCTCGGCCCGCGAAAAAACCCGAACGATCCCGCCATTGCGGAAGACCGCGATGCGATCGCCCAATTCCAATGCCTCGTCGCGATCCGACGTCGAGACCAGCACCGCGTTGCCGTCGGCGGCGATGGCGCGGATGATGTCCTTGATCGTCGCTTTGGCCATCACGTCGACGCCCTCCGTCGGCTCGTCGAGCAGCATCACCCTGGAGTGCCGGTTGGCCCAGCGCGAGAAGATCAGCTTCTGCTGGTTGCCGCCCGAGAGCGTCCGCGCCAGCTGCGACGGATCGCGATAGGCAAGCGACACGCGCTCGGCCGCGACGAGGAATTCTGCGCGCTCGACCTTGCTGTCTGGCACCGGCAATCCGCGCAACCGGCGGAAGTGCGAAAGCAGCGGCAGCGTCTTGTTGAAGACGAGGTCGAGATCGAGGAACAGGCCGCTCCGATGCCGGTCGGCCGGCACGCAGGAGACCCCGCGCGCGATGGCTTCACGCGGACTGCGCGGCGCGTAGGATCCGCCCTCGATGCGCATCGACCCGGACCAGGGGATGGCGCCCCAGATGGCATTGAGGAGGCTCGATCGGCCGGAGCCCGCGAGCCCATAGAGTGCAATCACCTCGCCCGCATGCACGTCGAGCGTCGCCGGCCGTGTCAGGTCGCCGGCAACGAGGCCCTGTACTTCGATGATCTTGGGCGCGCTCGTGTCGGTGGCCCGGATCGAGCGCTCGACCGCGCTGCCACCCATCGCCGCGACCAGCGCCTCGGGCGTCACCTCGCCCTTGCCAAAGGAGGCGACCACCCGCCCGTCGCGCAGCACCACGGCCGAGCTGCAGAAATCGGCGATCTCGTCGAGCCGGTGGCTGACAAGGACGATCGCCGTGCCGCGCTCCCGCGTCCGCCGCAGCACGTCGAAGAACCGCTCCGCGTCCTCGGCCGGCAGCGCCGCCGTCGGCTCGTCGAGAATGAGGATGCGCCCCTTGTCGGCAATGGCACGCAGCAGCCGCACGAACTGCCGTTCCGCCGGCGGCAGGAACATCACCGGCACGTCAAGATCGAGGTCCGGCGCTATGTCGCGCGCTACCTTCGCGATATGCGCCCGCATCGCCGTCCGGTCGATGACCCCATGGCGGCGCGGATAGTCCCTGCCGAGATAGCAGTTCTCAACGGTATCGAACTGCGGCACCAGCGGTGCATCCTGGTGGATGACGCGGATGCCAGCCGCATAGGCATCGTGGGCCGAGTGGAACTGCGCCACCTGCCCATCGATGCGGATCTCGCCGGCATCCGGTTTGTCCGCACCGGCGATGATCTTGATCAGCGTCGACTTGCCGGCTCCGTTCGGCCCGACGAGTCCGAGCACCTCGCCCTCATCGAGGGCGAGGCTCACGTCGTCGAGCGCGTGGGTGGCGCCGAACCGCCGGCTGATCCCGTTTAGCGACAGCAAGGTCAGTTGCAGGTGACGCCGAGGCTTTCGCGCGTGATCAGCTCAACCGGCGCAAACAGCTCGTCCGCCTCCGGCGAGCCGCCCGCGAGGACGGTGTTCAGCTGGGTGGCGGCGATATTGGCCATCTCGCCAAAGCCCTGGCGCACAGTGCCGACATAGGCCGTACAGCCCTTGATCAGCTCGATCGCCTGCGGGTTGCCGTCGATGCCGGCGATGATGATGCCCTTGCGGCCAGCGGCCTCGATGGCGAGGTTGGCGCCGATACCCGGCTCGTCCCATGCGGCCCAGACCGCGTTGATCGCGCCATCGGCGGGGTTCGCCAGCAGGAGCGCATCCATGGCGCTGCGGCTGTCGTCAATCTGGCCCGGCACCTGCACATAGTGCTCGCCGACCTGCTTGACCTCGGCATTGGCCTTCAGCGCATCGTCGAGCGCGATCTCGCGCTGATGCACGCCGGGGTGCGCCGAGTGGAAGAAGCGCACGATGTTGCCCTTGCCGCCCAGCTGCTCGAACAGGAACTTGGTCATCGTCTCGCCCAGCACGTAGTTGTCCGAGGTGACGTTGAGCGTTGAGGATGCGTTCTTGGCGCCGTCGATGGTCACCACCGGGATGCCGGCGGCCTTGGCCTTGTCGACCTGATCCTGAATCTGCGCCGGATCGACCGAGACGAGCACGATCGCATTGGCGCCACCGGTGGTTGCGTCCTCGACGCGGCTCGCGAACGCGCCCATGTCGCCGGCGGTGTCGACCACGTCGACGGTCCACTGGTATTCGGCCGCCTTGACCTTCAAGGCCTCGATCATTTCGCCCGTCGCGGTGGCCGCGAGGAACGGGGTGATGACCGACACCTTCTCGCCCGCGGCAAGCGCAGCCGGCGAGACGCCGAGCACGAGGGTTGCCGCGAGCCCGAGGGCTGCGATGGTCTTGAACATGGTACTACCTCCTGAAAATCCGGCCGCGACATTATCGGCGCGCTCGCGACCAGCAAAGCCCTGCCGACAGGGAATCCGTCCGTCGTCAGGCCGCAAGAAAGCTCCCGAGACCCACGTCGCGCGCCGCCGCCTCGAGCTGATCGAGCGTGGCCGCATCGATCGGGATGCCGCCCGCGGTCCGCTCCTGCTTCGAGCTCATCTCGGGCTGACCCGGCAGCTGCACGTTGCCCTCGGAGGTAACCCAGCTCAGCACTGCTTCGAGTTCCTCGGCAAACAATCCCGCCGTACCGAGCCGCTCGGGGGAGACAATCACCGAGAACATCGAGTTGACGACTGTCCCTTTGCCGGGCCCGACATGCTGGGTCGGCGCCCCGACGAGGGCTGCACCGAGCAGTTCGCACGCGAGCATCATGCCCCAGCCCTTGTGCTCGCCGAACGTCGTCAGCGCACCCGGCGGGCTCTCGAACAGCTTGGAGGGGTCGGTCGTCGGGTTGCCGGCACTGTCCAGCAACGCCCCCGGCGGGATGGACACGCCCTTGTTCTGCGCCACGCGCACCTTGCCCGACGCGAGCGTGCTGGTGGCAAAGTCCACCACCACCGGCGGCAGGCCATCGCGGGGAAACGCCGCCGCAAAGGGGTTGGTCCCGAGCCGCGCCTTGGTGCCGCCGAAGGGCGCGACGATGGCGCCGGCTACCACGTTCACGAAATGCAGCGACACCATGCCGGCTGCCGCGCACTGCTCGGCCCAGTGGCCGATGCGGCCGATATGGTGGCTGTTGCGCAGGCTGACGATGGCGCTGCCCTCGTCCTTGGCACGCTCGATACCGAGCACCATGGCGTCGTGCGCCATCACCTGACCGGCGCCGAGCCCGGCGTCGCAGATCAGCATCGCCCCTGTATCGATGGCGACGTTGAGCTTCTGGTTGAGCACCAGGCCCTTGAAGCGCCAGCTGCGCAGATACATCGGCACGACCCCGACACCATGCGAGTCGTGCCCGCGCAGGTTCGCCTCCACCAGGTGTTCCGCGATCAGCTGCGCCTCGCGCACTTCGGAACCCGCCGCGCGGAACAGGGCAATCGTGCTTGCCTGCAGCTGCTCCCACGGAACAAGCGTGTAGGTCGGTTCGGACATGTCGTCTGGTCTCCGGATCGTCACATTCGCCGCGGCGGCAGTGGATACTCGGTTCTACGCTGGAGAACACCCCCACTTTTGGCGCGAAGGGCTCGCCATCAATGCATTGCATTGGTCCCACGATTCCGGATGCGCGCTAGGTCTCGATCCCAGTAGCAGGGGCAGTCCATGACAGACGACGACCGCGGCCTTACCGGTGAACTCGACGCGCTGCTCGAACGCGCGGGATCGGGGGCGCCCCGGCGTGCCCGTCGCCCCGAGATCACCCTCCATCAGCTGCGCATCTTCTGGGCTGTCGCCCACTACGACACGCTGACCCGCGCGGCAAAGCACCTTGGCCTTGCCCAGCCCTCGCTCTCGCAGCAACTCGCGAAGCTCGAAGCCACCGTCGGGGCCCGCCTCTTTCGTCGCCACGCCTCCGAGATGACGCTGACCGAGGCCGGCACGTTCCTCCTGCCCAAGGCCGAGCAGATCCTGCGCAACATGCAGGACCTCGAGGATGGCCTCGCGCGCTTCTCCGGTGGCCAGCGCGTCACGCTCCGCCTCGCCGGCGTCAACTCCGTGCTGCGCGTCGTACTGCCGGACGCCATCACCGAAGTGCAGGCGAAATTCCCCGAGGCGGATTTCGACATCCAGGAAAGCGCCCCCGGCGACATCCTCGAAATGCTCTACAGCCGGCGGGTGAATATCGGCCTCCTCGCCGCCAATTCTGTCGCCGAGGCAGGCGTCGGCTTCCTGCAGGTGCCGGTGATCGAGGACCCCTATGTCCTCGTCGTTCCTGAAAGTCTCGATCTTGACGGTATCACCAACATTGACGACCTGCGTCCCGGCGCGGCCGCCATCCTCAACCGCTCGATCCAGTTCATCTTCGGCACCCAGCACGCCAAACGCGTCGCCGACTGGTACGACCACATGCTGCCCGAGCATCGCGTCGTCGCCCAGTGCCGCAGCTTCGAGGTGGCGCTCGGGTTGGTTCGTGCCGGCTCCGGCATCTGCCTTGCGCCGGCCCTGTCGACTGTCAGCGGCGGCACGTCGCTCGACGGCGTGCGCCTCTATCGCATCAGCGCCGAGCCACGCCGGATCGTTGCGCTCGTCGCCTCGCAATATCGCCGGCAGGAGCCCTATCAGAGCCTGATCGATGCGTTGCAGACGGCCGGATCGCAACTGGTGCTGCCGCCCGTGCGACCGACACCGCCCTTCCTCGATCGGTCGTCTCTCTCCGATTTCTAAACAATAGGGCATCCCTATCAAGGCGATAGAGTGCGCTCCCCCGCCGTTTCGGCCCATCCTCACCCACGCGGCAACACCGCCGCTTCTATCGTGAGGAGACCCGAAATGAAGGCATGGAAGAAGCCCAAGCTCGTCGAAGTTCCCGTGAGCATGGAGATCAACATGTACGCTTGCGCGACCCGCAAGTAACACGCTGATCCTGCCGCGGGGACCGGTCACATGCTCAGCATCGTCGTCCTGGGGACCGCGGCAGGTGGCGGCGTGCCACAGTGGAATTGCGGCTGCGACAACTGCAACGCCGCCCGCAACGGCAACCCTGAGATGCGGATGAACCAGGCCTCGATCGCCGTCAGCGCCGATCGCGAGAACTGGTTCCTCATCAACGCATCGCCCGACCTGCGCCAGCAGATCACCGACACCCCCGCCCTGCACCCGCGCGCCCTTCGCCATAGCCCGATCGCCGGCGTCATCCTCTCGAACGGCGAAGTCGACGCCATCGCGGGCCTGTTGAGCCTCCGCGAAGGCACGGCGTTCAACCTCTACGGCCACCGCCGCGTTCTGGACCTGCTAGACGGCAACTCGATCTTCAACGTGCTGAAGCGCCACCTGGTGCCGCGCCTGGCCATCGAGGCCGACGTCGCCTTCGAGCCCAAGCTGCCCGACGGCACGCCCTCCGGCCTCGAGGTCGTGCCCTTCGTCACCCCCGGCAAGGCCGCGCTCTTCGTCGAGGAAACCACCGCCAACGAGGACGGGGACACGCTCGGCTTCGTCATCCGCGACAAGGCCAGCGGCGCGAGCTTCGTCTTCCTCGCCGCCTGCGCCGCCCTCACGCCCGAGGTCGAGACCTACCTGCGCGGCGCAAAGCTCGTGTTCTTCGACGGCACGCTGTTCACCGACGACGAGATGATCCGCGCCGGGCTCTCGCAGAAGACCGGCCAGCGCATGGGCCACATGGCCATGTCCGCGACCATCCCGGCGCTCGACGCACTGGGCATCGAGCGGAAGGTCTTTCTGCACATCAACAATTCTAACCCCGCCCTGATGCCCGGCTCGCCCGAGCGCCAGGCGGCGGAACACGCAGGCTGGCACATACCGGCCGATGGGATGGAGATCACGTTATGACTGCAATGACCGCATTCTCGGTCCCGGCCGATGCGCCGCTCGATACGCCCGAGCAACTCGAGGAGCAGCTCCGCTTCATCGGCGCCACCCGCTACCACAGCCTGCACCCCTTCCACGGCCTGCTGCATGGCGGCAAGCTCACGAAGGGCCAGGTCCAGGCCTGGGCGCTCAACCGCTACTATTACCAGTCGACCATCCCGATCAAAGACGCGGTGGTGATCTCCCGCTTCCGCGACCGCGACACCCGCATCGAGTGGCGCCACCGCATCGCCGATCATGACGGCGATATCGGCACCGAAGGCGGCATCGAGCGCTGGATCAAGCTGACCGAGGGCCTCGGTCTCGACACCAACTACGTGGAGAGCGCCGAGGGCATCCTGCCAGCCACCCGCTTCGCCGTAGAAGCCTATGTGCATTTCGTGCGCGAGAAGTCGCCGCTCGAAGCCATCGCCTCCTCGCTCACCGAGCTGTTCGCGCCCAACCTCCACGAAGAGCGCATCTCGGGCATGCTGAAGCACTACGACTTCGTCGATCCCAACATCATGAGCTATTTCAGCCGCCGCCTCACCCAGGCCCCGCGCGACAGCGAGTTCGCCCTCACCTATGTGAAGGAACACGCGAAAACCCCGTACGAGCGCCAGCTCGTCTGCAACGCGCTGATCTTCAAGACCAACGTCCTCTGGGTGCAGCTCGACGCGCTCTACCACGCCTATGTCGAGGGCCACGTCCCGCCGGGCGCCTTTGTTCCGAGCGTCAAATGACCGAGACCATAGCTCCCGCACTGCGCCGCCGCCTCAGGGTCGAGGAGACGAGTGTCCCCACCCTCGCCCGCGGCGTGCGCCTGCGTTTCGACGACAGTCGCCAGCGCTGGGTGCTGCTCGTCCCCGAGCGCGTCATGGCGCCGGACGAAACGGCCGTCGAAATCCTCCAGCTCTGCGACGGCAAGACCTCCGTCGCCGCCCTCCTCGACATCCTCGCCGAGCGCTACGCCGCGCCACGCGAGGAGATCGCTGGCGACGTCATCGCCATGCTGCAGGACCTTGCCGATTCCGGCTTCGTCGTCGCGGCAAAGGAACAAAAACCATGAACCCGACCCTGACCGACGCCAGCCCGGTGCTTGAGAGCAATGACGGCCTCGCCATCATGGAAGGCCGCGAGAAGTCGATCGCCGAAACCTACGGCATCCCGCTCGCCGTGCTGCTCGAGATGACCCATCGCTGTCCGCTGCAATGCGGCTACTGCTCCAACCCCGTCGAGATGGAGCGCGCCGGCAACGAGCTCACCACCGAAGAGTGGAAGAAGGTCCTCACCGAACTCGCCGAGATCGGCGTGCTGCAGGTGCACTTCTCCGGCGGCGAGCCGACGGTGCGCAAGGACATCGTAGAGCTGGTGCAGTTCGCCAACGATCTCGGGCTCTACACCAACCTCATCACCTCGGCGGTGCTGTTCACACGCGACAAGCTCGAAGCCCTCGCCGATGCCGGCCTCGCCCATATCCAGATCAGCTTCCAGGCCAATGACGCGACGCTTGCCAATCGCATCGGCGGCTTCAAGAACGGTCATGCCAAGAAGCTCGAGGCCGCCGGCTGGGCCCGCGAACTCGGGCTGCCGCTCACCGTCAACGCCGTGATGCACCGGCAGAACCTGCACCAGCTGCCCGAAATGATCGACCTCGCGGTGGCGCTCGATGCCGATCGCATCGAAGTTGCCAACGTGCAGTACTACGGCTGGGCCCTGAAGAATCGCGCCTCCCTCATGCCCTCGATCGAGCAGATCGACGAAGCGACCCGTGTCGTCGAGGAGGCGCAGGTCCGGCTCAAGGGCATCCTCGACATCGACTATGTCGTGCCGGACTACTATGCGCTGCGTCCCAAGAAATGCATGGGCGGCTGGGGTCGGCAGTTCTTCAACATCACCCCGGCGGGCAAGATCCTGCCCTGCCACGCCGCCGAAACGATCAAGACGCTCGAATTCGACAGCGTCCGCTCCAACCACTCGATCGCCTGGATCTGGCAGAACTCCGAAGCCTTCCAGAAATACCGCGGCACCGGCTGGATGCCCGAGCCGTGCCAGAGCTGCAGCTTCAAGGAACACGATTTCGGCGGCTGCCGCTGCCAGGCCTTCGCGCTGACCGCCGACGCCGGCAATACCGACCCGGCCTGCCACCTCTCACCCCACCACGAGCGCATCTTCAAGACCGCCGAAACCGAAGCCGCCACCGGCACCACCCGCTACATCTACCGCAACTTCGCCGGCGGCACGCTGGAGCCGGAAGGCGCGGACCTTGCCTGACGGGGCCGTCGACGCTCACCCGTCGCTGGTGACCTTCCGCCTCCTCGTCGGCGATGGGCACGAGCTGCATGTCGAGACCATCGGCCAACCCGGCGGCATCCCCTGCGTCTTCCTGCATGGCGGCCCCGGCAGCGGTTGCCAGCCCTCACACCGGCAGCTCTTCGACCCCAACCGCCACTATGCCGTCCTGTTCGACCAGCGCGGCGCCGGCCGCAGCACGCCGCATGGCTCGCGGATGGCCAACACCACCCAGCACCTCATCGCCGACATGGAAGCCATCCGCACCCGGCTCGGCATCGACAAGTGGCGGCTCGTCGGCGGCTCGTGGGGCGCGACGCTGGCGCTGGCCTACGCCGAAACCCATCCCGGGCGCGTCAGCGGCATCGTCCTCCGCGCCACTTTCCTCGGTACCGGTGAAGAGCTGGACTGGGCCTTCGGCACCGCCCCCGGCACCTTCCACCCCGCACTCTACGCCGACTACGTCAGCCTCCTCAGCGAGGTTGAGCGCGCCAACCCCCGCGCCAGCTATTACGCCCGCATCCTCGATCCCGATGCATCGGTTCACGCCCCCGCCGCACGGGCCTACGCCGCGATGGAAGAAGTCCTCGCCAGCGTCCGCCCTGCAAGCACCCGACTCGATTTCGCGCGGGTCAACGACCCCGCCGCCCGGCAACCACCGTCAGCCTTCATGGAAGCGCACTACTTTTCGAACGATTGCTTTCTTGCGCCCAACCAGTTGCTGGACGAGGCCCATCGCCTCGGCGGCATCCCCGGCATCATTGTCCAGGGCCAGTACGACCTGCTGTGCCCGCCGAGCACATCTGCCGCCCTTGCTGCGAGGTGGCCCGATGCGAGAATTGTCACCGTCCCTGCCGCCGGCCACCTGCTCGGCGAGCCCGGCGTCACCGACGCGGTGAAAGCCGCGATATCCGAGCTCGCCTAGAGCCCGAACTTCTCCATCACGGCCTCGACGTCGTCGCGCACTTCCTGCGCGTCGCGACCGGAGCGCCAGAGATCGTCGATCTGCTTCTTCACGGCCGGATCGAGCGCGTCCCAGTTGCGCTCGAACTCGGCCAGCTTGTCGGTCCAGTAGCCGGTGATCGAGTAGCGCGTCGCCGGCCATTTCAGCTCGTGCCGCAGGTACTTTCGGATCGGCCGCACCACCTTGGCCTCCGCCGCCGCCCACACATAGACCGAACGGTCCGTCGGGAACGTCATCGACTTCACCGCATCCGGCAGCTGGCTCGCGGCGACGCCGTTGCCGGCTCCATGCAGCCAGACGATCCTGAGCTTGGCCTTCGTCTCGAACAGCTGCTCGTGGCTGGCGTCGGGCACCTCGACCACCGCCCGGGCCTCGACATGCTCGCCGAGCCCCTCGAGCAATCGCCCGAGCGCCGGGACGCCCGTCGCGTCGCAGACGAAGAGCTGCCAGACAGCGTCCGCGGGCGCCTCGTAGATCGGGTAGGGCTCGCGCAGCACGATCTCGTCGCCCGGCTTTGCCGACTGCGCCCATTCGCTCGCCCGGCCACCCTCATGCACCACGAAATCGAGATCGATCTCGCCGTCGCGGAAATAGCGGATGGTGTAGCACTCGCAATGCGCCGGCTTCTTGCCCTCGGGGTATTTCCAGAAGCCCTGCTCATCGACTTCGGGCACCACCAGTTCGCCGGTCTCGAGGTCGGGGAAGAACAGGCGCACATATTCGTCACCGACGCCGGTGGTTTTGAGCGCCCTGATATCGGCTCCGCCCAGCGTCACCCGGACCATGCCGGGCGTCACCATCTGCCGGTTCAACACCGTGCCCTTGATCAGCTTCAGCGGCGCCATGCGTCCAACCCGTCACCCATAGATCGAGGCAACGGGCTACTAATTTTGACCTAGGCAGTCAACTTATACGTCCAGTTCGATCCAGACCGGGGCGTGATCGCTGGCGCCCTCGCGTCCGCGCACATGCTTGTCGACGCCGGCGCCCTTGAGCTTTCGTACCAGCTTCTTCGAGAGCAGCAGGTGATCGAGCCTCAGCCCCGCGTCGCGGTCCCAGCGGTTCCGCATGTAGTCCCAGAACGTGTAGAGCGTCTCGTCCGGGTAGATCTTGCGTAGCGCGTCGGTCCAGCCCTGCTCCAGCAATCGCGCGAACTGCTCGCGTGGCCCCGGCTGCACCAGCGCATTGTCGCGATACGACGTCGTGACATAGATGTCGCGCGGTTCCGGCACGATGTTGAAATCGCCCGCGATGACCACCGGCAGCCCGCTGTCGAGAAGCTCCGCCGCGTGTTCGATCAGCCGCTCGCCCCATGCCAGCTTGTAGTCGAATTTCGGCCCCGGCTGCGGATTGCCGTTCGGCGCATAGAGGCAGGCGATCACCACCCCGTTCACCGCCGCCTCGATATAGCGCGCCTGCCGATCCTCGGGATCACCCGGCAGTTCGTCCGCCGTCAGCACCGGCTCGGCGCCGCGCGCGAGGATCGCAACGCCGTTCCAGCTCGGCTCGCCCCGCCACACCGCGCCATACCCGGCATTGGCGAGCGCTGTCGCCGGAAACTGGATGTCGCGTGCCTTCAGCTCCTGCATGCACACGACGTCAGGCTCGGCTTCGTCCAGCCACGCGAGGAGGTTATCCAGCCGGCGGTTGACGTTGTTGATGTTGAAGGTCGCGATCTTCAAGGTCAGGGCTTACGTCGCAACGCGCCCGACCCACTCGGTGACGCTGTCCGGCACCGTCTTCAGGTGATCGGCCGTCGAGAAGCCGGAAATCGACTTCCGCGGCTTGAGATCATGGTCCCCGTCCTCGAGCCACTTCACCTCGATCTGGGGCGACAGCCCGTAGGTCGCCACTTCATCCGATATGCCGAACTCGTCGCGCGTCCCCTGGCAGATCAGCGTCGGGCATTTGAGCCCGACGAGGTGCTTGGTGCGCAACTGCGTCGGCCGCCCCGGCGGATGGAACGGATACCCGAGGCACAGCAGCCCCGCGATGCGGCCCGCCTCGAACTCGGCATCGGCAATCATCGAGGCAACCCGCCCGCCCATCGACTTGCCGCCGATGATCAGCGGCCCGTCGGTCGGCCCGAGGTCGTCGATCGCCGCGACATACTCCACCATCACCGTCTCGGCCTTCGGCGGCGGCCTGCGCGTGCCCGTCCGCCGTCCGGCCATGTAGCCGAACTCGAACCGCACCACCCGGTAGCCGGCTGCCGCCAGCGCCTTGGTCGTGGCGTTCATCGAAGCCGAGTCCATCGGCGCCCCGGCGCCATGCGCCAGCATGATCGTCACCCGCGCATCCTCGGGTCCATCGAAGAGAAAATCCGTCGCCATCAGCCTGCCGATCGCCGCAACTGCGCGTCGGCATAGGCAATGCCCCGTGCCGCCGTGCGCGCCCATTCCGAATTCTGGTCGAGTTCGAGATACCGCGCCCACCAGCGCCGCGCCTGCCCCAGATCGCCAGCGTCATATTCGAGCGTCGCGAGGTTGTAGACAGCATCGGCATAGTCCGGATCGATCTCGATCGCTCGGCTCAGGTGCTCTCGCGCCGGCCCGACCTTGCCCTCTTCCCGCAGCAGACCAGCATAGTTGAACCACGCCTCGACGAACTCCGGATCGCGCTTGATCGCCTGCATGTAGGACGCTGCCGCGTCCGAATTGTCCTGCACGGCCCTGAGGCAATTGCCGCGGTTGTAGGCGGCAACGGAGTCGCTGGGATCGATCGCGAGGCAGTGTCCATAGAGTACCGCGGCCTCGGCGAACAACCCGTTCGCCTCCGCCGCCTCGGCGAGCTCGAAATATTGCTCGGACTCGTCCTCCACTGGCGCCAGCGGCAGCAAGCGTTGCCCATCCAGTTCCGCACGATCCTCGCCGAACAGGGCATGGATCCGCTTCGGACCGCCCGGATGCAGCGACATCGCCGTCAGCGATTGCACCGGCCCCGACCGATGCACCGAACGGGCAATCGCGCCCCAGGTCGCGCCACCCGCCAGCAGCCCCGCATACTTGCGGGAAAGGATCAGGTCCCGGAACGAGAACGGCTCGGCGTGATGCTCGAACGCGTCGAACAGCACCAGCAGGTCGAACGAGAGCGCATCGAGCTTTGATTGCTCGAGCAGCGATTGCCGGCTTAGGTTCGATTGCTCCGGCACCGACATCAGCCTTAGCAGCCGCAGGAACCCGTTCTCGCTGATCAGCGCCGCGCCGCTTTCCCTGAGGCCATCCACCCTGGCTTCGATCTCGGCATCGGAGAGCTTGTCGAGCAGCGTCCGTCCCAGCACCAGCGTGCTGGTGTGGCGCGTATTGCCGCGCCGCAGCCGGCTGCCCTTGGCCTGCAATGCCCGCGCTGCCAGCCGCCGCGGAAACGCACTGAGCGCCCCCACGATGCCAACAGTGCTGTCCGCTTTCCGCATCAGGCGATTCTATAGAGTGGGGCGTTGATCCGCTAGACCCGCTGCTGTCGGGCGCAAAAGGCCTCGAACACTGGGGTGGGCAGCAATGTGCCTACCAAGGGCCTCAAGCCTTCTTCCGCGCTGCCGGCTTCCCCGCCACCGCCTTGGACGCCTCCACGGCTTCCTTCAGCGTCGGCTTCTTCGCTGCGGGCTTGGCGGCCGGTTCGGCCTTCGCCTTGCTCGGGGCGGCCGGCTTGCTCGTTGACAGGCTCGCCTTCAGTGCATCCATGAGGTTGACGACGTTGCCGCGCTCGGGGGCGGCGGCGATGATCGGCTTGTGGCCCTTGAGCTTCTCGCGGATCATCGACATCAGCGCCACTTCGTAGCGATCTTCGTAGTCCTTGGGCTCGAACGGCTTCACCTTCTGCTCGATGAGCTTTTCGGCGAGCTGCAGCATTTCCTCGTCGGCCTTCACGTCGGGGATGCTGCCGAAATATTCCGAGGTGCCGCGCACTTCGTTCGGGTTGCGCAGCGTGGTGACGAACATGCCGTTCTCGCGCGCGCCAATCGTAATCACGCGCTCGCGGCTCGACATCACGAGGCGGGCGATGGCGAGCTTGCCGGAGCGGCGCATCGCCTCGCGCAGCACGGCGAAGGTTTCCTCGGCCATGGCGCCATCGGGGGCAAGGTAGTAGGGCGCGTCCTGGTAGATCACGTCGACCTCGTCCTCGTCGACGAAGGCCTCGATATTCATCGTGTGGCTGGATTCGATCCGCACCGCATCGAGGTCGCTCTCGTCGATGATGACGTATTGCTTGTCCTCGTACTCATAACCCTTCACGAGGTCAGAGCGCTCGACGAGGCCCAGTTCCGGGTCGACCGGCTTCATGTTGATGCGGTTGTGGGTGTCCTTGTGGAGCTGGTTGAAAGTAATCCGCTCCGAGCTCGACGTCGCCGGGAACATCTTCACCGGGCAGCTCACCAGACTGAGCTTGATATAGCCCTTCCAACTTGCCCTCGGTGCCACCCTCGCCTCCTACGCGCGCGTACTACGTCCAGCCTTCGACAATGCAGGCAGATCACGAGCGGACTCGTTAATTTCGGCCCACGGATCGCCGGTCGTGGTTAACAATCCCGGAAGGGTAGAATAGTTCAGATCGACTGGAGCGTTGATGCTTTCGAGGTCCCGCCAGTCGAGCGGTGTCGAGGCCGGCATGCCGGTCCGCGCGCGCAGCGAATAGGGCGATACCGCCGTCGCGCTCCGCGCATTTCGATGGATGTCGATAAGGATCCGCCGCTTGCGGTTGGCGGCACCGATAACCGTCACGAACGTATCGGGCGCGGTCTTCGCCAGCGCCGCCGCGATATCGCCGGTGGCCGTGTGGACCTGCTTCCAGGTCAGTTTCGGCTTGATCGGCACCACCAAGTGGATGCCCTTGCCACCCGACGTCTTCACGAACGGCACCAGCCCCAGCGCCTCGAGTTCGCCCTTGAGGTGCACCGCCGCTTCCACCACCTCGCGGAACTCGACCCCCTCGCCTGGGTCGAGGTCGAAGGTAACGCGATCGGGCTTTTCGAGATGCGTCAGGTGCGTACCCCAGGCGTGGAACTCGATCACCCCGAACTGCGCCAGCGCGAGATACCCCTTGGCGTCCTCCACCGTGAGGTAGGTCTTGTCCTCCTCGTCCGAATTCTGCGTCTCGAACACGTTGATCGAAGGCGGCATGCCCTTGAAGGCGTGGCGCTGGAAGAAGCAGTCCTTGATCATCCCGGTCGGGCAGCGGAACAGCGACACCGGCCGGCCGAAGAGGTGCGGCAGCATGAAATCGCCCACCGCCGCGTAATACACCGCGATATCGAGCTTGGTCGGCCCGCTCTTGCCCAGCACCCGCCGCGTCGGGTTGGTGATCGAGATCGAAGCGAGGTCCGCATCGGTGATCAGCCGCGGCCGCGGCGCCGCAGAGGCGGTCAGTTCCGCCCCCAGCAACCCCTTGAACACCGCATGCCGCAGCATGTTGTCGGTGGTGCGGTTGGCGAAGTGCACATGGCAGCGCAGCACCGGCTGCACCCAGATGATGTCCCTCGGCGCCCCGTCGAGCTTGAGGCTCGGATCGGCCAGCGGCTCGAGCTTGCGCAGCAGCTGGCCGAGCATGGCGGAATCGAAGCCGGTGCCGACCTTGCCACGATATTGCAGCTCGTCGCCGACCCACTCAGCCAGCGCCAGCGAAGCGAGGCCCTCGGCCCGGTCGGACACGGTATAACCTGCTATGACGAAGTCGCCCGTGTTGAGCGCCTTGATCTTCATCCAGGTCGTGGTGCGGCCGGACTGGTAGCTCGCATTGGTCCGCTTCGAAACGATGCCCTCGAGCCCCAACTCCGACGCCCGCTCGTAGAGCCCCTCGCCGTCCCCCTCGACATGGTCGCTATACTGGATCGCCGAACGCCCGCTGACATGCCCGCCCAATAGCTGCGCCAGCATCTGCTTGCGCGTCACCAGCTCTACGCCGCGGAGGTCGTAGCCATCGAGATAGAGGAGGTCGAAGGCGTAGTAGTGGAGCTTGCTCCCCGCCCCCTCGGACAGCGCATCCTGCAGCGCGGCGAAGCGCGAGATGCCCTTTTCGTCGAGCACCACGATCTCGCCATCGATGATCGCCTGCTTCGCTGGCAGCTTCGCGAACTCCTTCGGCAGGTCGCCATAGCGCTTCGTCCAGTCGATGCCGCTGCGCGTGATCAGTTGCACCTTGCCATCGATCACATGCGCGATCGTGCGGTAGCCATCGAACTTGATCTCGTGCACCCAGCTCGCCGCCCGCGTCTCCTCCGGCGGCTTCTGTGCCGCCGTCGCCAGTTGCGGTTCGACCTGAGCCGGCGGAGGAGCCTTCACGGCCCCATCGAGCTTGCCCGGCTTCAGCACCACGACGGGCTTCGGCTTATTCGCTTCGAGCAACTCTTCGGTCGTGAGCCCCGACTTCACGCTTTCCGGCCGCGCCGAGAGGATATCCGTCTCGGTGTCCACCGATGGATCGTGTTCCTTGAACAGCAGCCAGTTGTCCTTGCCCTCGTCGCAGGGCCGGCCCTTGAGCCGGGTCAGCATCCAGCCGCCCTTCAGCTTCTCGCCCCACAGCCGGAACTTGAAACCGCCCTTCCTCAGCCCCGCGTCGACATCCTCCATCGGCGCCCAGTCGCCCGTATCCCAGACGATCATCGGCCCGCCGCCATACTCGCCCTCGGGGATCACGCCCTCGAAGTCGATATACTCGAGCGGATGGTCCTCGGTGTGGACGGCCAGCCGCTTGTCGGCGGGGTTGAGCGAGGGTCCGCGTGGCACCGCCCAGCTCAGGAGCACGCCATCATGCTCGAGCCTCAGGTCATAGTGGTCGGCCGTTGCCGAGTGCTTGTGAACGACGAAGCGCGTCCCGCCGCCCGCGCTCGCCGCGCCTGCGGGCTCCGATGTCCTGGAGAAATCCCGCTTCCCGCGGTAGCTGCTGAGCTTGTCGGCCATGACAGGACGCTAGGGCGGCGGCCGGCGGGCCGCAATCCCTTCGTCAGTAGTCGGTCTCGTAGAAGATGCCGACGCTCGAATCCCCGTCCGTGCCGGTCGAGGCTTTGGCCTTGAGGTCGCGCGTGATGTCGAGGTTCACCGTCACTCGCGAATTGCCGTCCGCCCCGGCCTGGACGCCGAGATAGATGTTGTCCTGCAGGTAGGCGCCTGCCTGCACCGCGAGGCTGCCATCCTCGTTGGTGACGATATCGAGGTCGTCGAGCCCGGCCCGCGCCCTAAGCGAATCCACCAGCGAACTACCTCCCCCGGCGAGTTCCGCCGCCGCGCCGGCAAGCTTTGCCAGCTGGATAGGTGTGAGTTCGCCCATCGAGCGCCGGAACAGGAGCCGCGCCAGCACTTCGTCCTGCGGCAGCGGCGGGTTCGAGGTGAACGAAATATCGATATCAGACGCGCGGCCGGTGACGTTGACGAACACGGTGATCCCGTCCCCTTCGGTCCGGGCCATGAAATCGACGAACGGATCGAGGTCGCCGACCAGCGTCACCGAGCCTTCCTCGAATGTCACACGCTGCCCGAGGATCGCCATGCGGCCGCGGTTCAGCTGGAAGCCTCCCACCGGCTGGATGTCGTTGACCGAACCGGTCAGCCGCACCGACCCGCCCACCTCAGCATCGAGCCCGCGTCCGCGCACGAAGATCTGGTTCGGCGCGTTGACCGTCACATCGAGCTGCACCACCGATGGCCGCCGCTGCGGCATCGGCGCACCCGACGGCGTCACCGCTGCGCGCTTCAGCGTCGTCTTCACCGGCGCCGGCGTGTTGATGTTGCGCACATCGACCAGCGCGCCACCGCTGCCAAAACTCTCGGGAATGCCGATCTCGGCGTTCTCGATCCTCACGTTGCCCGACAGCACCGGGTTGCGATCGAGCCGCCCGTTGAGCGCAAGGTTCCCCGACATGGTGGCGACGAACAGCGTCCCGTCGGCATAGCGTGCCGAGTTGAGTCGCAGCGCCACATCCACCGGATTGCCGGCGCCGAGCCCCACCGTACCCGAGGCCGAAACGGAGCCACCGGTTGCGAGGTCCGCCGACAGGCTCTCGATCCGCACCGTCTCGCCGCCGAGGCTGGCGCGCCCGTTGATGTTGACCAGACGCAGGTTCAGCACCGGATCGATATAGCCCGAGCCTGCGGTCGAAACCGTGCCGGAGAATTGCGGGCGTTCTAGGCTGCCGCTGACGGTCGCATCGAGTGTCGCCGTGCCGCTGAACTGTCCGCCCCGATCCGCCACGAACTGGTTGGCGAAGGCCAGCGGCGCCGAGCCGCGCACCGCGAGCTGCATGCCGCCACCGCTGAGCGGCACGCGGCCGTTCGCCGTGACGCGCAACCCGTTGCCGCCATCGGCGCTGGCGCTTTCGAGCGTCACCACTTGCCCGGCGATGTTGCCACGCGCCGCCACCTGCAGCGACGAGAGACCGAAGCCCGAGGCATTGGCATTGACGTTGAACACTGTCTGCCCGCCGCGCTGCGTCGCCGTGCCGGTCAACGTCGCGATCGCGAGCTCGCCCGCGGTGATCGACCGCCCGTCCACGGTGCCGTTGATGGCGAGATCGCCGAAGAGATCCGTCACCGTCGCCTGCACGTCGGCCGACGCCACCCGCACATCAGCTGCGCGGATGTTCCGTGCCGAGCCGGTCACTTCGGCGTTCTGCTTCCCGCTTACCGGCGAGAGCACGATGGTCGCGTTGGCGCTGCCCGAAGCATCGACCAGCAACAGCGCCGCCGCGGTCGAAATGTCGGTCGAGGCGAGCTTGAGCGTGCCGCTCAGGAGGCCCTGCGCGTCCTGGACGATATCGCCGGTGAGTTCGGTCGACCCGGCGGTGAACCGCAATCCGTTCAGCCGGCGCGTCTCGGCATCGGTCGCGACATCGCCCGCAAGCGTCACGCGGAACTTGTCGAGGAAGGCATCGCCACTCAGCGCGCCGGTGAGCTTCCCGTCTTCCGCCATCGTGCCGCTGAAGCCGACGGCAGCATTGTTGAGGGTCTTGCCCGCGAGGCGTCCGCTCGGCACCGTTGCATTGAGGTCGAGCGCGATTGCCCCCTGCCCCTTGGCAGTGCCGACCACCGACAGGGCGCCCTGGGCCTGGTCCGAAACCAGGGCCAGATCGCTGAGGTCCGCCGTGAACCGGAAGTCCGCCGCGCCGGTCGCGAATGTGCCATCGGCCGCGATCTGCACCCGGTCATTACCGAGACGGAAGCCCTGCGCCTCGAGGCCCTGCTCGGTCCGCGCCACGCGGCCGGTGAGGGTCACCGTGCCCGCCAGCAGCCGGTCGAGCGCCGGTTCGCTGAGTGCCAGCCCTTCGGCCGTGCCATCGAGATCGAGGTTGAAGCCGCCGATCAGCGGACTGATCGTCCCCGTCGCATCGAGCTTCAGCGCCCCATCGAGATCGCGCCCGGCGATGCCCGAGAACGGCGCGATCGAACTGGTTTCGATCCCGACCTTGCCGTCGAACACGAAGTTGTCGACTGTGCCGTTGAGCGCGAGCGTCAGCGCCTTGCCGGCGAGGCGGAACTCCGCCAGTTGCACCGGCTCGCCGGCATTCCACAATCCCGCCAGCCCGAGGCCGACGCTGTCGCCCAGCGCCGCCTGCACGTCCTTGTCGTCCGAGACGATGCCGCTCACGGTGCCATCGGCGTTGAACGTCACCCGCCGCGTTGCCGGGTCCTCGAGATTGGCCGCAACGCCGCTGCCCTTGAGGGCGATCTCGCTGGCCTTGAGCCCGCCATTGACGAAGTCACGCGCCACGAGGTTGGCGGTCCATCCGTCACCCGTCCCGGTGCCATACTCGACCTTGAGCATCGCCGCGCCGATCGAGGTCGCCGCCCCCGGCACCGGCAGCAGCACCGGCGTGCCGGCCGGATCGGCGATCGCCGCCGAGAGCTGCAGCTGGCTGAGGAACCCGTCCGCTGTCGTCGCCGCTGAACCCTCGAGCGACAGCTGCCCGCCGCTGAGCTTCAGGCCGGAAATCTCCACTCCGCCCGCCGACCGCACCAGCGCCGTCGCCTGCAGCGATGTCTCCGCTCCGAAGAACGGCCGATAGGTCGGCGACACCAGCTTTCCGATCGGCCCGCCGAGATCGGCGACGACCTGCAGCCCGTCCGGAGCCTGCGCGAGGGTGGCGACACCTTCGAGCGCCCGCTCGCCGCCGGCGTCGAGCGTCATCGTGGCCTTGAGGTCGTTGACCGGACCCGAACCGTTGATGGCCAGCGCCATCTCGGGCTTGCCCTCGATGTTGAGCAGGTTGGCGAGAATGCCATTCGGCGGCTCGGTCAGCGTGACGCCGATATCGACAGTGTTGTCGGCCTTGCGATAGGCGATATCGACATCGAGCCGGCCGCCCGGCCCGTCGAGCCTGACAATATCGAGGGCCGTGTCGAGCGAGCCGCCTTCGAGCCTGAGGTTGCCCTCGACCGAGATCTCGGAGCCGAGCCCGAACACACTCTCGCCGAAGGTCACGCTCGGCACGCTCAGCTTTTCGAGCTGGATCGCCACCGGAAACTCGGGAATCGACAGCGGCGCGGCCTCAGGTGCCGGCAGGTTCGGATCGCCTGTCGGGATGGAATTGCGAAGAAACTCGATGCTCTCGGCCGTCAGCGAGCGCACCAGCAGCCGGCCGGTGAACAGCGCGCCCTGGTCCCAGTCGATCGCCGCGTTATTGACCCGCAGCCACACGCCTTCCTTGTCGGAAATGGTGATCTCGCGGATCGAAGCGGTGGAGGACAGCACGCCGTCGATGTTGGAGATGCGGATCTGCCGCTCCGGCGTCGAAAGCTGCCCTTCGACAAAGCCGACGAACCAGTCGCGCTGCTCGTTCGGTGTCATCTCCTGCTGGTCCTGTGCGACGAGCGGGATCGCGGCCAGAAGGCCGAGACCGATCATCATCAGGATGCCGAGCAGCCGTCTCAAAATGCCTGTCCTATGCCGACGTAGATTCCGTAGTCCGCATCGCCAGGCCGCTTGTTGAGCGGCACGGCGACGTCGAGCCGCAGCGGCCCGAGCCCGGTGTAGTAGCGGAGGCCCGCACCGACCCCGAGCTTCAACTGTTCGAGCCCCGGCCACTCGTCGGCTGCGACATAGCCGCCGTCGACGAAAGCCACGACCCCGATGTCATTGGTTACCCTGTAGCGCGCCTCGACCGAACCCTCGATCAGATAGCGCCCGCCGCTGACGGTCCCATCCGGCTGCTCGACGCCGATGCTCTTGTAGCCGTAACCGCGCACCGACCCGCCGCCGCCCGCAAAGAACAGGCGGTCGGGGGGCGTCTCGTCGATCGGCGGGCCGACCAGCGCACCGATCCTGGCGCGCCCCGCCAGTACAAGCTGGTCGTCGGCAAGCATGCTGAGATAGCCGCGCACCTCGGCCGTCGTCCGGAACGCGGCGTTGCCGTAGTAGAACTCGTAGAAGGGCTCCGCCGTCACGTTGACGTAAAACCCTTTGGTCGGATCGGTCGTGCTATCGCGTGCGTCCCAGATCAGCCCGCCGGTCAGCCCGGCCAGCGAGAAGTTCCGCTCGCCATAGTCGTCCTCGAACAGCGAGCGCTCGTAGTAGAGCGAGCCATCGAGCGTGATCTCATCGAGATACTGCGTCATGCCGACCTTGGCCGAAGCCGACGTCTCGGTATAGGCCGGCAGCACGGTGCGCTCCGCGGCGATGGCCGCGACCAGGTCGTTGTCGGGATTGAGGAAGCCCGGCTTGGTGAAGGTGCCGCCAAAGGCATAGTCGAACTCGGCCGTGTTCACCGGCCAGTTGATGCCGGCAACCTTGGCGTCGAGCCGCAGCCGCTCCGCCCGGCCGAAGAGGTTCCGCCACAGGTGGAAGCCTTCGATGCCGAGCCCATCGATGGTCGAATAGGTCGCGCCGACGCCGAAGCGGCGATCCGCCTGCTCCTCGACGATGACGTTGAACGGCAGCATTCCGTCGCTCTCGATCGCCCCCGCCGCCTCGACGCGCATGGCGCGGAACACATCGAGCCGCGCCAGCCGTCGCTCGGCCTTGGCGATGTCGTCCGGATCGTATTCGTCGCCCGGCCGGAGGCCGGTCATTTGCGCCACGAACACCGGATCCATGCGCTGCGTGCCGCTGACATCGATGTTGCCGACATAGGCGCGCCGGCCGGGAACAATGGTGATGTTCACATCCACCGTGTCGGTCGCATGGTCGGCGACGACATCGCGCTTGGTCACCGCCGCCTCGGCATAGCCCTGCTGCCGCCAGGCGTTGAGCGCCAGCACTTCTGCCCGCTCGATCACCGTTGCCCGGGCGACGAGGCCCGAACCGAAGCCGACGCTGGCGGGCGGATCGACCTGATCGCGCGGATCCGAAGTCGGCGGGGCTTCGGGCGCGATGCGGATGCTGCCGAACCGGAACAAGGGCCCCGAACTCACTCGCAGCAGCACGGTAGCCGGATCGGGCAATGAGGTGTCGGGTGCGAGATTGGCTGCCTCGCGGCCATCGACCAGGATGCTGATCGTGCCGCCGAAATAGCCCTGATTGTAGAGCGCGGCGAGGATGCGACGGTAGTCGCCGCGCGCCTTGGCGATGAGCCCGGCCGAGCCGGATGCCGGCGAGCCCTGGTCCCGGAGCAGCGATGACGAGTTGCGGATTGCCGATTCGACCTCGCCCGTGGCCGACGTCTCGAGCGTGGCGGAATAAGGCTGCGGATCGCCGATCACCGCGTCGGCGTCGATCTCGCTCTGGTCCTCGAACAGTTTGAAGCCGAAGATATCAAAGGCCGATGCGCCCGTGCCGGATAGCAGCACGAGGCCGAGCGTGGCCAAAACGAATCTCACCCGCCGCACTACCAGCCCGACTACCCCTACTCGGCTGCCGCCTGTCCATCCGCCCGTGGCCGGGCGTCTGCTTGATGGTCAGGGCGGCGGACCCGCCGCACCCAATTCGTCGTACGCCATAAACCAACCGACAAAGGGTGGCCACTATGGGGCGACAATAGGGCGCAATGTTCGCGGACCCTGCCTCACTGGCTGCCGACGAACGCGTTATGGCCGCTTCTGCGGCCCCTGAGTATGTTCTGCCACAGGTTAAGATTGAGGGGACAACATGCGCATCGTCGATACGCATCTGCACATGGTCTACATGGACCGCTTCACCTATCCCTGGCTGAACGATGCCGGCGCGCTCAATCGCGACTGGCACGCCGAGGCCTATTTCGCGGAAGCGGAAAAGCTCGGTATCGAGGCGGCGCTGCATATGGAGGTTGATGTTGCGGAGCCCGAGATGGAGGCGGAAACGCGCTTCGTCCTTGGCCTCCATCCTCGCATCGTCGGTGCGATTGCCGCCTGCCGACCGGAGAACGCGGATTTCCCTGAGTATCTCGACCGCCTTGCGGCGATCCCGGGCGTGAAGGGTTTTCGTCGCATCCTCCACACCTCGCCTGACGAGCTCAGCCAGTCGTCGCACTTTGCCGAAAACCTCCGCCTCTTGTCCGGCAAAAGCCTGCCTTTTGACCTCGGACTTCTGGCGCGCCAGTTGCCCATCGGCCGCGAACTGATCGTCAAGTGCCCCGATACGCAGTTCGTGCTCAACCACTGCGGCGTGCCAGACGTCGCCGACAAGGCTTTCGACCCCTGGCGCGGGGACATGCGCAGGATCGCCGAGCTGCCCAATGTGGTCGCCAAGATTTCGGGGATCGTCGCCTACGCCGGACCCGACTGGACGGTGCATGACCTCCGCCCCTTCGTCGAGCACACCATCGAGTGCTTCGGCTGGGACCGCGTCGTCTTCGGCTCGGACTACCCGGTGCTGACGCTGACCGCCAACCTCACCCGCTGGGTGAAGGCGCTGAAGGAGATCGTCAGCGGCGCCAGCGAGGACGAGCAGGCGAAGCTGTTCCACCGCAACGCCGAGCGCGTCTACCGCGTCTGATATATCAGCATGGACAGTCTGATCTATATGTGAAAGAAGCATTCATATAAGAATGACCGCCTGAGCGGTCCGGGGAGGCGGCTTGAGCATCGAGGTATCAGCGCTGCGCCAGAGTTGGCCCCGGCCCGCTGTTCCCCGGCCGATCGTCCTCATCGGTGCCGGCGGCATCGTCGACGACGCCCATCTGCCGGCCTACCGCCTCGCCGGCTTTCCGGTCGCCGGCCTGTTCGACCTCGACGCCGAACGGGCGCAGGCGGTCGCGACGAAATGGGGTATCCGGGCCTATCCATCGCTCGACGAAGCCATCGCCACGCCGGAGGCGATCTACGACCTCGCTTTGCCGCCGGGCGCCCATCTCGATGTGCTGCCGAAGCTGCCCGACGGGGCGACCGTGCTGCTGCAAAAGCCGATGGGGCGCGACCTCGCCGAAGCCACGGCCATCCTGAAGCTATGCCGGGAGAAGCAGCTCAAGGCCGCCGTCAACTTCCAGCTCCGCTTCTCGCCGATGATGCTGGCGGTAGCGGATGCAGTCGAGCGCGGCTGGCTCGGGCGGCTGATCGATGTCGAGGTGCATCTCAACCTCGTGACCCCCTGGCACCTCTTCCCCTTCCTCAAGGGCATGCCGCGCGTCGAGATCGCCGTGCATTCGATCCACTACCTCGACACCATGCGCGCCATCCTCGGCAATCCGACCGGCGTCCACGCGCGCACGCTCGGGCACCCAGCGACTGAACTCGCCCAGACCCGTACCTCGGCCTTGTTCGACTTCGCGCCCGACCAGCGCGTCACCTTCTCGATCAACCACAACCACGATTTCTGCCGCCGCTTCCAGGATGCGAGCTTCCGCTTCGAGGGGACCGAGGGCGCCGCCATGGTGAAGCTCGGCCTGCTCCTCAACTACCCCGAAGGCGAGCCCGACGAACTCTGGATCACCCGCAAAGGTGAAGACTGGCAGCAGGTGTCGCTCGAGGGAAAGTGGTTCCCGCACGCCTTCATCGGCACCATGAGCAACCTGCAGCGCTACGCCGCCGGCGAGGACGACCGCCTCGTCACCTCAGTCGAGGACGCCTGGCACACAATGGCGCTCGCCGAAGCCGCGTTCGAATCCGCCAGCAAGCCCGCAACTCCCGTGAAGACCGCACCATGAGCACGCCCACCGTCGGCATCCACTCGACCCACCCGACAACCATGCCGAAGGACCACGCCGACCTGCCGGTGTGGAATGCCGAGAACTGGTTCTACGAGGACTTCGAGGTCGGCCACCGCATCCGCTCGCTCCGCCGCACAATCTCGGAGGGCGAGAGCATGCAGTTCAACGCCCTCGTCACCGACATGCACCCTTATGTCGCCGACGACATCTTCGCCACCACCGAGGGCCAGTTCGGCCGCCGCCTCGTCGCCGGCGCCTTCGTCTTCTCGGCTGGGCTGGGGCTCGTCGCCACCAACTGCATCAACGCCTTCAGCTACGGCTACGACAAGCTGCGCTTCATCAAGCCGACCTTCATCGGCGACACCATCTACACCATCCGCACCAACATGGAAAAACGCCCCAAATACAAGGAGCTGGGCCTCATCCGCGCCAGCTACGAAGTGTTCAAGGGCGAGGGCGAGCTGGTGCTCTACTGCGAGCACCTGCAGACGGTGAGATACCGCAACCCGGCAGACTTCGAAGGCAAAACGGAAAAATGACCCTCCCGCTGGACGGCATCCTCGTCGTCGACCTCTGCCAGTTTCTCTCCGGACCTTATGCTTCGCTGCGCCTGCAGGACCTCGGTGCGCGCGTCATCAAGATTGAGCGCCCGGACGGCGGCGACCTTAGCCGCCGGCTCTATCTCAGCGACACCGAGATCGGTGGCGACTCGACGATCTTCCACGCCATCAACCGCTCCAAGGAGAGCCTCGCGCTCGATCTCAAGAACCCCGAAGACATCGCCGCATTGAAGAAGCTCCTCGGTCAGGCCGACGTGATGCTGCAGAACTTCCGCCCCGGCGTGATCGAGCGGCTGGGGCTCGACTACGACAGCGTCAAGGCCATCAACCCCGGCATCGTCTACGCCTCCATAACCGGTTATGGCGAGGAGGGTCCGTGGGTGCAGCGCCCCGGCCAGGATCTCCTCGCCCAGGCCCGTTCCGGCGTCATGTGGCTCAACGGCGACCACGACCAGGGCCCGGTCCCCTTCGGCCTTGCCATCGCCGACATGCTGGCCGGCGCCGCCGTCGCCCAGGGCATCCTCGCCGCCCTCGTCCAGAAGGGCCGCACGGGCAAGGGCGCCCATGTCGAGACCAGCCTCCTCGAAGCCCTGATCGACTTCCAGTTCGAAGTCCTCACTACTCATCTCAACGACGGCCGGCGAAAGCCGCGGCGCGCCGATTTCCGCTCCGCGCACGCCTATCTCTCCGCCCCCTACGGCGTGTACCCCACCGCCGACGGCTGGTTGGCGCTCGCCATGACGCCACTCGGCAAGATCCGCGACCTTCTGGAGCTCCCGGCGCTCGACGGCTACGCCGCCGACCCCAGGAGCTGGTTCAGCGCTCGCGACGAGATCAAGCGCATCATCGCCGAGCGCCTTGCGACGAAACCCACCGCCGAATGGCTCGCCGTCCTCGAGCCCGCCGACATCTGGTGCGCCAAGGTGCTCGAATGGCCCGAACTCATGGAGAGCGACGGCTTCAGGGCGCTCGACATGCTGCAGACCGTTACGCGCGACGACGGCGTCTCCATCACCACCACCCGCTCGCCGCTCCGCATCGACGGCAAGCGCACCCAGACCCACCGCGCTGCCCCGCTGATCGGCGAGCAGAGTGCAAAAATCCGCAAGGAGTTCGACCTGTGACGACGACCACCCTCAAGGGCATGACCTGGAGCCACCCGCGTGGCTATGACCCGATGGTGGCCACCGCCAAGGCGTGGGCGGAAAAGACCGGCGTCGTGATCGAGTGGGACAAGCGCAGTCTCCAGGATTTCGAATCCTTCCCGGTCGAGGAACTGGCCCGCCAGTACGACATGATCGTCATTGACCACCCCCATGTCGGCCAGATCGTTGCCGAAGGTTGTCTCGCGCCTCTCGACGTGCCCGGGCGGGAAGCCGAACGTGAGGCCCTGGCCGTGGGCTCGGTCGGCCAGTCCTACCCGAGCTACGCCTATGCCGGCCACCAGTGGGCCTTTCCCATCGACGCCGCGACACAGGTGATGGCGTACCGCTCCGACCTCGTCGAAGCGCCGACGGACTGGGACGGCGTCGTGGCGCGGGCCAAGGCGGGGCAAGTCGTCTTCCCGCTGCTCGCGCCGCACTCGATGATGAGCTTTTTCACGCTCACCGCCAGCCTTGGCCACCCCTGCGCGGTCGAGCAGGGCCCGTTCGTCGATACCGCGACGGGCATTCGCGCCATCGAGATGCTGGCCGAGGTTGCCGCGCATATCGAGCCCTCGAACTTCGCCATGGACCCGATCGCCGCCTCCGAAGCCATGGCCCGCGACGACGCGAAGGTCGCGCTCATGCCGCTCGGCTATGGCTATGTTAGCTATGCAGTCGAGGGCTTCCGCCCGCACCGGCTGACCTTCGCCGATATCCCGCTACCCGGGGCGAAGGGCTCCGCCCTCGGCGGCACCGGCATCGCCGTTTCGGCTTTCTCGCAGAACAGGCAAGCCGCCATCGACTACGCCTACTGGGTTGCCTCGGCCGACGTGCAACGCGGCCTCTACGCCACCTCCGGCGGCCAGCCCGGCCATGCCACGGCCTGGGAGGACGATGCCGTCAACGCCGCGGCCGGCAACTTCTATCGCGACACCCGCCGGACACTCGAAGGCGCCTATGTGCGCCCGCGCCACAACGGCTACATGGCCTTCCAGGACGCCGCTTCGAAGCGCCTCAACGCCGGCCTCATCGGTCGCGAGCCGGCATCCGCCATCCTTGCCGATATCGACCGCCTGTTCCGGGAGAGTTTCTGATGGAGCGACCGCGCCATTTCGAGGACTACTTCGTCGGTGGGGTGCGAAAGACCACCGGCCGCACCATCACCGAGACGGACTTCGTCGTCCACGCCGGCCACACGGGGGATTTCTTCCCCCACCACATGGACGCCGAGTTCATGAAGGGCAGCGAGTTCGGCCAGCGCATCGCCCACGGCACCATGACCTTCGCCATCGGCATCGGGCTGACCGCGACCGAGATCAACCCGCTCGCCTTCAGCTATGGCTACGAGCGCCTGCGCTTCCCGAAGCCCGTGTTCATCGGCGACACCATCCACACCGAGCTGACTATCGGCGCGCTCGAGGATGACCCCAAGCGTCCCCAATACGGCCGCATCACCGAGGAAGTGCGGGTGATCAACCAGCGCGGCGAGACGGTGCTGGCCTGCCAGCACATTTATCTGGCGCAGCGGCGGGGTTAGGTCCGCTCCCTCAGTCGGGGCACCTTCTCCCACAAGGGGAGAAGGCGATCACTGCGCTATCGGGTTCCTACTCCCGCCCCAGCAGCGGCGCCGGACCATCGGCGGCCCGGACCCAGGGCGTGTCGTAGCTCGGCGGCCGTACGAAGCGCTTCATCCCGACCGACAGCCGGGCCGTGGCACCGGGCGCGAGCCGCACAGTGATCCACCGCCCGTCCACCGGCATCGCCTCGCCGTCGCCGAGCGTCACCGAGGTGAAGTCGTGCTCGCCGAACACTCCGCCCTGCACCACCACCTCGGCGGCCTCGGAGGCATCCGTGTTCACCAGCGTCAGCGTAGCGCCATCATCGGCCAGCCCATCCACCAGCGCCGCAACACCCTGCGACAGGCCGGGCCGCTGCGCCATGGAGTCGAAATAGCGGAAGCGGGCGAGTTGCAGGCCACCGTGATAGACATGCATCGGCCCGCCCAGCGTCAGCTGCGTCAGGCCCTCGATGATCATGGGCGTCAGCATCTGCCACATGTGGATGGTCATCGACTCCCGGAAGTGATCCATCGTCTCGGGGTCGTTGTCGTCCGAGCGGAAGTTCTCGATCTGCTCGCTGATTTTCCTGAGGTTGGCCTTGAGCACCGCCACGGGATAGTTCGGATCGCCGCCGCGCATGAACCTGAACCACTGCGCCGTGTTGCCGTTGAAGCCCATGTGCCCGCCGGCCGTCTTCTGGCCATAGCTCGAATAGGCGGGACTGACGCTGTCGAACAGCTCGTGCGCCCAACCGCGTTCGGCCCGCTCGGCGTCCTCCTCGGCCATCGAGATGTTCCAGAGGTAGACGCCGAACATCGGGTGCGGATGGCGGAAGTCGCGCCAGCCCTCGTCATAGTGCCGGTTCGGTACCAGCTCGCCCTGCCTGAGGCTCCACAGCATGTCGAGCTGCGAACGGATGAGCCCGAGATGTTTCATCTCGCCGGTAAGGAGCGTGGCGTTCATGCCGGCGATCGACAGCGGCTCGAGCAGCGACACCGAGCCGTGCGGCCAGCGCCAGCCGTAATAGCCGCCCCACCACTTGCCGTCATTGTACTCGCCGATCTCGCCGGAGAGCCCGATATTGTCCGGCGTGATGCCGCCGTTGCGGGCGGTGCGCTCTTCCCACGCCGCGAGATAGTCGAGCACCCAGGTCCGGTATTTCTCCTCGCCGGTATAGGCATAGGCATGCGTCATCAGCGAGGTGGCGCCGAGGTTGAGCGGCACGTCGCCGCGCGACTGGCGCTCGTTGATGCGTTTGAGGATTTCCCCGTACACCGCGTCGTCCGACCACGGCGTCTTCATGCCGTAGCGGTCGATGCCCGGCAGGTCCTCGAAGGGCGGCAGGTAGTTGTCCAGGATCTCGCGATGCGTCGACCAGTCCTCTTCGGTCTGGTGGTGGCGCGGGCCGCGGCTGCCGTTGATCGGCGAACGGATCAGGCGCTTTTCGACATCGTAGTTCAGCGCCTCCTTGTCCTCGCCGTTGTAGAAGCCGGCGAAGCGCCGGGTGCGCTGCCGGTCCTTCGGGACGGTCGGATCGGCGAGGCCGAGGAAGTAGAGGAACAGGTTGCTTTCGCCGTGGTGCATCCAGTCGTAGTACGCATCGTACTCACGGTGGATCTGGCCGTACTCGGTCCACTGCCAGGTGATACCGTCCCAGATGGTGCGCGAACGCTTGTAGACCTCTTCGCTGCCGCCGAGCGCGTAGAACAGCGGCATGTTCATGAACCCCTCATAGGGGTCGTCCGAACCATCCATGCCCGGCCAGCGGTCGCGCCAGATCAGCGTGCCATCGTCGCGGGTGTAGCGGTCGGCGAACTCGATCGCGGCCTTGTCGAGCACGGCAAAGACCTGTCGCTGCAGCAGCGCCCATTCCGGGATCGGGGCAATGTCGGCCGCCTCGATGAGCGGCAGCTTCGGGGCGGCTTTGAGCATTTGCTTCAGATCCGGTTTTCGGTCTCGGGGTCGTAGAGATTGATAGAGGCGGCATCGACGCCGAGCGTCAGCGTGTCGCCCGGCTTCGGCCGGTGCTTGGGCCCGAGGCGGGCAGTGAGCAACTGTTCGCCCACCTTCACCACCACCATCGTGTCGGGCCCGGTCGGCTCAACCACGTCGACGAGCCCGGAGAGGGTTGCCGCCCCCTCGCCGCCATGCAGCGATTCCGGGCGGATGCCGGCAACGACCTCGCGGCCGACAAAGGCGGAAACGTCCTGCTCCAGCCCCGGCAGCGCCAGCACCCCGCCGGCGTGGCGGAGCTGCACGCCACCCTCGGCCGCTTCCAGCGTGCCGCGGAGGAAGTTCATGGTGGGCGAGCCGATGAAGCCGGCGACGAACATGTTCGCGGGCTTGGTGTAGATCGTCTCGGGATCGGCAAGCTGCTGGATCACCCCGTTTCGCATCACCGCCACCTTGGTGCCGAGCGTCAGCGCCTCGACCTGGTCGTGCGTGACATAGACCGTGGTGGTGCCGAGCCGGTCGTGCAGCCGCTTGATCTCGGTGCGCATCTCGACGCGCAGCTTGGCGTCGAGGTTACTGAGTGGCTCGTCGAAGAGGAACAGGTCCGGGTTGCGCACGATGGCGCGGCCCATGGCGACGCGCTGGCGCTGGCCGCCCGAGAGCTGGCCGGGCTTGCGGTCGAGGAGGTGCGTGATCTGCAGGAGGTCCGCTGCGCGTTCCACCGCCGCCGCGCGCTCCTTCTCGTCGACCTTGCGCATCTCGAGGCCGAAGCCGATGTTCCGGCGCACCGACATGGTCGGGTAGAGCGCGTAGCTCTGGAACACCATGGCGATGTTGCGATCCTTGGGATGCACGTCGTTGACGTTGCGCTCCCCGATCAGGATGTCGCCGCCCGAGCTGGTCTCGAGCCCGGCGATGATCGACAGCAGCGTGGACTTGCCGCAGCCCGAGGGCCCGAGCAGCACGAGGAAACCGCCATCCTCGACCTCGATGTCGATATTGTTCAGCACCTCGACGGCGCCGAAGCTCTTGCGGACGGAGTTGATCGATAGCGTTGCCATGAGCGCTTAACCTTTGACTGCACCGGCGGTGAGGCCGGCGACCATCGCGCGCTGCACGATGGCGAACAGCACGATGACGGGAAGAATGGAAATCATGCCGCCGGCCGCCAGCATGCCCCAGGGCAGCTGGAACTCGCCGACCATAAGCTGCAGGCCCACCGGCCAGGTGCGCGAGCCCTGGCTCGTGGTCAGCATCAGCGCGAACAGGAACTCGTTCCAGGCGGCGATGGCGACGAACACGCAGGTAGCGAGCAACCCGTTCCGCGCGATCGGGATCACCACCATGAACATGGCGCCGATGCGGGTGGTGCCGTCGATGCGCGCCGCGCTTTCGAGCTCCTTGGGCGCCGCGTCGAAGAAGCCCTTCAGCATCCAGACGAACAGCGGCAGCAGGAAGCTCGTGTAGGCAATGGCGAGGCCGAGCGTCGAGTCGAGCAACCCGACCTGCTTCATGATGATGAACAGCGGGATGATCATCAGCACCGCCGGGAACATGCGCACGATCAGGTAGCTCAGCATCATCTGCGTCCGCCCCTTGAACTGGAAACGGCTGAACGCGTAGGCGGCGATCGTTCCGGTGAGGAGGCAGAGCATCACCGTCACCGACGTGACGATCAGGCTGTTGACCACCAGCACGGGGTAGCCCGACTGGTTCCAGAGCTTGACGTAGTTCTCGAAGGTGATGCGCGGCGGGATGTAGTGCATCGTCTGGGTGACGATGTCCTCCTCGTACTTGAGCGAGGTGAGGAAGGTCCAGACGATCGGCCCGATGCAAATGACGGCAAGGCCGATCAGCACCACGTAGCTGACGATGTCCCAAAGGAGCTTCGAACCGGAGCGGGTCTGTTGCTGTGCCATGGCCTCAGTCCTCGTTCACTTTGGAGAGCTTCACATAGGCCCAGGCAAAGCCCATCAGCAGGATAAACATCACCACCGAGAGCGCGCCCGCGTAGCCGAAGTTGAAGTCCTTGTAGGCGGTCTGGAACGCGTAGAGGCTCAAGACCTGGGTCGAGCGTCCGGGGCCGCCGCTGGTGAGGATCAGCAGCAGGTCCGGCGAGTTGACGAGGCCGATGACGCGCAGGATCACCGCCGCCGCGACCACGGTGCGCAGCATCGGCAGGGTGATCAGCCGCAGCTGGGCGAACGGCCCTGCCCCGTCGATGTCAGCAGCCTTGTAGAGATCGGTCGGAATGCCCTTCAGCCCCGCCAGCAGCAGCAGCGTGAAGAACGGGAAGCTGTGCCAGGCCTCGACCACGATCGCCGCCGCCATTGCGGTCGACGGATCCGCGAACCACGCCTTGTAGCTCTCGAGCCATCCGATGTTGACGAGAATGTCGTTGATGACGCCGAGGCGTGGGTCGAGCATCAGCGCCCACATGTGGCCGGCGACCACGTTGGGAAGGAAGTACGGCAGCAGGATCAGCACCGCCAGCACCTTGGAGCCCGGCAGGTTCCGGTTCAGCGCCAGTGCGGCGACGAGGCCGATCAGGAATTCGAGGACGATCGAGAACGTCACCCAGACCGCGGTGTTGCGCAGCGAGACCCAGAAGATCGGATCCGTCAGCATGCGCTGGTAGTGCTTCAGCCCGACCCAGTCGGTGCCGAGGTCCGGCCGATTGAGCCGCATCTCGCGAAAGCTCATCTGCATGCCGTAGAGCGTGGGATAGATCACCACGGCGCAGATCAGGAGCGCGCTCGGCAGCAGCAGCAGGTACATCCAGTACCGCGTCTCGCTCAGTTCACCGATCAGCCGGACGGGGTTGTAGCGGTCCCATGCCGTGCGCGGCGGTGGCAGGGTTGTGCCAAGGTTCGCGGTCATGCGGCCTCATTCATCTCAGTAGAAG
>JAEWLC010000011.1 GCA_023393475.1 Pseudomonadota bacterium
CGCAGATACCGGGCCTGCGCGTGGGCGTGTCCGGCGATCCGCAGGCGCAGTTCGGGCCGGTGGTGACCGCCGCGCACCGCGCGCGCATCGAGCAGTACATCCAGATGGGCGTGGACGAAGGCGCCGAACTGGTGATCGACGGGCGCGGCTTCCGCATGCCCGGGCACGAGGACGGCTTTTTCCTCGGCCCCAGCCTGTTCGACCGCGTCACCGACACCATGACCACCTACCGCGAGGAGATCTTCGGCCCGGTCCTCTCCGTCGTCCGCGCCGACTCCTATGAAGAGGCGCTGGCCCTGCCGAACGACCATGAGTACGGCAACGGCGTGGCGATCTTCACCCGCGACGGCGACGCCGCCCGCGACTTCGCCGACAAGATCGAAGTGGGCATGGTGGGCATCAACGTGCCGATCCCGGTGCCGGTGGCCTACCACAGCTTCGGCGGCTGGAAGCGGAGTATCTTCGGCGACCACGGGATCTATGGGCCCGAAGGCGTGCACTTCTACACCCGGCTCAAGACGGTGACGACGCGCTGGCCGGCGGGGATCAAGAGCGGCGCGGAATTCACCTTCCCGAGCATGAAATAGGACTATCGATGGCAGCTCCCGGCGAGAACCTCAGGATCAACCCCGAACGCCTCTGGAACTCCATCCACGAGCTGGCCGAGATCGGCCCCGGCGTCGCCGGTGGCAGCAACCGGCAGACGGTGACCGACGAAGACGGCAAGGGCCGCGCGCTGTTCCAGAAATGGTGCGAGGCCGCCGGCATGAGCATGGGGCTCGACCAGATGGGCACCATGTTCGCTCGCCGCGAAGGCAGCGAGCCGGGGCTCGACCCAGTCTGTGTCGGCAGCCACCTCGACACCCAGCCGACCGGCGGACGCTATGACGGCGTCCTCGGCGTGCTCGGCGGTCTCGAGGTGATCCGCACGCTGAACGACCTCGACATCAGGACGAAGCGCCCGATCGTCGTGGTCAACTGGACTAACGAGGAAGGCGCGCGCTTTGCACCGGCCATGATGGCATCGGGCGTGTTCGCCGGCGTGCTCGACCAGGCCGACGTCTACAAGCACACCGACAGGGACGGAAAGACCTTCGGCCAGGAGCTGGAGCGCATCGGCTGGAAGGGCGACGAAGTGGTCGGCGCCCGCAAGATCCACGCCTATTACGAGCTGCATATCGAGCAGGGTCCGATCCTCGAGGACGAGAACATCGATATCGGCGTCGTCACGCACGGCCAGGGGCTGAAGTGGCTGCAGGTGACTCTCACCGGCAAGGAGGCCCATACGGGCTCGACCCCGATGCCGAAGCGCCGCAATGCCAGCCTCGGCATGGCGCGGGTGATCGAGCTCGTGCACGAGGTGGCGATGGACTACCAGCCCGACGCTGTCGGGGCGGTGGGCCACATCCAGGTCTATCCCAACTCGCGCAACATCATCGCCGGCAAGGCGCTGTTCACCATCGATATCCGCTCGCCCAACAAGGACGTGCTGGACGAGATGGATGCGCGCATCCGCGCCGGGATCGAGAATACGGCCGAAGCGCTGGATATCGGCTTCGAGGTCGAGCAGGTCGGGCACTTCGACCCGGTCGCCTTCGATCCGACGCTGGTGGGCAACGTGCGAAAGGCCGCCATCGAAGCCGGCTATTCGCACCGCGACATCGTCTCCGGGGCCGGGCACGACGCCTGCTGGATCAACCGCGTCGCGCCGTCGGCCATGATCATGTGCCCGTGCGTCGATGGTCTCAGCCACAACGAGGCGGAAGAGATCTCGAAGGAATGGGCAGCCGCCGGCACCGACGTGCTGCTGCGCGCCGTGCTGGAGACCGCGGAGATTGTAGCGTGACAGCATCGCAGCACATCCATGATGCGATCCGCGTGATTGTCTGCAGTCACGTAGTCGATGATGGATTGCCGGTGCTCCAAGTAACGAGAGATGCGGACGGTGATTGGCAGTTTCTTTGCGGCGGAGGGGATCACCTGACAGCGGATAAAGCGAGAATCGCTTGCTGGACCTGCATGATGGAGCAGGACACTACGCTCCAGATCGTCGATGGCCTTTGGCGTGGGTACACCCTGAGCCGCTCCAGCATTGCTGATGCATGGTACGCAGGCCCAACCCCGGCGGAGCAATGAGCAACTAGATGGATGTAGACGGGCTACTCCAGAGCGTCGTTCGGTTTTCGAACTTCATGACGGCGAGACTGATCGTCTCGGGCCTCGTCTTCTACATTTTGTCCGGCTTCACCGACATCGGGTCGAGCGCCGAGGGCCTGCTGCCTAACCTCAACCTGATGAACAACATCATCACGAACTACCAGAACATCTTCGACATCCTCGGCGTGTCGGATTTCGCGCTGCTGCTGATCTTCTTTCTGTTCATCACGGCAATCCACCTCACCTATGTAGCGTTCGAGCGCGTGGGGGACTACATCCCGCCGGCGATCGTGCCGCTGCCGAGCTGGACCGCGATCGAGGACCTGACGCGCGCTGCCTTCGAGATCCTGCGCGATGCGCGCGGCACACGTCATACCGAAGAAGAGAACCAGCGGCTGTTCGAGTTCCGGCGCAAGCTCGAGGCGATCGATGCGGCCAACGAGCTTGAGTACAAGGACAAGCTCGCCGGCACCTACAACGTGTTCCGGGTATCGAAGAGCCTCATCGTGTTCACGGCGCTCGCCTGGGTGTGGGCGATGGTTTCGGGACGCTACACCGGGGACCCGATCTTCATCCTCGTGGCCCTGTCGCTCTCCTTGTGCGCTGCGGTCTACACCACCATCGCGATCTATCGCGGGCACCATGACCGCATCCTTGAGCTGCGCGGGGAGGTCACGCACCAGTTGCTCGGATTTGCCGCAGTATGGCTGCCGGAAAGTCACCAGCAGCGTATGACTCAGGCAGCCGAGCAGGTCAGCGAACTGCGGCCCGCGCAGTTCAAGGTGCTGATGCCGGTTTACGGCACCGCCGATGCCTTCATTGCCGATTTTCGCAAGTGGCGCGCCAAGCGCCGCCGCAACAAGAACATTGCCTGACGAGAACTACAGGGGAAAGACATGACAATCATCAAGGGCGGCACCGTCGTCACCGCGGACCTTACCTACGAGGCCGATATCCGCGTCGAGAACGGCGTGATCACCGAGATCGGGCAGAACCTGACTGGGGGCGAGGTGCTGGATGCGTCGGGCTGCTATGTCATGCCGGGCGGCATCGATCCGCACACGCATCTCGAGATGCCGTTCATGGGCACGTATTCGTCGGACGATTTCGAGTCCGGCACGCGGGCAGCCCTGAGCGGCGGCACGACGACGGTCGTCGATTTCTGCCTGCCCAACCCGAACCAGTCGCTGCTCGAAGCGCTGCAGATGTGGGACAACAAGACGTCCAAGGCATCGTGCGACTACTCGTTCCACATGGCCATCACCTGGTGGGGCGAGCAGGTGTTCAACGAAATGCAGGATGTCGTCGATCGCGGCATCACCTCGTTCAAGCACTTCATGGCCTACAAGGGCTCGCTGATGGTGAACGACGACGAGATGTTCGCCTCGTTCCAGCGCTGCGCCGAGCTTGGCGCCCTGCCCCTCGTCCATGCCGAGAACGGCGACGTGGTCGCGTCGATGACGCAGAAACTCCTCGCCGAGGGCAATAATGGTCCCGAGGGCCATGCCTATTCGCGGCCGCCGGAGGTGGAAGGCGAGGCGACCAACCGCGCCATCATGATCGCCGACATGGCGGGCGTGCCGGTCTACATCGTCCACACGTCCTGCGAGCAGGCGCATGAGGCGATCCGCCGGGCCCGGCAGGCGGGCAAGCGCGTCTATGGCGAGCCGCTGATCCAGCATCTCGTGCTCGACGAGACCGAGTATTTCAACCGCGACTGGGACTATGCGGCCCGCCGGGTTATGAGCCCGCCCTTCCGCAACAAGCAGCACCAGGATTCGCTGTGGGCCGGGCTCGCCGCGGGCTCGCTGCAGGTGGTTGCAACCGATCACTGCGCCTTCACCACGGCGCAGAAGCGCTCGGGCATCGGCAACTTCGCCAAGATTCCGAACGGCACAGGCGGGCTCGAAGACAGACTGCCGGTGCTGTGGACCAAGGGCGTCAACACCGGCCGCCTGACGATGAACGAGTTCGTCGCCGTCACCTCGACCAACATCGCCAAGATCCTCAACATGTACCCGAAGAAGGGCGCCGTGCTGGTAGGGGCGGATGCCGATCTCGTGGTGTGGGACCCGAAGCGGAAGAAGACGATCGAGGCGGCCAAGCAGCAGTCGGCGATCGACTACAACGTGTTCGAGGGCATCGAAGTCACGGGCCTACCGCGCTTCACGCTGACGCGCGGCAGGGTGGCAGTGACCGAGGACAAGGTCACGGCCGAGCAGGGCCACGGCCAGTTCGTCGCCCGCGAGGCCAAGAACCCTGTGAACCGCGCGCTGAGCCAGTGGAAGGAAATCACCGCGCCACGCAAGATCGAACGTGCGGGTATTCCGCAGAGCGGGGTTTGAGAGTTTGACGACGGACGGGGGCAAATCGCAGAGCGTGGTCGAGGCCAAGGGTCTCGGCCTCACCTTCAAGACCGATGATGGCGACGTGGTCGCGCTGTCGAACGTCAATCTCGACATCAAGAAGGGCGAGTTCGTCTCGTTCATCGGGCCTTCGGGCTGCGGCAAGACGACATTCCTGCGCGTCATCGCCGATCTTGAGCGGCCGACCTCGGGCACGATCACCGTCAACGGCACCTCGCCGGCCGATGCACGCGTAAACCGCTCCTATGGCTATGTGTTCCAGGCGCCGGCGCTGTTTCCGTGGCGGACGATCGAGCGCAACGTGGCACTGCCGCTCGAAATCATGGGCTACAGCGAAGACGAGCGGAAAGCGCGGATCCAGAAGACGCTGGAACTCGTCAATCTCGAGGGTTTCGAGAAGAAGTTCCCCTGGCAGCTTTCGGGCGGCATGCAGCAACGCGCGTCGATCGCGCGAGCGCTCGCCTTCGATGCCGACCTGCTGCTCATGGATGAGCCGTTCGGCGCCCTGGATGAGATCGTGCGCGACCACCTCAACTCGGAGCTCCTGAAGCTCTGGGCGACGACAGGAAAGACCATCGCCTTCGTCACCCACTCGATCCCCGAGGCGGTGTATCTCTCGACCAAGATCGTGGTGATGAGCCCGCGCCCGGGCCGGGTCACCGACGTGATCGAGAGCCCGCTACCCGCCGAACGGCCGCTCGAGATCCGCGAGACGCCGGAATTCCTCGAAATCGCCCACCGTGTCCGCGACGGCCTCCGGGCCGGCCATTCCTACGAGGAATGAGGATGCGAACGGTCCTCAGGCCTGTCGGATTTGCCATCCTGGCGACCCTGTCATCAGGTGCGCTCGCCGCGGGCAAAGCCAATCCTTATGCCACTGCGACAAACGGCGATTTCAGTGTCATGGCACTGATCACCGCCGACCCCGGCTGGCGAAACGAGTGGAACAGGACAGATGGCTTTGCGCCGCGCCTCGTTCCCAGCGACAGCGTCCGCACCGGCGACACCGCGCAGGTGCTGGTCATGTTTGTCGGCGCCACCGAGCAGGCAGGGAAGGTCTCGCTGATCTGCGATGCATCCATCGCCTTGCCCGATGGCTCGGTCCAGAGATTGGCTGATGCGCCATGCTTTCAGGGCGCCCTGGGTGGCCCGCGCGAGGCCGTGCGGCTGCTTGAAATCGATATGGGCCTGCATGTGGAACCGTCGGACGCCCTCGGGGTCTACACATTCACGATCGGGGTGTCCGACGCGTTCGGCAAGCGGCAGGTAGACGTCGACGTTTCGGTGGAAGTGCAATGATGCGCACCGTCGTTCCTGTCGTCAGTGTCGTCGCCTGCCTCATCGTTGTCTGGTATGTGGCGGCCGTCCTGATGAACTGGCAGGGAATGTCCGACTTCTACCAGCGCACCGATGTGACCAATGTGCCGTTCACGCAGCAACTCAACGACGTGCTGAATGCCGAAAAGCCGCTGCTGCCGGCGCCGCACCAGATCGTCGGCGAACTGTGGAAGACCACGGCCGAGCAAGCCGTCACTTCCAAGCGCAGCCTCATCTACCACAGCTGGCAGACGCTTTCGGCGACGCTCCTCGGCTTCGTTATGGGCACGCTGTTCGGCATCGGGCTCGCGATGTTCATCGTCCACAACCAGGCAATGGACCGCTCGCTGATGCCGTGGATCATCGCCAGCCAGACCGTGCCGATCCTCGCGATCGCGCCGATGGTGATCGTGGTGCTCAACGCCGTGGGTATCGCCGGGCTGATCCCCAAGGCGCTGATCTCGACCTATCTGAGCTTCTTCCCGGTCGTCGTCGGGATGGTGAAGGGCTTCCGCAGCCCCGAGGCCATCCAGCTCGACCTGATGCGTACCTACAATGCCTCGCGCTTCCAGGTGTTCACCAAACTCCGCTGGCCGATTGCGCTCCCCTACCTCTTCACATCGATGAAGGTGGGCGTCGCGGCAAGCCTTGTCGGCGCCATCGTCGGCGAGCTGCCGGCGGGCACCAGCAACGGCCTCGGCGCACGGCTGCTGGCCGGGTCCTATTACGGGCAGACCATCCAGATCTGGGCGGCCCTGCTGGCGGCGGCGCTGCTGGCGGGCGGACTGATCGCCATCGTCAGCCTTGCAGAGCGCGCCACCAACGCGCGGCTGGGGGTGCGGGCATGAGTATGCTGCAGCGTGTGCTTGCCGCCTTCGCCTCGGGCTTCGCCCTCATTGCGCTGGTGTTCCCCTTTGCCTCAACCGAGGGAGCACCACTGCCGGTGTGGGAGTTCCCGGCCGTCGGGGTGTTCCTCGTACTTGCAGTCGCCAACCTCATCCGTTTCCGCGTGAAGCTGAGCTTCTGGATCGACGGGGCCCTCGCGGCACTCGGGGCCGTGGCGCTCATGCTGGCGCTCGACACGATCGAGCAGGCAGACGCGGGCTACTGGTTCGCGCTGGTGTCGAGCTGGCTGTTCGCCTGGCTGTTCGCCGAGCGGCTGTCGGGCGCGATTAGTAAAGGCCAGGTGCCCGACTCCATCGGCGTACTGATCCCGGCCGTCTTCGGCATCGCCATCGTCGTCGCCTGGGAGGCGATCACGCGTGGCGCGAATGTGCCAAAGGTGCTGCTGCCTTCGCCATCGGGCATCGGCACGATGCTGTTCGGGAGCATCCCGCTGATCGCGGTCGACTTCGTCCAGACATTCAAGGCGGTGCTGGCCGGTTATGTGCTCGGCTGCGGGCTCGGCTTTCTGGTCGCCATCCTCGTCGACCGTTCGCCGTTCATGAAGCGGGGGCTGTTGCCGATCGGCAATTTCGTCTCAGCGCTGCCGCTGATCGGTATCGCGCCGATCATGGTGATGTGGTTCGGCTTCGACTGGCCATCCAAGGCCGCCGTGGTCGTGGTCATGACCTTCTTCCCCATGCTGGTGAACACCGTGGCCGGCCTCAACGTCGCCGGGCACATGGAGCGCGACCTGATGCGCACCTATGCCTCAGGCTACTGGTCGACGCTGTTCAAGCTGCGGCTGCCTGCAGCGGCGCCGTTCATTTTCAACGCACTGAAGATCAACTCGACTCTGGCGCTGATCGGCGCAATCGTAGCGGAATTCTTCGGGACACCCATCGTCGGCATGGGCTTCCGCATCTCCTCCGAGATCGGCAAGCTCAATGTCGAGATGGTCTGGGCAGAGATCGCCGTGGCGGCGTTAGCGGGCTCTGTCTTCTACTGGGTGGTGGCGCTCATCGAACGAGCCGTCACCTTCTGGCATCCGTCCGTCCGTGGTGGGCGGGCTTAATACAGGGAATGAGGGAACGATCATGAAGAAACTTCTCGTCGGCCTGGTTGCCGGCGCTCTGGCGCTCAGCGCCACTGCCGGCTTTGCCGCTGATCCGGTGACGCTGCAGCTCAAGTGGGTGACGCAGGCGCAGTTCGCCGGCTACTACGTGGCCAAGGACAAGGGCTTCTACACCGACGAAGGCATCGACATCACGATCAAGCCGGGCGGCCCGGACGTGGCGCCCGAGCAGGTGATCGCCGGCGGCGGCGCCGATGTCATCGTCGACTGGATGGGTGGCGCGCTGGCCGCTCGCGAGCAGGGCGTCGGCCTCGTCAACATCGCCCAGCCCTACAAGCGCTCGGGCCTCCTGATGATCTGCCCGAAGGACGGCCCGGTGCAGACCGAAGCCGACTTCAAGGGCCACACGCTCGGCGTCTGGTTCTTCGGCAACGAGTATCCGTTCTACGCCTGGATGAACAAGCTCGGCATCCCGACCAATGGCGGCGCCGATGGCGTGAACGTGCTGAAGCAGAGCTTCGACGTGTCGCCGCTGGTCCAGAAGCAGGCCGACTGCATCTCGGTGATGACCTATAACGAGCTCGGCCAGGCGATCGACGCCGGCTTCACCCTCGATAAGCTGGTCGTCTTCAACTACACCGAACTCGGCAACGACCTGCTCGAGGACGGCCTCTATGCGATGGAAGACAAGCTCGCCGACCCGGCTTTCGCCGACAAGATGGTCCGCTTCGTCCGCGCTTCGCAGAAGGGCTGGCAGTACGCGATTGAGCATCCCGACGAAGCTGCCCAGATCGTGATCGACAACGACGAGTCCGGCGCCCAGACGCTGGCTCACCAGACCTACATGATGGGTGAAGTGGCCAAGCTGGTCGACGCCACCGACTTCAAGCTCGACGCGGCCGCCTACGACCGCACCGAGAAGGCGCTGCTCGACCAGAAGATCATCCAGAACCAGCCCTCGGGCGCGTTCACCGACGCGATCACCAGCAAGCTCTGAGCCTTGCCGGATTGAGACGAGAGGGCGGGGAGCGATCCCCGCCTTTTTGTTGCGCAGGCCTGAGGGAGGATGTCTGCGGCCTAGCCGGCGGCGCGGGAAAGCTCGTCGAAGCTGGAGGCGAGCATGCGGCGGGCACTGTGGCGGTCCATCGGCCGCGCGATCAAATAGCCTTGGGCCTCGGTATAGCCGGCGGCGTGTACTGCACGCAGCTGGTCTGGGGTCTCGATGCCTTCGGCCGTGGTCTCCATGCCAAGGCGGGCACCGATATCGGCGACGGCGGTGACGATGGTCTTGGCGCTTTCGGCGCTCGAGAGCGCACGAACGAAGGTGCCGTCGATCTTGATCTTGTCGAAGGGGAAGGCGAGCAGGTAACCGAGCGCAGAATAGCCGGTGCCGAAATCGTCGAGCGCGATGCGGACGCCGAGGGCGCGCAACTGGCGCAGGGTCTCGAGGCTTTCGTCCGAATTGGCGAGGAACACCGACTCGGTGATCTCGATCTCGACCCGGTGATGGGCGATGCCGGATTTCGCGAGGGCCTGCATCAGGATGGCCGGCAATCCGCCACGTACCAGTTGCACCGACGAGACGTTGACGGCGACCCTGAGGTCAACTGGCCAGTTCGCCGCTTCCGCCAGCGCCTCGCGGATGACCCATTCGCCGATAGGCAGGATCAATCCCGTCTCTTCGGCCACCGGGATGAACTCGGCAGGCGAGATCATGCCGCGATCCGGATGGCGCCAGCGCAGCAATGCCTCGAAGCCGGAGAACGACTTCCCCGCGAGATCGAGGATGGGCTGAAAATGGAGTTCGAACTCCTGCAGCTCGATGGCGCGCTTCAGGTCCATCTCGATGCGGCGGCGGTCCGCCGCAGCGCGATCGAGGGCAGGGTCGAAGCTGCGGATGCCGCCGCGCCGGTCGCGCTTGGCGGCATAGAGCGCAAGGTCAGCACTGTGCAGCAGGGCATCGGTGTCGCTGCCGTCGCGATCGGCATGGGCGATGCCGATGCCGACGGCAATGCTCACGGCGCGTCCATCGAGATCGAACGCGACCTGGGTCGCTTCCGAAATATGGGCCGCCAGCGCGAGTGCGGACTCCTCGCTGCCGCCACGGTGGAGGACAGCAAACTCGTCGCCACCCATCCGCGCCGCGGTGTCGTCGGCTCCGAGGCAGCCGGTGAGGCGGGCGCCGAACTGGCGGAGCAGTGCATCGCCCGCCGCGTGGCCCATGGTGTCATTCACCGGCTTGAAGCCATCGAGATCGAGGCAGAGGACGGCAAGCCCCCGGTTGGCATCGAGATTCTTGAAGGCATTGCCGATGCGTCGGTAGAACAGCGTGCGGTTCGGGAGGCCCGTCAGGGCATCGTGGTAGGCGAGGTGCGTGAGCTCGGCCTGCATGTTCTGCATTTCGGTCACGTCTTTGTGGGTCGAGACCCAGCCGCCATCCGCCATCGGCTGGTGGGTCATGGAGATGACCTGCCCGGAGTTCAGCCGATGGATGCCGCCGAGCATCCGGCCCTCTTCGACCGCGCTCATGCGGTCGGCAACATAGGCCGTGCCGTCCTCGCCGACATGAGTATTGCCGGCCACGCGCGCCTTCAGGATGTCGCGGAAGCTGGTGCCCGATTGTCCCAGTTCAGGCGGGAGCCGGTAAATGTCGAGGAATTGCTGGTTGCACAAAACGAGCCGCGCCTGGGCATCGTAGAGGGAAAGCCCCTGGGCGACGTTGTCGAGGATCGCCTGGATGCGCAGATCCTGCGCGGCAAGCTTGGCTTTCAGTGCAGCGACGCCCTGCGGCCGGTCCGCGGGTAGCGGATCGTCAGCAGGTATGCCGGACGTTTTGCCTCTTCTGGGCAAGTGCAGTGAGCCCCGGAAACCCTAAGAAATCCAAGGCTTGAGCGTAAAGGCGGCGAGTAAAGACTCGGTTATTCCGATCGATCGACTTCGGTCCGACCTGAATACCGGAGAACATCCCATGTATATCGGGGGCCGCGCCTCTTTCACGGAAGTCGCGCCAGCAACCAGAGAGGGCGATCAGAACCCTTCGTACTGGCCGTAGAGGTTGGGCATCAGGCCGACCAGCGCGCTGAAGCGATGCCAGTCGCGGTGATGGCTCCAGCCGGTTTCTGCGATGGCCGACAGGCGAGGGAAGACCAGCCGATCGAAGACGGCGCGGTCGGTCATCGGCTCGGACCAGATGCAGGCCTGGATACCGAGCAGGTGCCGGCGCTCGGTCTCGCCCCAGCCGCCCGCCGGCTCGAAGGCGTAGGTGTTCTCGAGCGAGGACCAGCCTGCCCAGGCTGCGCCGCATTCGTGGAACTCGGCGGAGTTGGCCATGTCGAGGTAATAGGCCTGGGCCGGCGCAACGACGACGTCGTAGCCTTCGGCAGCGAGCTTCTGGCTCACCTCCGTGTCGCGCCAGCCGACGAGATAGGCACTCGCCTTGTCGATGCCGCCGCCATGGCTTGCCTCTTCCCAGGCGCCGGTGATCTTGCCCTTCGACGTCAGGAACGCCTGCACGCGCTGGAGGAAACGTGCCTGGAGCGGCGCTGCACCGGTGACGCCGAGCTCCTTCCGCAGCTTGTTGGCGGCGGGCGAGGCATGCCAGGCATCCTCCGGCACCTCGTCGGCGCCGACATGGAAATAGGGCGAAGGGAAGAGCTCGACCAGTTCGGCGAAGATCGTCTCGATCACTTCGTAGGTGGCGCGAAGCGCCGGGTTGAGGCAGTTCTTGGGAAAGCTCTGGATCGAGTAATAGGGCGCGTTCTCACCGGCATCGCGAAGCGCCGGAATGGCCTCGAGCAGGGCGTAGCAGTGGCCGGGCACGTCGATCTCGGGCACGACATCGACGCCGAACTCGGTCGCGAGGGCCACGACGGCGCGGATGTCGGCCTTGGTGTAGTAGCCGCCCGTGCGCTCCGGCCCCGAACCAAGTACGGGCGGAATGGGCATGCCGTAGCCTCGCCAGGCGCCCTTGCCCGTCAGCTGGGGATAGGCGTCGATCTCGACGCGCCAGGCCTCGTCGTCGCTCAGGTGCCAGTGCAGCACGTTGAGCTTGTTCCAGGCGAGGATGGCGACGAACTGCTCGATCTCGTCGCGCGCATAGACGCGGCGGGCGACGTCGATATGGCAGCCGCGCCAGGCCATCGCCGGCGCGTCCTCGATATGGCCTTCGGTCGGGAAGCTGAACTGGCGCAGGTGGAGGCGCGCGCCGCGCAGGATCTGGCCCAGGGTGATGAGCCCGTAAAGGGCTCCTGTCTCGGTCTCGGCGGTAACGCGGGCACGATCGCGGGTGAAGTCGATGCGATAGCCTTCCTTGCCGCCGGTGCCGGCCACCAGTTCCACCGGATAGCCACCTTCATGGGCCGGGCGCACGAGCCCTTCGCCGGCAAACAGCCGTTCGGTCAGCTTGGCGAAGGCCGCAGCGGCGGCCTTGCCGAAGGCAGCGTTGGCGATGGGTGCAAGGCCGGCCGGGACGGTGCGCCGTCCGGAGACTTCGACGCTCTTCGGCCAAGGCACGATCGACACCGGTACCGGCGGATGCTCCGGCACCTGGTGGATCGCAGTGCCCTTGCGGCGCAGTTCGCTGCTGCCCTCGACCTGAACCGGGACGGTGCGGAGCGAGCGGACGCTGCCGTCGTCGAGGACGAGAAAGCCGGTAGTGGCGCCATCGGTCCAGTGGCGGAGGGGAAACTCCTGCTTGAAGATATCGACCGTCCAGGTCTCGCCGGGTGCGAGTCTGAAGCCCTTGGGCGGCGCGATCTCGCAGAAGGTGGACAGGCGGGTGACGACGGTGGCGCCGACGACTTCCGATCCGGGGCTGACATAACCCGGACCCGAGAAGCCCATCCGGAAGTCGCGGAGGACCTGGTTACCCTCGTTCCGCAGCATGAGCCGATAGCGCGCGTCGATGCCGTCGGCGGCCGGCCGCAACTCGCTCGACAAGGTCAGGCGATCATACCAATCAGCGACCATTTAGATACCACTCCCGTTGGGGCAGCAGTTCTAGTCGACTCGCCCCCGGGCCGCAACGGGCACCGTCTCCCGGACCTCGTCGCCGGAGACAAGCGTCACGGTGTCGAAGAGGTTCGAGACCACGCAGACATGGTTGGGCACGATCCGTACCTTGTCGCCGACGCGCGGCCAGTCCGAAGCGGCCGGCATCTCGATGACGCCATGCTCTTCCGAGAGCCCGGTTACGAGCAGATCTGTACCCGCGACAAGGCCGTGGCCAAGCTTCAGGTCGGCGTTGACAGGGTCGTAGGCGAGCGACTTCGAGCCAGCGTCTATGACTGCACGGGTGGCAGTCGGCCGGCTGACGACCGTCGCTAGCACGGTAAGCGCACAATCGTCCCAGGTGGCGACCTCGTCGCGCACCTGCATGCGGTCGTAGTAGATATACGTCCCCGGCCGGCGCTCGGTCACCGGGCCGCCGCCGGGCGCCCACATGTCGGGGCTGTTGCCGCCGGTCACCTTTGGCACGGCGATGCCCGCCTGCGCGAACATGGCCAGCGCCTCGTTGAACCAGGCATTCGACTGCTCGAGTCCATGCTTGGGCGGATAGGTCATCAGCCCGCCGAAGCGGAGGCCGGGCGCCAGTTCGATCTGCCGCGCGAGGGCCAGCGCCTGCGCCGGGGTCTGCACGCCGCAGCGGCGGGCGCCGGTATCGCATTCGATGAGCACGGTCAGCGGCTGGTCGGCCGTAAAGGTCGCAGCATAGCCGGCGACGGTGTCGGGGCAGTCGGCGGTGACGGCGATGGCGACGCGACCGTTGAGCGCCTCGAGGCGGGCCAGCTTCTTGGGCCCGAGGATGTTGTAGGGAAGGAAGATGTCGGTCACCCCGGCGTCGGCCATCACCTCGGCTTCGCCCAGCTTCTGCACTGTAATGCCGACCGCCCCGAGCTCGATCTGGCGCTTGGCGAAGCGCGGCAGCTTGTGGGTCTTGATATGCGGCCGAAGCGCGTAGCCTTCCTTGTCGGCATGGGCCTGGGCGCGCTTCAGGTTTGCCTCCACGCGGTCGATGTCGATGAGGACGGCGGGGGTGTCGATGTCGGCGATCTTGGTCATGGCGCAGTTCCGGATTTGCAGCGCGCCTATTGGCGCCGAGCCGCAGCGGAATGCAAGCTATCGGCGCGTCTCGGTAGCGCGGAGGACGAAGCCGATAATCTCGGCTACCGCCTCGTAGAGCTCCATCGGGATTTCCTCGTCCAGCTCGACCCCGGCCAGAGCCTCGGCGAGCGGCCCGTTGGCGTCGATCACCACACCGCTGTCCTCGGCCACTTCGACAATGCGGCGGGCCAGTTCGCCCCGCCCCTTGGCGGTAACGCGCGGGGCATTGCGGGTGCCGCGCTCGTATTCGAGGGCGACGGCGAGGTTGATGGGCTTGTCGCCTTCGCTCATCGGGCACTGTCCAGCAATCGCCCCGGCGCCTGCGGCCGACGGGGTGGCGGACCGCGACGAACGCGTAGGCTCGCGACATCGAGGCCTTGGCTGGTCAACGCGGGGGCCAGTTCGGGCAACATGGCCTCGAGCACATCGGCGGTGGCAGGCTCGGCCGCCCAGATCGAGACGCTGGCGGCGCGGCCGAGCAGCGCGATATCGGCACCGACCTCGCCCGTGGTGCTGAAACTCATCGCAAAGCGCATGCGCCAGCCACGCTCGCGGGGATCGGGCTTGTGCCGGCCATCGCGCTGGACAAGCAGCTGCAGGATGCCCGTCTCAGTACCGAGCAGCATCGGGATCTCGAAGCGGAGTTCCGGCCCGGCTGCCTGGGCCGGCGCGCGGGGATCGGTCGGGCTGGAGGCAAGCTGAAGCAGCTTCGTGCGCGCCAGGGCCCCGTCGGCATGGCCGAGCAGCTGCCTTGCACTCTCTTCCGGCGACAGGTCGGGCAAGGGTGCCGCCGGTGTCGGTTGCGGCGCCCGCGCCGGCTCCCCCGTCATCGGTGGCGGCGGCCGGTAGGCGACTGGCGCGACGGCCTCGACCTTGCCGCCGAGGACATTCGCCAGTGCGCTGCGCAGAGCCAGCAGGGTCGAGCGCATGTCGTCCGGCTGGCGTGGCCCGGTATCGAGCGTTCCCGCCTGCAGGACCGCCTGCCGCAGCGCCTTGCCGTCGGGCGGCGCGCGGTTGAGGTCGACGCGAGCCGCCAACACCCGGGCAATCGCCTCGAGCGCGGGAAGCGGCAGCGCAGAAGCCGACGGCGCGGCAAGGACTGCCGCTGCCTGTGCCAATAGCGGCGCGATCGTCGTCTGCCGGGCAGCGGCCTGAACCGGATCGGCCAGCACCTGTTGCAAGGGCATGGGGGCGGTGCGCGGTGCTTGCGCGGCACTCGCTGCGGCAGGCGCGGCATTCGGAGCCACGAGCGCGGGTTGGGCGGCTGCCGCGGGAGCTTGCGAGGCGGGGGCCGGCGTCGGCGTGGTGGGAGTGGCCTGAGCCACTACCGATGCAGGGATAGGAGCCGGTTGCAGCGTGGGTGGCTGGGGCGCGACTTGAGCCTGTGGCGACCTGGGGGCCGCCGCTGGCACGGGCGGTGGCGCGACCCGGCTTCCCGCCTGCGAAACAGGCAGCGGTGGCTCTGGGGCCGCGGCAACGGAAGGACCCAGTTGGACCTGCGTGGCCAACACCGGTGGTGACGCGACTGGGGGCGCCCCAGCCGGCGCGGGTTGCGGCGGCGATGGGAGAGTCGGAGCGGACGTGGCTGGGGCTGATCCAATCGCAGGCGGCGGAGCCGGCTTGCTGGTTTCCGCAGTTGGCAGCGGCACCAGCGGCACGATGGGAGCAGGCGTTGCCGCCGCTGTGGCCGAGACCGCGGTCGTCGCCGGAGCAACCGACGGCGCCTGTGGCTTAGGAGAGAACAAAGGAGACGTGGCCACAGGTGCCGGCGCCTCTGCGGTCGGCGTGGGTGGTGGCGCGGGGTGCGCCGCAGGCGGCACTCGAACCGGGGCGACTGCAGCCGGCTGGGGCAATTCGGCCGGAAGCTGGGCAGGCTGGGCGGGCACGGCAAGCGGTGGCGCGGTGACTGTTGGTGGCAGCGCGACTGAGACAATCGGCTGGCCCGACGGGGACGTCGTCACTTTCACCGTCACGGGAGTGCCGACCGGAATCGGCGTTTCGAGCTTCAGGACGAAGTTCTCGTTGCCGGCGGTCAGTTGCGTCAGACCGGCGGCCAGTTGCGCCGTCACCCTGGCGTCGATGTTCTGGCCGAGCTTCAGCACCAGCGCATCGATCGTCGCCCGTGCCAGCCGCACGGCCGCAAGGGCAGGATCGGCAACAGGTTCGGTGCGGGCACCCAACTGGGCCAGCAGGGTGGCGACATCGTTCATTGCGCCACCATGACGGGAGTCGGGTTAACGGGAGTTAACCGATGTCATCCCACTGCGGATAGTATCTGGTGACAGTCGTGGACACGACGTGCCGGGTCGCCGTACTACTCCAACCACTTTTGTTCGTTTCTACTTATCCGCAATTTATGGTTTGCTTATCGAACTCTGCCTAGCATGATGAGTCGGAACCGACTCCCGAGGTGGTAATGGCCGCAAAGCCGACCGCGAGCGACCCCGCGCCCACCCTGAGCCGGGCGGAGCGGAACGCTGGCACCATGACGGCCAGCGAGCGGCTGCAGCGCTTCGCGGCGACACTGTCGGGCGAACAAGGCCGCACCCGCGAAGAGCGCGACTGGCTGCGCACCATGATCGACCAGGTGCCGGACTACCTCTACATCAAGGACAGTGAAGCGCGCTTCGTCATTGCCAACAAGGCGCTGGCGACCGACCTCGGCCAGGGAAACCCCAGCGCACTGATCGGCAAGACCGACCTCGACATGCACCCGCCGGAGCTGGCGCGGCGCTACTACGACGACGATCTCGCCGTGCTGCGCGAGGGTAAACAGCTGATCGACCACGAAGAGTATGTCGTCCGCCCCGACGGGACGCAGCTCTGGCTGTCGACGACCAAACTGCCGCTGCGCTCCCCTGATGGCACGATCATCGGGCTGGTCTGCATGGCGCGCGACGTCACTGAGCGCCGGCAGACCGAGGCGCGTATCCACTTCCTCGCCTACCACGATGCACTGACCGGACTGCCCAACCGGGCGCAGTTCGAGCACGACCTCGCTGCTCTGGCGGAGCGCGCGGCCGGCGGGACCCCGGCGGCCCTGGTGCTGCTCGATCTCGACCGGTTCAAGCATATCAACGATACATTGGGGCACGTGGCCGGGGACGACCTGTTGCGCCAGCTCGCCAACCGGCTGTTCCAGCAGATCGGCCCAACCGGCACCATGGCCCGGCTCGGCGGCGACGAGTTCGCCATCCTGCTCGAAGGTCCGGCAGCGGGCGCGGCAGAGTCCATATGCGCCGCGATCCAGATACAGTTCCGACGGCCCTTCAACCTGATCGGCGATCCGGCCTTCATCTCCTCGAGCTTCGGCATCGCGCGCTGGCAGCCGGGATCGAATGCCAACGTCATGCTGCGCCAGGCGGACATCGCGCTTTACGAGGCCAAGGCCCGCGGGCGCGGGCGCTGGGTGGTGTTTGCCGAACCAATGGCGCAAAGCGTCGAGGACAAGCGGCGGATCGAGCAGGACCTGCGGCGGGCCCTGGCCGGCACCACGGAACTCAGGCTCGACTACCAGCCGATCTTTGCCGGCGACGGCGTGCGCATGGTGGGAGCCGAGGCCCTTGTCCGTTGGGATCACCCGACGCGCGGGCTGCTTTCGCCCGAGGTCTTCGTCGGCCTGGCGGAGGAGCGCGGGCTCATCGAGCAACTCGGCGAGTGGGTGTTCGGCGAGGCCTGCTCGATGCTGGCGCAGAGCGCGCTGCCTTGGGTCGCCATCAACGTGTCCCCGGTCGAGCTGCGGAGCCGCCGCTTCGTCGATCGGATCATCGATGGCCTTGCCGCGAGGAGCATCGACCCGCGCCGGCTGCAACTCGAGATCACCGAGGGCGTACTGCTGGACAATTCGGAAGCGACCGAGAGCGGGCTCAGCCGGCTGCGCTCCGCGGGCATTCGCCTCGCGCTCGACGATTTCGGCACCGGCTATTCGTCGCTCAACTACCTGCGGCGCTACAATGTCGACAAGCTGAAGATCGATCGCTCCTTCGTCGCCCAGATCGGCCAATCCGCCGATGCCGAGGTGATCGTGCGCACCGTCATCGATCTCGCCCGCTCGCTCAACATGCGGGTGACAGCGGAGGGCGTCTCGACCCAGGTGCAGCGCGACTACCTGATCGCCCACGGATGTCACGAACTGCAGGGCTTCCTGCTCTCGGAACCGCTGCCGCTGCAGGCGCTGCTCGAACTGCCCGGCGTCGCAGCCTAGGCCGGCCTTGACATGCCACACCCCCGCTGGTTGGTGACGGCCTTTCCGGGGGCATGGGTCTGACGAGCATGAACTACTGGCTGCGATCGCTGCGCGCGCGCCTGTCCGAACCGCGCCGGATCGAGCGCCTCGACAACGAGGAGACGCTGCGGCGGGTCATCGAGGATGGCTCGGCGCTCAGCCGGTTCGGCGACGGCGAACTGAAGCTGGCGCTTTACGGCAGGGGTCTGCGGTTCCAGCGGCACAGCCCAGCACTGGAAGCCGCCCTCGGCGAAGCCCTGCTGGTGCCGAAGGCGGGCGTGCTGGCCTGCTTCAACAACATGTTCGCCGACCGGGCCGAGCAGGAATGGGTGGCCCGCTACGAGCGCTACCCCAAGGTCCCCGACGCATTCCGCAGCATCCACGAGCACAACGACACCCTCGTGCTCAGGCGCCGGCGGCAGCAACGCGAGTATCGAAGGCACTGGCGCATCATCGCGCACGAAACCGGCCTCGACACCTACGGGTCGGCCGGGGTGTTCTTCCTCGGCCTCCATGTCGAGGAATATGCGCGGGGCGAGATGGAGACGGTGCTGGATCGCTACCGTACCCTGTTCAGGGGACGGCGCATCCTGTTCGTATGCCCGGACCGGCCGATGGGCGGGCTGTCCTTTCCCGAGCAGTTGAGCACCATGCAACGGCTCGGGCTCAAGGACGCTCAGTTCATCAAGGTGCCCGAGACCGACGCATTCGAGCACTCGGCCGAGATTCGCCAGGCTATTCTTGGCGCCACCGGCTTCGACGACCTGTTCCTGCAGGCGGGACCGGCGGCGACGGTCTGGGCCTACGAGTTCGCGGGCCGCATTGATGGCCGCGTGCTGGATGTCGGCAGCCTGAGCACGCAGCTGCGGCACCTGGGGTAACAGCGCTTCCCCAGGTTAGATCGCGGTCCCTAGAACAGCAGGTCGTCGAGATCGGCTGCAGCCTCCTCCACCGGCTCGGGTTCAGCCTGGGGGGCAACGCCGAGGAAGCTGTCGTGGAGTCGGCGCTCGGCGTCCATGGTGTAGCGGCGACGGAGGGTCGCGAAGAAGTCCTGGTGGACGGCGAGCTCGCCTCGTCCGACTTCGCCGCCAGCCTCCCCTGCCGCCCGGGGCAGGATAAGGGCGAACTCGATGTCGCTCAGGGCTTCTGAGATGGCCGCATGGCTGGCAAGGGCGGAGACGGCGTCCTCGAGCAGCCGCGCGACTTTCGGGCCGTCGTCATAGAGTTCGACGAGGGCGTGCTTCATGCGGAAACCGACGGCTTCGAGCAGTTCGAGAGCAGCAGTCGCCTGGCGCTCGAGATCGCCGACGCGCGTGGCGCCGGACCCCGCAGATTGTGTGAAGGCAGTCGAGTAGCCGGCGGCCTCATTGAGGCATTCGACGGCAGCCTGGGCCGAGACGACCGTTTCGCCGGTAAGGGTACGAAGCTGCTGGGCGATGACATCGAGGGCGCGGCCGCGGGGACCGAGCTGGGCGCACTTGACCGCCGCATTGAGCGAGACGAGCCGCATCTTGTACTCGATCTCCTGCACCGCCTCGACATGATCGAGCAGCACCCGGACGGTATCCGATACAGCAGCGGCGACCTGGTCGAGCTTGCCGCGCTCGCTTTCGCAATCGCGCAGCACGGTGACGGCGCGACGGACGGCGCCGTGGAGTTCGGACAGCGCGGACCGGTTCTCGGCCGAACCATAGACCGTGCCGGCGTGGTCGAGCACCGCCTGCACGTCATGGGTCAGTTGGCTCAGGGCATCCGCGCCGGACGACATTTCCGCAATAAGTGTTTCGCGCGCCAACTCTAGCTGCAAGCGCTGGAGTTCCATGATGGCTACCGGGGCGACCTGCCCCCCTTCCCCATTCCCCGGATGCTCAAGGGCGGCTGCATCGACCAGCGCCGCTTCGACGTGCTCGACGCGCTGGCGGGTGGAGTCGCCGACCTGCAGGGCCATCACGGCGGCCGCGACCTTGTCCGCGATGGCGCGGGACATCTGGCCGGTGGTGACGCTGGAACGGGCGGATTCGAGCCGCTGCTCGGTCACTTCGGCGAGGTCGGATTCGAGTTCGCTGGCCAGCGTCGAGAGCGTGCTGCGATGCGCCGCTTCGAAGTTGCCGCGCGCAATGGCGGCGTCGGCGACGACGCCGGTCAACGCCTCGTAGGTGCGGTGGAACTTGCTGATGGTGGTCGCGGCGCTGTCGGAGAGCTGGGCGATATCGGTGGTGAAGACACCAAAATCCTCGGTCTCGGAGACGACGCTCGCCGCGACGACGCGCGCGTTGATGGCGACGATGCCCATCATCTTGACGGTGCGGCGGAGTTCCGAAATCGGGTGGGCGGCCTTGCGCAGCGCTTCGACGAGGCGGTGGAGATCATCCTGCTCGGCACCGAGCGCGATGGATATTTCCCCGGCGCGGCGGCCCACGAGCGCGAGGCCATCGGTGGCGCTGGTGAGTTCGTCACCGCCCAGTTCGACGGGCAGTGCCTCGAAGGTGCCGGTGATGCGGCTGAGGATGCCGGCACATTCGGAGAGACGGTCGCCGACGGCGACGAACGCGCCATCAATGGCCTCGCGCGGGGTGGCGAGGTCGGCGGCTATGGCGCGAAGGTCGACGACCACCACGCCGTCAACCGGCCCAGGCCCGGCGTCCGGGATTGCTGCAGTTTCGGCGTTCATCATGCGGAGTCCCTCAACGGCGCACGGCTGGCATAGGCGGTGATTTCGTGGGCGACGCGCTTCAGGGGCACGATCTTCTGGGCCGCTCCGAGCGCGATAGCCTCCTTGGGCATGCCGAAGACGACGGAACTGTCCTCGTCCTGCGCGATGGTCACGGCGCCCGCCTGCCGCATTTCGAGCAGGCCCCTGGCGCCATCATCACCCATGCCGGTGAGGAGCACGCCGAGCGCGTTCTTGCCGGCGGCATAGGCGGCGGAGCGGAACAGCACGTCCACCGACGGGCGGTGGCGCGAGACATGCGGCCCGTCGACTACGTGCACCGTGTAGCGCGAACCGGTTCGCTGCAGCGTCATGTGGCGGCCGCCGGGGGCAATGAGCACCTGGCCAGGGGCGAGCACGTCGCCGTCCTCGGCTTCCTTGACCCGCACCTGGCAAAGGCTGTCGAGCCGGCGCGCGAAGGCAGCGGTGAAGCGTTCTGGCATGTGCTGGACAATGAGAATGGCCGGCGAGGCGGCCGGCAGTTCGACGAGGACGTCGCGCAGCGCTTCAGTACCACCGGTCGAAGCGCCGATGCAGATCACCGGCTCGGTCACCGGCATGGTGACGAGGGCCGAGGCGGCGCGGGCCGCCGAGCGCGGCGGGATCACCGCATCGGCGGTGAGCTTGGCTTCGACGTGAACCTCGGGGGCCGGTGCGCGCGCGACGCGCCCCTTCAGCCGCGCCTCGGCGGCGTTACGGGCGGCGGCGCAGATGCGGGCCCGCGAATCGTGCAGGGCCTGGGCCGTATCGACGCGCGGCTTGGGCACGACGTCGACGGCACCGGCTTCGAGCGCCTTGATCAGCGTGTCGCTACCTTCCGAGGCGTGCGACGAGCAGATGACCACCGGGATCGGCCGCTGCAGCATCATCTTCTTGAGGAAGGTAATCCCGTCCATGCGCGGCAGTTCGATATCGAGGAAGATGACGTCGGGCACTTCCTGGCGAATGCGTTCGACCGCGATATAGGGATCGGCCGCCGTGGCCATCACTTCGAGCGCCGGGTCGGATGAGATGATGTCGCTGAGCGTGGTGCGCACAGCGGCGGAGTCATCGACGATGAGCACGCGGATCTTGTGGCGGTCTGGCATCGGCTACCTTCAGAGCTTCTGGAATACGGCGGGTGCGACCTGCCGCACGGCATGGGTGGTGCCGATCATCGATTCGGAGTGACCGAGGACGAGGTAGCCGCCCGGCCGGATATGGGTGAGTAGCCGCGCCACAACGGCTTCTTGGTCGACTTTCTCGAAATAGATCAGCACGTTGCGCAGGAAGACGATGTCCACGTCCCGATCGAATGGGTAGGTCTGGTCCATCAGGTTGAGGTGAGCAAAGCGCACGTGGCGCCTCAGCTCCGGTGTCATGCGAACCTCGCGGCGGGCCCCCGGCCGGCGCGAATGCATGACGTAGCGCTCCTGCATCTCGGGCGGCACCGGCGCGATCATTTCTGCCGGATAGACGGCCCGACGCCCCTGGGCGAGCACCTGCGTGGAGATGTCGGTGCCGAGGATGGCGAAACGGAAATCGTGGCGCTGGGCCATCATGTCGTCCAGCACCATGGCGAGCGTATAGGCCTCGGCGCCGGTGGAACTGGCCGCGCTCCACACCTTCAGCAGCGGGCTGCGCTCACCCCGCGCCTTGAGCAGCAGCGGCACCATGGTCGAGACCATGAAGTCGAAATGCTCGGACTCGCGGAAGAAGTCCGTCTTGTTGGTGGTCACCGCATCGATCAGGTGGGTCAGTTCACGCTCGAGGCCGTTTTGCTTGAACAGGAGCGTGGAGTAGCTGGCAAAATCGGTAAGCCCGAGAGCACGGAGGCGCTTGCGCAGGCGGCCCTCGACCATCAGGCGTTTGCCGGGCGGCAGCTTGATGCCCGCCTCGCCCTCGATGAGCTTGGCGATGCGCCCGAAGTCGAGGGCGCTGAGATGGTCCTCGCCGTCGTCTTCGATGGCGCGGGATCTGAGGGCGAGGCTAGACAATACGATCCTCCTGGATCCGGAGCGCGGGGCGCCGCCAACTTCCACTGTCACAGGCGAGGTTGGCGGGAAGCTACGATTTCTATCAAGCAGCCTCGGCGAAATCGCCGAGCAGACGATCGAGGTCGAGGACGGTCACGAACTGGCCGTTGCGGCGGCCGATGCCGGCGACGGTCTGGGCCCGCCATTTGCCGGCGACAGCCGGGGGCGGGTCGAGTTCGTCCGCATCGAGCACGGTAACTTCGAACACGCGGTCGGTTCGCAGGCCCAGAGTCGTCGGCGCTGCGGCGCCGTTGACGTGGAGCACGACGATGCGCGTGTTCTCGGTATCCTCGGCTTCGGGCAGGCCGAGTGTGAGACGCAGGTCGAGCACCGGGATGCCCTCGCCGCGCACGTCGGTCATCCCGAGCAGGTTGGGCGGAGCCTGCGGCAGGCGGGCTACCGGCCGCATCTCCAGGATTTCCTGCACCTTCTCGACGGGGGCGGCGAAGAGTTCGCCGTCCACGCCGAGCGTCACGTATTGGGATTTTTCAGCCAAGTCCGGCTCTCCTTCAGGCGGCACCCCGGCGGGTGAACTCGGCATCGAGCTCATCGCCGGCGTCATCTATGTCCAGGTCGAAGCCACCGCTCTTGACCGCACGGCTGGCGGTCGGGCGCGGGGCCATGTGCGGGGCCTTGGCAAAGACCTCCGTGCGCAGGTTCGGCTTCGCGGCGGCCTTGCGCGCTGCTGGCGCCGAGACCACAGCCGAGGCTTCCGCGACTGCGACAGCCTCGATGCGGAAGTAGCTGATGGCGATCTGCAGCTGTTCGGCCTGGCTCGCGAGTTCCTCGGAGGTCGCCGACATTTCCTCGGCAGCCGAGGTGTTCTGCTGGGTGACCTTGTCGAGTTGCTGGATCGCGGTGTTGATCTGCGCCGCGCCTGCGTTCTGCTCGCGGGCACCGGCGGTGATCTCTTCCACCAGCTCGGCCGTCCGCTTGATGTCGGGCACGAGGCGGGTCAGCATCTCGCCGGCCGACTGGGCGGTCTTCACCGTGGTGTCGGAGAGGGTCGAGATCTCGGCGGCGGCAGCCTGGCTGCGTTCGGCGAGTTTTCTCACCTCGGAGGCGACAACCGCAAAACCGCGGCCATGCTCGCCGGCGCGGGCGGCTTCCACCGCCGCGTTGAGAGCGAGGAGGTCGGTCTGGCGGGCGATCTCCTGCACCACCATGATTTTCTGCGCGATGGTCTGCATGGCGGTGACGGCGTCGTTCACGGCCTCGCCCGAAGCGATGGCATCGGACGCCGACTGGCGGGCGATCTTTTCGGTCTGGGCGGCATTGTCGGCCGACTGCTTGATGGTCGCGGCCATCTCTTCCATCGAGGCGGATGCCTCTTCGGTCGAAGACGCCTGTTCGGTGGCACCCTGGCTCAGCTGCTCGGCGGTGGCCGAGAGTTCCTGCGAACCGGCCGAGACGTTGTTGGCCGAGCTGATCGCCTCGGCGATCACTTCGCGCAGCTTTTCTACCATGCGACCGAGGGCGAGCCCGAGCGTATCCTTGTCGGACAGCGCCTTGGGCTCGACGGTGAGGTCGCCATCGGCGATGCGATCGGCGAGCGCCGCGGTGTTACGGAGGTTGGCGGTCATTTCGTTGACCTTGACCACGAGATCCTTGATCTCGTCATTGGTCGTCACGACGATGTCCTGATGGAGGTCGCCGATGGCCACGGCGTTCACCACCTGGGTGACGCGGGCGAGACCCTTCGAAATGCCGAGGATGATCCAGGTGGCGGCAGCGGCCGCGACCAGCACCGAGCCGATCAGGAGCCCGATCACCAGCGTTGTCGAGTTGGCCGACAGCTCATGCGCGTGCGTGGTTGCGGTTTCGAGTTCCGCGTTGTTGTACTCGATCATGCTCTCGAGGGCATGGATGACTTCCTGGCGGATGCCGGCAGCCTTGCCATGGAGGTGGGTATAGGCCTCGGCATCGAGATTGGCGGCGGCGAGGCGGCGCAGTTCGGCGCTCTCGGCGACATACTCGTCGAATTCCTTGAGGAACGTCGCCACCTGCGCCTTGCCCTGCTCATCCGAGAGCTCGGAGAGCAGCGTGGCGTCGGCGTGCATTTCTTCGGAGAGGCTCTCGAGCTGACGGACGAGGCCGCTGATGGTGGGGCTGTCGGAAGCCAGCACCATGTCGGACTCGATGTTCGAGAACTCGAGCATGTTGCGCTCGACCTCGGATGCCATCTCGATGAGCTTGACGTTCTGCTTCATGGCAACCGTGAACGCAGCGTCCATGCTGTTCAGGCTCTGCAGGGCAACGAACATGCTCACGGCGCTAAGGGCAATGATGCCGACAAATGTCGCGGCGAGCTTAAGCTTGATTGTAAGTCTCAAAGTATCCCCCAAACGATGCTGCCGGTCCCAACCGGCGTGATGGGTAGTCCGGATCGCGGCTCATCCGCGATCCGGTTGGTCAAGTCGTTGGTCAGGCGGCGCCGCGACGCGAGAACTCGGCGTCGAGATCGTCACCCATTTCGTCGAGGTCGAGGTCGAAGCCGCCCTTCGAAGCCCTGCGGGCCGTGGCCTTGCGCTTCATGTGCGGCGCCTTCTGCATCAGCTCCTCGCGGAGCTTTGCGGTCTGGTGCGACGACCGATCGTTGGCAGGCGCCGAGATGGCGTGCTGCTGGTTCGCGTCGATGCGGAAGTAGCTGATCGCGGACTGCAGCTGCTCGGCCTGGCTGGCCAGTTCCTCGGAGGTCGCCGACATTTCCTCGGCGGCCGAGGTGTTCTGCTGGGTGACCTTGTCGAGCTGCTGGATCGCCGTGTTGATCTGGGCGGCGCCGGCATTCTGCTCGCGCGAGCCGGCGGTGATCTCTTCCACCAATTCGGCCGTGCGGCGGATGTCGGGCACCAGCTTCTGCAGCATGTCGCCGGCAGAGCGGGCGGCCTTCACCGTGTCGACCGACAGGGTCGAGATCTCGGCTGCGGCGGCCTGGCTGCGCTCGGCGAGCTTGCGCACTTCCGAAGCCACAACCGCGAAGCCCCGGCCATGTTCGCCGGCACGGGCGGCTTCCACCGCTGCGTTGAGGGCGAGGAGGTCGGTCTGGCGGGCGATTTCCTGCACCACCATGATCTTCTCGGCGATCGTCTGCATGGCGTTGACGGCATTGCCGACGGCTTCGCCGGAGCTGTTCGCATCGGCAGCCGACTGACGCGCGATCTTCTCGGTCTGGTTGGCGTTGTCGGCCGACTGCTTGATGGTGGCGGCCATCTCTTCCATCGACGCGGATGCCTCTTCGGTCGAGGAGGCCTGTTCGGTTGCACCCTGGCTCAACTGCTCGGCGGTAGCCGAGAGTTCCTGGCTGCCAGACGCAACATTGCGGGCAGCGGCAGTGACTTCCGAAACGACTTCGCGGAGCTTGCGCGTCATCACGTTGAGCGCGTCGATGACGTCCTTGATCTCGTCATCCGACTTGACCTTGGCTTCGGCGCTGAGATCGCCGCCGGCGACCGCGTTGGCGAGGCCGAGTGCCGCCGAGAGCGACTTCGAGATCGTCAGGATCATCCAGACTGCGGCGGCAGCAGCAAGCACCACCGAACCGACCAGCAGCGACAGCAGCAGCAGCATCGAGGACTCGTAGAGCTGCTTGGCCTCATCGTCGGCGGCGTTCAGCAGCGTCTGGTTGCGGGTCACTATCTCGGTGATCGTAGCATCCGCGGTGCGACGCAGTTCGGTCGCGGCAGTGGCTGCCTGAAGCGCGTTGTAGTCGGCACGCTGGATCGAGATATCGACGGCCTTGTCCATGGCGACGACGAGCGTGTCATAGGCGGCGTGAGCGGCGTCGAGGAGACCACGATCGGACGCGGGTATGGTGCGTTCGAGTGTCGGGAACAGGCTCGCCAGGTTCGCGATGCCCTCCTTGTAGTCGGCGTACCACTCGTCCTGCTTGGCCGGCATGGAGGAGGCGAGGAGCACGTTGCGCTGCTGGCGGAAAGCGTCGGTGATGGTCATGAAGGCTTCCGATGCCGCTTTGAAGGCGGGGAAGGCCGACAGGTCACCGGCACTCACCTTGGCGGAGAGCGAATTCACCAGCGCGGTCATCGTCTCTTCGACGGTACCGAGCGAGCCGCTGCCATCCGTCGTGGTGACGTCGAACGCCATGGTGTCGGTATTGAGCTGCGCGAGCCTCTGCGCCTCGGCGGATGCTTCCAGGTACTGCTCGAGTTCGCCCTCGAACTTGTCGAACAAGGCGGCGACTTCGACATCCTTGATGTTGCTGTTGAGCCCGGTGCGAAGCTGTTGGATCTGCTGCTGTTCTTCGGCATTGGCGGTGACGTAGCCAGCGATCTCAGCTTCATCATCGCTGATGATCATGGCGCGGAGGCGCGAGCCCAGCGACTCGAGGTGCCACTGCAGCTCAGTCAAGTTGATGGTATTGGCCGCCCGTACGTTGACGATGGTGTCCAGAGACTGGTTAAGCTTGTCGAGGTTCTGCAGGGCGATGAACATACTCACCCCCGACACCACCGTTATGACGCCGAAGACCGCCGCCAGTTTTGCCTTGATAGTTAGTCTCACGAAGTGGCCCTTTCGTCTGCCGTAGCCGGGCCGCTTCTGCGACCCTCTATTTCGAATATTCGCTGCATGTCCGGGATGATGATGAAGTCCCCCCGGCGCTTGCCGATGCCGCGCACATAGTCGGGGCGCCAGCGCATGCCGACGCGCGGAGCTTCCTCGATTGCCGCAGGTTCGATGTCGGTGACGTCGAACACCTTGTCGGCGAGGATGCCCACGACACTCGGCTCGTCCTCGATCTCGGTCTCGATGACGACGATGCGGGTGTCCTGGTCTGCCTCGCGCTCGGGCATGCCGAACGCGACCTTCAGGTTGGTGAGCGGCACGACGCGGCCGCGCACATTGATGAGCCCTGCCGCGAAGGGCGAGGCGTTCGGCACCTCGGTGACCGGCACGAGGTCGAGGATCTCGCGCACGCTTTCGGCCTTGATGGCGAAGAGCTCATCGTCGAGGCGCAGGGTCAGCGCGCGCATGGGTTCGGTGAAGGTGGTCATGCGGCGACCTTTCCGGTGATGGTGCGGAAGCTCTCTTCATGCGCCTGGCCGAAGGAGACGAGACGCGAGGTATCGAGGATGAGCGCCACGGCGCCATCGCCGAGGATGGTGGCGCCCGAGAAGGTCTCGAGGCCGGCATGGAGCTTGGACAGTTGCTTGATGACAGTCTGGTTGTTGCCGATGATCTGATCGACGACGAGACCCACCCGCACATCGCCCGAGGAGATGATCACCACCTTCTGGTGGGTATCGGGCTCGCCTGGCGTGTTGAACAGGTCGCGCAGGCGGAGGAACGGCACGAGGCTGCCCCGGATATCGAGGAAGTTGCGACCACGCGAGTGGGTCGCGACCTCGGCCGGCAGCTCGACGCACTCCTCGACCGCCGAGAGCGGGATCGAGTAGCGGCCGTTGCCGACGCGGATCAGCATGCCCTCAATGATGGCGAGGGTGAGCGGCAGGCGGAGCGTCATCGTCGTACCCTCGCCCGGCGTGGTCGAGAGCTCGATCTTGCCGCGCAATCCGTCGATGGTACGCTTGACCACGTCCATGCCGACGCCGCGCCCGGAGAGCGAAGTCACGGCGCTGGCCGTCGAGAAGCCTGGCGCGAAGATCAGCTGGTAAAGCTCCTGGTCGGCAAGGCGCGTCTCGGGCGTGATGATGCCCTGCTCCTCGGCCTTCCGGCGGATGCGGTCGGCATTGAGGCCGGCCCCGTCGTCGGTGACCGAGATGGCCACTTCCGCACCGGCATAGACGGCGGAGAGCTTCACCGTGCCCTTGGCGGACTTGCCGGCCTTGATGCGCTGTTCGGCGCTTTCGAGGCCGTGGTCGACCGAGTTGCGGATCAGGTGGACCAGCGGATCGGCGAGGCGCTCGATCATGGTCTTGTCGAGCTCGGTCTCTTCGCCCGTCGTGATGAACTCGATGTCCTTGTCGAGCTCGCGGCTCAGGTCATGCACCAGGCGCCGGAAGCGCGAGAAGATCGAGCCGATCGGCACCATGCGGATGCCCATCGTGGTATCACGCAGGCCAGATGACAGCCGCTCGAGTTCCTCGGCGACGGTCTTGAGGTTGAGATCCGAACTCTGGGCCGCAAGCTGCGACAGGCGCGCCTGGGCAATGACCAGTTCGCCCACCTTGTCCATCAGCTCGTCGAGCCGCTCGGCCGGCACGCGCATCGAGGTCGATGCCTCGGGCTTGTCCTTCGGTTCCTTGCCGGGCTGCTTGCCGGCCTTCACGACTGGCGCGAGGTCGGCAACGACCGCCGCCGCCTCGGTTTCCTCGGCGAGGATATCGAGAATGGCCTCTGCTGCGGGCGCCAGAACCGGTTCCTCGGTGGCGACGGCAACTGGCTCGATGCAGAGCTCCATGCCGTCCTTGAGGAACAGGAAGACATCGTCGAGACCCACAGTCGGGTCGGCGTGCTCGATGTCGACCTGCCAGCCGATGTGACAGGCTTCCGGATCGATGACATCGAGCGTGGGAACGTTGTCTAGAAGGGCGGTGATGTCGGTCGGGCCGAGGTCGGCGATCTCGCCGAGCAACAGCATCGGGTTCGTGCCGTGGACCAGGGCGTCCGTCGGCAGGGCGAAGCGGACCCGCCACTTGCCGGTCGGCTCGAGCGGGCTGTCACCAGCAGGAGCGGCTACCGTCATCGGTGCGGCGGGAAAGGCATCATCGCCATCGACGATCTGGCGCAGGGCGACGAGGATCGGCTCGCCGGCGCCTTCGGCGGCGTCGGGCGCCTCGATCAGGGCGTGGATGTGGTCCTTGGCATCGAGCGCCACGGCGACCAGCGCATCGGTGATGGGCGAGAGGCCTTTGCGCACCTTGTCGAAGGCGGTCTCGAACTCGTGCACGAAGGCTGCGACATCGGCAAAGCCGAACATGGCGCCGGAGCCCTTGATGGTGTGCAGGGCGCGGAATACCGCGTTGACGAGATCGGCGTCTTCCGGCCTGTGCTCGAGGTCGAGCAGGCCCTGCTCGAGCTGCTCGAGCAGTTCACGGGCTTCCTGGCGGAAGGTATCTGCGGGATCGGAACTCATGCGCCGGTCACCTTCTTGATGACGGCGAGCAACTGGTCCTGCTTGAACGGCTTGACGATCCAGCCGGTGGCGCCGCTTTCGCGCGCCTGGCGCTTCAGCTCGTCGTCGGACTCGGTGGTGAGCAGGATCACCGGAATGCCCTTGCCGGCGGGATGCTCACGGAACTTCTTGAGGAACTCGAGCCCGTTCATCACCGGCATGTTGAGGTCGGTGACGACCGCATGAACGGTCTGCGTCGTCGCCGTGTTGTAGCCCTCGAGCCCGTTGCCGGCCTCGAGCACATTGAGCCCTGCGCTCTTCAGCGTCATGGCGACCATCTGCCGGATGGAGGCGGAATCGTCGATGGTGAGGATGGTCTTTGTCATGCCGCCTCGCGTGTGATGGTCCAGGTGGAAAGGGATGCGACCTTCGGACTGCCGTCGGCGGCAAAGAACCCGGCCGCGATCAGCGTTCGCGCCACGGCACCGCCCTCGGCGGCCGTAACAGCCAGTGTGCGGCCCTGGGCCGCTGCGGTCTTTGTCGCGGAGACGAGAAGCTGCAGCGAGGCGATGTCGATACTGTCGACCGCATCGGTACCGATGGCGACCGCCTCATGGGCGGCGATGGCTTCAGTCAGCTTGGCGTGAAGCTCGGAAATCGAGCGCAACGAAAGGTCGCCGCTCAAATGGAGCGGATGCAATGGTTTTGGCATAGGGTTCGTTCTGGCCCCGAGTGAGTATGCTTCTGCGATACGGTTGCATCGGGCGCACAAGCCACCGGCCGGATGGCATGACAAACCGCCATGCCGATCCAGTAACAGTGCCTCCGCGTCCACTCGGAATTGCTGCTGCCCCCTAGCACTACGATAATTCAACGAGATAAGTTAAATCAAAATTACCGTCCGACACTATTCATGGCGCCATCATTTGGCATATATTTCCATGTATTGTGTAGTTAATACTTGGTTTCTTCTAATCTATCGGGAGTCATCGTTGACTCAGCAATGACTCGCGTGGAGTCACCGCCGAGTCGATGCAGGCCCGTGGAGACTCTGGCGCGAACGGGAATACTTGGATCGACGGCGCTTGTGGCCGCGAACAGACTCTAGTCAGCGAGGCTGGCATAGCTCGAAGCAGCATGGGGGCGCTGCCGATAGATAGAGAAGCTTAGCTGGCCAGACGAACCGGCTCGGGCGTCGCGGTCAGCATGGCCTCGATCTCGGGCCACATGCGCTTGAAGGCATCGACACAACCGGGGTCGAAATGCGTTCCGGACAGCGAGACGATCTCCCGATAGGCCTCGGCGACCGGCCAGGCCTTCTTGTAGGGGCGCTCCGAGCAGAGCGCGTCGAAGACGTCGGCGATGGCGACGATCCGGGCTTCGATCGGGATATCGGTGCCGGCGAGCCGGTGGGGATAGCCGGTCCCGTCCCAGCGCTCGTGGTGTGCCTGGGCAATGAGTTCGGCCGTGCGGACGAGCTCGGAGGATCCGTTCTCGAGGATGCGGGCGCCGATGGAGACGTGCTCGCGCATGACCACCAGTTCGTCGGGCGTGAGCTTGCCCGGCTTGCCCAGCACGGCGTCCGGGATGCCGATCTTGCCGATGTCGTGCAGCGGAGCGCCGAGATAGATGAGGCGGCAGCGTTCGGGGCTGAGGCCCAGGGCGCCGCCGATCAGCGACGAAATCTGGGCGACGCGGGAGACATGCCCGCCTGTATCGCCGTCGCGATATTCGATGGCCCGGGCGAGGCGCCAGATGATCTCCTCCTCGCGGGCTACGAGATGGCGGGTCGCGACTTCCACTTCGCGGGCGAGCCAGGCGGCACGGTCCGCGAGTTCGATCTGGGCACGGCGCAGGGCCAGCAGGTTGGTTACTCGTGCCTGCAGCTCGGTGCTGTCGAAGGGCTTGTTGACGAAATCCGTGGCGCCGGCGGCAATCGCTTTCACGCGCAGGGCGGGCGAGTTGTCGGACGTCACCATGACAATGGGAACGAGGCGGTAGGCCTCTTCAGCCCGCAGGCGGCGAGTCAGCTCGACGCCATCCATTTCGGGCATGACGTGGTCGACGAGGATGAGATCGAATTGCGTTCGCGCCGCCGCAGCGAGCCCAATGGAGGGTCGCAGGCAGGTTTCGTAGGTAACGTCGTCGATCGCCCCGACCACATGGCCAAGGAACGCCAGACTCGATCGTGAATCGTCGACGATCAGAACTTGCACGTTCGCCCCCCGGAGCTTCTGCTCCTGGGTCGCATCCAAGCATCTGCGAGTTAACAGAATCAAAAACGTGATCCGGACCACTGTATTGCTTTGTGTTCAACTGGTTAGCGAGACGTTGGCGCGACCGATCGCTATTCACGGAACTGGATGTGAAGGGATCACATTGATCTCATGGCAGCATCATCGCGAGTTGAAATGTCCCAACCCTCCGGCCCCGTCGACAAGGACGGCATCAGTTTCGGCCCGCTCGGCACGAGCTGGGTCCATCTATGCGTAGACATGCAACGGATGTTTGCCGAGGAGACGGACTGGCATACCGAATGGATGGACATCGTGTTGCCGCGTATCGTGCAACTGGTTGAACTGGCGCCGGCGAGAACCGTATTCACCCGGTTCATTCCCGCCCGCAATGCGGCTAGCGCCCCCGGCACCTGGCAGCGCTACTACGCGCGGTGGCCGAGCATGACGCTCGACCGGATCGAGCCCGGCCTGCTCGAGCTGGTGCCGGAGCTTCGCCGCTTCGTTCCGCCGGCGCGGGTCGTTGACAAGCACGTCTACAGCCCGTGGCTCGACGGGCTGCTGCATGACGCACTGAAGCTCGACGGCACCGACACGGTCGTCATCTCCGGCGCCGAGACCGAGGTCTGCGTGCTGGCGGCAGTGATCGGGGCGATCGACCTCGGCTATCGCGTCATCGTCGCCACCGACGCCATCTGCTCGTCGGCCAACGAAACGCATGATGCGGCGCTGGAACTCTACCAGAACCGCTTCGGCATGCAGATCGAGGTTGCGACTGTAGCCCAACTGCTGGAGCAGGGGCGGGGGTAGGCTGGCCCGCCGACATCCCTACCCCACCGCCGTCAGGCAACTGTCGAACTGTGTCCCCTCAAAGCTGCCCGAACGGCAGATCTTCGCGCATCGGGGCGGGTCGCGACGCCGGGTGCGTCAGGTCAATCCGCGTACCGCTTTCGGCCGACCTGAGGATCGAATCCATGATCTCGAGGACATGCAGGCTAAGCTCGTGGCTGGCGCGGTGGGGGCGTCCTTCGGTGATGGCCTGGGCCATGTCGGCGAGACCGAGGATGCGGTAGTTGCCGTCGCCATAGAGGTGGGTCTGCGGCACGTCTGCCCAGTCGCCCTTCTTCTCCGAGACCTGTACCTGGCCGTCGAAGCGGTTGGGATCGGGTACCAGCATCGAGCCCTTGCTGCCGTAGATCTCGATATGGCCATGCCCATGCTTCCAGACATCGAAGCTGGTGGTGATGGTCACGGCCGCACCATTGGCGAAGGAGAGCAGTGCCGAGATATGGGTGGGCACCTCGACAGAGAAGCTCTCGCCCTGGCGCGCGCCGGAAGCAATGGTGCGGCTGTCGTAGGACGCCTTGGCAGCGCCGCTGACGCTCGCCACCGGGCCCAGCATGTTGACGAGGCAGGTGAGGTAATACGGCCCCATGTCGAACATCGGGCCGCCGCCGGCCTTGTAGTAGAAGTCCGGGTTCGGGTGCCAGAGTTCGTGCCCGGCAACCATCATGAAAGCGGTGCCGGCGAGCGGCGTGCCGATGGCGCCCCCATCGATCGCCTTCCGCGCCGTCTGGTGCGAACCGCCAAGGAAGGTATCGGGAGCACAGCCGACGCGGAGACCGGCCTTCGCAGCCGCCTCGACGAGGCGCAGTCCATCCTCGAAAGCCACTGCCAGGGGCTTTTCGGCATAGACGTGCTTGCCGGCCGCGATGACCTTCAGTCCGACCGGGACGTGGTGCTGCGGCGTCGTGAGATTGAGCACGATGGAAATGCGCGGATCGGCGAGCAGTGCATCGACAGTGACGGCCTCGATGCCATAAGTCGCGGCCTTGGCGCGGGCTGCATCCATGTTGATATCGGCGCAGGCGACGATCTTGAGAATGGGAAACTGCGGTGCCGCCTTGAGATAGGCGTCCGAGATATTGCCGGTGCCGATGATGCCGATGCCGACTTGCTGCATATGGTCGAACTCCTCCTGGGGTGCCAGCTGTTGTCGCTGATTCAGTCGCGGAAATCTCTACACCGGTTACGTACCTCAAGCCACGCCTTTCGGGGTGCTATGCCGCGACGGGGGCGGGCGCTAAAGTGCACGGAACGTTGAGGAGGCCGAGTGCAACAGACGTTCGCCAAAAACCGCGACCTGATCCTGCCGACAAGCCGCGAGGCGGCACCATTCGCGCTGCTGGCGGAAGGTGCGCGACAGGGGATTCCCGGAGCGCTTATCGCCATTTCGGCCATCGATGGTGGAGCTCCCAAGGAACTGGGCGCACACCTCGCCGTGCTGGCCGATGGCCGGCATGTGGGCCATGTTTCGGGCGGTTGCGTCGAGCCGGCAATCGCGACGGAAGTCGTGCCGCTGATAGCGGAAGGCGCCGACCGCATCGTGCGGTTCGGCAAGGGTTCGCCCTACATGGACATCCGTTTCCCATGCGGCGGCGGCGTCGACCTGCTGGTGCATGTGAATCCGGATCCGCAACTGATCGACAGGGCGCTGGCCGCGACGTCGGAGCGCGAGGCCTTCGCCATCGCCTTCCGGCCCGAGGACTCATCGGCCCGGTTCGTCGATGATGCCGGGGCGACCGGGTGGCGCGACGGCGCATTCGTGCGCCGCTACCTGCCGCGGACGCGGCTGGTGCTCGCCGGGCGAGGTCCCGACCTCGAGGTGCTGGCCCGGGTGGCACTGGCCGCCGAACTGGAGGTCGAGGCGGCGACGCCGGACGATGCAAGCGCGGCGGTCGTCGCGGCATCGGGCCTGCCCGTCACGCGCCTGACCTCGCCCTCCGAGGGACTGAAGCTCGCTGCCGATCCGTGGACGGCCACGGTCCTGCTGTTTCACGAGCATGAATGGGAGGACGCGATCCTCACGCAGGCGGTCGCGGCGCCGGGCTTCTATGTCGGCGCCATGGGCAGCGTCCGCACGCACCGGCAACGCTGCGAGAGGCTGCTGGCAAAGGGAGTGCCTTCGCAGCAGGTGGAGCGCATCCGTGGCCCGATCGGGCTGATCGACCGGGCTCGCGATCCCGGCACGCTGGCGCTTTCGGTGCTGGCCGAGATTACCGCGGGGCGCACGGCGCTTGACCGGGCCTGAAACCATTGTCGGCGTGGTGCTGGCAGCAGGACTGTCGACCCGGTTCGGCGGCGACAAGGTCCTGCACCCGCTCGGCGGCAAGCCGCTTGCCGCGCATATCGCCGATACGCTCGCAGGCCTGCCGCTTTCGGCACACCTTGCCGTTTGCCCTGCCGGAGCACGGGGACGGGTGGCGCTGTTCGAGGCACGCGGCTTCGGCATCGTCCTCAATCGCAACCCGGCAGCCGGCATGGGGTCGTCGCTGAAGCTCGCCGCCGAGCGCGCCATGGCGCTCGAAGCCGATGCGCTGATCGTCTGCCTTGCCGACATGCCCTATGTCACGGCGGCTCATCTCAGGACGCTGGTCGAAGCGACAGTCGATCGCCCGGCCGCCGCGACGCGCGTCGCCGGGCATGTCACGCCACCGGCTGTCTTTCGCCGGCCGATGCTGGAACGGCTGGCCCAGTTGACCGGCGATCGCGGAGCGCGCGACCTGCTGGCGGGCGCACGCCTCGTCGAGGCCGACGAACACATGGCGCGAGACTTCGATACGCCCGAGGATTTCGAGCGCGACTAGTCGGTCGGCAGGCCGGACAGCAACCGATCGATGCGGATGGGGAAGTCGCGAACGCGGACGCCGGTTGCATTGAACACGGCATTGGCGACGGACGCGCCCGTGCCCCCTGCCCCGAGTTCACCGATGCCCTTCACGCCGAGGTGGTTGGCGCGCTCGTCGAAATCATCGAGCATCACCGCATCGATGTCGGGAATGTCGGCATGGACGGGCACGAGGTATTCGGCGAGATCGCCGTTGACCCAGTGGCCGTGGCGGGGGTCGGCGTAGCCGCCCTCATGCAGTGCTGCACTCACGCCCCAGATCATGCCGCCGATGAGCTGCGACCGCGCCGTCTTGGGATTGAGGATGCGACCGGCCGAGAAGACACCGAGCATGCGTCTCAGCCGTACTTCCGCCGTGTCGATGTCGACGGCCACTTCGGCGAAGGAGGCACCATAGGTGTGGATCGAATAGTCGGTGTAGTCGGGCTCCTGCTTCTGGCCGCGCGTATGACCCGTCGCTTCCAGCCCGTGGGGAAAATGCCGGCGGACCTCGGCGAAGAGATCGTTGAAGCCGGCTCCCGCGACGTCGACGACCTTGCCGCGCAGGATCTCGCAGGCCCGGTCGATTGCGGCCGACGTGTTGCCCGAGCCCCAGGACCCGCCCGATCCTTCCGAGCGCGGCAGGTTGGTGCGGGCGAGCTCCACCCGGACCTGGTCGACTCCGACGCCGAGCGCTTCTGCGGCCACCTGCGCCGCGATGGTGTAGGTCCCGGTACCGAGGTCGGTCATGTCGGTGCGGATAATCACCATGCCATCGGGTTCGAGCCGGACGATGACGTCGGTGGCGGTCTGGAAGTGGCCGCGCATCGACGAGGCAACTCCATAGCCAATCAGCCATCGCCCCTCGCGCCGGCTGGCGGGAACCTTGGGACGCTGGTCCCAGCCGAAGCGTTCCGCGCCATCTGTCAGGCATTCGACGAGGCGACGGTTGCTGAGAGGCACCTTCTTTTCCGGGTCCATCGTGGTGTCGTTCTTGAGCCGGAACTCGACCGGATCGATATCGAGCTTGTGGGCCAGTTCATCGATGGCGGATTCGAGCACCAGGAGGCCGGACATCTCGCCCGGCCCGCGTACCGGTTCGGCGGCACCGAGGTCGAGTTCGCGATGCGCGGTGCGGGTCAGCCGGTGGGGCGCCGGATAGAGCGGCCGCCCGACGGTTGCCACCCCCTCGCTCCAGTTGCCCCAGGGCGACGTCTGGACACGGGCATCGTGGCCGATGGCGTGGAGCTTCCCGTCCGCGGTTGCGCCGAGCCGCAGGCGACTGACGGTGGCGGCACGGTGGCCGATGACGGTGAAGAGCTGCCGCCGGGTCAGCATCAGCTTCACCGGCTTGCCCAGTTGCATTGTCGCGAGCGAGGCCAGCACCGCTTCGGCATGCAGCGCGATCTTGGAGCCGAAGCCGCCACCGATGAAGGCACTGTCGATGGTGATGGCATCGGTATGCAGCAGCAGGGTCTTGGCCAACGCATCGCGCAGGGGCGCCACCATCTGCGAGGTAAGGCTCAGCGTCAGGTGGCCGTCCCGCCAGTCAGCAATGGCAGCGTTGAGCTCCATCGGCTGGCCGAAATGGTAGGGCGTCGAATAGGTGGCGTCGACTGTGGCCGCGCTCTCGCGCAGCCCGGCGTCGAGATCGCCGTGGCGCGAGGTCTCGTGCCACGGCTCGGCGGGTTCCTCGGTGCCCATTTCGTACTCGGCGTCAGCATCGGCGGCGTAGCCGACCTCAATCAGCCCTGCTGCGGCACGCGCCTCCTCGAAGCTGCCGGCGACGACCAGCGCAATCGGCATGCCGTAGCGATCAATTCGTTCGCTGACGAGTTGCGGCTGGGAATCGAACATATCGCCGTGTTCGACGGCGGGCGCCTGGGCGGGAGCATTGCGGTGGGTGAGGACAAGGCGCACGCCGGGCGCCGCTTCAGCGCGCGAAGTGTCGAGATGTGTGATGCGGCCGAGCCCGATGCCGGCGCCGAACACATAGGCGTGGAGCGTCGGGCCGAAGTCCTGCCGTTCGGCAGAATAGCGCGCCTGGCCGGTGACCTTGAGCGGGCCGTCGGTACGGCTGATGCCCGAGCCGATCATCGCGCCACCTCACGGGCTTCGGCGAGGACGGCGGAGAGGGTGCGACGCGCCAGTTCGGGCTTGTAGGCATTGTCCGGCGTGGTGTGGGCTCCCGCCAGTGCGATCTCCGAGATCCAGGTCGCATCGTGTCCGCCCTCGGCCTCCTCGACGCGCCACGGCTTGGCCGCGAGGCCGCCGAATGCGAGTGCGCGAACGCCACCATCCTTGAGAATCATGGCCACGGATACGTTGGCGAAGGCGTAGGAGGCACGCTCGCGGACCTTGCGGTACAACTGCACGCCGCCCTTAGGCGGCGGCAGGGTGATCGCGGTCACCAGTTCGCCGGGCTCCAGCACGGTCTCGATATGTGGGGTATCGCCGGGTAGCCGATGGAAGTCGGCGATCGCGATGGAGCGGGTGCTGCCGTCCGCAGCCACCGTCTCGACCGTGGCATCCAGCGCCCGCAGCGCCACGCACATGTCGGAGGGATGGGTCGCGATGCACGCATCGCTGGTACCGAGCACCGCATGGTTGTGGGTCAGGCCGCCGATGGCCGAGCAGCCGGAACCCGGCTGCCGCTTATTGCAGGGCATGTCGGTGTTGTAGAAATAGGCGCAGCGCGTGCGCTGGAGCAGGTTTCCTGCAGTCGTCGCCTTGTTGCGCAACTGGCCCGAGGCACCGGCCAGCAGCGCGCGCGACAGCACGGCATAGTCGCGGCGGATGCGAGCGTCGGCGGCCAGATCGGTATTCCGCACCAGCGCCCCGATGCGCAGCCCGCCCTCGTCGGTCGGCTCGATGCGGTCGAGGCCGATGTGGTTGATGTCGACGAGGTGGGCCGGCGCCTCGATGCCGAGCTTCATCAGGTCGAGCAGATTGGTGCCACCCGCGATGTAGCGCGCGCCTTCGGTACCGGCGACGGCGCTGGCCGCCTCGGCCGGACTCGTGGCTCGCTCGTAGCTGAAGGCCTTCATGCCTCACCTGCGAACTGCCGGACGGCGGCGATGATGTTGGGATGGGCGGCGCAGCGACAGATATTACCGCTCAGCCGTTCGCGGAATTCGGTGTCGCTGGCTGCCGGATCGCCCTCGAGATCGGCGGTGACATGGCTCGGGACACCGGCCTTGATCTCCTCGAGCATGGCGAGGCTCGACATGATCTGGCCAGGCGTGCAGTAGCCGCATTGCAGCCCGTCGTGCTCGACGAAGGCCTGCTGCAACGGGTGCAGAGCCTCCGGCGTGCCGAGGCCCTCGATGGTGGTGATCGCATCGCCCCCATGCATCACCGCGAGGGTGAGGCAGGAATTGATGCGCCGGCCGTTCACCAGCACCGTGCAGGCGCCGCACTGCCCTTGGTCGCAGCCCTTCTTCGTACCGGTGAGGTCGAGATGCTCGCGCAACGCATCGAGCAAAGTGACGCGCGGATCGAGCGTCAGAGTTACCGCCTTGCCGTTGAGCGTGAACGTCACCGGCAGGGCCGTCGGTTTGCCCGGTTGCATGAAATCCTCCCGGCGACAATTGCAGGCCTGTCGCTCTTCGGCAGGACACTAGCATTGCCGTCAGGTTGCGCAATAACGCGACTTGGCGACAATCTTAGTAGAGATCGTCAAACCTGTCGGGGTCGCTGCCCGTCCGGCCGTTTTCCGGATCATCGAGGCCCGAGATGCGGCCCATGTCGGCGTCGCTCAGGGTGAAATCGAAGACCTCGAAATTCTCGCGGATACGCTCGGGCGTGACCGATTTCGGAATGACGATGGATTCGCGTTGCAGGTGCCAGCGCAGGATCACCTGCGCGGGACTGCGCTCGTAGGTGTCGGCGATCGAGGCGAGTATCTCGTCGTCGAGCACGGTGCCGCTGCCCAGCGGTGAATAGGACTGGTGGCGGATGCCGCGCCCCTGGAGATAGTGCCTAACCTCATCCTGCTGGAAATAGGGGTGCGTCTCGACCTGGTCGACCACCGGGACGACGCCAGTCTCGTCGATCATGCGCTCGATATGGTGGGGCAGGCAGTTCGAGACGCCGATATTCCTGACCAGCCCCTCTTCGCGGGCGTCGACCAGCCCCTGCCAGGCACCGACATAACGTTCCGGATCGAGCGTCGGCCAATGGATCAGCATGAGGTCGAGATAGTCGAGGCCCAGCGTTTCGAGCGAGGCGCGCACACCGGTGAGGGCGCCATCCCGGCCCATGGCCTTGGTGCGCAGCTTGCTGGTAACGAAGAGTTCGGAGCGGGGCACCTCGGCTTCGCGCAAGGCGGCGCCGACGCCCGCTTCGTTGTCGTAGCCTTGGGCCGTGTCGAACATGCGGTAGCCGGCGTCCAGAGCCGTAGCGACAGCGTTGCCGACTTTGTCGTTTTCGATCTGCCAGACGCCGAACCCCAGCTGCGGGATCGAGTTGCGCTCGTTCAGCGTCACCTGGGGTGTGACGCCGTCGCCGGTGGCTGCAGAGAACTTGTCGGTGATCATGATCGTGCCTTCCGTTGCATCCGTGAGCAACTTTCGGCGGCCTCCCGGGTTCCCCTTCCGGGCGTCACGCTGCCAACACGGCCGGCGGCGGAACGCCGAGGGCGGCCGAAAGTGGAATGCCCACCGCCGCACGAATCTACTAGGCCGCACGTGTTCTATGAGGCGGGTATGCAACAGCAGGTCTTCGGCCCCGAACAACGGGCCGACAAATGGTATTTCTTCGCCTATGTGGACGGCCAGCAGGTGGAATGGGGCCCCTACTCGTCCAAGGAGTTCGCCGAGGGCGCCATGGCCGCGGTCGACAAGCGCATGCAGGGGCTGCCGCCCAAGAAACCCGGACCGGCGCGCGAGTCGGCATAGTCGCTATTCGCGAGTTCCACACAGGAACTCGCCGCTTGGCCGCGCCGGTGCTTGACCGATTCACGCCAAAGGCGTCCATCGTGCGGCGATGACGTTCAGGTTCCTGCACACGGCCGACTGGCAGATCGGCAAGCCATTCGGCAACATCCCCGGCGACGCCGGCGCCGAGTTGCGCTCGCAGCGAGTGCGGACCGTGGAAAAGCTCGCCCAGATCGCGACCGAACGGACACTCGACGCCGTGCTGGTGGCCGGCGACGTGTTCGACAGCAACGAGGTCGAGGAACGGACGATCGACCGGCTGCTCAATGCCATGCGCGGGTTCAGCGGCCCCTGGCTGCTGCTGCCCGGCAATCACGATGCCGCCCTGTCGCACAGCGTGTGGACGCGCCTCCGGCAGCGCGCGCCGACGCCAAACATCGTGATCGCCGACAAGCCCGAGCCGATTGCGCTGTGGGGCAATCGCGCCGTCGTCTTCCCTGCCCCACTCCGGCGGCGCCGCGAATCCCACGACCAGACGAAGTGGTTCGACACCGCTGGCGCGCCCGAAGGAGCAGTGCGGGTCGGGCTTGCCCACGGCACCCTGCCGGGGCGGCTGCCACCGGGCGCCGAGGCCGGCAATCCGATTGCCGAAGATCGCGTGCAGACCGCGCGGCTGGACTATCTCGCCCTCGGCGACTGGCACGGCGCGCGCAAGGTGGCGGACCGAACCTGGTATTCAGGCACGCCAGAAACGGACCGTCACCGGGACAATGACTCCGGCCACGCCCTGATCGTCGAACTGGATGCACCGGGGTCGAAGGAACGGGTCAAGTCGATCGCCACGGGGGCCTTCGCCTGGCACCGGCTGGTCGTTGAAGTGGTCGACGGGCAGGCCGACGCGGTGTTGCACACGTTGCAGCACCTGCCGTCCGAGCCCGCGCGGTCGGTCGTCGCGCTGCAGGTGGCCGGGTCGATCAGCCTCGCGGAGCGCCACCGCCTCGATACCTTGCTGGCCGACTGGCAGGCGCGGCTGCACCACCTCGACGCCGACCTGACCCGCTTGATCGAGGACCCCACCGACGAGGACCTCGATTCGCTTGACGGCAGCGGCTTCGTTCGCCTCGCCGTCGACCGCCTCAAGACCATGGCCGAGGACGACAGCAACCCCAGCGCCGGCGCCGCCCGCATCGCGCTGCGCATGCTGTACATCGACCACATGCGGGCCGGCGGCGCATGAAGCTGCGTCGCATAGAAGTGCGGAACTTCCGCAAACTCGACAGCGTCGTCATCGACGACCTGGCGCCGGGCCTCAACGTCATCGTCGGCGACAACGAGGCCGGCAAGTCGACCCTGCTTGCCGCATTGCGTGCGGCACTGTTCGAGCGCCACCGCGTCACGGGGCAGACGCTCGCGGCCATGCTGCCGTACAACAAGAGCGTCAGGCCCGAGGTCGAGATCGACTTCGAATTCGCCGGGGCACTCTACCGGTTGCGCAAGGCCTTCGGCTCCCGCGCCGAAGCGGAACTGATCGGCCAGGGCCGACAATGGTCGGGTGACGCGGCCGACCAGCAGCTCGCCGATATGCTCGGCTTCACCCCGGCGGCGAGCCGGGGTGCGAAGCCGCAGGAGCACCACGGCATCTACGGGTTGCTGTGGGTCGAGCAGGGCAGCGCGCACCAGGCCCTCGGCGTCGGCGCCGGACGCGAGCGGATCGCTGCCGCACTCGAGCAGCAGATCGGCGATGTGACGGGCGGCACCCGCGGCCGGGCGTTGCTCGAGTCGGCCGAGGCGCGCCGGCTGTCGTTCTGGGACAAGCGCGACAATCCAAGGGGCGAGATCAAGGAACTGGCCCGCCAGTTGGGGGACGTTGAGGCGGCGCGAGCCGAAGTACAGTCGCGCCTCGCCGACCTCGACGGAAAGGTCGACCGCCTGGTCGGCATTGAGGCCAGGCTCGAACGACATGCCGAGGACGGCAGCCTCGACGAGGCCCGGGCCGAGCTAGCGAAGGCGGAGGCCGCGTCGGCACGCGTCGCCGGGCTCGAGAACGAGGCCCGGACCCATGCGGACGCGCGCGAGCGGGCGCGCCTGCAATGGGAGGCGGCAGATGGCCGCTTGAAGCAGCGGCTCGCGCTGCAGGAGCAGGTGCAGGCCGGCGCGGCCACGCTACTAGCGCTGCAGGGCGAAGTATCCGACGCCGCATCGCAGGTCGCACGGCTCGAAGGGGCAGCGGCCACCGCAGCCGAAGCGGCAAGGGAAGCGGCTGAAGCTGAACGCCGTGCAGGCGAGGCGGTGCGCCGGCTCGAGGCGGCCCGGGCGGCCCGGCGGCTGCGCGACATGCTGGCGCGTCTTGAGAGCCAGGCCACCGCCGCGGAAGAGGCCGAGCGATCGCGGCTTGCGGCCCTTGCGATCGTCGAGGGCACAAAGGTCACCGCGTCGGACCTTGCCCGGTTCGAGGCGATCGAGGACGAGCGGGCCCGCCAGAAGGCCAAGCTGGAGGATGCGAGCGTCCGGCTCGCGCTACTGCCCGATGGCGATACGACGGTCGAAATCGACGGCGCCATCCACCCCGCCGGCGAGATCACGCTGGCGCATGACAGCACCCTCGTCATTCCCGGCTACGGCAGGATCCTGGTGCATCCGGGCGGCGGCGTCGCCGACCTGGCCGAAACGCTGGCCGCGACCGAGAAGCGGCTCGACGCGGCACTGGCGAAGTTCGAGCTTCCCGATATCGCCGCAGCCCGTGCCGCAGTTGTCCGGCGCGAGGTCGCGGCAAGCGAGGCGACACAGGCAGTACGGGTCATCGCTTCCTTCGCGCCGGACGGGCTCGACCGGCTGCGGGCGAGCCTTGCCACGTTGCGGGCGGAGGTCGCTGCTTCGCCTGAGCCGGAAGTTGCGGGCGACGGAGACGAGATCGAGAAGGTCCGGCAGGCGCATGCCGATGCGGCACGGCGGTCGACTCAGCTGAAGGACGGAGCCGACGCCGCGCGGGCCAACCTGCAAGCAGCCAGCACCACTTCGACGGTGGCGGCCACGCGGCTCGCTTCGGCGCAAGCGCTCCAGGCCCGCGAGACCGAGGCACTGGCTCAAGCGAGGGCAGCGGAGCCGGATGCGGCTTTCGCCGAGGCCGCTCGTAGCGCCCAAGCGCAGCTGCAGGCCGCGACTCAGCTCGAGGCCGACAGCCGGACGGCGCTCGCCGGGGCGGACCCGGAGGCGACGCGGCTAGGGCTCAACCGGGCGCGGCAGGCCGTCGCGGCCATTGCCGATGACATCCGCGACCTCACCGAAGCCAAGCGCGACCTCGAGGTCGAACTGCGAACCCTCGGCATCGAAGGGCTGGGCGAGAAGCTGGCCGACCTCGAGGGGCAGACCGAACGCTTGCGCGGACAGCTCGCAGCGCAGCGCCTCGAAGCCGATGCCGCGATGCTGCTGCACGAGACGCTTGCCAATGCGCAGCGCGAGACCAAGGAACGCTGGCTCGCGCCGGTGCGGGAGCGCGTCGCACCCTATCTCCAACTGCTCGCGACCGACGCGAGCATCAGTCTCGACGAGGATACGCTCGAACTGGACCAGGTGATCCGCGATGGGGTTCCGGAGCCGTTCCAGGGCCTGAGCCTTGGTGCCCGGGAGCAGATCGCGGTGATCACCCGGCTGGCCCTTGCCGATATCCTGCGCCAGGCCGGCCACGCCTCCTGCGTCGTGCTCGACGATGCGCTGGTGAATACCGACGAAGCCCGGCTGCAGCGCATGCATCTCGTGCTGCACAGGGCCGCCGAGCACCAGCAGATCCTCATCCTCAGCTGCCGCGAGCGGGACTATCTCAAGCTGGGAGCACCGCTGAAGCGGATGTAGAGGCAAGCGGGGGCACACGTGTGCTCCCCCGGCACTTCAAGCAGCGGCGGCGACCTGCTAAGAGCCGGACGATGACTCGGTTCGATCCATATGATGTCCTCGGTGTCGGACGCGCCGCACGCGCCTCCGACATAAAGCTCGCCTACCGCAAGAAGGTGCAGACAGCGCATCCTGATCGCGGCGGCGACCCCGAGGTGTTCATCCTCGTCGTACGCGCCTTCGGGCTCCTCTCCGATCCCGACGCCCGGCGGCTGTTCGACGAGACCGGCATCATCGATGACGAGGCGGTGACGAACTACCGCCGCGAAGTCGCACAGATCCTCGCCGACATGTTCGATGCCGCCGTCGAAACCGCAGTGGCGACCGGGTTGAAGCTCGAGACCGTCAACTTCATCTCCCAGATGTCGGCAGCGGTGACGACGGGCCTCGGCGATGCCCGGCAGACGCTCGGCCGCACCGATGTGGAGATCGGTGCCCTGCAGGCGCTACGGTCCCGCATCCGTCGAACGGACGCTGATCGCAACCTCTTCGCCGAACGGCTCGATGCGCAGGTCGCGTCCAAGACCGAGCAGCACCGCGTCATCAAGCGTCGGGTCGCCATGCTGGAGACGGCGCTCGCCGAACTCGGCAACTACGAGAGCGAAACCGAACTGATCGCGGCGCTCGAAGCCGAGGGCTGAGGCCACTCGCTTTTCTTCAAACCGGATGTCGATCCGCACGTTCTCCGTTCGTCGTCGTGACAGGAGGCGTGCTGCGACGCGCCGACGACAACGGGAGAAGATGATGAACCTCAACCTGCTTACCGCCACCCTCACCCTTGCCGGAGTGCTGACGATGACGACGATTGCCCACGCCGAGGACAAGTCGGGAACGCTGCCCATCAACGGGCTCGAGATGTTCTACGAGATCCATGGCGAAGGCGAGCCGCTGGTGCTGCTGCACGGCGCCTACATGAGCAACGACGTCAACTGGGCCGGGCTGATCCCGACGCTGGCGCAGGAACACCAGGTGATCGCGGTCGAACTGCAGAGCCATGGCCGCACCACCGACCGTGATACGCCGATCACCTACGAGGGCATGGCCGACGACGTCGCGGCGCTGCTCGATGCGCTGCAGATCGAGGAGACGGCGGTGTTCGGCTATTCGATGGGCGGTGCCGTCGCCATCCGCCTTGCCATCGACCATCCCGAGAAGGTGACGCGGATCGTCGCTGCGTCCGGCGGCTATGTCTACAACGAGGAGGTGATGGGGGCCGAGTTCCTGCAGATGATCGACTCGATCACGCCCGAGATGTTCGAGAACACGCCGTTTTCCGCCGAGTTCAAGCGGCTCAACCCGCATCCGGAGAACTTTCCCGTGCTGGTCGAAAAGCTGAAGCAGCTCGACAAGACGACCTTCGACTGGACCGAGGAGTTCAAGAAGATCGGCGTCCCCTCGCTCTACATTTACGGCGATGCCGATGTCGTGCCGATCGAGTTCGCCGCGCGGCAGCACCGCGAGGCGGGCGGTATCGTCAACGGCGATATGAACGGGCTCCCCAAGACGCAGCTCCTGGTCCTGCCGGGCACAAGCCATATCGGGGTGTTCTTCAACCCCACCAATATCGAGATCATGAAGCTCGTGGTGCCGGCTTTCCTCAAGCAGCAGTTGCCTGCCTCACCGCAGATGCCGTCCTGACGCTTGTGCCCTCGCCCTCCCTTTGCGATCCTCGCGCGATCGCCGAGGGAGGGAACAGATGCAGGCATTGTTCGATTGGGCCGACCGGCCGGAACGCGAAGTGTTCCCCGGCTTTCACGGCCGCTTCATCCACTCGGGCCGGATGACCTTCGCGCGCTGGCGCATCGACGCCGGGGCGGTACTGCCCGAGCACAGCCACGAGCACGAGCAGGTCGTGCACATCTTTGCGGGTGAGCTCGAGATGGTCGTCGACGGCAAGCGCATCGTCGCGACGCCGTCCACCGTGCTGGTGATCCCGTCGAACGCCAGGCACTCCGGCCGGGCGCTCAGCGATTGCGTGGTGATCGACGCCTTCGCCCCGGTGCGCGAGGACTACCGGTAGCCGCTGCTGACACAGCCTGTCAGGAGGCCTGGGCCATCGTCGGCGCATCGGAAACGGAGATGCGCCAGATGACCAGCCACACCACCACCCTCGCTTCCTGCTACTGCGGCGGCACCGTCATCGAGCTGCCCCATCCGCCGACCGAAGCGACGCAATGCACCTGCAGCTGGTGCACCAAGTCAGGCGGGCTGTGGGCCTATTACGACCCCGAGGCAATCACCATCATCAAGGCCGAACATGTCGGCCACTACGCCCCCAACACCATCAACGAGCACTATTTCTGCACCAATTGCGGCTGCACCACGCACGGCATCGCGCCGAACTGGACCATGGAGTCGCTCACCACATTCGAGGTGCCGAAGGACAAGAAGCTCGCGATCAACGTGAAGATCCTCGACGACTACGACCTGATGAAGTCGCTGCCGGTGCAGGTGATCGACGGACGAAACCTCTGGTAGGTCGCGAGCGAGCGGACATGAAAAAGGCCCTGTTCAGGGCCCGTTCATCCGGTTTTCGCTAAAGGCTCAGTTCGTCGCGTAGAACACGTGCGAGCCGATGGCGGCTACGCGATTGAACGTGTGGGACCATTTCGGTGCCACTGCCGTCGTGTGGTAGAACAGCACCGAGTTCGGGACGACACCCGGACGCTCGCCGCGCTGGAATTCATAGAACGCTTCGTCGGCCAGGTTCAGCGAACGGTTCCATGCCGTGCGCTCGCGGCCCATGTCAGACCGGCCATCGCAGGCAAACGTGAACTGGCACTTGAACTTGCCCTTGTCGGCGTTCTGGAAGACGACGCCGCAGATGGTCGACGGGTACTGCTTGCTCATCGCGCGGTTGATGATGACGTTGGCCACCGCCATCTGGCCTTCACGGCTCTCGCCGCGCGCCTCGTGGTAGATCGCCTGGGCGAGGCAGAGACGCTCGCCATCGGCCAGCTTTACGCGCTTGGTCGTCGGTACGAAGCCATCACTGGCGTAGTTGGCAAGCACCGCGGCAGTCAGCGCCGGGCCATCGGAGAAGTCGGCCGCCTCGATCGCGTCGAGAGCGCGGTTCTGCTTGCGGGCGATGTAGCCGAGCAGCACTTCCTCAGTCAGTTCGGGAGCCGCGACGGGAACGTCGAAGCCCGAGAAATTCTTCAGTTCCCGCTGGCGATCGACATAGGCCTGGAGGAAGTCGCTGGTCAGCCGGGGCTGGATCGCGGCGGAATACTGCTGGCGCTTGAGTGACACGGCCTGGGTGAAAGCTGCGGGAACCACGGCCTCGACGGCAAGTTCCTCGGCAGTCGCGGGCGCTATCGTGACGTGCAGCACAAAGGCTGCTGCGGCTATGGCCGCCGCGTGCATGCACACGCGCATCGTCTTCACGAAAGCCCCTGCCCTCAACCCGCCTACCTTCCCCGATGCCGCCCCCGAGGCAGCCCAGTTGGTCAATTACCCTGTCGGCAACCTAGCCGAGCGAGGGCGGTGATGGAACCCAGAATTTACAGTTACTTAACCATGAACGTTAGGTTCTTAAATTGAGGTTAATGCCTCGGCATCGGGGGTGAAAGCCCTGATTTGCAACAGTTTTGGCGATGGGTAAGGAGGGCTTTCGGAAGTCGATAAAAGTTAATCGATCCGAATCGTTGCAGGAACACAACAGTACGGCGGCCCGGTTTCCGGACCGCCGTCAGAGCGTTGCTCAACTTGCTTGAGTCGGCTGGTCAGCCGCGCGGAAACGCGTGGTCGCGGAGGACATGGAGACTGTCCATCACCGCTACGCAAAGCGCGCTGATCTCGTCCGACGGCGCAACGATATCGGGCACCATGATGGTCTGCAGGCCGGCCGCGTGCGCGGCCCGGACGCCGGCATGGGAATCCTCTACGGCGATGGCATGGGCCGGATCTACGCCGAGCAGTCGCGTCGCGATGAGATAGGGCTCGGGATGCGGCTTGGGATTGGAGACATCGTCGCGCGTCACGACCGCCGCAAAGTTGTCGAGCAGCCCGGCGTGGCCCAAGTGCCCCAATGCATGCTGAGAGCGCGACGAAGTGGCGACGGCAGTGGGTATGCGCGCCGCCTTCAGTTCCTTCAGCAACTCGTGCACGCCGGTCTTGACCGGCACCGAGACCGCCATCCGCGCCTTCATCAGCGTGCGGCACTTGTCGTCGAAGACGGCGTAGGGGAAGCTGACGCCGTAGGCCTCGATCAGCAGCTTGTTGGTGGTCTCATGGCTCGAGCCGACGATCTGGTGATGGAGCAGATCCGTCATCGTGAAGCCGAGCTCGGTGCTCACATCCCAGACGATTTCCTTGAACACCATCTCGGTGTCTAGGAGCGTTCCATCCATATCGAAGACGATGGCAGAAAAGGGCTTGAGCGGCGCGTTCGGCAATGTCGTAGGCATGGCCTCCATATAGGTAGATTTGGCCTTCGCCGCTACCCTCCAGCTTTCTACCCTGCCGACAGGTCGCCTTATCCGGCGCGGGTATCGCGGCCGTGACGGCCCGGCCCGCGCCTGGTTAACGAGCGGTTTCTCGCTCGTCCCGAATGAACATCAAGTTTGCCTCAACCTTCCAACGGCGGCTTATGCGTTGGTCCGTAGCCTCGCTTCCCAGATGTGCGCCCCGTCGGACGCACCTATCCGGAGGCACTCTTGAGCACCCATTTTGCATCCAGGACCCGGTCGGTCCTGGCATCGGCAGCCCTTGCGGCGTTCCTCGTCGTTGGGGCGGCCGCACCGGTCTTCACCCAGCCGCTCGCGTCCGAAAAGACGCACACCATCAAGAAGCTGAAGAGGGGCGTTCACTTCGTAAAGCTCTACGGCTCCTCTCCCTATGTCTGCACGCCGAGCGGTTTCGGCCAGAAGGCGCGCTGCTACCTGCGCTCGGTCTAGTCGACCGAGTCGAGGATGTTGTTGGTGACGCGCCAGTCGGGCAGCCCGTAGGGCTCCTCCCAGGGCGCCACCTCCTTGTCGTTGAAGTAGGCAACGCCGATAAGCTCGGGGAACGCGGCATATTTCAGCAGCGACTCCCGGGCCCACTGGTCGACATAGGCCTGGCTGCCGACGAAGCCGAGCTCGGCGACGTAGATCGGTTTGCCGAACCCGACGACGCGATCGTAACCGGGCTTCAGACGCTCCTCAAAGAAGCGGTCGCGGCCGAACTTGTCGCGGTCGTACTGCTGCAGCGCGAACAGCGACAACCCGATGTCATCGACGACGTCGTCGCCCGGATAGTAGCGCTCGAGCCCTTCCTCGCCCTTGGGCGACCACATGAAGCGGGCCTGCGGCGCCTGGGCCCGGCAACGCTCGACGAAGTGGCGGTAGGCGGCGATGTAGTCGGCCGGCGCCCAGTTGGTCCAGATGAACCGGCCAGTCTGGTCCTCCGCTTCCTGTGCCCAACGCACCGTGACCGGCGAACTCATGGCGTTGATCGCACCGCAAAGCCCGTCGATGATGCCATCATAGGCGCCCGAGAAGATGCCGTTGCGCAGCTCGTCGGGGGTGATGCGGCGATCCTGGTCCCAGGTCCAGGGCTCGACGGTGATCCAGATCGCACGGTTGCGGGCGCGGGCGTATTCGTCGGCCAGCGGCAGCGAGGCGAGGTCGATGTCTTCCCACGGCAGGAAGAGATGCTCGATGCGGGGCGTCGGGTCGTTGGTGAAGTCGCCGTGCGGATCATAGGCGCCAAGCACGATCGGGTCGGGCCCAGCAACCGGACGGCCGTCATTGAATGGCGGAAACGATTGCTGGGCCGAAGCGATCGAAGGCAGGAACATCGCCATGGCGACAATGGCCAGGTTGGTCCAGATGCGCATTTTGTTACCCTTTCTCGGCCGAGCCCTGCCCGACCGCCTACTCATTGACTCTTGTCGCCGCCGACCGAAGCCAGGTCGCCGCGGACAAGATTGTTGAATTCGTCGCTGGGGTCAGTCTTGGCGTGCTTGAAGAGGTACCAACCCTTTCCCTCCTCCATCGTGCGGGCGTAGATGTCGTCGCCGACGGCGGCGTGCAGGAAGCATTTGGTGGCCGGATAGCTGCCGGTGTCGCTGCTCCAGGTCGCATCGAAGCAGAGCTTGCCGAGATCGGTGATGCGCCATTTGCCCTCGGCGATGACGCTCGTCTGCTTGTCGCCATCAATCGAATAGGCAAAGAACCGGCGGCCGTCGGTCTTGAAATACGCGCCACCGCTGTCACCCCAACGCCAGGTATGGTTGCCGTAGATCGCCAGCAGCTCCACGGCCAGCAGGGGCACCGACCCCTCCGGAGGGGTCGTGATGTCCTGGGCCATGGCGGGGAGCGGGCCGGCAATGGCTGCCAGCCCACAGATGCAGATCGACGCGATTGTATGCCGCAAGGTCACTTTTGCTGTTCTCCTATCCAGTCGAACTCGAACGACAGCCGCCTCAGGCCTGTCTGCCCCATGCCGGCACCGGCAACGGAGAACTTGGCGTGAGTGAGCTTCACGAAGCCCGAGTTCCAGGCGATCGCTTCGAGCCCGGCAAGGCCGTGCTGGGTTGCGGCAACTGCCGGAAACACCGTCAGCGCGCCGGCCACCCCGACGCTTGTCGCCCAGCGCAGCCCGCGGCGCGCCGTGCCGTTCTCGATCCAGTGAAGGGCGACGATGATGGCGAAGATGACGCCGTAGACGAAGGCGTTGACGACCGCGAACAGGTAGTAGCCGTTGGCATGGTCGAGCGGTCCGATGGCGAAGGCGGCAAGGGCCGAGGACAGCGACAGCACGGCATAGGGCGCGACAACCGAGAACGGCAGTTGGGCTGCCACCATGCCCTTTGGCGTCACGCGGAACTCGGTGGTGCGGTGCAACACGGTATCGGTGATGGCGGTCAGCGTGCCGAGAACCGCCCACGGCCAGCGCGCGAAGATGAAGATCGCCGCCTCCCAGGACAGGATCTTGGCATCGTAGGGCCGGAACGTCCCCGTCGCCCGCCAGACGAAGGCGAGGACGGTGAGGACGAATGCCATCGGCATGAAGTGAGCGAGGAACGCGAAATAGGGAACGTTGACGAAGGTGAAGTCAAAGAGCAGCGCGATGATCGGCATGACGAAGCTGAGCAGCATGGTCAGCGCGAACACCGGGTACCAGAGCTGCGAGAACACGAACTGGAAGCGCAGCTTGGGGGTGAGCCCGCTGTAGTGGTGACGGGTGTGCTGCAGCAGGATCGTGACGAGGCTGCGTGACCACTGGAATTCCTGCACGACGAGGTCGCTGAACGTATCGGGACCCATGCCATGGGCTATGGCGTCGACGGCATGGACGCCCCGCCAACCGGCCGAGTTCATCATCAGGGTCGTTGAGTGGTCCTCGGCCAGTTCGGGACCCAGCCCGCCGATCTGTCGCAGGGCTTCGGTGCGCACCGCGTAGTGCGAACCGATGCAGAGCGGCGCCCAGCCACCGTTGTAGCCGGCCTGGAGCGAGCCGTGCATGCTGGCCTCGGCGTAGAGCCGTCCGCGGGCCGACCAGCTGGCTTTCGCATTGCTGTCGCAGATGCTCGGCGCGGAGACGTAGCCCACCCGGGGGTCGGCGAAGGGCTGCACCATGGCCCTGAGGTAACCCGGCTCCGGCACGTGATCGGCGTCGAGTTGCACGACCACGTCGTAGTTGTCGTAGCCGTAGTGGTCGTAGAAATAGGCGAGGTTGCCTTCCTTGCAGCGGGTGCGCCGCGGCCAGGTGGTGCGATGGTACTCGGTGATGCCGAAGCGGGTGGAAACCCTGACGCCGTGTGCCTCCGCCCAGGCGAGGGTTTCGGGGCTCGGCGCCTCGTCGGCGAGCCAGGTATCGTGCGGCACGTCCTGGTCGAGCATGGCGCGCAGCGTCTTCTCGACGATCTCGAACGGCTCGCTCGGCGCCTTGGTCACGACCATGGCGATGCGCAGTCCGTCCGGAATGGCCGTCGCTGGTGAGGGGCGTCGCGAACGGCTGAAGACCAGCAGGAAATAGGCCGGCGTCAGCGTCACCCACAGCAGGCAGAATGACACCACGGCGTAGGCGAGCGGCGAGGAGAAGTGCTCCGGGCGCAGCCACCAGGACCAGAAGAAGACGAAGCAGAGGGCCCAGACGATCGTCCCCACCGCCTGCATGGCACCGGTACCGATGCCAAGCACGGGCAGCAGGTACAATCCGTTGGAGGGCCTGCTCTTATCCGGCATCGCGCACCTCACCTGCAAACGATGGGGCGGCAGTGCCGATGATGGTGTCGAGGTCCGAGAACTCGGGCACGAAGCCGAGCACTTCCGCGGCGCGGCTTCCGTCCGCAAAGAGCGTCGGCGGATCGCCGGCGCGGGCCGGACGCATGATGGCCGGCACCCGGCGGCCGGTGATGCGCTCGATGGTATCGAGCACGTCGCGGACCGATGTACCGCGCCCGGTGCCGAGGTTCAGCCGTGTGCTGGCACCTCCCGCGATGAGGTAGGCGGCGGCCATGACATGGGCCCGCGCCAGGTCGGTGACGTGGATATAGTCCCGGACGCAGGTCCCATCGGGCGTCGGCAGGTCGCTGCCGAAGACTTCGAGATAGGGCAATTGGCCGTAGGCAGCGAGCAGCGCCCGCGGGATCAGGTGGGTTTCCGGCTCGTGGCGCTCGCTCAGCTCGCCATCGGGGTCGGCGCCCGCGGCATTGAAATAGCGGAGCGCTACGAACTTCAGTCCATGGGCGACCTCGCAATCGGCCAGCATCTGTTCGCCGACCAGCTTGGTCCGCCCGTAGGGGTTGATCGGGTGCTGCGGATCGTCCTCGCGAATGGGCAGGCTGGCGGGGACACCGTAGGTCGCGCAGCTGCTGGAGAAGATGAGCTTGTCGACGCCGACCTGGCGGCAGGCATCGAGGAGAGACCGCGTGCCCTCGACATTGTTGCGATAGTACTTGGTGGGATCGTAGACCGACTCGCCCACATAGGCGTTGGCCGCGAAGTGGATGACCGCTTGCGGCTGGTGCAGCCGCATCGTCGCCACCAGCGCCTCGGTATCCCGGATATCGGCCTCGACCAGCGGCCCCCAGCGCACGGCGTCGCGATGGCCGGTCGACAGGTTATCCACCACCACCGGCAGGTAGCCGGCGGTCGCGAGCTGTTTTGCCGTGTGGCTGCCGATGAACCCGGCCCCGCCGGTAATAAGCAGGGCCTGCTTCATGTGAGCGCCAGCTCTGCAGTGCGGGTGCGGGCCAGCTCGGCATCGAAATGCGCGATCGTGCGGACCAGGCCGTCGCGAAGGCGAACCTTGGGCGCCCAGTCGAGCAGTTCCCGCGCCCTGGCGATATCCGGTCGGCGCTGGCGCGGATCGTCCTGCGGCAGCGGCCGGTAGACGAGCCGCGACCGCGACCCGGTCAGATCCAGCACGAGCTTTGCCAGTTCGAGCATGGTGAACTCGCCCGGATTGCCCAGGTTGACCGGTGCCGGCGGCGCCGTCTCGGTCGCCATCAGTCGTTGGATGCCCTCGACCAAGTCATCGACAAAGCAGAAGGACCGGGTCTGGCTACCATCGCCGTAGATGGTGATGTCCTCGCCCCGCAGCGCCTGGACGATGAAATTCGAGACGACGCGGCCATCGTCGGGGCTCATCCGCGGACCGTAGGTGTTGAAGATGCGGGCGATGCGCGTATCGACCCGGTGCAGCCGGCGATACTCGAAGAAGGCCGTCTCGGCCGTGCGCTTGCCTTCATCGTAGCAGGCCCGCGGACCATAGCAGTTGACGTTGCCCAGGTAGGTCTCGGGCTGCGGATGGACCTCGGGGTCGCCATAGACCTCGGAGGTGGACGCCTGGAAGATCCGCGCTCCCGTCCGGCGTGCGAGCTCGAGCACGTTCAGTGCGCCGAGCACGTTGGTCCTGAGCGTATGGATGGGATCGCGCTGGTAGAGCGGCGGCGAAGCTGCGGCGGCGAGGTTGTAGATACGCGCGACGCGCTGCAGCGGCAGCTTCAGGGGCTCGACGACATCGTGCTGCCGGAACACGAAGTCTGGGTTGCCCAGCAAGGGCTTGATATTGCCCATGCGGCCGGTCTGCAGGTTATCGATGCAGATGACCCGGTAGCCGCTCGCCAGCAATCGCTCCGACAGGTGCGAACCGACGAACCCGGCTCCGCCGGTAACGACCGCGACTGGCTTGTCGCTGTGATCATTCGAGAAAGATACGGCACGGTGAGCGGCCACGTTGAACTCCAACCCCCCGGCGAACACGGATGTCCGGGGAAAGGAAGCTTCAGGACGGGCCGCAGTCGTCCGTCACTTCTTACTATGGGATCCGATACAGCCCCATGGCCTCGGGCATCGCATCGGCACTGGAAGAGTAGTTTACTAAGGCACGATTGACTGTTGTTCTGTTAAGGAAACTGTAACCACACTCGGAACTGGGAATTACGGCCCAAGGTCGCCATTGGGGTATGGGTCTCAGGTCGGTATAGTTCCGACAAATAGCGTAAACGCGCGCCGTACCAATGAGTTAGCCAAACACACCCGGTCGGCCGGGATGACTGCCGAAGAAAAGTTGATCGAGGGGGCACGCGGTGCCGAGGAGATCGAGCCCGATAGTTTTCGTTCTGCGCCACACCATCTCGCTTGGGACGATGATATTCTTCCTCTTGGTCGGAGCAATTCCGGCCGTGGCGGCGGACTGGCTGCTGTTGTCCGCAAGCGGACCAGTATTCCGGATGGAAGCGGACGCCTGGATCGAAGTCGTGAGTGGCGAGAAGATCAGTATCGGCGTGCCGGTCCGTACCTTGCGCGGGGCGAGCGCCGAACTCACCGCAGGCGGGATCGTGATCAGGCTCAGGTCGGAGAGCGCGATGCGCATCGACAGCGACAGCCCCGGCGGAGGAACCGTCATCACCCAGTTCGGCGGCGTCGTCTCCGTGGACATCAAGCAGCGGCGGGCGCGGCCCGTCGTATTGCGTACCCAGGCCGTTGCCATCACCGTGAACGAGCGCAGCGCCGGTTTCACCTGCAATGCCGCGACAGGCCAGATCTCGGTCGCGGAGGGTGAGGTCATCGTCGTGGATACCGCTACCGGCGTTGCAGCCGAGGTCAGCGCCGGCACCGCGGTCCTCGCCACGGACCTCGCCGCGCCTCCAGAGGCCGTGACGCCAGTGTCCCATGGAAATGGGGCTGGCAACGCAACCCCCAATCCCAATGCCAACCCCAACGCCGGCCCGGCTCCCAAC
>JAEWLC010000013.1 GCA_023393475.1 Pseudomonadota bacterium
CTCCCATCCTCCCCCATGAAGGGGGAGGTGCCGACCGGTGTTGAGGCACGATCGAAGACAGCAACTCGACCCTTCACCTCCCCCTTCATGGGGGAGGCCGGGAGGGGGCCGTCTCTATCAGTCAGGCTACAGCACGAACCGGCTCAAATCAGTGTCCGCGGCCATCTTGCCGATGCGGTCGTTCACATAGGTCTTGTCGATCTGGATGGTCTGGCCGGACTTGTCCGGCGCGTCGAACGAGATGTCTTCGACCAGCCGCTCGAGGATGGTGGCGAGGCGGCGGGCGCCGATGTTCTCGACGGTCGAGTTCACGTGCACGGCGGCGTCGGCGATCGCCTCGATGGCGTCGGGGCTGAAGTCGAGAGTGAGGCCCTCGGTCTTCATCAGGGCCACGTATTGCTTGATGAGGCTGGCATCGGTGTCGTTGAGGATGCCGATCAGGTCGTCGCGGGTCAGTGCCTTGAGCTCGACGCGGATCGGCAGGCGCCCCTGCAGCTCCGGCAGGAGGTCCGAGGGTTTTGCGACGTGGAACGCGCCCGAGGCGATGAAGAGGATGTGGTCGGTCTTCACCGGGCCGTACTTGGTCGAGACCGTCGTGCCTTCGATGAGCGGCAGGAGGTCACGCTGCACGCCCTCGCGCGAAACGCCGCCGCCGTAGCCGCCTTCGCGGTTCACGATCTTGTCGATCTCGTCGATGAAAGCGATGCCGTGGTTCTCGACGAGGTCGACGGCTTCCTTGTTGAGCTGGTCCTGGTCGAGCAGCTTGTCTGCCTCTTCGGCGATCAGCGGCTGGTGGGCGTCCTTGACCTTGACCTTGCGCTTCACGCCGCGGCCGCCAAAGGCCTTGCCGAGCATATCCTGGATGTTGATGACGCCGATATTGGCGCCCGGCATGCCGGGAATCTCGAAACCGCCCGGATAGCCCGAGGGCTGCATCTCGATCTCGATTTCCTTGTCGTCGAGCTCGTTGTTGCGGAGCTTCAATCGGAACGAGTCGCGGGTCGAGGGCGAGGCGGACGAGCCGACCAGCGCGTCGAGCACGCGCTCCTCGGCATTGTGATGGGCCTGCGCCTGCACCTCGTTGCGCTTCTTGTCGCGCAGCAGCGAGATGCCGGCCTCGACGAGATCGCGCACGATCTGCTCGACGTCGCGGCCGACATAGCCGACCTCGGTGAACTTGGTCGCCTCGACCTTGATGAACGGCGCCTGGGCGAGTTTCGCGAGCCGGCGCGAAATCTCGGTCTTGCCGACGCCGGTCGGCCCGATCATCAGGATGTTCTTGGGCGTCACCTCGGCGCGGAGATCTTCCGGCAGCTGCTGGCGGCGCCAGCGGTTGCGCAGCGCCACGGCGACGGCGCGCTTGGCGTCATGCTGGCCCACGATATAGCGATCGAGCTCGGAGACGATCTCGCGCGGCGAGAAATTGGTGTCACTCATCATCTGTCACTTTCCGCTGCCCTTCATCGAGGCGCAGCATCATCAGGTAGTCTTGGTGCATGACCCCGTCGACCATCAGGCCGCCCGGATCCTTGCCGTAGACGACAAAGCCCATGCGCTCGTAGAGCCGCACGGCCGGTGTGTTGTCCTGCGTCACCTGCAGGTAGAGGAACTGCACGTGCTTGCCGGCTTCCGCGATCACCGCACCGAGCAGCAGCCGGGAGGCTCCCGTGCCGCGGAATGCCGGACGCGTGTAGACGCCGACAAGGTGGCCGCGATGCCTGGTCTTGTCGCCGCCTTCCGAATAAAAGCCGGCAATGCCGCCCAGCTCGCTGCCCGCAAACACGCCATAGGCGAAGTTCCGCGTCAGCCGTGCCTTCCACTCCTCGTCGGGGAGGGCCGTGTCTTCCGCCAGCGAAGCGCCGAACGCCGCCGGAGCGGCCTCCAGCCCTTCGAGCCGGATGGTCCGGTAGGCGGCGGAGTCGTCGGCGCTGAGGCGGCGGACCGTGTAGCTCAAATCACTTCTCGATGGTTTCGAGCGTGACGTTTTCGTTGGTGTAGATGCAGACCTCGGCGGCGATCTTCATCGCCTTGCGCGCGATCTCCTCGGCGTCCATCTCGGTATTCTCCGAGAGTGCCAACGCCGCCGAATAGGCGTAGTTGCCGCCCGAGCCGATGGCGATGGTGTCGTGGTCTGGGGTGAGGACGTCGCCCGTGCCGGTGAGCACGAGGGTCGTGTCCTTATCGGCGACGATCATCATAGCCTCGAGCCGGCGCAGGTAGCGATCGGTGCGCCAGTCCTTCGCCAGCTCGACGGCCGCGCGCATGAGCTGGTCCGGATACTGGATCAGCTTGGCTTCGAGCCGCTCGAACAGCGTGAAGGCATCGGCGGTGGCGCCGGCAAAGCCGCCGATCACCTTGCCGTCGGCGAGGCGCCGGACCTTCTTGGCATTGTGCTTCATCACGGTGTTGCCGACCGAGACCTGACCGTCACCGGCGACCACCACCTTGTTGCCCTTGCGGACGGCAACGATCGTCGTGCCGTGCCAGCCGGGGAACTCGTTGTCTTGCGACATGGGGAAATAACTCCAGAACTGTTCTGCCTTATTTAGGCGCCGGACCGGGGAATGCAAACCGGGCTAGACGGTTGGGTAGTTTCCGGGAGGTTACCGGGCCACGGGACGGCCTTCACCGCATCTTCACCGCTCGGGCGCTATCTGCTAGAGCCGCCGCGACAACCGGAACCACTGCCATGCGTACTGCCGAAATCGCCCGCAAGACCAACGAGACCGACATCACCGTGTCGGTGAACCTCGACGGCACGGGCAAGCATGACATGCAGACCGGCATCGGCTTTCTCGACCACATGCTCGACCAGCTGTCCAAGCACTCGCTGATCGACATGACGGTGCGCGCCAAGGGCGACCTGCATATCGACTTCCACCACACGGCGGAAGACGTCGGCATCGCGCTCGGCGAAGCGGTGAAGAAGGCGCTGGGCAACAAGAAGGGCATCCGGCGCTATGCGTCGTCGGACCTGCCGATGGACGGCACCCTGACCCGCGTCGCGCTCGACGTCTCGGGCCGGCCGTTCCTTGTCTGGAAAGTCGAGTTCACCCGCGACAAGGTCGGCGAGATGGACACCGAGCTGTTCCGCGAGTGGTTCCAGGCATTCGCCATGAATGCCGGCATCACGCTGCACGTCGAGACGTTCTACGGCGACAACAACCACCATATCGCCGAAAGCGCCTTCAAGGCGCTGGCGCGGGCACTGCGTGATGCGGTGGAGATCGATCCCCGGGCGGCAGATGCGATCCCCTCGACGAAGGGATCGCTCTAGGCCGGCGCCGCGGGGCGTCGTGCTTAGCTGAAGCCCTGCGAGGCCGCAGCGATCAGCACGAAGGCGGTGAACACCGCCATGAAGGCGATGAGCCCCAGGCCCATCCAGCCGAGGAACGGTGCGCCGGGATCGATCACGTCTTCGCCGGGAGCGTGCGGGTTGTCGTTATTGGTGGCCATGCTCAGTCTCCTTAACCGGCTCTGCGCTTCCAACCGCAGGCCTTTTCGTCTATGGCGAACTCGAAACTCTGCTCGAGCCGTTGAGGCAAATCTCAGTGACCCTCTATTCCCTATACCGGGACGAAAACCAAGTGCCCATCGCTGTGGCAGATCGCTTCAGCTGGTCCGCAGCCCTGCTGCCGCCGGTTCACGCGCTGGTGCACGGGCTCTGGTTGCTGCTCGCCGGCTGGGTTCTGGGCACCGCGGCGATCGTCGCGCTGTCCTTCTGGATCGGCGGCGAGGCGGGCTTCTGGCTCTACGTGCTGTTCGCCACCCTGATCGGTTTCGAGGCGCCGGCCTTCCGCCGGGTCAAGACGGCAAAGTCGGGCGCTGCCTACCAGGGCGACTATGTCGCGGCCGCCGAGGACCTCGCCCTCGTCGAATACATGAAGCGCCAGGTCCCATGAGCACAGTCACCATTATCGACTACGGCGCGGGCAATCTTCGCTCGGCCGCCAAGGCCTTCGAACGCGCCGCGCGGGAAACCGGCACGGGCGACGAGATCTTCGTCACCGACGACGCCGAACTGGTCCGCCGCGCAGACCGGATCGTCCTGCCGGGCGTCGGCGCCTTCGCCGACTGCCGCGCCGGGCTCGATGCCGTCCCCGGCATGGTCGAGGTGCTCGAGGAGCGCGTGATCGGTGCCGGCGTGCCGTTCCTCGGCATCTGCGTCGGCATGCAGCTGATGGCGACCGAGGGCCGCGAGAAGGCGGTGACCAGGGGTCTCGGCTGGATCCCCGGCGCGGTGGTACGCATCGAGCCGACCGGCGGGCTCAAGGTCCCGCACATGGGCTGGAACACTCTGCAGTTCACCCGGCCGCATCCGCTGCTCGATGGCATCCCCGACGGACCGGATGGGCTGCACGCCTATTTCGTCCACTCCTATCACCTGGCGACCGAGCGTCCCGAGACGCTCGTGGCGACGGCCGAGTACGGCCAGACGGTCACCGCCATCGTCGGCCGCGACAACATGCTGGGCACCCAGTTCCACCCCGAAAAGAGCCAGACTCTCGGCCTGACCCTGATCGGCAATTTCCTCAAGTGGAAACCATGATCCTCTTTCCCGCCATCGACCTGAAGGATGGCCAGTGCGTCCGGCTGAAGCTGGGCGACATGGCGCAGGCGACCGTGTTCAACGACGATCCGGCCGCGCAGGCACGCTCGTTCGAGGACCAGGGGTTCGACTACCTGCATGTGGTCGACCTCAACGGCGCCTTCGCCGGTGAGAGCGTCAACGGCGCGGCGGTCGAAGCCATCCTCAAGGCGGTGAAATTCCCGGTGCAGCTCGGCGGCGGCATCCGGACCATCGCCCATATCGAGAGCTGGCTGGAAAAGGGCCTTGCCCGCGTCATCCTCGGCACGGTCGCGGTGCGCGATCCCGAACTGGTTCGCGAAGCCGCGCGGAAATTCCCGGGCAAGGTGGCCGTCGGCATCGATGCCCGCGGTGGCAAGGTGGCGGTCGAGGGCTGGGCCGAGACGTCGGAACTGACGGCGATCGAACTCGGCAAGCGCTTCGAGGGCGCGGGCGTCGCCGCGATCATCTATACCGACATCGACCGCGACGGCGTGCTGAAGGGCATCAACTGGCCCTCGACGCTGGAGCTAGCGAAGGCCGTGTCGATCCCGGTGATCGCCTCGGGCGGCCTCGCCTCGATGGACGACATCCGCACCATGACCGAGCCGCAATACCAGCTGCTCGAAGGCGCCATCTCGGGCCGCGCCCTCTATGACGGGCGCATTGATTCACGTGAAGCGCTGGCTCTCCTGAAGCAGGTGAGGGCGGCGTGACAGCCCCGCGCTTTCCGTGGTGGCCCTACCTGATCGCGCTGGTGCTGATCTTTGTGGGCGCCATGGCGCCGATCGCGCTGACCGTCTATGCCGCCAACGTCGCGCAGAGCCACGGCTGCACGGTCACCAACGGGGTGCTCGATCCCTGCATGGTCGACGGCGTGGACAAGGCCGGTGAGCTGCAGGCGATGGCCAACACCTTCTGGTATGCGCTCTTCACCTGGCCGGCCGGAATCCTGCTCCTCTTTGCCTGGATCGGCATCCTCTACTGGCACCGGATGCGCTGGAAGCGGAAGGTCGGCTTCGATGCCTGAGACGCGCAACAAGCCGGTGCTGATTGGCAAGGTCGACCTCTGGTGGTACGGCATCGCCATCCTGCCGATCCTCCTGCTGATCTATCTCGGCTTCACGGGGATCCTGTCGCCCCTTATCGGCCTCATGGGCCTCTTCGCCTTCTTCTTCTGGCTGTTCAGCCTTGGCGCCGCAATTTGGACCAAGCTGAGAAAGCGCCCCAAGGACACGTCCAAATGACGCTCAAGACCCGCATCATCCCCTGCCTCGACGTGAAGGATGGGCGCGTCGTCAAGGGCGTGCAGTTCGTCGACCTGATCGACGCCGGTGATCCGGTGGAGGCGGCCATCGCCTACAACGCCGCCGGCGCGGACGAGCTGACCTTCCTCGACATCACCGCCAGTCACGAAAACCGCGACACCATCTTCGACGTCGTGGCGCGCACCGCCGAGCACTGCTTCATGCCGGTGACCGTGGGCGGCGGGGTGCGAAAGCTCGAGGATATCCGGAAGTTGCTCCTCGCCGGGGCGGACAAGGTCTCGATCAACTCCGCCGCCGTGAACGACCCCGATTTCATCGCCCGCGCCGCCGACAAGTTCGGCGACCAGTGCATCGTCGTGTCCGTCGATGCCCGCCGCCGCCAGACCCAGGCGCCGGGCCAGCAGAACATGGACGAGTGGGAAATCTACACCCATGGCGGCCGCAACCCGACCGGGCTCGACGCGGTGGAATTCGCCGCCCGGATGGTCGAGCGCGGCGCCGGTGAGCTGCTCGTCACCTCGATGGACCGCGACGGCACCAAGTCAGGGTTCGACCTCAAGCTGACGCGCTCGATTGCCGACAGCGTGCGGGTGCCGGTGATCGCCTCGGGCGGCGTCGGCTCGCTCGACGACCTCGTCGACGGGGTGAAGGAGGGGCATGCTTCGGCGGTGCTTGCCGCCTCGATCTTCCACTTCGGCACCTACACGGTGGGCGAGGCCAAGGACTACATGGAGCGCCACGGCATACCGATGCGGCGCGACACCAACGCGGGAGAAATCTGATGGCCTTCACCCTCGAAGACCTCGACCAGCGCATCGCTGCCCGGGCCGGGGCCCCGCCGGACGAGAGCTATACGGCAAAGCTGCTGGCCGGCGGCGTCGAGCGCTGCGCGAAGAAGTTCGGCGAGGAAGCGGCGGAGATCATCATTTCCGCAGTGACCAGGGACAAGAAGGGTACCGCGGGCGAAGCTTCGGACGTGCTCTATCACCTGCTGGTGCTGCTGCGCGCCGCGGACGTCCCGCTGAGCGACGTGATGGCGCAGCTCGAGCGCCGCACGGCGCAATCGGGCCTCCAGGAAAAGGCCTCGCGGGGGCAGCCCACGTGACGCCGGACGAGCGCAAACTCGAGCCCTACCACTATTTCACCAAGGCCGAGTGGAGCCGCTTCCGCGCCGACGAGCCGATGACGCTCGAGCCGGCCGACATCGAGCGGCTGCGTGCCCTGACCGACCCGATCTCCTTTGCCGAGGCGGAGGAGATCTACCTGCCGCTGAGCCGGCTGATCTCGCTCTATGTCGAGGCGACGCAGGAACTGCACCGCGCCTCGACGCGCTTCCTCGGCGCCGACGACCGCAAGGTACCCTACATCATCGGCGTCGCCGGATCGGTGGCGGTGGGGAAATCCACCACCTCGCGCATCCTGCGCGCGCTGCTGAGCCGCTGGCCCAGTTCGCCTAAGGTCGACCTCGTGACGACGGACGGGTTCCTCTACCCGAATGCGAAGCTCGATGAACTGAAGCTGGCCGACCGCAAGGGCTTTCCCGAGAGCTACGACCGACAGGCGCTGATCCGCTTCCTCTCCGATATCAAATCCGGAAAACCCGATGTGAAGGTGCCGGTCTATTCGCACCTCGTCTACGACGTGGTGCCGGGCCAGTTCACCACCATCGACCGGCCGGACATCCTGATCGTCGAGGGGTTGAATATCCTGCAGCCGGGCGAACTGCCCAAGTCGGGCAAGCCCATCGTCTTTGCTTCCGATTTCCTCGACTTCTCGATCTTCATCGACGCCGCCGAGGCCGACCTCACGGCCTGGTTCATGGAGCGCTTCCGCCGGCTGCGCCAGACCGCCTTCGCCGACCCCAAGAGCTTCTTCCACCGCTTCACCCAAATGAGCGCCGAGGAAGCGGAGAAGTTCGGCATGTGGGCCTGGACCGAGATCAACCTGCCCAACCTCCGCGACAACATCCAGCCGACCCGGAGCCGCGCCGACCTGGTGCTCACCAAGGGTTCGAGCCACACGATCGAGCGGGTCGCGCTGCGGAAGGTCTAGCCTTCCCGAACCCTCTCAGTCGTCATCCGCGGGCTTAGCCCGCGGACCCATGGGCGGCTAAGACATCGCTGGGGTCCCCGGGTCTTCGCCCCGGGGATGACGGTGGGCCAGTCAACGCAGTGCGTCGGAAGTGGCGGGCTAGATCCCGACCTCGTGTTCCGCGGCCATCTGCTTGAGGTCGCGGACCGGGCGGGCGCCGATGTGGGAGATGACTTCGCTGGCGGCGAGGCAGCCGGCCTGGAGCGCGGTACGGAGGTCGCGTTCGCGGGCGAGGGCGAGGAGGAAGCCCGAGGCGAAGAGGTCGCCGGCGCCGGTGACATCGACCACTTCGGGCACGGCATAGGCGGGCACGGTGATGATCTCGCCGTTGTGGATGGCCATCGCGCCCTGTGCGCCCATGGTGATGGCGGCGGTCTCGGCATCCTGGGCGATCGCCTGCACGGCGCCGTGGAAATCGGTCTGGTAGAGCGACTTCAGCTCTTCGATATTGCCGAACACGATGTCCATGGTCTTGGACCGGATCAGGTCGAGGAACTCGTCGCGGTAGCGGTTGACGCAGAAGGGGTCCGAGAGCGTGAAGGAGGCGGCGCGTTCGTGCTTGTGGGCGTAGTGCGCCGCCGTGACGAAGGCCTTCTTGGCCTCGGTCGGATCCCACAGGAAGCCTTCCATGTAGGTGATGGTGGCGCCGCCGATCTCATCTTCCTTGATGTCGGCGGTGGTGAGCTGGTGGCAGGCGCCGAGATAGGTGTTCATGGTCCGCTCGCCATGCGGCGAGACGAGGATCATGCAGCGAGCGGTCGCCGGGCCGTCGACGAGGCGGGAGACGCCATAGTGGACCCCGATGCGCTTAAGGTCGTCCTCGAACACATCGCCGAGATCGTCGGCCGCGACCTTGCCGACGAAGGCGGCGCGCCCGCCGAGCGAGGCGACGCCGGCAGCGGTATTGCCCGAGCTGCCACCCGAGATCTGCTGCTTGTTGGCCGGCATCAGCTCGTAGAGGTAGGCGCTGCGCTCGGCATCGACGAGATGCATGATGCCTTCGGAGAGGCCTTCGCGCTCGAGGAAACCGGGTTCGAGGGGGGCGATGACGTCGACGATGGCGTTGCCGATGGTCAATACGTCGAAGCGGGCCTCGGCCATCGGCAATCCCTGTCTGATATGTAGAAAAACGAGCCGGCGCCGGACTTAGAGGAGATTTCGTCGCGGTGCAACGGAATCAGGGATTCTGGCCGCTCCGCAGCCGCGTGACGCCGCGTCGGGCCAGCTTGCGGATGAGCGGCTCGGCGCTGTCCGCCGTGACGCCGAGCAGCTGGCCGTCGAGCAGCAGCAGCGACAGGCCGTGCACGAACGCCCAGGCACTGATGGCCGCCTCGCCCGGCGCCTCGGGATCCTCCTTGGCCGCCGCGACTGCGAGGCTGGCATAGGCAGCGTCGGCGGCGCGCCTCAAGTCGGGATCCTCGAAGGTTCCGAGCTCGGATGAGAACATCAGCCGGTAGAGCCGCGGGTTGCCGAGCGCGAAATGCACATAGGCCTCGGCCATGTTGGCGAACTGCTCGCCGGCCGGCACGCCCTCCTTCGCCTCGTCTATTGCGGTCCCGAACTTTTCGAACCCCGCGGCCGCGATCGCCTGGATCAGCGCCTGCTTGTCGCGAAAATGCCGGTACGGCGCCGCCGCGGACACGCCGACCCGCCGCGCCAAGTCGCGCAGGCCGACAGCCTCGGTGCCACCCTCGGCTAGGGCATCGAGCGCGGCGTCGACCAGGGCCCGGCGCAGGTCGCCGTGATGGTAGCGGTCGGACGGATCGGATGTTGACATTGATTACATGCGGGCCTATCTAGATGAGTACAGTGTTAACATGCTGCCTCGGCCGCGTCGAGGAGGAAGGATATGTTACCATGCTGGATCTGACCCTGGCCATTCTCCACCATCTCGCGGTCTTCACGCTTGTCGGTGCCTTCGCGGCCGAGTTCATGCTGCTGCGACCCGGCCTCGAGGCGCGACGGCTCGGCCAGCTCGCCAGGCTGGACGCCGCCTATGGTGCGATCGCCGGGCTCGCCGTGATCGTCGGCATCGTGCGCGTGATCTTTGGCGCCGCGGGTTGGCAATACTACGTCGGCAATTGGGTCTTCTGGGCCAAGATGCTGGCCTTTGTCGGTGTCGGCATCGCCTCGATCCCGGCGACACGGCAGATCGCGCGCTGGCGCAGGGCGGCCAAGTCCGATGCGGGCTACGAGCCGCCGGCGGAAGAGGTGCTCGGCGCGCGCCGCTTCCTGTGGCTGCAGGTCGCGCTCTTCGTCTTCATCCCGGCCCTTGCCGCCGCGATGGCGCGCGGCTACGGCGCCTGACGTCGGCGCTCAGGTCGACTTGGGCGGCGGGGTCTTCGGCTCGAACCGGCACCAGTCCCGGATGATGCAGCGCCAGCAATCGGGCTTGCGCGCCTTGCAGATGTAACGGCCGTGCAGGATCAGCCAGTGATGCGCATGCAGCATGTACTGGTCGGGCACGACCTTCAGCAGCCCCTGCTCGACCTCGAGCGGAGTCTTGCCGGGGGCGAGCCCGGTGCGGTTGGAGACGCGAAAGAGGTGGGTATCGACTGCGATGGTCGGCTGCCGGAAAGCGATGTTGAGGACGACATTGGCGGTCTTCCGTCCGACGCCCGGCAGGCTCTCCAGAGCCTCGCGATCCTGCGGCACCTTGGATTCGAACTTCTCGATCAGCTGCTGGCTCAGCGCAAAAGTGTTCTTCGCCTTGTTGCGAAACAGCCCGATCGTCTTGATCCGTTCCTCGATGCCGTCGACGCCCAGCGCCACCATTTTCTCGGGCGTGTCGGCGAGCTGGAATAAAGTCTTCGTCGCCTTGTTGACTCCAGCATCGGTGGCCTGCGCCGACAGCACCACGGCAACAAGGAGGGTGAACGGGTTGACGTAGTCGAGTTCCCCCTTCGGTTCGGGGTTGCTCGCCGCAAAAGCGCCGAAAATCGCCTCGACATCTGCTTTCGGCAGTCGCTTCACTTTTTTCTGCGCCATTTCCGCCAACCCGATTCTCGGCTTATAGTGATGCCCAGGATGACGACGCAAACGCAAGCGAGGCCGCTGTTCGCGGCAAAGCTGACGCCCCACCGGTCGATGGGGCGCCGCGGATTCCGTGCGGTGATCGTCATGGTCGCGCTGCTCGCCACTATCCCCGGCATCGTCTTTTTCTCGATGGGCGCCTGGCCGATCGTCGGCTTCATGGTTCTCGATGTCGCCCTGATCGCCTGGGCGCTGTTCGCCCACCAGCGCGACGGCAAGCGCTATGAGCAGGTGACGCTGTGGCCGGACCAGCTCGAGCTGAAGCAGGTGGACGGCACCGGCAAGGAGACGCTGACGCGGTTCAATCCGTTCTACGTCAAGCTGGTGATCGATCGCGATTTCAACGAGCGCACCACCGGCCTGCATCTGAGGACCGGCGACCGCGACGTCGAAGTGGGCACCTTTCTCAACAACGACGAGAAATCGAGCTTCGCCAAGGCCTTCGGCACGGCGCTGAAGCGGGCCCGCGTCTAGGGACGCATTCGTCAAAACCGGGTCGCAACGGCAGCGCCGGACGCCTATCTTGCCACCATGAGCAAGCACGAAACCATCATCGCCAATTCGGACTACGAGACCGTGCAGGCCGCCATCGCTTATCTCAGCGAGACCCTGCCCGACGAAGTCGACCTGCCGCGCTTTTCCCGGGCCCTCGGGCTGACCGAGCGGCAGCTCACGGACCTCTTCCGCCGCTGGTGCGGGCTGAGCCCCAAGAGCTTCGCCCAATGCGTGGCGCTGAACCACGCCAAGAAGCTCCTCGCCGCCAACCAGAGCGTCCTCGACACAACCTACGAGGTCGGGCTCTCCTCGACCTCGCGCCTGCACGACCTGTTCGTGACGCACGAGGCCATGCCGCCCGGCGCCTATCGCAACCGGGGCGAGGGGCTGGAAATGACTTGGGGCATCGCGCCCTCGCCCTTCGGCACCGCCGTGTTGACCATGACTGAGTACGGCCTCTCCGGCATCGGCTTTGCCGACGAGAATACCACCATCGAAGCCGCCTTCGAGGATCTCGCCAATCGCTGGCCGAACGCCAGCTATCGCCGCGACGACCGCGCCGTGGCGCCGGTCGCGGCGCGGGTGTTCGATCCCGCGCGCTGGGATGCCGACCAGCCGGTGCGCGTGGTGCTGATCGGCACCGACTTCGAGGTCAAGGTCTGGGAGACGCTGCTGAAGATTCCGGTAGGCAAGGCAACGACCTACCAGCGCGTCGCCAATCATATTGGCAGGCCCACCGCCGCGCGGGCCGTGGGTGCGGCCGTGGGCAAGAACCCGATCAGCTTCGTCGTGCCGTGCCACCGGGTGGTGGGAACGAGCGGCGCGCTGACCGGCTACCACTGGGGCCTGCCGCGCAAGCGCGCGATCCTGGGCTGGGAGAGCGGGGTGGTGGGGGCTTAGGGCTTCCAGCCCTGGATCCACCAGTCGTCATCCGCGGGCTTGACCCGCGGACCCATGGAATGTTGCACTATTGCCTGGGCTGGCGGGGGTGGCGACAGACTCAGACCGCCACCGTCCCCTCGAGCTTCCCGTCGGCGCCGATCTTGTAGACCACCGGCTCGCCCGTCGCGAGTTCGCGCTTCAGGATCTGTTCGGGCGTCAGCCCTTCGATGGCCATGACGATCGAGCGCAGCGAATTGCCGTGCGCGGCGACGAGAACGGTTTTGCCGGCCTTGAGCAGCGGCAGGATCTCGGCGTCGAAATAGGGCAGCGTGCGCGCCGCCGTGTCCTTGAGGCTTTCGCCGCCCGGCGGGGGAACGTCGAACGAGCGGCGCCAGATCAGCACCTGCTCCTCGCCCCACTTGACCCGCGCGTCATCCTTGTTGAGCCCGGCAAGATCGCCGTAGTCGCGCTCGTTGAGCAGCTTCGAGCGGGTGATGGTGACTTCAGTGATACCCTGCGTCTCAAGGATCAGGTCCAGCGTATGCTGGGCGCGGCGCAGCGCCGACGTGAAGTAGGCATCGGGCTTGAAGCCGGCCTTCTTCAGCCGCTCGCCGGTCGCCTTGGCTTCGCCGATGCCTTTCTCGGTGAGGTCCGGGTTGCGCCAGCCGGTGAAGAGATTCTTGAGGTTCCACTCGCTCTCGCCATGGCGCACGAGGATCAGCGTACCGGTCATGCAGGTGTCCTTCAGTTGAAGCCGAGCACGTCGGCCATGGAATAGAGCCCGGGCTGCTGGTCGCGCGCCCAGAGTGCCGCCCGCACCGCGCCATCGGCGAACAAAGCGCGGTTGTCGGCGATGTGGTTGAGTTCGATGCGCTCGGACGGGCCGGCAAGGATCACCTTGTGCTCGCCGATGACATTGCCGCCGCGCAGCGTCGCAAAGCCGATGCTGCCGGCCTCGCGTGCGCCGGTATGGCCGTCGCGGACGCGAACGGAATGCGTCTTGAGGTCGACATTGCGACCCAGTGCGGCAGCCTCGCCGAGCATCAGCGCGGTGCCCGAGGGCGCATCCACCTTCTTGTTGTGGTGCATCTCGAGGATTTCGATGTCGAAGCCCGGCAGCGCCGCCGCGGCCTGGCGCACGAGGCCGAGCAGCAGGTTGAGCCCGAGCGAGAAATTGCCGGCCTTGACGATGCGTGCCCCACTCGCCGCTGCCGCGGCAATGGCCGCGTCGTCGGCATCGCTGCAACCGGTGGTGCCGATGATGTGGATGAGCCCGCGCCTGGCGGCCGCCTGCGCCAGCGCCACCGAGTTGGCCGGGGCGGTGAAATCAACGATTGCATCGGCGGCGGAAAGCGCGGCATCGACGTTGTCCGTGACGACGACACCCAGGGCATCGATTCCGGCGAGTTCGCCGGCATCGCGGCCGATGGCGGGCGCGCCGGCGCGGTCGAAGGCGGAATGGACGATTAGGTCCGGCGTGGCGGCGATGGCCCGGATATTGGCCCCGCCCATCTTCCCGCCGGCGCCGGCGATTGCGATTCTCAGATCGGACAACACACTCTCCCGCAAACCCTTGGGTCGCCTATAGCGCACCGGGTCAGTGCCGCGAAAGCGGGAATCTCTGCGTGACGAGCCCGATTGCTGAGATCGCGGCTTTCGTGGGGACGCCGGCCGACCGTGCCCTAGGCGAGGCGCGTCCCGCCGCCCGACATATCGGCGAGGATCGTCCGCGCCGCCTCGGCCGGATCGGCGGCTGCAGTGATCGGTCGGCCGACGACGAGGTGGGTCGCGCCGGCCCTCAGGGCCTCGGCGGGGCTGGCGGTGCGCTTCTGGTCGCCGGCAGTCGCGCCGGCCGGCCGGATGCCGGGGGTGACGATGGCGTAATCCGACCCGACGATCGAGCGCACCATTTCGGCCTCGTTCGGCGAGCAGACGATGCCGCCGATGCCCGAAACCATGGCCTGTCCGGCCCGCAGCGAGACGAGCCCGGCAGCATCGCGGGCATAGCCGGCATCCCGGAGGTCGGCGTCGTCCATCGAGGTCAGGACGGTGACGCCGAGCACGGTCAGGCCCGAACCCTCGGCTGCCCTGGCCGCGGCGCGCATCGCCTTGGGATAGGCGTGGACGGTGACCATGGTGGCCCCGGTCTTCGCGATCGCGCCGACGCCCTTTTCGACCGTGTTGTCGATGTCGAGCATCTTCAGATCGAAGAACACACGCTTGCCCGCGGCGAGCAGCGCCTTGCCGAGGTTCAGCCCGTCGCCGCCGTAGAACAGCTGGTAGCCGATCTTGTAGAAATCGACGGTATCTCCCAGTTGCGCGACCAGGCGTTCGGCCTCGTCTCGAGTATCGAGATCGAGCGCGACGATGAGCGTTCCTGCCATCAGATGTCTCCGGATTTTCCGGCTAGTGCCATGCGTCGCGGCCCGTGGTCAAGTCTTGCGCCGGCATCGGCCGCCACTCACTATGCTGCCATAGCAGACTAGATTCGGTTGGGTTTCAATGCAGCAGCAGGCGCTTTCCGCCACCGTCGCCTGGGTGCGGCTGGAACGTGCCATGGCGGCATTCGAGGCGGATCTGAGGAAGCGCTTCGGCATCACCGGGCTGCAGCTGCAGGTGCTGCGCATCTGTGCCGAGCGCCCGCAGCTGCCGCTTGCGGCATTGCGGAAGGCGCTGGTGATGCATCCGGCAACGCTCGGCCAGTCGATCGACGAACTGCGCCGCATGGGCCTTGTGACGGTACGGACCGATCCCGCCGATCGCCGGGCCCGGCTGGTGGGGCTCACCGAGAAGGGCACGGCGCTGGTCGGCGACGTGCCTTCGGCCGGGCCGGTGCGGCTGCGTGAGGTGGATCACGATATTGCCCGCCTCGACCGGCTGAAAGCGGCGCTCGAGGATGCGATCGACCTCTTCGGCGTCGGCGATTGGGCGCCCGGACGCTAGAGACCGGCAATGGCCGGCGGCAGCGCTTCCATGGCGATCCAGTCGGTGAGCAGAGCTCGGTCGAAAAGGCGGATGACTAGCACGTTGCCGCCTCCGGGATCGCCGATCCGCCGCTGGTCCTCGTTGCGCGAGATCGCGCGGCCGCCGAGGCGGCATTTGAGCAGGGTGCCGACCGCGCCATGCCCGGCGAAGATCACAGGTTTCGTCGGATCGTTCCCATCGAGGGCCGCCTCGAATGCGGCGACGATTCTGGTCTGTGCGTCGCGAGCGGTTTCCCAGCCAGCGGTGGAACGATCCGCCTCGGCAAAGAACGCGTCCGCCAGTTCCTCGAACCGCTCGGGTCCGACATAGCCAGTGCTCGTCCGGTCGTTCTCGGCGAAGTTATCCCCGCTCTCCACAGGCACGCCGGACGCCGCCGCCAGAATCGCGGCCAGCTCGAGAGCCTTGGTTTCCGGGCTTGAAACGATGCGCGTCGCGGCCTGCACAAGTGCATGGTTCGCGAATCGTTCTGCTCGCGACCTGCCGCGCTCGGAGAGGCCCCAGCGCGGTACAGGCACGGCTGGATCCTGCACCACCTGCGGGTGGGTGACATAGAGCGCGTAGGTCATCTCAGATGCCGCCGCGCGAGAAGTGGGTCAGCTCACGGACCATCTGGCCGACCTTCCACTGGATGTTGCCCTCGTTCGGCGCGCCGTTCTCGTCGAACACATCCGGATAGGGGCCGACGCCCAGGAGGGTCGGCACCACCAGCGCGCCGACCTTGCTCAGGCTGTCGCGCAGGTGCGAGAGGGCGAAGATGGTCGCGTACTTGCCGTCGCTGACCCCGCCGATGCCGAAGATCGCGTGCCGGAACGGGCTGGGCTTCTGCCGGCTGATCCACGAGATGACGTTGGCGATCAGCGGGGTGATGCCGCCATTGTACTCGGGCGAGATGATGAGGACGATGTCGTGCGAGCGGAACAGGTCCGCCAGCCGCTTCGCCGCCTCGGGCGTGTGCTCCGCCTCGAGATCCTGGTTGAAGATCGGCATCTCGAAATCGGCAAGGTCGAGGTCGGTGACGATGACCCCGGCCTCGCGGAGCTTTGCCGACATATGGCGGCGCAGCGGCTCGTTGATGGAATCCTTGCGGAGCGAGCCGCAGAGGGTGATGGCGGTCTTCGGGGAGGGAGTGTCGGTCATGGCGAGCGGACGCTAGCCCATCGCCATGACGCCGGAAAGTCACCGGACCGAACGATCAGCTCTCGAAGATCGACTTCAGCTTGGCGAAGAAGCCTTCCGAGGTGGGCGAGTTCTCGCGCGTCGATTCCTTCTCGAACTCTTCGAGCAGTTCGCGCTGGCGCTTGGAAAGGCTCTGTGGAGTTTCGACGTCGAGCTGGACATAGAGATCACCAAAATCCTTCGAGCGGAGGATCGGCATGCCCTTGCCCTTGAGCCGGACGCGCTGGCCCGGCTGGGTGCCCGACGAAACTTTTACGCGGGCGCGTGCAGCATCGAGGGTCGGTACTTCGAACTCGCCGCCCAGCGCCGCGGTGGTCATGGCGATCGGGACGCGCGCGTAAAGGTCGGCGCCGTCGCGCTGGAACAGGTCGTGCGGTTTGATCGAGATGAAGATGTAGAGATCGCCCGGCGGTCCGCCGCGCAGGCCCGCTTCGCCTTCGTTGGCGAGCCGGATGCGGGTGCCGTCCTCGATCCCCTTGGGGATGTCGACGCTGAGTGTCCGGTTCTGCTGGCGCCGGCCCTGGCCACCGCAATCGGTGCAGGCCTGCTCGAGGATCTGGCCGCGGCCGTTACAGATCGGGCAGGTGCGCTCGATGGTGAAGAAGCCCTGCGCCGCGCGGACCTTGCCCTGCCCATTGCAGTGGCGGCAGGTCGACATGCCGGTGCCCGGCTTGGCGCCCGAGCCGTCGCAGGTATCGCAGGTGGCGAGCGTCGGCACGTCGATATCGACGGTGCGGCCGGTGAAGGCCTCCTCGAGCGAGATTTCGAGATTGTAGCGCAGGTCCGAGCCGCGCAGGCGCGACTGGCCCGAGCGGCCGCGCTGGCCGCCCATGAAGTCGCCGAAGATGTCCTCGAAGATATCGGACATCGACGAGGTGAATTCCGGGCCGAAGCCACCCGGGCCGCGGCCGCCGCCATTTTCGAAGGCGGCATGGCCGAACCGGTCGTAGGCCGCGCGCTTCTGCGGGTCCTTCAACGTGTCGTAGGCTTCGGAGATTTCCTTGAACTTGTGCTCTGCGTCGGCATTGCCCGGATTGCGGTCCGGGTGGAACTGCATGGCAAGCTTACGGTAGGCGCCTTTCAGCACCGCCTCGTCGGCGCCCTTGGGCACACCGAGCACTTCATAAAAGTCGCGTTTGGCCAATCCGTCTCGATCCCAGCTGCCCAGAGCCCCGTCCCAGGCATTCCGGCTAGATAAGTACTGCTGCGCGCTCTTACCATAGGTGCGGACCGCTTCAATGCTATCGAACGTGTGACGTTCGACGAAGTGGCGCGGTGTGGCTTATCCACCGCGGCGGTACGGATACGCACCGCTCCCGTCGCAGTTCAGGAAAGCGCGACCGCGGGCGGGCTCAGCGATCGAAGGCCGCGACGAGGTTCCGGCTCAGCTGTCCATGGGCGAACATCGCCTTGTTGACGACCCGGTAGAGCCCGAAGAAGCCGTGCGTCACGCCCTCGTAGAGGGTCTCGTCGACCCAGACGCCCGAGCGGCGCATCGCATCGGCGAGCGCTTCGCCTTCCGAGCGCAGCGGATCGGCCTCGGCGAGGAGCACCGTCGCCGGCGGCAGCCCGTCGAGATCGAGGCGGCCGGCGATGTTCATGCGAGGATCGTGCGCCTCGTCCTTGTGGCGGAAAAGCTTTCGCGCCGCCCATTGGAGGGTCGCGGTCGAATAGGGAAAGGTGGTCTCGTTCTGGAGGTGCGACGGCAGGTCGAACAGCATGGCCGCCATCGGCGTCACGAGGCCGAGATGGATCGGCGCCTGCTTGTCCTCGGCCCGGGCGCGGATCGCGGTGTTGACTGCGAGATTGGCGCCGGACCCTTCGCCGACGATCGCGGCGCGCTTCGGATCGCCGCCGAGCGATTCGGCGTGCTCGATCAGCCATTGCCACGCCGCCCAGGCGTCTTCGTGCGCGGCCGGGAAGCGGTGTTCAGGTGCCTGCCGATAGTGCGCCGACACGACGACTGCCCCGGTGCGCGCGGCCAGCGAGCGCGGGCTCGCGTCGTACTGGTCGACATCGCCCAGCACGAACCCGCCGCCATGCAGGAAGAGGATCATTGGCCGGAGGCCGGTGACGATGTCGTTGCTCGGGACATAGACGCGGGCGCGGACATCGCCGGTGTGTCCAGTGATCAGCCGCATCTCCATGCTGACGCCCATGTCGTCGACCTGGTCGCGCAGGATGCGGCGCAACGCCATGTCGAGCGTCGGCAAGGCCCGGGCTTCGGGCGACTTGCACTGCTCGATGCGTTTGCCGCCCATCTGCTCGAGCACGCCGAGAACGTGCCGCATGTCGGCATCCAGCCGTTCGGCCGGCGGCTCGAGGGGAGCCGCTGCATCCGGTCCGCTGTTCTGAGCGTACCGCCGCACCTCTACCGATGACATCAAGAACCCTTTCGAAGTCTCGCCGCCCCGGCATCAGGTCGGTGGCCTGGACCTGATCGCCCTCCGGATGCACCGCTGCTGACGGTTGCCGCATCCACTTCTCAACGCGCCCACTCTAGCGCGCGATGTGAAGACATTTGGGCCGCCTTGCGGCGAGATTTGGAAGGGCGGCGGAATGTGGAGTCGTGTGCGCCTGCCCGACGGGCCTCCGGCAGGCTGATTCACGTGGAACAAACAAAAGGCCCGGCAGCGATGCCGGGCCTTCGTAACTCGCTGAGGAGAGCTTAGGCCGACTTCTTGTCATCCGGCACTTCCTCGAACTCGGCGTCGACGACATCATCGTCGGCCGGGGCATCGGAACCGGCGGCCTTGGCCTCGGCTTCAGCCTGCGAGGCCTTGTACATGGCCTCGCCCAGCTTCATCGAAGCTTCGGCCAGCGTCGCGGTCTTTTCCTTGATCGCTTCGGCATCGTCGCCCTCGATCACGCCCTTGAGGTCGGTGATCGCGGTTTCGATGGCGCCCTTCTCCTCGGCCGAGACCTTGTCGCCATAGTCCTTCAGCGACTTCTCGGTCGAGTGGATCAGCGATTCGGCCTGGTTCTTGGCTTCGACGGCGTCGCGCTTCTTCTTGTCGGCCTCGGCATTCGCCTCGGCTTCCTTGACCATGCGCTCGATGTCGGCGTCGCTGAGACCACCAGAGGCCTGGATGCGGATCTGCTGCTCCTTGCCGGTGCCCTTGTCCTTGGCCGAAACCTGCACGATGCCGTTGGCATCGATGTCGAAGGTCACCTCGATCTGCGGCACGCCGCGCGGCGCCGGCGGAATGCCGGCGAGGTCGAAGTTGCCGAGCAGCTTGTTGTTGGCTGCCATTTCGCGCTCGCCCTGGAACACGCGGATGGTCACCGCGCTCTGGTTGTCCTCGGCGGTCGAGAAAGTCTGGCTCTTCTTGGTCGGGATCGTGGTGTTGCGGTCGATCAGACGGGTGAACACGCCACCCAGCGTCTCGATGCCGAGCGACAGCGGGGTCACGTCGAGCAGCAGCACGTCCTTGACGTCGCCCTGCAGCACGCCGGCCTGGATGGCGGCGCCCATGGCCACGACTTCGTCAGGGTTCACGCCCTTGTGGGGCTCCTTGCCGAAGAACG
>JAEWLC010000050.1 GCA_023393475.1 Pseudomonadota bacterium
TCGGTGCAGTAGCGGCCGCAACTGCGGCAGACATAGCGCTGATGCCCCGCCTTCCGCCCCCGCTTGATCAGATCCGTCCCCTCACACTGCGGACACCGCATCCCATCCTCCCAGCCCAAATCACCAACCCAGAAGAATCCCAAAAGTGATCCGTGTAAACAGTCCCCTTGGTGGGGGAGGGTAGCAGAGCTAGGAGCGAAGCGACGTAGCGGCGCTGGGGAGAGAGGGACGGCGTTGCAGCAGGGCGGTGCCCACAAGCATCGCTGACCCCCTCTCCCTAGTTTCGCTAGGCGGCAAGCCGCCAAGCTCCACTACCCTCCCCCACCAGGGGGGAGGAGACGCACTTGCGGGACCACCGCCCCAGCAAGGCACCTTCGCATTCGAAGAGGGATTTCTGCCGTCCGCCGCCGCTGCCACGGGGCGGCTTCGGGCCCGTCCCAACCCACACCCGCTGTCACCCCGGCGCAGGCCGGGGCCCATCCTGAGCGCTCTCCACCCCGGTGACCGTGCGGCTACCCCTCAGGCCGGATCCCGGCCTGCGCCGGGATGACAGCGTAAAGTTGAGGCGCGGCAGGCACTTGGCGCGGACGAACACCCCGGCAGAAGCAAAAGTTACCATCATCCGGCCAGCCGGCTTCAAATCCGCATCAATTGCCGCTGCCCGCCCTCACCTGGCTCAAAGCGTGGATGAACGAGTTTCGGGACTTCTCCAGGACACGGGACTTTTCTATGGCTTCGAGCGCGGCAGCATTGCGGATGATCATGAGCGATCCGATCAACGAGGCGCTGGTCCTTTACACGTGCTTCGGCAGCTCGGCGTTTCCGCGCGCCAAGACGCCGCAGCTGGTGGCACGCTTCGGCCCATCGCACGGCGCCGAACTCAAGGAACGCATCGTCGGCCTGCTCGAGGAGTTGCAGCAGCCGGTCGAAGGGCTGGAGAAGCGCTCGAAGAAGAGCGTCACCGAGCGGGCCATCGAGCAGCTGTCCCCCAGGCACCCCGAGCTGGACGAACTGGGCCTCAGGGCGCTGGCCTGGACCTACGCGTTCGGGCTGCGCTGAAGCCCCAACCCCCCGACCGTTCATGATGAGCGAACGCTGCGTTGCGGAACTGCCGCCAGATCGCGGCCCTTGGATCGGATAGGACCGACGGACCGCCGGCGCTGCCGGGAAAACGCATTTCCTACAGGCGTGTAACCGCACGCACACGCATGTAACCGGGTGCTCTTCGTGTGCCCCTGCGCCATTCGCGTGCCTACTTGCGGATCCTCCACCTGGGCACTTATTTCGCCTAGGTCACATTTTGATACTGGAGTGCAGCAAATGACCAAACCCAAGATTGGCGTCATCATCAGCTCGACGCGTCCGACCCGCTTCGGCGAGAAGCCGGCCAAGTGGATCGCGGAGCATGCCAAGGCGCGCGGCGACATCGACGTCGAGATCGTCGACCTCAAGGATTATCCGCTCCCGCTGTTCGATGCCCCAGCCTCGGACTTCTGGATGCCGACCCCGAACGAAGTGGCTGCCAAGTGGCAGGCCAAGCTCAACGAGTTCGACGGCTTCATCATCGTCACCGCCGAGTATAACCGCTCGATCACCGGTGCGCTGAAGAACGCCATCGACTGGGCCTACAAGCCGTTCATCAAGAAGGCCGTGGCCTTCGTCGCCTATGGCTCCGTGGGTGGTGCGCGTGCCGTCGAGCACCTGCGCAACATCATGGTCGAGCTGCAGGCGGTTCCCGTCCGTCACGCCGTCCATATCGGTGGTTCGGACTTCATCCCCATCATGATGGGCCAGCAGACCTGGGACGACGCCAAGGGCAAGTTCGACATGTTCGTTCCCGAGCTGCTCGACAACCTCGTCTGGTGGACCAACGCCACCAAGACCGCCCGTGAGGCCGATGCTGCCGCTGCCGCCAAGGCCGCGTAAGCAGGACCGTCGAGTTGACGCGCTTTTGAACCGGGAAAGTCTCCAACCTTTCCTGAAAGCGCCATGAGTTTCCGGGGTTCTCCTCCTTTCGCACCCCGGCAGGGCGGCGCTTCCCATGGCGCCGCCCTTTCGATTCGATCCCCACGGTCGCCTGGGCAGCCATGCAACTCGTGAAGGCGCTTCGTGTTGAGTGCCGGTGCTGTTAGGTGTAGACAGCGCCGCCCGCACCCGGAGCCAGCAATGGCGAATGTGAATAACGCAGCCGCCACCGACACCGACGCTTCCCACCATCAAGATGCGAAGAACAAGGCCCTCCCAGGCCTCGTGATCGGCGCCATCGGCGTGGTCTACGGCGATATCGGCACGAGCCCGCTCTATGCCTTCCGGCAGGCGCTGGCGTCACGTCCGGCGGCGCAGGAAACCAGCATCGAGATCCTCGGGCTGCTGTCGCTGATCGTCTGGGCCATCACCATCACGGTGACGGTGAAGTACATCTTCTTCGTCACGCGGGCCGACAACAAGGGCGAGGGCGGCACGCTGTCGCTGATCGCGCTGGCATCCTCCGGTTTTGCGAAGCGCCCGGTCTGGATACTCGGCATGGGCATCGCCGGTGCGGCGCTGTTCTTCGGCGACGCCATCATCACTCCCGCGATCTCGGTGCTATCGGCTGTCGAAGGCGTCACGCTGCTCGCGCCTAACCTATCGTCGTGGGTGGTGCCGGTTACAGTGACGCTGATCGTCGCCCTGTTCATGGTGCAGCGCTTCGGCACGCACAGCGTGTCGCGCGTCTTCGGGCCGATCACGGTGCTGTGGTTCATAACGCTGGGCATCGGCGGGCTGATCCAGGTCGTCCAGAACCCCGGCGTGCTGGCCGCCATCAATCCGGCCTACGGCGTAACGTTCCTGTGGACCCATATGGAGATTGCGCTGATTGTGATCGGCGCCATCTTCCTCGCCGTGACCGGCGTCGAGGGGCTGTATGTCGACCTTGGCCATTTCGGCCGGAAGCCGATCGTCATCGCGTGGTTCTCGCTGGTATTTCCGTCGCTGCTGCTGAACTATTTCGGCCAGGGGGCATACGTCCTCTCGGTCGGTCCGGCCAATGTCACCTATCCGTTCTACGAGATGTGGGCCGAGTGGGCGCGGCTGCCGATGATCATCTTCGCGACCGCGGCGACCATCATTGCCAGCCAGGCGGTGATTACCGGCGCCTACTCGCTGGCGCAGCAGGCGATTGCGCTGAACCTGCTGCCGCGCATGACCGTGCAGCACACATCCGAGACCCAGTCGGGCCAGATCTACGTGCCCCAGGTCAACGGCATCCTGATGGTGCTTGTGATTCTGCTGGTCGTGGGCTTCCAGGATTCCTCCTCCCTCTCGCACGCCTACGGCATCGCCGTGTCGGGCGTGATGCTGGTGACGACGATCCTGCTCGGCATCGTCATGTGGCGGGTGTGGAAATGGTCGCCGATTCCGACACTGCTGGTGATGATCCCGTTCCTCGCGCTCGATACCGGCTTCTTTGTCGCCAACGCGGTCAAGCTCGGCCAGGGTGGCTGGGTGCCGGCCGTCGTCGCCGCGATCCTCGCCGGGTTGATGGTCATCTGGATCGTCGGCCGCAACCGGCTTTCGGAGAAAACCCGGCGTGACGAAGTGCCCCTGCAGTTCCTCGTTGAGAACCTCGCCAAGAAGAAGCCGAACACGGTGCCCGGCACGGCAGTGTTCCTGACTTCGGATATCGAGGGTGCGCCGACTGCGCTGCTGCACAGCCTCAAGCACTACAAGGTGCTGCACGAGCACAACGTGATCCTGACGGTCGTCACCTCCTCGGCGCCACGCATCGCCGACGAGGAGAAGGTCACCATCGATGCCTATAACGACCTGTTCTACCGGGTGGTCGTGACCTTCGGCTACATGGAGACGCCGAACATCCCGAAGGCGCTGGCGCTGGCGCGCAAGCTCGGATGGAAGTTCGACATCATGAGCACGTCGTTCTTCCTGTCGCGGCGGTCGCTGAAGGCTTCCAAGAAGGGCGGCATGCCGTTCTGGACCGATCGCATCTTCATTGCCCTGGCGCGAAATGCCAGCGATGCAACCGAGTACTTCCACATTCCGACCGGCCGCGTGGTTGAAATCGGTACGCAGGTGATGATCTAGTTCGTTCTCGGGAAGCCGAGGACGCATAGTCTGTCGAAACCTTTGGACATTGCGATTGCCGGTGCCGGCCCGGGTGGGCTGGCCGCGGCCCTGTTCTTGCACCGGGCGGGACATCGCGTTCGCCTGTTCGAAAGGTTCGAACGTCCACAGCCCGTCGGATCGGGATTGATGCTGCAGCCGACCGGGCTGGCGGTGCTCGAGGCCCTCGGTCTCTCGGGTACCATCTCCAAGCTCGGCGCGCGTATCGATCGGCTGGTGGGCACGGATGCGCGCTCGGGTCGCGTGGTGCTCGATGTGGGCTACCGGCCGCTCGGCCCTGGCGCCCATGCCGTGGCGGTGCATCGGGCTACCCTGTTCAACGTGCTGCATGATGCGGTGATGGCCGAGAGGCTGCCGATCCGCACCGGCTTTGCCGTCACCACGATGGAGCGCGAGGAGACGAGCTGGCTTAGGGGGCCGCAGGGACTTGAAGGTCCGTTCGACCTCGTGGTCGATGCGCTGGGCGCCGGCTCGCCGCTACGCGCGGCCGCAAGGCATCCAGCGACGGCGCGGCAACTGCCCTACGGAGCCGTCTGGGGCACGTTGCCGTGGGTCGACCATGGGTTCGATCGCCATGCGCTCACCCAGCGGTATCGCAAGGCCAGCGTGATGATCGGGGTGCTGCCGGTCGGGCGGCAGCGACAGGATGGTCCGGAGATGGCGGCGTTCTTCTGGAGCCTGCGACCGGACGAATATGCGGCGGTGAAGCAAAAGGGCATCGAGCGCTGGAAGGAGGTCGTCCACGGCCACTGGCCCAACGCTGCGCCGCACCTCGATGCAATCGACAGCTTCGACGACCTGACGCTGGCGCGCTACGCCCACCACACCCTGCGCCTGCCGACCGGCGACGGCATCGCCTTCATCGGCGACAGCGCGCACGCCACAAGCCCGCAACTGGGGCAGGGCGCCAACATGGCGCTGCTCGATGCCGCCGCCCTGGCCGCCGCCCTCGACCGCACCGAGAGCATCGCCGACGCGCTGGCTCTCTATACCCAGCTGCGGCGCTGGCATGTCCGGCTCTATCAGTTCCTGTCGCTGACCCTGACGCCTTTCTACCAGTCCAACGGCACGGTCCTGCCGCTCGTGCGCGACGTGCTGGTGTCGGGCATTGCACGCGTGCCGCCCATGCCGTGGCTGCTCGCCGCGATGGTCTCGGGGCAATTGCTGAGTCCGTTGAAGCAGTTGGGACTGGAAACGCCAGTGTTACGCGAGCTCGCCGCATGAGCCGCCCGCATGTGCTCATCGTCGGTGGCAGCGGGGTGTTCGGTTCGCGGCTGGCGCGCCTGCTGGCACGGCGCCACGCCTTCCGGATCAGCCTTGCCGGGCGCAGCGAGACGCGAGCGGTGCCTCTGCAGCGAGAACTCCGGGCGATCGACGAGCAGGGCGAGTTCGCCTATGTCCACCTCGATCGGGACACCATCGGCGTCGAACGCCTGAAGGAGATCGGCTGCGATCTGGTGGTCGATTGCTCGGGCCCGTTCCAGTCGAGCGGCACCCAGCTCGTCGAGGCGGCCATCGGTGCGCGCTGCCATTATCTCGATATAGCGGACAGTCGGGCCTTCGTCGGCTCCATTAGCCGCTTCGACAGCGCGGCCCGGGCGGTGGGCATCAGCGTCATCTCGGGCGCGAGTTCGACGCCGGCGCTGACGCATGCGGTTCTCGACGGAGTGACCAGTGCCTGGTTGAGCATCGACAGCATCGATGTCGCGATCGTGCCCGGTAACAAGACGCCGAAGGGGCGTTCGGTGATCGAGGCGATCCTCAGTTGGGTCGGGCAGCGCGTGCGGGTGTTTCGCGAGGCCAGCTGGGAGCACCATCACGGTTGGGACGATCCGCGCTGGGTGGCAATCGAAGGGCTGCCGAGGCGGCGTGCCGTACTCGCCGATGTGCCCGACCTCGACCTGCTTCCGGCGCGGTTTGCGCCGCGTGTCCGGGCCGGGTTCGATGCCGGCATGGAACTGCCGATCCTCAACTGGCTGATCGCGCTCGCGGCGCTGCCGGTGAAATGGGGGATCATGAAGTCGGCGAAACCCTTTGCCGGCATCGGCACGGCGATCGCCAACTGGCTCCACCGTTTCGGCACGAGCGAAGGCGGGATGCTGGTGGAAGCATCGGGGCAGGACGCCCGGGGCGAGCCGCGCGTGGTGCGCTGGTCGCTCAAGGCCGCCGATGGCGATGGACCGTATGTACCCGTTGTGCCCGCCGCCGCTTTGATCTGGGCGCAATTGGCGGACCACCGCATCCGCGCCGGTGCCCGGCCGGCGGTCGGCATGCTGACGCTGGAGCAGGTCCGGCCGTGGTTCGAGGGCCTTGCGATCGAGACCAACCAGATGGCTTTTCGCGGCGAGAAGCCGCTCTATCGCCGGGTGATGGGCGAGGGGTTCGATCGCCTGCCGGAAGCGACACGGCTGATCCATCGGGGCCGCCCGGCTGTCATCGCCGACGGCGAGGCCGTTGTCGCTCCTGCCGACAATGCCGTTGGACGGTTCATCGCCCGGTTGATCGGCGTGCCCGCGACGGAAGGCCGCCAGCCGCTGCGGGTGGTGATCGAGAGCCGGGATGGCCGGGAGCACTGGACGCGGTTCTTCGCCGATCATCCGATGCGGTCGGTGATGAGTGCGGCACCCGGCGGCCTGATCGAGGAGCGTTTCGGGGCCGTGGCCATCAGGATGCAACTCGTGCCGCGAACCGATGGGCTGGACATGGTGCGCGTGTCCGGGCGGCTATGGGGAATGCCGCTCCCGGGGTTCCTCTTGCCGACCATCAAGGCCGAAGAACGCGTCGACGAGGGCGGCCGCCACCGGTTCGAGGTGGATATCGGCCTGCCGCTCTTCGGCCGGCTGGTGGCCTACCGGGGCTACCTGATCGTTTAGGCGCATTGATCGAAGCACTGCAGAGTGCCCCAAGCCCGCCGCGGCACGAGCAATGCAAACGCATCAGCCCTTGGGCATGTCCGGGCAGAGGAAGGGCACGGTCGCGGAGACGTACTTCTCCTCGACGACATCGCTGCCGAGCTTGAGGGCGAGGACCAGTTCGCCATCCGTCAGCGAGACGATGTCGGCGACGATGTCCATGCCGTCCTCGTTCCACTTGAGGGCGGTGTCCGAGGTGAGCTCCCAAGGGCTCAGGCGGTGCGTTTCCCAGCAGGAATCCTGCACAAGCGTGCCGTCGGAGAGGAAGATTCTCATGACGCCCGGCAGGTCGCCATCGGCCTTGGTCCAGACACGGTCGACGAGGCCGGGCTTGCTGGTCTTCGACTCCGTCGCGGATTCGGTGAGGGCGTCCTCGGCGAAAGCGGGCAGGCAGGCGGAGGATCCGACACCCCACGCGGCTAGCAAGGCAAAGACAGCGGCTTTGCTGGTCATTGGCGTCGATCTCCCTGTTGAACCCTGAAATGGGTGCGCGGCGTCTTGGGCGCAATGATGACTGTCGCCGAAAGTTGCCGGCGGCAGTCATAGAGCGGGGAGATGAACCGCGGATGAGCGCGGGATCAGGACGGCTGGTGCCTGCCGAGCACCCGATCCTTGTCGCGCATGCGGTTACGTGCCTGCTTGGGCCACAGGTCGTAGGTGCCGCCCTCGAGCGCATGTCGGGCGTGGATGGGCCAGTTCGGGTCGTCGAGCGCCGTGCGGGCGAAGGCGACGAAATCGGCATCGCCCTCGGTGAGAATGCGTTCGGCATCCTCGGGCGCGTCAATCAGGCCGACCGCCATGGTGGGCACGCCGGCGCTGCGGACGGCCTTGGCGAGCGGCACCTGGTAGAGCGGGCCGGCCTTGATGCTGGCGCCGTCGAAGCCGCCCGACGAGACATGCACCACGTCGACGCCGCGTGCCTTCAGCTCGGCCGAGAGGACCACCGAGTCATCGATGCTCCAGCCGTCCGGACGTCCGTCGGTGGCCGAGATGCGCACGACGAGCGGCTTGTCCTCCGGCCAGGCGGCGCGGACGGCATCGGTGATCTCGAGCAGGAGCCGCATGCGGTTCTCGCGGCTGCCGCCATACTCGTCGGTGCGGTGGTTGGCCAGCGGCGAGAGGAACTGGTTGATGAGGTAGCCGTGCGCGGCGTGGATCTCGATGAGGTCGAAGCCCGCGGCCTCGGCCCGGCGCGTCGCCGAGACGAAGTCGGCGACGAGGGACTCGATGCCGGCCTTGTCGAGCGCAGCCGGCGTCTGGAAGTTCGGATTGGACGAATGGGCCTCGGCGCTCGGCGCGACGGGTACCCAGTTCTCGTAGGCGTATTCGACCTTCTCGTCCTCAGTCTCGTCGAAGCCGTGGCGCCAGGCGATCGGCGTCGATGCCTTGCGGCCGGCATGGGCCAGCTGGATGCCGGCGGCCGCGCCTTCGGCCTTGAGGAAATCGACGATACGCTTCAGGGGCTCGATCTGGCCGTCTTCCCAGAGGCCAAGATCACCGTAGGAGATGCGGCCTTCCGGGTTCACGCCGGTCGCCTCGAGGATCACGAGGCCGAACCCGCCGATGGCGAAGCGGCCGAGATGGACGAGGTGCCAGTCGTTGGCATAGCCGTGCCGCGCCGTGTACTGGCACATCGGTGCCACGACGGTGCGATTGCGGAGAGTCAGGCCGCGCAGGGTATACGGCGAAAAAAGCTGGGACATGTGTGGGAGTCTGCTGCAGGTCAAAAGGAACGACCAAACATGCACCTACCGCCTTCCATCGGCAAGTGCCGATGGAAGCATGCCTCACCTGCGCGGGACCGATGTCCTCAGTCGTGGACGGTGTACTCGGTTACGCCGCCGGCGGCGACGTTGAGGCGCTGGCGGGCCTCGCCATAGCCAACCGAGCCGGCATCGACATCCCAACAGCCCGCGGAAACGGTGAAGTTGTAGCTGTCGCCGGTCCCGAGCGAGACGCCGCCGGGCATGCGGTTGAGCCCGTAGGTCGAAGCTCCGCACTCCGAGACGAGGATGACGTCGACGACGCGGCTGGTCTGGTTGATGACGGTCAGCGTTCCGGTGGGCTCGCCCGGCCGGATCAGTTCTCCGCCGGTGATCCAGGCGTCGCCGCTACAGGCGGCAAGCGCAACCAAGCATGCCGCAGCAGTGGCGGCGCGAAATACAGAATTCATGTGTTCCCCCAATGACGAGGCGACGTGCCGCGTCGTCATCCCCACGGCAATTGCTAGCAGAGGCGCGTGCGACGTCAATCATCGCGCGCTGCTTTTCAATCACGATTGCCGATGGGTCGGGGTAAGTCTGATCAAGCGGCCTGCGTGCGGCGGTGTCCGGAGACTTCGGAGCCGGCGTTTCGCTCGAGCGTCAGCAGTTGCAGCGAACAGAGGATGACCACCGCTCCCATCACGATATAGGCGATCTGGAAATCGACAACGCCGAGCACCGGGGCGCCGCGCCACATCTGGCTGAGGTTGAGGCAGCCGGCGGCGACGGCGACGCCGAACACCATCGAAAGCTGCTGCGACATGCTGGAAATGGTGGTCGCGGAGCTGCGCTGGTCGGCATCAACGTCGGCGAAGGCCAGCGTCGCCAGCGCGGTGAACTGCATGGAGCGGGTGGCGCCGGCGACGAAGAGGATCGCGGCGGTGAGCGCGTAGGGCAGGGTCGGGCTCAGCAAGGCGCAAGCGATCACCGAGATGCCGGCGATCACGCCATTGACGGTGAGCACGTTGCGGAAGCCGAAGCGGCGCAGCGTCGGCGTGGTGACCGATTTGATCACCAGGTTGCCGAGGAAGTAGATGACGACCAGCCCGCCGGCGCTGAGCGCATCCATGCCGTAGGCGACCTGGAACATCAGCGGCAGCAGGAACGGGGTCGCATTGATGGCGATGCGGAGCACCACTCCGGCCTGGGCATCGGTGGCAGCGAAGGTGCGAACGCGAAGCGTGCGAAGGTCGATCAGCGGATGCTCGACGCGCAACAGCCAGGTCACCGCCGCAGCACCCACGACAAAGCCGGCGACGATCAGGGCGAGGGCGATCCAACTGGGCAAGCTGCCCTGCACCAGCGCGTCGAGGCCGTAGAGCATGAAGCCGAGCGTGATACCGGTCAGCACGAAGCCCGGTGCATCGAACGGCCGGTCCTTGAACTCGGTGTCCTTGGGGACGATCGCGGCCACGAGCACGAGGCCGATGATGCCCAGGGGTATGTTGATCCAGAAGTTCCAGTGCCACGAGATGTACTCGGTGATGAAGCCACCGAGGGCAGGGCCGAGCACCGGCGCGAAGAGCGCGGGCCAGATGGTGAGGCCGATGGCGGGCACGATCTCGGACTTCTTGGCGGTGCGCAGCACGATGATACGGCCCACCGGAAAGAGCACGGAACTGCCGGCGCCCTGGAGGGCACGGGCAATGGCGAACTGGCCGAGATCCTGGGCGAGGCCGCAGGCAATCGAGGTCACGACAAAGCTCGCGATGGCGACGAGGAACACCCGCCGGGCGCCGAAGCGGTCCGACAGCCAAGCCGCAGCTGGAATGCAGGTGGCGACGGCCAGCATGTAGATGGTGACGCCGAGGCTCATCTCGAGCGTGCCGACATGGAAATCGAGCGCCATGCGCGGCAGCGCCGTGACGATGATCACGCCATCGAGGAACTGCATGAACAGGGCGGCAGCCACCACGAGGGCGACGTTGCGGGCGTGCGGGCTGAGGGGCGTGGACATTGTCGGCCGAGGCGGGAGAATTAGCTAGTATGGTACCTATATACCGGGCCCCGGTCCCGGGATATGGGCGATTGGGATGATGCTGACAAAATCGGGTCGGGGTGTCGCCTAAGCTCCTCACATCGGATGAGGAGAAGCCAAATGACCCAACCCAAGCCGCGCGGTGTCTGCACCGTCGTCTACACCTCCAACGATCATGAGGGCGCCAAGGCCTGGTACGAGCAGCTCACCGGGCTCGCGCCGTATTTCGACCGGCCGGGCTATGCCGAGTTCCGCATCGGCGATTTCCAGCAGGAGCTGGGGCTGATGGACGGCAAGTTCGCCGGCTATCTCGGTGGAGAGGTCGTGCCGCCCGATGGCCGGGCCGGGGCGATCGTCTACTGGCACGTGGATGACGTCGCCGGCATGGTCGAGCGCGCCGTGTCGCTCGGCGCGAAGGTCCATCACCCGGTCCGGCAGTTCCAGCCCGACAGCGATTTCGTCGGCGGCACGGTGATCGACCCGTTCGGCAACGTGCTCGGCTTCATGCACAACCCGCACTACCTCGAGGTACTGGGGGAGGGCGCGTAGGCGCCCGCTACCCCTTCACCGCACCCGCGGTCATGCCTGCCACGATCTGGCGGTTGAAGAACAGGTAGACGATCAGCGGCGGGATGGTGATGAGCAGGATGTTCATGAACAGCAGGTTGTACGACGTGCTGAACTGGCTCTGGAAATTGTAGAGCGTCAGCTGCACCGTCACGTTGTCCTTGCCCGGCAGGTAGTAGAGCGGGTTGGTGAAATCGTTGAAGATTGCCACCGATTGCACCACGATCAGCGTCACCACCACCGGCCGCAGCAGCGGCAGCACCACCTGGAAGAACAGGCGCAGCGGCCCGGCTCCATCGATGATCGCGGCTTCGTCGAGCTCCCGGGGGATGGTGGCGATGAAGGCGCGGAACAGCAGCACCGAGAAGCTGAGGCCGTAGGCGACCTCGATCAGCACCAGCCCGTGCAGGGTCTTGAACAGGCCGATCGATTGCATGACCCAGATGGTGGGCACGACGGCCGGCGGGATGATGAGGCCGGCGAGGACGAAGAAGTTCACTATCGGCGTCCAGCGCGACTTCGCGTTGCGCTGCAGCACGAAGCCGACCATTGCCCCGAACACCACCAGCAACGTCACGCTGGCCACGGTGAGAATGGTCGAGTTCAGGAAAGCCGTGACCAGCATGTAGTCGCGGGTCTGCACGACCTGCACCAGGTTGTCCCACAGCTGCCACTGCGAGGGCCAGTCGAAGGCACGGGTCGAGGCCTGCTTCCGATCCTTCGCCGCCATCAGCACGATGAAGATGAAGGGCACGATGAAGACGAAGAAGGTGGCGACGATTGCCGTGCCGCCGACGAGGTAGCGCCGAAGGGTGTTCATCGCTCGACCTCGCTGCGGTTCAGGTACATCGACAGCGGCACGATGATCAGCGCCACGAGGGCGAACAGCACGACGTTGCCGGCGGTGGAGAGGCCATAGAAGCCGGCCTGGTACTGCTTGTAGATCACCGAGGCGATCACGTCGGAAGTGAAGCCTGGGCCGCCCCGCGTCATCGCCCAGATGAGGTCGAACGATCGCAGCCCGCCGATCAGCGACAGGATGATCACGGTCACCGTGGCCGGATGCAGCAGCGGCAGGGTGATGGCCCAGAAGTTCTGCCAGGAGCTGGCGCCGTCGATCCGCGCGGCCTCGAAATAGTCCTGCGGGATCGAGACGACACCGGCCATGTAGATCACCGTCGCAAGGCCCACGCCCTTCCAGACGTCGACGAGTGCGACGGAATAGAGGGCGAAGCGCGGATCCGTGAGCCAGCCGGGCCCCTTGATCCCGAACAGGGCGAGCGTCTCGTTTATGACGCCCTGGGTAGGGTGCATCATGGCGACGAAGGCGATGCCGACGCCGACGGTCGATACGAGCACCGGAAAGAAGATCACGGCGCGCAGGTAGCCCCGGCCGATGATGTCGGAGGTGAGCAGCAGCGCCAGCATCATGCCGAGGATCACTTTCAGCCCGGATGTCACCACGCCGTAGATCAGCGTGTTGATCAGCCCCTGGACGAGGAAGGGTTCCTTGAAGAACTGGATGAAATTGGCGAGGCCGATGAAATGGGCCTCGAAGAGCGTCCACCGGGTCAGGCTGAAGAACAGCGAGGCGATGGTGGGCAGGGTGAACAGGACGCTGAAGACGATGGCCGCCGGCAGGTAGAACCAGGTGGGATAGGCAGAGGTCTGCCGTCGCTTCCGCCGCTGCGCGGTGTTGACGACGCCAAGTTCGGCGTCTGCCCTAGCTGCCAGGCTCATCCATTGTCCTCCAGTCAGGAACCGCGCCCAGCCTGAACCGGGCGCGGCTGTGCGTGGGCTTACTGCCAGTTCAGGCCGAGCTGCTGGGCCTGCTTCTTGACGTCCTCGTCGTAGAGAGCGGCAGCCTCGGCAGCCGGGCGGATGCCCGAACCGACTTCAACCGTGATCTGCTCGAGTGCCGGGCCCTTGATGGGCGAGAGGAACTCGAGGGCCGGAGCAGTCGCGCCATCCTGCTGGAAGTAGGGCAGCAGGTCGGCCACGGCCGGCGGCACGTCGGCGGGAAGCTCGCAGCCCTTGATCAGGTATGGGCCCGTCGCGCCGTTGGCGGCGCTGCGGACATCGCAGCCCTTGGTGCTGGCGATGAACTCGACGAACTTCTTGGCTTCCTCGGGATGCTCGGTGGTCTTGGAGATGTAGACCGCGGCCGGCATCCAGACGGTGAGGCCGTTCTTGGCCGCATCATCGCCGGGGATGGCGAAGAAGCCGACGTCCTTGAGGTTGTCGGGGTAGTCCTGCGCTATGCCGCCGATGGCGAAGGTCAGCATCGGATAGTGGGCGCCTTCACCCGTGGCGACCATGCGCACGCCATCCGCGAACAGGGCCGAGGCATAGTCCTCGTTGAGGTAGCCGGCCTTGAACACTTCCTCGCCCCGCTCGAAGCCCTTCATCGCGGCGGGCGTGGTCGCATACTTGGCCTTGCCCGCGGTGTATTCCTCGGCGAAGTTCGGAACGGCCGCCTGGACGTTGTAGAAGTCACCGAGGACGAACAGCTGGCTGGTCCAGGTATCGCCGAAGGTCTGGATCACGGGGGCGGCCTTGCCGGCAGCCTTGATCTTTTCGTTGTTGGCCATGAACTCGGCCCAGGTCTTGGGCACGGAGAGGCCGAGCTCGGCGTAGATCGGCTTGTTGTAGAGGATGCCGCCGCCCATCGAGGCTTCCTCGGGCACGCCGTAGATGCGGCCGTCGGTAGCCGTCACGACCGGCTTGAACGAGTCGATCACGTTGGCCTGGAAGGCTTCATCGGTCAGATCGAGCATGGTCTGGGTCGGGTTGAGCGCCTGGAACAGCGAACCCGCATTGTAGCGGAACACGTCGGTCATTTCGCCGGTGGCGAGGCGGGTCTTGACGATGTTGTCGCCTTCGCCGCCGCCCGGACGGGTCTCGATGTCGACCTTGATGCCCGGGTTCTCGGCCTCGAACGCCGCCTTCAGGCCCTCGGCCGTCGCCACGTTGGTCGGGTTGTCGTCCACGAGGTAGGTGAGCGTGACCGCGTCCTGGGCGAAAGCCGGCGCGAAGCCGACCGAGAGCAGGGCGGTGGCGGCAAGCAAGGCCCGCCTGGTGATGGAAAGTCTCATTTCATTTCCTCCCTTGGCCGGAAACACCGGCAATTTGCATGCGTCTCCCGTCGGCTCCTCCGCCGTCAGGGCTTGCTGATCCGGAACGTCACCTTGTGCTTTCCGGGCGCGAGCAGGCTGCGCGCTTTTCCATCCGTGCCGATTTCGGAGACCGGCAGGCCGTCGACCGAGCCGTCCTTGTAGTTGGCGACGAGCACCAGCGTGCCGCTCGTCCCGTCGGGCACGGTGATGTCGTAGGTCACCTTGTCGCCCGTGACCGACCATGCGGCCTCGATGCGGCCGGCCAGCGAGTCATGGTTGGCGGAGACCGGCGACAGCGCCGGGATGATCGTGGGCTCGAAGAAGATGTGCTTGAAGCCGGGCAGGGCCGGATCGGGGCGGAAGCCGGCGACGCCTTCGAGCAGCCACTGGCACACCGCGCCATAGGCATAGTGGTTGTAGGAGTTCATCTGCGGGTCGAACGCCACGCCGTTTTCGTTGAGCGCGTTCCAGCGCTCCCAGATCGTGGTGGCGCCCATCTTCACCTGGAACAGCCAGCCCGGCAGGCCCTCCTGCAGGAAGACTGCGCCGGCGAGGTCGGCTTCGCCGATCTTCACCAGCGCCGGCAAGAGGGCCGGCGTGCCGATGAAGCCGGTGCCGATGCGGCCCCCGGCGCGGGCGACCGTCTCCTTGAAGTAGCGCTTGGCGGCCTCGTAGTGCTCGGCCGGGATAAGGTCCCAGAGGAAGCCCAGCGCGTAGGACGTCTGGTCGTTGTAGCCGCTGCGGCCCGAGGCGGTGATGAACTCGCGCTGGTAGGCCTTCCTGACGGTCTCGGCGCGCTCGTTGAGGCGCTTGGCCTCTGCGGTGTTGCCGATGACCTCGGCGGCTTTCGCGGCAAGGTGCGAGGAGATGTAGAGGTAGATGGTCGCCGCGGCGTCGTCGCCGATGGTGGGATAGGGCTTGGCAAAATCGCCCTGCGGCTGCAGCCAGTCGCCGAAGGTGAAGCCGTGGGCATGCCATTCGGAAGGCGGACGGACGATCGGGCCGTTGCTGATCGACCAGACGAAGTTGTTCCACTTGATCATGGCCGGCAGGGCTTCCTCGAGGATCGCCTTGTCGCCGTAGTGTTCGTAGAGCGTCCACGGGATGACGCAGATCGCATCGCCCCACCCGGTCGAGCCGAAGAAGCCGGGGATGATGTCCTCGTGGTTGCGGGTCGGGTCCGGCACCACATGCGGGATCGCGCCATCCGGGCGCTGGTCGGCGATGAGCTCGCGCACATACTTCACCAGCATGCCGTGGCTCTCGTGGAGGTAGCAGGCGGTCGGCGCGAACACCTGGGCGTCGCCGCTCCAGCCCAGGCGCTCGTCGCGCTGCGGGCAGTCGGTCGGCACGTCGATGAAGTTCGAGCGCTGCGACCAGACGGTATTCTCGACGAGCCGGTTCACCAGCGGATTGGCGGAGCTGAAGTTCGCCGTGCGGGTGATGGCCGAGCTGATCGGGATCATCTCGATCTTGGTGATGGTCGCCTTGCCCTCGATGGCGACACGGACGAAGCGGAAGCCGAAGAAGCTGAAGGTCGGGCGATAGCTCTCCGGCCCGCTGCCCTTCAGGGTGTATTCGACGCGTGCCTCGGCCGAGCGCATGCTTTCGCGGTCGAACTGGCCGAGGTGGTTGGTCAGTTCGGCATGCTCGATGGTGACCCTGGCGCCGGCCTCGCCCTCGACGGTGAAGGCGACGTAGCCGCCGGCATTCTGGCCGAAATCATAGACCGTGCGGCCTTCGGCATCGGTGAAGGAGTTCACCACGGGCCGGGCAGGGAGCTCATGCACGCCGGCGGTCTCGGCCGGGAGCAGGGTGGTGTTGTTGAAGCTCGAGAGCACGGTGGCGCCACCGCTGACCGGCGCGTTCTCGGCACGGGCGTCGTAGTTCTCGCCATAGTAGATGCCCGACATCATGATCGGCGCGAGGCCGCTCTGCCAGGTCGCGTCGGTGCCGACGATCAGCCCGCCATCGGCGCCGCGGAGTTCGGCGATGGCGCCGATCTTGTCGCCCCAGGTGTTGAGCAGCTGCTGGCGCGGCCACATCATCCGCGAGCGGTACCAGCCGTCGCCCAGCCAGATGTCGATGGTGTTCTCGCCGTCCATGAGCAGGTCCGAAACGTCGTAGGTCTGGTAGCTCAGGCGGTCCCAGTAGCTGGTCCAGCCCGGGGTCAGAACTTCGTCGCCGACGCGCTTGCCGTTGATGAAGGCACGGTAGAGGCCGAGAGCACTGATACGCAGCGTCCCGGCCCCGCCGCCGGAGGAGAGGTTGAAGGTCTTGCGGAGGAAAGACGACTGCGTGCCGACGCCCCCGTCGACGCTGGGGTGGACCATGTCGGCGGTCCATTCGGCGGCTACGGGCGCACCTGCCCGGTTGAGCATCGTCTCGTTCACTGAATCCTCCCATCGGCCTGTTTCGGCCTCGATCCGCACTTGGCACGGCTCGATGTGTCACGTTCTACGTAAACCGTTCTACGCGTCGCTTGCAAGCATGAATCGAGCAGGATCAACCAAATGATTGCGCCATGGGATCGGCGCGATCAAAACCAATCAAACTCGCTCATATTGTTGACGGTGCGCCGCTCTGCTAGAAGCGGTGGGAAGGCTTGGGGGAGTGATGGCCGACAGCGTGAAATCGGGTACCGGACGGGTCACCATCAAGACCGTTGCGGCTGACGCCGGGGTGTCGGCTGCAGCCGTGTCGAAGGTGCTCCGCGACGCCTATGGCGTGAGCGACGCGCTGCGGGCCAAAGTCCAGGCTTCGATGGAGAAGCTCAACTATCGCCCGCATATGGCTGCACGGGCGATGCGCGGGCGCACCTATACGCTCGGCATTCTCCTGCCGGACATGCGCAACCCGTTCTTCGCCGATATCCTCGCCGGGTTGAACGAGGCGCTGGAGCGTACGCAGTACCAGGCGCTGATGGGGGTTAGCCAGTCGACGCAGGCGACCGAGATCTCGCTGATCGACTCCATCATCGATCGCCAGATGGACGGGCTGATCATGATCGGCCCCCGCATGACGCCCGAGACCGTGGATCGGGTGGCACAGCAGATCCCGACGGTGATGGTCGGCTACTACTCGCCGCTGGCTCAGACCTACGACACCGTCAACAACAACGACATCTACGGTGCCGAGCTGGTGGTCCGCCACCTCATCGACAACGGCTACAAGCGGATCGCAATGCTCAGCCTTGAGCTGCCGACCAACGAGTCGGTCATCATCCACCGGCGCGAGATTGGCTACACGAAGGCGATGTCCGCGGCCGGGCTCGGCAAGCACGCCAACATCGTCCAGTCGCCGATGTCGCCGCGCGAAGTGCTGACCACCATCCGCCACATGCTCGAGGGCCCCAACCGGCCGGAGGCGCTGTTCTGCTGGACCGACGGGATCGCTCTGCAGGCGATCAGCGCCGCGACCGATCTCGGCCTCTCCATCCCGGACGATCTCGCCATCGTCGGCTGGGACAACACCATCTATTGCGACATGGGGCAGAACAGCCTGACCAGCATCGACCAATCCGGCCAGGTTCTCGGCCTCCAGGCCGCGCGCCTGCTGATCGAGCGGATCGACGGGCGCAAGCAGGGCGAGCACTTCGTCGTCACGCCCCGGCTCGTGGCGCGTGGGAGTTCGCGGGCGCGCGCGTAGGAGGGTGCTTTTCAGTCTTGTTGTCGCCGTCACCACTGGCTGTCATCCCAGCGAAAGCTGGGGTCCAACTCTCGGCTGGCGCGGGCTGATGCTTGGATCCCCGCTTTCGCTGGGATGACACCGAGTTTGAGGCAGACAAGATGGCCACTTCCTTCGTAGGACTGTTCACCGACTACCATTCCAGTCATTGATTGCGCACCAACCCATAAAGTAGCGAACCATGCCCTTCTTCGATCTGCCGCAGTCCCAGCTCGAAACGTACCGCTCGAGCGCCGTCGCCCCCGCCGATTTCGACAGCTTCTGGGCCGAAACCCTGAGTGCCTCGCGCGCCAAGCCGCTGGACGCGGTGTTCGAGCCCGTCGATGCCGGCCTCAAGCTGTTCGACGTGTTCGATGTGAGCTTCGCTGGGTTCAACGGCGACAAGATCAAGGGCTGGTACATCAAGCCTGCCGGCGTCGCGCCGCGCGGCACGGTGGTGAAGTTCATCGGCTATGGCGGCGGCCGCGCCCTGCCGCATGAGCACTTGCTGTGGCCGGCGACCGGCCGCGCGGTGCTGGTGATGGATACGCGCGGGCAGGGCAGCAGCTGGTCGCGCGGCGATACGCCCGATCCCGCCGGTTCGCATCCGGCGCATCCCGGCTTCATGACGCGCGGCATCAACGACCCGCACGACTACTACTACCGCCGCGTCTATACCGACGGCGTGCGCGCCGTGGACGTGGCGCTCAGCCGGCCGGAGACCAATCCGGACAAGCTCGCCGTCGTCGGCGGCAGCCAGGGCGGCGGCATTGCCATCGCGGTGGCCGGCCTCCATCCGGGCGTGAAGGCTGCTATGCCGGATGTGCCGTTCCTGCAGGATTTTCCGCGCGCCGTGGGCCTCACTACGCGTGACCCCTATGGCGAGATCGTGCGCTACCTCGCGGTGCATCGCGAGAAGGCGGCCATGGCCTACAACACCATCAACTACTTCGATGGCGTGCACTTCGCGGCGCGCAGCAAGGCGGCCGCGCTCTACTCGGTGGCGCTGATGGACGACGTCTGCCCGCCCTCGACGGTCTATGCCTCGTACAACGCCTGGGCCGGGTCGAAGTCGATCGAGCAGTACAACTTCAACAACCACGAGGGCGGCGGCACCTGGCAGGAGAAGGCGCAGGTCGCCTGGCTCGACAGGACCATGGCGTGACCACCCTGGCGCTCGACTATGCCGACCGGGACGGGGCCGTCGCCCGTCGCCGGTGGGTGTTCGGCCGCGTCCTGATCTACGCCGTGCTGGCGCTGTTCGCGCTGGTCTATGCCGTGCCGGCGCTGCTGGTGCTCTCGAACTCGTTCCGCGACGGCGAGGAAGTGTTCCGCAATGGCATCATCGCCATTCCGGAGAGCTTTTCGTTCGACAACTACGTCCGGGCCTGGCGCGACGCCTGCGTCAGCGGCATGTGCCGGGGGCTGGGGCCGAACTTCCTCAACTCGCTGATCATCACCATCCCGGCCACGCTCATGACCACGATCCTCGGGGCGATGAACGGCTATGTGCTGAGTAAGTGGAAGTTCCCAGGCTCGGAGTTCATCTTCGTGATGATCTTCCTCGGCATCTTCCTGCCGAGCCAGATCGCGCTGCTCCCCTGGGCCTGGATCATCGGCCAGCTCGGCCTGCAGAACAATGTGCTTGGCCTGCTGCTGATCCACACCGTGATGGGCATCTCGTTCTCGACCCTGTTCTTCCGCAATTTCTATGCCGGCGTGCCGACAGAGATCGTGAAGGCGGCGCAGGTGGATGGCGCCGGGTTCTGGCGCATCTTCGTCCGGGTGATGCTGCCGCTCTCGGGCCCGATCATCGCGGTGACGGTGATCTGGCAGTTCACCCAGATCTGGAACGAGTACCTCTACGGCATGGTATTCACCTCGGGCGCGCAGCAGCCGATCACGGTGGCGATAATGGGAGTGCGGGCCGGTGGCTCCGCCGCAACCGTCATGATGGCGATCATCCCGCCGCTGCTGGTGTATCTGATCGGCGGCAAGTACTTTGTGCGCGGACTCACCCAAGGGGCACTGAAGTAGGCATGACGACGCGCAACTACGTGATCGATGAGATGATCTCGGCCAAATCCATCGCGGCGCGGGTGGAGGCGCTCGCCAAGGAGATCGCGACGCACTACGCCGGCACCGACAAGCTCGTCGTCGGCCTGCTGCGCGGCTCGTTCATCTTCATCGCCGACCTCGTGCGCGAACTCGACCTGCCGGTGGAGGTCGATTTCCTCGAAGTCTCGAGCTACGGCAACTCGACGGAGTCGAGCCGTGAAGTGCGCATCCTCAAGGACCTGCGCGGCGAGATCGAGGGCCGCGACGTGCTGCTGGTCGAGGATATCGTCGACACCGGCTACACGCTGAAGCACGTGCTGGAAATCCTCAACACCCGGCATCCCAAGCGGATCGAGGTCTGCGCGCTGCTCGACAAGCCGTCGCGGCGCGAGGTCGAGGTCAAGGCCAAGTGGATCGGCTTCGAGATACCGGACCGGTTCGTCGTCGGCTACGGCATCGACTACGCGCAGCGCAACCGCAATCTCGACCATATCGGAGCCGTGCGCTTCATCGACTGAGGGGTCGATCCGGAGGGGGGGAATGGACAGGGCAGTTCTCGCGGCGGTGGTCGACCGGATCATGCCGGCCGATCGCGACGGTGGCGCCATCGCGTTCGGGGCGATGCGGTATCTCTACCCGCACTTCGCCGAGCATCCGGATGATGCTGCGACCGTTGCGGTCGGCCTCGCCGAGCTGCCCGCCGAGTTTGCCAAGTCGTCGGAAATCGTCCGCGATCACCTGCTGATCCAGGTGGAAACGTCGCCATGGTTCGCGCGGCTGGTCGAACTTGTGGCCGAGGGCGTCTACGCCGACCCGGGCAACGGCGGAAACACCGACGCCGCGGCGTGGCGCATGGTCGGCTATGACCCGCGCCTGCCGGAAGGGCCGAGCGGGCCTGACCGACGCGACGGTAAGCCGGCATCAGGCTATTCGGGGGTGCTCGACTACGACGTGATCATCGTCGGCGCCGGAGCGGGCGGTGGCGTCGCGGCGGGCGTGCTGGCCGAAGCGGGCAAGCATGTGCTGCTGCTCGAACGCGGGCTCGAGCGCGACTATGCCGACAGCGGGCACCGCGATCACCTCCGCAACCACCGGCTAGCGCTCTACGGGCACAATACCGGCCCGGACCTTGCGGGAAACCCGCGAGTTGTCGTCGGGCGAGATGGCGTCGAGCAGGTGCTGCGGCCGCACGAGAACGGCTACCAGAACCTCGCGGCGGCGGTGGGCAGCGGCACTTTGGTCTATGGCGCGCAGGCCTGGCGCTTCCATCGCGACGATTTCCGCATGGCGAGCCTCTACGGCGTGCCGGAGGGCTCCTCGCTGGTCGATTGGCCGATCAGCTATGACGAGCTGGCGCCCTGGTACGAGCGGGCGGAGTGGGAGATCGGTGTGTCCGGCAAAGGGCCGGGCCACAGCCACGAAGCATCACGGGCGCGGGACTATCCGATGCCACCGCTGCCCGAGCAGCCGGCGACTTCCGTGCTGCGGCGCGGGGCGGCGGCGCTGGGCATCTCGACGACCCGGCCGCCGCTCGCCATCAACAGCCAGCGGCGCGACGGGCGTGAGGCCTGCGTGGCGTGTGGTAGCTGCGTCGGCTTCCCCTGTCCGAGCGATGCCAAGAACGGCACGCAGAACACGATGATCCGTAGGGCATTGGCGACGGGCCGATGCCACCTCGCCACCGGCGTCATGGTCGAGCGAGTCGCGACCGATGCCTCGGGCCGGGTGGAGGGCGTCGTCTTCACCGATTGCGACGGCACCCGGCATCACGTGCGCGCCAAGGCCGTCGTCATGGCCGGCGGGGCAATCGAGACGGCCCGGCTGCTGCTGAACTCACCTTCGGCGCGCGAGCCCGACGGCCTCGGCAACAACCACGATCAGGTGGGCCGCAACCTGCAGGGTCATGTCTACGCGATGGCCTACGGCATGTTCGACGAGCCGGTGCATGGCTCGGTTGGGCCGGGCGTCAGCATTGCGACGACGCAGTACAGTCACGGCAATCCCGGCGTGATCGGGGGCGGTATGCTGGCCGACGACTTCGTGCAGCCGCCGGTCATCTTCTGGAAGAACGTACTGCCGCCGGAGCAGCGGCGCTGGGGGCAGGGCGCAAAGGACTTCATGCGCGACCATTTCCACCACGTGCTGCGCATAGCGGGCCCGATCCACGAGATCCCGAACCCGGAGGCGCGGGTGCGGGTGTCGCCGGGCGTTCGCGACAAGTGGGGGCTGCCGGTGGCCATGCTCTCCGGCGCGGTGCATCCCGAGACGGTACGAACCGCGCAGCACGTGCATGGCAAGGCGCATGATTGGCTGCAGGCCTCCGGCGCCTCAGCGACCTGGGGCGCGGCGCCGAATCCGGGGCTATCCGGTGGTCAGCACCAGGCGGGTACCTGCCGGATGGGCACCGATCCGCGCCACTCTGTCACCGACACGACCGGGCGGGTCTGGGGCCACGACAACCTCTACATCTGCGACGGCTCAGTGCACCCCACCAATGGCGGCTTCAACCCGGTGCTGACCATCATGGCCATGGCCTTCCGCACCGCCGATGGGGCGGCGCGGGCCATCTAGGGGTTGCTCCGAACTCCGTGTCATCCCAGCGAAGGCTGGGATCCAAGCCTCAGCTGGCGCGGGGGGATAGATGGATCCCTGCCTTCGCAGGGATGACAGCCGGTGGTTGAAGCACTACCTCGGTCACTCGCCCCTTTGTCACCTCCATCACCGCCGTCATTCCCGCGAAAGCGGGAACCTAGTGGATGTTTCGACCCTCGCGGGCTGCTGGTCGATCCCACTGGGTCCCCGCTTTCGCGGGGATGACGCTGGTGGGTACAGGGGAGTGGTTACGGCCGTACCGGGCCCTGGCCGGCGCCACTCGTCTTGATGGTCTCAGCGATCGAGTCCAGATCGGCCGCATCCAGTTCAATCGTCGCCGCATCGATCCAGCCGTCCACCTGCGCGGGCGAGCGGGCACCGACAATCGTCGCCGTGAGGCCGGGCCAGGCAAGGGCCCAGGTGAGCGCGACGGTCGAGATCGAGGTGTTGTGCTTGTCGGCGATGGGCTTGAGCGCGGCGGCGAGCGCGAGATTGCGGTCGAGGCGGTCGCCGGTGAACTCCTCGTTGGTCTTCCGCCAGTCGTTGTCGGCGAGCGTTGCGGCGCGCTCCTTGGTGAAGCTGCCGGTCAGCAGCCCCGCCTGCATCGGGCTGTAGCAGATGACGCCCGTGCCATGCGCGGCGCACCAGGGCAGGATCTCCTGCGCCGTTTCGCGCTTGATCATTGAGAAGGGCGGCTGCAGCGTTTCGACATGGCCCATCGCCTCGGCGCGGGCGAGTTGTTCGGCATTGTGGTTGGAGAGGCCGATATGCTTGACCTTTCCCTCCGATTTCAGCTCCAGCATTGTCGCCCAGTAGTCCTCGAGTGGCACATCGGTCGCCGGCCAATGGACCTGGTAGAGGTCGATGGTATCGACCTGCAGGCGGCGGAGCGAGTTTTCGAGCTCGTTGCGCAGGCTTTCGCGGTTGGCGAGGCGGCGCGGGTTCGAGCCATCCGCATCGCGGATCACGCCACCCTTGGTAAAGACGTAGGGACGCTGGTCGGCAGGCAGCGACTTGAGAGTCTTGCCGATGACCTCTTCGGAATGGCCGACGCCATAGGCCGCTGCGGTATCGATCCAGTTGATGCCGAGATCGATGGCGTGGCGGATGGCTGCGTCGGATTCGGCGTCGTCCTGTGGACCCCACATGTTGCCGCCCATGGCCCAGGCGCCGACGCCGAGGCGGGTGATGTCCATGCCGGTCTTGCCAAAGGCGCGGGTGGGCAGCGACGTCTTCATCTTCATCCTCCAGTGTTCGCGAACTGCCATACCAGCATTGCCGGGCCGTTCGGGCAACCCGCCTTTGGGTGCATGGCGTGGCGCGAGCGATTTCGTCGTTCATGCGACAGACATGAGCGGTTCACGGAGCGCAGGAAACAAGGTCAGCAACGCTGCCGCACATTGTCCTTGATCCGAACCGTACGTTACGGTACGGCTTCGCCAACTCAATCGGGGGATGCAAGTGGCCGTCACTGTTGGCCATGATGAAGAGACGTTCACGCCACGCCAGCAGCAGGTGCTGACGGCAGCGCTGGACCTGCTCGTCGAACAGGGCGACCGCCTCACCATGACCTCGGTGGCGCGGCGCGCCTCGTGCTCGAAAGAGACGCTCTACAAGTGGTTTGGCGACCGCGACGGGCTGCTGACCGCCACCGTCCAGTGGCAGGCCGCCAAGGTAAAGGCGCCGCATGTCGACCGCTGGCGTCTCGACCAGGCGTCGCTGCGCCAGAGCATCGAGCAGTTCGCGCACGACCTCCTCGGCACCATCGTCGGGCAGGTGTCGGTGACGCTGAACCGCCTCGCCATCGGCCACGCTGGCGCCGAGAAGCACGGACTCGGCCAGATCGTCCTCGAGAACGGACCGCTCGCCATCCGCAAGCGGCTGAAGCCGGTGCTTGAAGCCGGCCGCGAGGCGCGGCTGCTGCGCTTCGACAGCTCCGAGGAAGCCTATCGCAGCTTCTTCGGCCTCGTCGTTCGCGACGCGCAGATCCGGCTGCTGCTGGGCGAATCCTACAATCCGACCGAAGCCGAAGTGACGCGCGACGCGGCACGGGCAACGGAGCAGTTCCTCAAGATCTACGGGGTGGGGCAGCCGGGCTGACCGGCGGCCGCATCGGGGCAAGAAACGGCGCATTCGATGCGCCAAACGGTTTGAAATCGGCCGAACGGCCAAACGCACAACAGGGAGACCACCATGCGCGTCTATTACGATCGGGATGCCGATCTCAACATCATCAAATCCAAGAAGGTCGCGATCGTCGGTTACGGCTCGCAGGGCCACGCGCACACGCTGAATCTGCGCGACTCGGGCGTGCAGAACATCGTCGTGGCGCTCCGCCCGGGTTCGCCGTCGGCCAAGAAGGCCGAGGGCGAGGGCCTGAAGGTCATGTCGGTGGCCGATGCCGCCAAGTGGGCCGACGTCATCATGATGCTGACCCCGGACGAACTGCAGGCCGACATCTACAAGAACGAGATCGAAGCCAACATTCGTGATGGCGCTGCAATCGCTTTCGCGCACGGGCTCAACGTTCACTTCAACCTGATCGAGCCCAAGAAGACCGTCGACGTGATCATGATCGCGCCGAAGGGCCCGGGCCACACCGTGCGTGGCGAATACCAGAAGGGTGGCGGCGTGCCGTGCCTGATCGCCGTCCACCAGGATGCTTCGGGCAATGCCCAGGACATCGCGCTGGCTTACGCTTCGGGCGTCGGCGGCGGCCGTTCGGGCATCATCGAGACCAACTTCCGCGAGGAATGCGAGACCGACCTGTTCGGCGAGCAGGTCGTGCTCTGCGGCGGCCTCGTCGAACTCATCCGCGCCGGTTTCGAGACGCTGGTGGAAGCCGGCTACGCTCCGGAAATGGCCTATTTCGAGTGCCTGCACGAAGTGAAGCTGATCGTCGACCTGATCTACCAGGGAGGCATCGCCAACATGAACTACTCGATCTCGAACACCGCCGAGTGGGGTGAGTACGTGTCGGGCCCGCGCATCATCACCTCGGAAACCAAGGCCGAGATGAAGCGCGTTCTGCACGACATCCAGTCGGGCAAGTTCACCTCCGAGTGGATGCAGGAATACAAGGGCGGCGCCTCGCGCTTCAAGGCGACCCGCCGCCTCGCCGACGAGCACCCGATCGAGGTGGTCGGCGAAAAGCTGCGCGGCATGATGCCGTGGATCAAGGCCGGCGCGCTGGTCGACAAGGCCAAGAACTGACGCCAGCGGCAATCGCTTCGGAAGGGCCCTTCGGGGCCCTTCTCGTATTTCAGGCAGCCTCTGCCACCGTCAGCTAGAGCGCATTCAGGCAGACGCCGATGCCGGACTCAGGCCGTGCCGGCATTGAGCACCGTCCCCACCATCAACTCCACCGCGGCGCCGGGCGCCATGCCGGCCTCCCGGGTCAGCGTCCGCCAGGTATAGAAGCTCATCGCCAGGGCGATCGAAGCCTGCTCCTTCTCCGACAGGCCGGCAGCGAGCGACCCATGGATGGCGCCCAGCGGCTCGCCGAAGCGGAGGTTGGAGACCTCACGGAGAAGCGGGTTCTGCTCGGCGTCGCGTAGCACATGCGCCGAGATCGCCTCGGTGCGGGCGTACCAGTCGTAGAGCGCGGCGAGCGCCACCCGCAGCCGCGCCGCGGGATCGTTGAGCGAAGCCCAGAGGTCGGGCGAAGGCGGGGGCTCGCGCTCGGAGTGCAGGCCCGAGCATGCCATCAGCGTCGCGCGCTCGTCGGGCAGGTGCGCGTAGACGGTGTGGCGCTGCACGCCGGCCCGGTCGGCGATCATGCTGACGGTCGTCCGGTTCGGTCCGACCTCGCTGTGCAGGGCCAGCGCCGCCGCGACGATGCGCTGCCGCGTCTCGGCCTCCTGCTCGGCCCGCTTCCCCTTGGTGTAGCTTCGTCTCATTCCAATGCACGCACCTGTGCAGCCATTCAGCTGCGGTTCATATTCGATTGCACATATGTGTATCGCGAAATGAAACGCAACTCCAGAGGAGATGACCATGGACAGCCCAACCTTCATCGGTGCCAGCAGGGTGGCGCCGGATACCACCTCCTTCCGCAGCTTCGCCCCGATCCCGGGGCTGGGCATCCTGCCGATCAACGCGCACCTGATCCACGCCAGGGAGCCGGTGCTGGTGGACACCAGCTGGGTCGGCGTCAGCCAGGCTTATCTCGACGCCGTGCAGCGGGTCATCGACCCGGCCGACCTGCGCTGGATCTGGATCAGCCACACCGACCTCGACCACGTGTTCAACCTCGAGGCGGTGATGCAGATGGCGCCGAACGCCAAGGTGGTCATTGCCGGGCTCGGCGCGGCGAAGTTCGGGCTGCGCGGCGACTTCGACATGAGCCGCCTGCACATACTCGAGGCCGGTCAGCGGCTCGACGTCGGCGACCGCGAGCTCGTGTCGCTGAAGCCGGTGATCTACGACGCTCCGGAGACCAACGGCTTCTTCGACACCAGGACGCGCGTCCTGTTCAGCGCCGATGCGTTCGGCGCGCTGATGGATGCGCCGTACGAGGCGACCGAGGCCATTCCCGCCGCGTCACTGCGCGATGGCCAGACGGCCTGGGCGACTGTCGACGCGCCATGGCTCGGCTGGGCCGACAAGACGCAGTTCGGCCGGCTGCTGGGTGACGTCGAGCGGCTCGATCCCTCGACGATCATCTCGGGGCACCTGCCGGCAACCTCGGGACCAATGATCAGGACGGTGTTGCGCAACCTTCTGGGCTCGATGGACGCGAGCCGCTTCCCCGGTCCCGACCGCGAAACCATCGAGGCGTTGTTCGCCCAGCCGGAGGGAGCACTCTGATGGGCACTCTCGTCGATCTCGCCACGGTACGCCGCGACAATGCCGGGCTCGTCACCGTGCCGGCCCTGCCGCCGGGCTGCAAGGGCCGGGCCTGCCCGGCCTTCGCGATCTGCCAGGGCCGCTGCGAAACGCGCCGTGCCAAGCGGATGGCAGCGGAAGCCGGGTATCCCATCGGGACCACCGCAGCACACTGATACGAGCGAAAGGGGCCACTGGCCCCTTTTCCGCATTCTCTGCTGGTCATCAGAATCGAAAAGGGCCCCAGCGGTGCAATGCTGGAGCCCTTCAGCTGTATGGGTCGGTGGCCGGATGGTTATTCATGGCCGCGCGACGGGGATGTGTGGTGACGGCTCTGCCGCATCATCAGGGTGAGATCGGCCCGGGTGAGCCCGATATCGCGCAGCAGGTGGTCATCGAGCTTCATCAGGTCGCTGAGCGTCTTGTTGCGTTCCGCACGGCGGAACAGGGTGGAGAGATATGACATTGGATACCTCGTTCGTCCTGGTCAGTCTTTCGTCCGGCGTGATCGCCGGCGACGGTTGCGATATTTCGGACCTGCGCCTTGAATAGAAACTGAATGGGCGGTTCAGGAGGTACGATGACTGAGAAGATCACGCTGCCGGCTTTCCCGGTGGAAGGCGGCTGCCAGTGCGGCGCCCTGCGCTACCGCATCACCGCGAGCCCGCTCGCCGTCTACAACTGCCACTGCACCGACTGCCAGAAGCACTCGGG
>JAEWLC010000067.1 GCA_023393475.1 Pseudomonadota bacterium
CGATCGCCTTGGTGCCAAGATTACCGGCGGCGCCGGTCACCACTACATGCATAATTCCTACTCCCTGCCGGAGCGCCTCCAGTCCACGGTTCGGAAGCGCAGCGTTACCCGCTATAACACCCCGGACAGAACTCGCCACAATGGAGTGCATCATGCAGCTGGGGATCGTCGGTCTGGGCCGGATGGGCGGGAACATCGCGCGACGACTCATGCAGGCCGGGCACGAATGTGCGGTCTACGACATCGACGCGGCGGCCCGCGCCGCCCTCGGCAATGACGGGGCGCGCCCGGCCGAGACGCTGGAGGCGCTGGTCGACTCCCTCACCGGGTCGCCCCGTGCCATCTGGGTCATGCTGCCCGCCGGCAAGATCACCGAAGGCACGCTGCAGCACCTCAGCTCCATCCTCCGGGCGGGCGACATCCTGATCGACGGCGGCAATTCCTACTACAAGGACGATATTCGCCGCGCCGCCGATTTCGCGCGCACCGGCATCCACTATGTCGATGTCGGCACCTCGGGCGGCGTGTGGGGGCTGGAGCGGGGCTACTGCCTGATGATCGGCGGCGACAAGGCGGCGGTCGACCATCTCGATCCGATCTTCGCCGCGCTCGCCCCCGGCAAGGGCGACATCGAGGAGACGCCCAACCGCGAGCAGCTCGATCCGCGGGCAGAGCAGGGCTACATCCATGCCGGGCCGGCCGGCGCCGGGCACTTCGTCAAGATGGTCCACAACGGCATCGAGTACGGCATGATGCAGGCCTATGCCGAGGGCTTTGACATCCTCGCCAGCAAGAATACCGAGTTGCTGCCGCCCGACCTGCGCCTCGATCTCAACATCGCGGACATTGCCGAAGTCTGGCGCCGCGGCTCGGTGGTGACCTCGTGGCTGCTCGACCTGAGTGCCATCGCTCTGGCCAAGGACCCGGACCTCTCCTCGTTCTCCGGCCATGTCGCAGATTCCGGCGAGGGTCGCTGGACCGTCGAGGCCGCTGTCGAGGAAGCAGTTCCGGCCGAGGTGCTGACAGCCGCGCTCTTCACCCGTTTCCGCTCGCGGCAGGATCACAACTTCGCCGAGAAGATGCTCTCGGCCATGCGGCTCGGCTTCGGTGGTCACAAGGAGCAGGGCTGATCCTATGGCGCTGTGCCGACCATGGCGGTGCAGAGTCCTGCGACCCCATTGAGCTCGGCCAGTTGCGCCGCCGACGGATCGGTGGCCATCGCCGCGTCCCAGAGATTGGACGTCTCGACCTGCTCGAGCGCGCAACCGCAGTAGCGCTCGCAGCGGGCGGTTGTTGACCCGGTAGCGACGCAGCTCTGCTCGCAGCTCTCGACGAACCGCTCCGACACCGATTGCACCGGTGGGGTCAGCGCCGCCGGTTGCACCATGCTGAAGCCCCAGATGAGGGCGATGATCAGCGGCTGGTGCAGCAGGTAGATGACGAGGCTCCAGCGGCCAATCCACGCCAGGCCGCGGACCACCGGCTCGCTGCTGTGGATCGCGGCGAGCCGCCCCGCCACCGCCGGTGAAGCGAGGATCAACCGCATGCCGGCGATGCCGAGCAGCACCACGCCGAGCCAGGGAAAGATCGGGACCACGTCGCTGGTCTCGGGCGAGACTGGCCAGAAGCCGATCCAGCCGAGCTCGCGGCTCGTAAAGATCGTGTTGCTGTAGGCGAAGTTCGCCCCAATCACGACGAGGCCGATGGCCGCCGTGAGCCAGGGATTGAGCCGCAGGAAGGCGAGGCCGATGAGCGAGAACAGGGCGATGGCGTGGAGGACGCCGAAGAACACGAAGTAATCCGGGAACATCCAGTACGTCCCGGCGGTGGTGGCGAGTGCGGCGGCGACGAGGAAGCCGAAGCGGCGCCAGAACTTCGGCCACCTGATCCCCTGCCCGTGGGCGAGGACGAGCCCGGCGCCGACGAGCAGCAGGAAGCTCGAAAGGATCGACTTCTGGAACACCACCCAGCCGAGGACGCTGGTGACGTCGACATCCGAATAGCCGAAGTAATAGAGGTCCCACGCCACGTGGAAGACGATCATCGCGAGGATGGCCAGACCCCGGAGGATGTCGAGCAACTGGTAGCGCGGACGCGCCCCGACGGCCTCGGTCGAACTCAATTTCACCTGTCCCCGCGAATCGCGACGACAATAGTGGAACCGGATCGCCCCTCAAGCATTTGATACGCGTCCCCCTGTCGGCGGATGCGCCCTCACCGCCGACCACGAGCCGCTCGAGCCGCCCCCGGTCGAGCGGCTCTATCTTTTGGAGCCAGGCAATTTGGTGCGGATCAGCTAGACCAGCTACTTCAGCGGCGGGATCGACGGCCCGGAATCCCTGCGGCTCGCGAGAGCTTTCTTGAACAGGAACAGCGGCAGGACGACGGCGGCGATGACGCCGAAGAGCCAGACCAGCAGCGTGGCGATCACCCAGGTGGTGAGGCCGCTGATGACCAGCCCGTCGGTCAGCCAGCTGGTGACGAGCAGGCCCGCGAGCGTGGTGACGAGGCCGATGCCGCCGGTCAGGGCACGGACATAGCGGAACGACAGCTTGAAGATCAGCGGGGCGAGGATGAAGCGGACCGCCGTGAAGATGGCGACCACGACGAAGAAGCTCGTCCAGGTAATCGAGAAATCCGGCAGGAAGTATTTTGCGACCAGCAAGCCCACGGCATTTGCCAGCAACTCGATGACGGTCGTCGCCAGCAATCGAAGCATCTTGTCACCTCGCAATAACGTCAGGCTAGCAATTGCCCATAGACCTGACAAGTGAAGAGGCGCGGCGGCAACACTGCGGCGCCGGTCGACCGGGCGCGCTTGCCAAGTGCGCGGCGCGGGATCAGTGTCACGCCAGCAGTTCGCGGGCGGGGGCCCCGTGCGCTCTTTGACCGGGCAAGGGAGAAGGGGCATCGGATCATGATCGCGAAAGATGGGATGCCGGCGGGCGGGCTCAGTCGCCGGGCCTTCGTGTTCGGCTCGGCCGCGGGGCTGGGGGCACTGGCGCTGGCCGGTTGCGCGCCGGCGGGGATGAGCCGGGCCCAGGCGGAGATCGCCTACGGGCCGGTGCCCGATGAGCGCTTCCCGGTACCGGCCGTCAACCTCAACAAGGTCAACCCGAAATACCTGCGCCACACGGTGAGTTACGCCAGCAAGGAAGCGGTGGGCACGATCATCGTCGATCCGCGCAACCACTATGTCTATCGCATCGAGGGCGACGGCATGGCCACCCGCTACGGCGTCAGCGTCGGGCGTGCGGGCTTTCTGTGGAGCGGTGACGCCTATATCGGGCGGAAGGGCGAATGGCCGGTATGGACCCCGCCCCGCGAGATGATCAAGCGCCAGCCGGAGGTCGCCAAATATGCCGGCGGCATGGCGCCCGGCCTCGAAAATCCGCTCGGCGCCCGGGTGCTCTATCTCTACCAGAACGGCCGCTACACGCTGTACACGCTCTACAGCACCATCCAGCCCGAAACGATCGGCAACGGCATCTCGAGCGGCTGCATCGGCCTGCTCACGCAGGATATGCTCCACCTCTACGAGCGCACCCCGCTCGATACCAAGGTGGTCGTCCTCAAGGCCTGAGGTCCCGGCCCGCCGACCAGCCAGCCGTGCCGAAGCGCCCCGCCGCCGCAAGGCCCGGGGTGCACAAGGCACAAAGGACGGCGCGCCGGTGGGGCTTTGCCCCCTGGCGGTAGTCCGCAAGAAGTGGTGGAGCATCGCCCCACCGGCGCGATCGGGATTTTGGGCTTATGGCACGCGAGCCGGGGCGCATCCCCTGCCGCATCGCGAGACCGGTGGGATTTGTGGAACGCCGACCCAGTGGGGCCTGTCGCGAACCGCTCCCCCCGCTGCCCATGCCTTGGCAGCTTCCGGTCCGTGATGGCGCCGGCATGGCGCCACCCCGCGTTGTCAGCGGCTTCACCGGCGAACCGGCGCCTGCCGAGCGTGCTTTGGGCCTGAGTGGCAGCGACCCGCCACCCACCCGTCACCTCCCCGCAGCCGTTCGTCTCGACTCCGTCCCGTTGCGGGAAAGCGGGGCCAGTATGGGGGCGGTGCAAACGTGGGGGGATTAGTTTTTCTGTTTCGTGGCACGCCCTACATGCGTCTGCGGCGCTCGGCTGGGTCGCTGGGCACTGATCCTTCCGGTACGAGGTGGCGGGGCGGGTTGGAGGCCCGGACACGCGGCGGCCTCAGCCCGGCGCGGCGCGCTTCCTCGACGCCGGCCTCCTTCTCCATCAGGCCATCCCATACCCGTTCGCAATAGTCGGCGCGCGGCGCGGTGCCCTCCTTCGCGTCGCGATAGCCTGCGTCGTAGCCGGCCGCGTAACGCCCCATGATCAGCTTGTAGAGCTCGCGGCGATACTGGCCCGCCTGCGGATCCTTGCTTTGGACCGGTTTGCCCTCGCTGCCCGGCGGCATCAGGCGCAGCACCGGGCGCGGCGGCCCATCGATGACCCAGACGGCGCATTTGCTCTTGGGTGACCAGCCCGAATGCGCCGCCTCGAATGCCCCGAGTCCGGCCACCGCCTGCCCGAGCATCACGGCCAGCCCTTGGTGATCGAGCGGCTTGTTCGGCGGCGGCACGGCAATACCCCGCCCCTCTCGCCCGAGCAGCTTCGCCGCCTCCCGGCAAAGCTCTCGCGAAACCCTCGCGGTTTCCTCCGGCACGAGCAAGTTCCCCCGCGCCCGCTCCACCTGCTTCAACAGGGCCGCAAGCCGGGGATAGAGCCGCTCATGCGAGGCAATAAGGGATGGGGTGAGTGGGGTGGGCACGATGGAGCCTCCGCAATGGGTTTGCGGCGGAGGATACGGCGGGTGGGAGGGAGTGGGGATAAAGGGGCGGGCCCGCCGTTTGAATTCAAAGGGCGGTCGAGGCTACACTAGCCTGTGGGGGTACTTTCTTTATGGCGTTTGGGGTTTCATTCATCGGGCGGACTCTCGCTACGCGGACGAGCCGGCGACCCGGTACCAGTTTCCAAGCCAGTACCTGTCGCGCGCGGCGACGACTATCGGCGACTGGATCATCTACTACGAGCCGACCAAGGTGCCACTGTCGAAGGGGTACTATGCCGTTGCCAAGGTGGCGAGCATCGTGCCCGACCCGACCGCGGCAGGCATGCACTTCGCGATGATGGAACCAGGGAGTTACCTCGAATTTGCCGAGCCGGTGCCGTTCGTGGGGGCAGAAGGGTTGGCGGAGACCGGCTTGCTGAACGAGGCCGGGGGCATTTCGGGACGGGCGCAGGCGGCGGTACGTCCGCTTTCGGCCCACGACTTCAACCGGATCGTGTCGCGAGGGCTGATGGAGGCCGACCTGCTGCTGTCGCGCGATGGAGCGCGGCTCGACGAGCCGCAGCGGTTGGAGATTGACGAGGTGCAGGCGCCGTTCGTGTTCGAGGCGGAGCGCGTGCGGCTGCCGGCGCTGACCTCTCGCATCGTGCGCGATCGGGTGTTTCGTAAAGTGGTGCTCCGCGCCTATGACGAGCGCTGCGCGGTGACCGGTCTGAAGCTGATCAACGGCGGCGGCAGGGCGGAAGTAGAGGCGGCCCATATCCGCCCGGTGGAGCGCAGCGGCCCGGATATTGTCAGCAACGGCCTCGCGCTCTCGGGCACAGCGCATTGGATGTTCGACCGCGGGCTGATCAGCGTAACGGACGATGGCTCGATCCTGATCTCACGCCAGGTAAACGATCGCGACGGTGCGGAGGGGTTGATCAACCGGACGGGCCGGTTAATCGGGCCGCTAGCGGCGCGGGATCGTCCGCACCCGGTGTTTCTAAGCTGGCATCGGGAGAGTGTGTTCAAGCGGTGAGGGGGATGAGTTGGCGGGAGGCGGGTGCGGCACCTACCTGCGAGTACGGTTCTTTGCCCATCCAGCTACGTCTGTGATCTGAATTCGGTGCTGGAGAAGAGGCAAGCTGACTCCAAAGTAGTCGGCCGCAGCCTGACGATCGCGAAACGCTTCTAGTGCGAAGAGAGCAGCCCGCTTGGGCACAAGGATCGTGAATCCCAGCTGATTAGCCTCCAACTCCGCCTCAACATCGAAATGTCGGCACCCGTCGTCAAGCATCGGCGGATGCGGTGGATGCCCCAGAATAATGTGCGAGAGTTCATGCATCACATTGGAATTCTGGCGGTTTGGATGCTGATAGTCGTTGTGCAGTATTTCTCTGTACGTTCCGTCGCCTAGTGAAGTGGCAGAGAATCGTGAATTGCCGCCGTCTCGGAAGTGCGCTTTTACCTCCTCTGGGACGGCAGGATGAGCAGATAGAGGCGTAACAGGGACCTCAAGTAGTGCTGCAAGACCAAAAGCCGAAAGCGGTGCATGCGCGGCCAAGCCTAGCTCGGCGCGAAACTCCTCTGCGTACTCCTCCGCTTCTTTGCGGAACCCCCGCCTAAGTTTCTTCGCCATTGCGACGTTTTCTCATGTGTTCATATGCTGATTTAAGCATCGATTCGAGCGCACTGGCACTTTCTCCCGATAGATTTCTATCAGCTCTAAGCAACGCAGTTATCTGTGTGAGCGGCTCGGCAGCGGCCTTGGCTGCGGATTGCGGTAAGTAAAACTCCTTGACGTCTATTCCTGACCAACTCGACAGAGCTGCGAGACCGTCGACATCGGGGCGTTTCCCCTGACCCATTCGCGTTAGCGTCGAAGCGGCGACCTTTGCCTCGTTGGCAACCTCTTTCCAGTTTTTCCCACGAGATCGCCGCTCACTATCCAGCGCCGCATAGAATCCCTCCGCGTCGAAACGCAAATTCGACATGTGATCTCCGTTTTCACTATTGCAATTTTCTCCGGCTCATGGATTCCATATGCCACGATTGCAATCTAGCAATCGGATAGCAGTGGCGCAAGCAGGAGACAGGCATGGCCAAGAATACAGGTAACGACTTCCGCAGGGGCTCGGTCACCGGCCGCACCCAGTTCGAGCGTCCGGATGGGCTCTATCAGAAGCGCGACGAGCGCACCGGCCACTTTATGGAAGTGAAGCAGTCGGACGGCCCGTTCAAGGGTGTGGCGAAAGAGCCCGACGGTCGCGACACCGAGAACTCGTAGGTGCTCTCGCCTACGGGGAAGCACGACAGAAAATACGGGTGCGGACTGCTGTAGTTCGCACCCGACTCTGCAAGGGGCTAGAGATGAAGCGACTGGTAGTGTTCTGCGACGGCACCTGGAATCGTATGTCTTCGGAACACCCGACAAATGTGCTCTTGGGCACTCAGCTGGTCCTGCCAAGGGACAGCGCAGGGCATGAACAGGTCGTCTACTATGATGAGGGCGTTGGCACGTCCTACACTGTCAGCCAGAAGTTTGAGACGCTGTTGGCGGGCATGTTTGGGCTCGGGCTGGTCAGTAAAATCGAGGCCGCGTACAGGTTCTTGATCTTCAACTATGAGCCCGGCGATGAGATTTTCATCTTCGGTTTTTCGCGGGGAGCCTTCACGGCCCGCTCCCTTGCCGGATTGCTGCGCAAGTGCGGCATTATCCCAAAGAGCCACGCACGCAAGATCGGCGAGGTTTTCGCCTTCTACAAGGATGCGGGCACCCATCCAGACAGCGACGAGGCGCGACGTCGACGCATGGAATGGTGTCCGGACATCATCTTGAAGGAGGCTGATCGCGGCTGGCAGATCGCGCACGGCGCAGATCGCGCACGCGCCGAAGCCGCAGTGCCGCTCGCGATTAAGTACCTTGGCGTTTGGGATACGGTCGGCGCCCTTGGGGTACCGCACCACCTATTTGTCAGTCCTTTTCTGAATCGGAAGAGGCACGAATTTCACGATACCGAGCTTAGCAGCACGGTGTTGAGCGCGCGTCATGCGGTAGCTGTCGACGAAGAAAGGCTCAGCTTTGCTCCTGCGCTTTGGAGCAATGTTGATGAACTGAATGAGCGCGCCGGGGGCATGGGAAAGTACCAGCAGCTTTGGTTTCCGGGCGATCATGGGTCAGTGGGCGGTGGCGGCGATGTAAAGGGCCTCTCCGACTCCTCACTGGCTTGGATCATGGAAGGTGCACAGGCCGAAGGATTGGCAGTCAACGAACCGGCCTTGCTGACTTTGAAGGGGGGCGCAGATCATTGGGCAGCACTGGCAAATGTGTCGAAGAAACCGGGATTTCTTGACCAGATCATCTTCCGGCGCGCTCCTCGAAAGGGGCCCCAACAGAAAGGGTTGCTGTCGGAAAGCGCCACAGCGCGCCTGTACGACGAACAGAAATCCGGGCTGCCGCCCTATCGACCAAAGACTCTTGAGCGTCTTTGGCCGCCGGGCCTCAGCAAATGAGCAACGAGATCGCGGGCAAGTGGCATCGCCGAAGGTCCCACACTAGACGAGTGGGAGCCGGCCGCGTCCCAGTCAGTGCCAGTTGGGTCTTCAAACGCGGCGTTGGTCGGAAGATGGGCCGTCAATCTGCCTGTCCGCTATGCGGAGCTCCGGTGACGTGGGTGAAAATCCCAAATGGCGGTGCCGCCGTCTACGAGTCTGGTGCCGGCCTTCATCGCATACTTCACGCCTGCTTCACTATCGGCAGGCGTGTTTCGCGAAAGCCCGATGAGAATACGGCAGACTTATTTGAGAACGAGGGAGACGTTCCCCTCACTCATCCCCCATCTTCAGCGCCTGGATAAACGCCTCCTGGGGGATCTCGACTGAGCCGAACTGCCTCATGCGCTTCTTGCCCGCCTTCTGCTTTTCCAGCAGCTTGCGCTTGCGCGTCGCGTCGCCGCCGTAGCACTTGGCCGTCACGTCCTTGCGCATGGCGCGGACGGTTTCGCGGGCGATGATCTTGCCGCCGATGGCGGCCTGGATCGGGATGACGAAGAGGTGCGGGGGGATCAGCTCCTTGAGCTTTTCGCACATCTGGCGGCCGCGCGATTCCGCGGCGTTGCGGTGGACGAGCATCGAGAGCGCGTCGACCGGCTCGGAATTGACGAGGATCGAGAGTTTTACCAGGTCGCCGGCGCGGTAATCGGACAGGTTGTAGTCGAAGCTCGCATAGCCGGCCGAGATCGACTTCAGCCTGTCGTAGAAATCGAACACCACCTCGTTGAGCGGCAGGTCGTATTCGATCATGGCGCGGTTGCCGACATAGGTCATGTTGCGCTGGATGCCGCGCCGGTCCTGGCAGAGCTTCAGGATCGAGCCGAGATACTCGTCCGGCGTCATGATCGTCGCCTTGATCCAGGGCTCGCGGATTTCCTCGATCTTGACCACATCCGGCATGTCGGCCGGGTTGTGCAGGTGCATCGTCTCGCCATTGGTGAGCTCGATCTCGTAGACGACGCTCGGCGCGGTGGCGATGAGATCGAGATCGAACTCGCGGCTCAGGCGCTCCTGGATGATCTCGAGGTGGAGGAGGCCGAGGAAGCCGCAGCGGAAGCCGAAGCCGAGCGCGGCGGAGGTCTCCATCTCGAACGAGAAGCTCGCATCGTTGAGGCGGAGCTTGCCCATCGCCTCGCGCAGCACCTCGAATTCCGAGGCATCGACGGGGAAGAGGCCGCAGAACACCACCGGCTGGGCCGGGCGGAAGCCGGGCAGTGCCTCGGCGGTGGGCTTGCGATCATCGGTGATGGTGTCGCCGACATTGGTATCGGCCACCTGCTTGATCGAGGCGGTGAACATGCCGATCTCGCCGGGGCCGAGGCTGTCGACCACCACCAGCTTGGGCGTGAACACGCCGACGCGGTCGAGCTCGTAGGTGGCGCCCGACGCCATCATCCGGATCTTCTGGCCCTTGCGGATGGTGCCGTCGACGACGCGGATGAGGACGACGACGCCGAGATAGGTGTCGTACCAGCTGTCGACCAGCAGCGCCTTCAGCGGCTTGCTGATGTCGCCCTCGGGCGGCGGCAGGCGGTGGACGATGGCTTCGAGCACGAGGTCGATGCCGACCCCGGTCTTGGCCGAAATCTCGACGGCATCGGAGGCATCGAGCCCGATCACGTCCTCGATCTGCTGCTTCACGCGCGGAATGTCGGCGGCGGGGAGATCGACCTTGTTGAGGACGGGCACGATCTCATGGTCGGCATCGAGGGCGTGGTAGACGTTCGCGAGCGTCTGCGCCTCGACGCCCTGGCTGGCATCGACGACGAGCAGCGAGCCCTCGACGGCCGACATCGAGCGGGAGACTTCATAGGCGAAGTCGACGTGGCCGGGCGTGTCGATGAGGTTGAGGATATAGGTCTCGCCATCCTGCGCCTTGTAGGCGAGGCGCACGGTCTGCGCCTTGATGGTGATGCCGCGCTCGCGCTCGATATCCATCGAGTCGAGCACCTGCTCCTTCATCTCGCGCGCCTCGAGCCCGCCGGTCACCTGGATCAGCCGGTCGGCAAGGGTCGACTTCCCGTGGTCGATATGGGCGACGATGGAGAAATTGCGGATGTGGTCGAGGGGCACGCTCATGTGCGGCTGATAGCAGAGCCGTGTGGCGCGGCAAAGATGGTTTATCGGCTGTTAACCGTACGGCAGCGCGAGGGTTAACGCGTGGGGCGTGCGAGGCACAGTCCGGCGTGCTAGCGTCCGCCGTGCGTCGCGAGCGGGCGGTCGTCGTTCTTTGCCGTCGTCTCGGCTGCTCCGGCGCGGGGCAATCGTTAGGGCGAGGGGCATGCCATGGCAGACGACAGCGGTTACGCAGTGCGTTTCGACGTCGATTATCCGGGCCAGATGGACCGGCTGACCACCTTCTTCCGGCTGATCTGGGCCATCCCGATCGCCATCCTGCTCGGGCTGCTCACCAATGCGGGCAGCGGCTATCACTATGTCGACGAGACCGGCAAGGCGATGCAGTCGAGCGGCGGCGGCATCGCCGCGGGGCTGTTCGTCGCGACGGTGCTGATGCTGGTGTTCCGGCAGAAATATCCGCGCTGGTGGTTCGATTTCGGGGTCGAGCTGGCGCGCTTCAGTGCGCGGGTCAGCAGCTACATCTTCCTCCTCACCGACCGCTACCCCTCGACCGACGAGACGCAGTCGGTGCATCTCGATGCCGACTATCCCGACGCGACGCAGCTCAGCCGCTGGTTGCCGCTGTTCAAGTGGCTGCTCGCCATCCCGCACTACATCGTGCTGGCCTTCCTCGCGCTCGTGGTGCTGGTGGTGACGATCATCGCCTGGTTCGCGATCCTCTTCACCGGCCACTATCCGCGCGGGCTGTTCGATTTCGTCGTCGGCGTCGGGCGGTGGTGGGCGCGCGTCTGGGCCTATGCCTTCCTGCTGGTGACGGACGCCTACCCGCCCTTCAGCCTGCGCTGACCGCGGTGGCGAGCAGTTGTGAACAGGCCCGTGCGGCTGGTTAAGCAATCGTAAACCCTGCTGCACCCAAAAGGATCGTGGCCTCGACATGCGAGGCCGTGGCTCGGGTGCAGGGGATGCGCATGCGCGGAATGCTATCGCTGGTTCTGGTGGCGCTGCTGGCGACGCCGGTGGCGGCCGCGGACTGGCAGTACGAGGGCGGCAGTGTGCCGATCGCCTATATCGACAACGGCAAGGCACAGTTCCAGTTCGCCTGCCGCGGCGGCGACCTTGCCATGGGCTTCTGGGTGCGAGCCCCGCACAAGACGGTCGCGGGCGCCGGGTCGATGAACCTCGGGATCACGCCCGACGGCGCCGGCACCAGCTTCGCGCAGGACATGCCGCTGATCCACTCCGACGGCAGCTCGGTGATCGTACGCGGCCCGGTGGCGCGGCAATGGGCGCGGATCGCCCAGCAGGCAAAATCGGCGCTGCGCGTCGCCTATGTGCGCACCGGCGGCGAGCAGTTCGATGCCAACGAGTTCGACGCCAAGGGCTCGAACGCAGCGATCAAGCGCGTGCTGGAACGCTGCGGATAAGCTGCGCAACGGGGGGAGCCATGACGGACGGCTGGAACGAATCCGCTGCAGCCTGGATCAGCGACCTCGGTGATGAGGGCGATTTCGGCCGCAAGTTCGTGCTCGATCCGCCGATGCTGGAGCGAGTGACCGGCAAGGGCTTTGCCAATGCACTCGATGTCGGCTGCGGCGAGGGCCGGTTCTGCCGGATGCTGCAGGCGCAGGGCATTGCGACAGTCGGCATCGACCCGACCGTCGCCTTGCTCGACCGGGCCCGGGAGCGCGACCCCAACGGCGACTACCGACTCGGGCGAGCCGAGGACCTAGAGTTTCCCGATGCGTCCTTCGACCTTGTGGTCAGCTACCTGACCCTGATCGACATTCCGGATATCGATGCCGCCATTCCCGAGATGGCGCGGGTGCTGAAGCCGGGCGGCACGCTACTGGTCGCCAACCTCGCGAGCTTCAACACCGCCGGCCAGCCGCCGGGCTGGCAGGAAGGCCCGGACGGGCAGAAGCGTTTCGTCATCGACAACTACATGACCGATCGCAGCGACTGGGTCGGCTGGCGCGGCATTCGTATCCATAACTGGCATCGGCCGTTGAGCCGCTACATGTCGCTGTTCCTCGGGCAGGGGCTGCAGCTGGTCTCATTCCTCGAGCCGCTGCCCAGCGCCGAGGCCGATGCCGAAGCCGCCGACCGCCACCGACGCGTGCCGTATTTCGTGCTGATGGAATGGCGGAAGCCGGCAGCCTGACGCCGGTTAAATCCGGGTCGCGCCGGCGGGGCGTCATGTGTTCTGTCCTCGCCAACAGAGGAGAGTTGCCATGTCACTGAACTATTCGGGTATGCCATCGGAACTGGCTGCCGCCTATCGCGCCGGCGCGCCGGATGCCAACGGGCAGGTGCCGGAGCGCCGCGTTTCGGATGGCGATGGCGTGCCCTGCCGGCACTGCCTCGGCAATGTCGCCGCGGGCGAACCATACCTGATCCTCGCCTATCGGCCGTTCCCGGCGCCGCAGCCTTATGCCGAACTGGGGCCGGTCTTCATCCATGCCGAGGATTGCCCCGCCTACGACCCCTCGGCCGGCCTGCCCGAGCGCGAGCGGCGGGCCGGAAGCGGGCGTATCCTCCGGGGCTACGGGACCGATGACAGGATCGTCTATGGCACGGGGATCGTCGTCGCCAACGACGACATCGAAGCTTCGGCTGCCGAGATCCTCGACCGGCCGGACGTTGCCTATGTCCATATGCGCTCGGCCACCAACAACTGCTTCACGCTCCGCATCGACCGGGCCGGCTAGAGATACCGGCAACCCGGCGCGGGGGCGGCGCGTTTCCGGGGCATGCGCAAATTCCTGGCCCTTATCGCGATCCTCCTCTGCCTGCCGGCATTGGCTCAGGAGCCCGGTCCTCCCTTGCCAAAGTCCCGACCGGAGGCGACGGCTGCAACTCCGACTGCCGAGCCGGCAGCAGCGGAGGCCGCTGCACCCTCCTACACGGAGCCGGCTGTGCCGCTGCCGCGTCCACGGCCGGAGGATAAGCCCGAGGCGCCCACGGGCGTGCCCGCCGCCACTGCGCCCACGGCAGCGCCGGCGTCAAAGTCCGGAGACCATATCGCGAGGCCGACTGAGCCCACCGCTCCGGTCGCGCCCCGCATCTATCAGACCGCGTGCCCGGCGCTGCTGCTCGGTCGCGTCGAGGCAACGGCGCTGCCGCCGATCGCCGACGGGCAATGCCGTGCGCAGTCGCCATTGTCGCTGACCGGCGTGCTCGCCAATGGGCGGATGGTGCCGGTATCGGGCGGGGTGGAAACCGATTGCGGCGTGGCATCGGCCCTGCCGGCGTGGATCGAGTCGGTCGACAGCTACCTCATGGGACGCGAGGACACGCGCATCGCCGAAGTGGTGGTCGGGACGTCCTACATGTGCCGCAAGGTCAACGGCGGAACGAGCGGCAACCTCAGCTTTCACGGACTTGCCGATGCCCTCGATGTCGTCGGCTTCAAGCTCGAGGATGGGCGCTTCGTCACCGTCGAGGCCGGCTGGGCCAATGCGACATCGCCGGAGGGTCGGCTGTTGCGCTTCGCCCATGATGCGGCCTGCGCGCATTTCACCACCGTGCTCGGTCCCGAGGCCAATGCCGAACACCGCGACCACCTGCATGTGGACCTCGGTTGCCACGGCAAGACCTGCACGGCGCGGCTCTGCGAATAGCTCAACCCGCGGGCGCGAGGTCCTTTTCGAGATTGACGACGACCATGCGGGTGCCGTCCTCGAACAGGTGTTCGCCACGGTCGCCGACACGATAGCCGAGCGCGGTGTAGAAGCTGCGGGCGTTGCGGCCGGCACGGACACGCAGCGCTCGAGCACCGGATAGCCGGGCGGCCTGCTCCATGGCATCGACCAGTTGGCGGCCGATGCCCTTGCGGGCCTGTTCGGGCGCGACATAGCAGGCGCTGATCTCGCCATCCGCCGGGCGAACGACGCCGAAACCGGCGATCTCGCCGCCGCTCACGGCAACGAGCGTCAGGCCCCCGGATTCCTGGGTTTCGCGATAGACGCGCTCGGCCCGTGCCAGAGTCACCGGCGGGCTCCAGCGGCTCAGTACGTCGGTCTCGTAGAAGCCGGCGGCAAGTCGATGCACGGCGACGTGGTGCAGCACCGCGATATCGAGCGCGTCGGCGAGCCGCGCCGGCCTGATCTCGAGCAAATCGGTGCGGCCCACGGGCAGATCAGAGCGCGTCAGTTTCGCGGCGCGGGTGATGCGTGGGCAGGTCGGCCCAGTCGCGCGGCGTCCAGTCGGTCGACCAGTTGCGCGGCTGCGGCTTGCTGGCGGCACGATCGCGAATTTTCTTGAACAGGTCTCTCATCTTCAGTTTCCTTCTCCCCTGTCGGGGGCAACGGTCGGCGGGATAGCGGTCTTTCAATGAACCTGTCATGAACCGGCCGCCCCGCCCGTTGCCGTTCAGGTGGAGAGGCACCGGTCCGTGGCCGGGTGATGCGTGGGGAGGTCCGCAAGCTCGCCCGGACTCAGGCGATCCAGCGGATCCGGCGACGGCGCCGTTTCCAAAAGCTCAAGCAGCCAACGCCGCATCTTCCAGTAGATTTTGTGCATTTGCTGAACTCCTTTCCTGCACTGTGTGTGGAGGTAATGTGCGGCAGATAAGGCGTATCGACAATCGACAAGAGTTCGGAGTGAGTATAGAAAAACTACATGGCTGGTCCGTTTCCCATCCCCCTCAATGCCCTGCGCGCCATCGAGATCGTGGCGCGCCGCGGCGCCCTCGCGCCGGCGGCGGAGGAGTTGGGCGTGACGCCGGGGGCCGTCAGCCAGCACCTGCGCCGGGCCGAGGAACGGTTGGGCATCGAACTCTTCGACCGCACGCCCACCGGCCTGCGGCCGACCGCGGCGCTGCGGCAGGTGCTGCCGCGCCTGACCGCGGGGTTCGATGCGCTGGCCGACGGCCTTTCAGGCCTCAGGGGAACCGACGAGCATGTGCTGACGCTCACCGTGGGCAGCGTATTCGCCTCGCGCTGGCTGATCTGGCGCATCGCCAAGTTCAACCGGCTGCATCCCGAGATCGAGGTGCGGCTGGTGGTGACCGGCACGATGATCGACCTCGCTCATTCCGACATCGATGTCGGCATCCGCTTCGGCCGCGGCGTCTGGGCCGGGGTGAAGGCGGAACTGGTCGGCGGCACGCGCTACAGCCCCGTGGTCGCGCCGACGCTCGCACCGCGCCTCAGGACTCCCGCCGATCTTGCGCAGCTGCCGCTCATCCGCGACACCGCCTCGATGTTGCCCTGGGAGCCGTGGTTCGCCGCCGCCGGCATCGACCCGATCCCGCAAGCGGGGCCGCGCTACGACGATCCGACGCTCGCTTTCGACGCGGCCATCTCGGAGCAGGGCGTGCTGATGGCGGTCGAGATGATGACGGCCGACGCGGTGAGCGACGGAAGGCTGGTGCGGCCGTTCGATATCCACGTCGACAGCGATGTCGGCTACTGGCTGATCCATGCCGAAGGGCGGCGGATGCCGAACAAGGTAAAGCTGTTCCGCGACTGGCTGCGCGAGGAAGTGCCCGATTCCGCTGGTGGCTATGTCGACCAGGCGCGGCGCGGACATGCACTATCGCCGGCGGGCAGCTAGCCCGACGCTCGCGAGACCGGACCGGCCTCCATGGGCCGGCCGCTATCGGTACCGGTCGCTAGTTGGCGACGACGAAGAACACCACCAGCGTCAGCACGGCGAACAGGGCCGCAAGATACGGCCACGGCAACAGATGCAGTTCGTGCTGGGTTTCAAGCGGGTGGTCGAGAGTTTCGTGGCGGATGACAGCCATTGAGAGCTCCAGTCCCTGTGGACCCGACCATGGCAGCCTAACACCGAACGCGGCGCGCCGAAATATGCGCTGGTAGCGCTTGCGCCTAGACGCCGCCGCGTTGCTTGACGAGGTCGCGCATGTCGCCGGCGTGCTGATCGCCCTCGGCGGCGAGGCCCTCGACGACACCGTGGCGATCGGCCTCCGGGCGGTTCTGGCTCGCCTTGAACTTGCCCTCGAGCGCGGTGATGGCGATCTCGATGCCGACGATGCCCTTGAGCTGGGCGGCGATGAAGCTCTCCGGCGCGTCAGAGACCGACCACGGCTTCGCGCGCCGGCCTTCCTGCTGGTCCGTGAGCGCGCTGACATTGGCGAGGAGCCACGCCGCATCCTCGATGATCCGGGCCTTGCCCCGGGCTTGCACGAGCGCGAAATTCCAGGTCGGCACGACCTTGCCGTCGATCGCCTTCTGCGCATACCAGCTCGGCGTGATGTAGTGCTCGGCGCCCTGGAAGACGACGAGCGCGTCGGGGCTATCTGCCAGCGCCTGCCACTGCGCGTTGCCGCGCGAGAGGTGCGCCCTCAGCGTGCCGAACTCGCCTTCCTCCGGATAAAGCGTGAAGGGGATCGGGTTGGCGAGCAGCCCCGCCGCGCCGCCCGAAACGAGGAGCCCCAGCGGATGCGCGGCGATGAACGCCTGCTGCGTCGCGGTGTCGGTCTCGCGAAAGGCTGGGGGCTGGTACATGGCAGGGTCTCCCGGACGTCGTGGGCAGATGCCCGATGCGGACTGAACCGCCGCTGAATGCTCAGGCGAGGCGCAATGGTGCGGGTTCGAGCGCCACATGCAGTTCGTGCCGGCCCGGTGGCAGGCCGGGCAGGTAGCCGAAATCGAGCTTGTAGTCCGTCGCCTTCAACCCGGCGACGGCGGCATGGGCATAGAGCTTTTCGAAGCCGGCGGCGATGTCGGCCAGCGGGCCGTCGTGGTGGAGGCGCAGGTAGCGCTGGGCGGGAATGGTGATCTTCACCATGCCCGGCGGCACCTCGGTCTTGTTGGCCGCGAGATAGCCGACCAGTTCGCGATAGACGCCGTTCTCGCGCGAGATCGAGACTTCGAGAAAGCTCGTCGCGCCGGTGTCGGTTTCAAAGAGCCGCGTCCACGCCGCCGGGATTGCCTGGGGCAACTCGTTCCAGCGGGCTTCGACGAGGACGCCGATGGCAACCATTTCGGGCAGCTCGATGGTTTCGATCACTTGCCGTGGTCCCCGGCGATGAGGCTGGCCGCTTTCGAGCCGATCGCCATGGCGATGGCATTGGTGTTGGCCGAGGGGATGGCGGGGATGATCGAGCAATCGATGACGCGGAGGTTCTCGACCCCGCGCACCCGGAGGCGGGCATCGACCACGGCCATCGGATCGTCGTCGCGGCCCATCTTGAGCGAGCCCGAGGGGTGGTAGTTGGTCTTCACCGTCTCCTGCGCGAAACGGGTCAGGCCGACCATGTCGTCGACATCCTCGCCGGGGAGGATTTCCTCGCGGATCTTGGAGACAAACGGCTCCGTCTTGAGGATCTTTCGGGCGTAGCGCATCGAGGCCAGCGTCAGGCGCAGGTCCTCGGGATCGCCGAAGAAGTTGCAGTTGACCAGGGGCTGCGCCGCCGGATCGGCGGAGCGGAGCCGCACCGTGCCGCGCGCCTTGGGGCGGAGCAGGCACGAGGTGAAGGTGACGCCCCAGGTCGGCTTGGCTTTCGACACGTCGCGATCCTGGTAGACGATCGGCGCGCAGTAGAGCTGGATCGTCGGCCGGTCGCCGCCGTCGGGATCGTAGAACAGGCAGGATTCGATGCCGGTGGTGGTCACGGGGCCCGAGTTGAACAGGATGTACTGCAGGCCATTGCGGATCATCGGCCAGCCCCGGTCCTGGCCGAAATAGCCGGATTTGGCCTTGGTGGTGGCGATGATCGGGACCTCGTGATGGTCCATGAGGTTCTCGCCGACGCCGGGCAGGTCGGCGATGACCGGGATCTGGAAATCGTCGAGATGTTCGGCCGGGCCGATGCCGGAGAGCATCAGGAGCTTGGCCGAATTGTAGGTGCCGGCGCCGACCAGCACCTCGCGCTCGGCCCGCGCTTCGTGCGGATCGCCATTGCGGGTATAGGCGATGCCCACGGCCTTGCCGTTCTCGATGATGATCTTGTCGACTCGTGCCTCGGTGACAATGGTCAGCCGTTTGTCGCGGCGCAGCGGATCGAGGAACGCAATCTTGGTGTCCGAGCGGCGGCGGTAGCGGCCCCACTGGCCGTAGGTGTGCTGCATGATGCCCACACCGTTCTGCCGCTCGCCGTTGAAGTCCGGGTTGTAGCGGTGGCCCAGCCCCTGCACGGCGAGGAGGAAATCCTCGGTGGTATCGGAGATATGGCCGGGCTCGGCGACGCGCAGGCGCCCGCCGATGCCGTGATAGCGGTTGTTGAAGCGCGCGTTGTGCTCGAGCGAGGTCCAGTGCGGGAGCAAGTCCTCGTAGCTCCAGTCCTCGGAATTGCCCAAGCCGGCGGCCCAGCCGTCATAGTCTTCCTTCTGGCCACGCATATAGACCATGGCGTTGACGGCGCTGCCGCCGCCCAGCGCCTTCGCCACCGGTACGATAGGCGCGCGGCCACCCAGTTGCGGCTGCGGCACCGTGCGGTGCATCTCGAGGAAGGTGTCCTTGCCGAGGTACTTCATGTAGCCCGCCGGCATGCCCATGATGGCATTGGTGCTGCGCGGGCCTCGCTCGACGATCAGCACCGAACAGCCGAACTCGGAGACGAGGCGCATGGCTGCGACGGAGGCCGCCGAGCCCCCGCCGCAAATGATGAAATCGAAACTGCGCTCGGCCATCCAATAGTCTCCCGGACTGCCCTGTTTAGCGGGCCGGCCCGGGCTTGTGTAGCTATCCTATTGTGCTGCCGCGATCGGCAGGGCGCCGCGGGCGAAGAGGTAGCTCATCCAGTCTTCGACGTGCCAGCTCTGGGCCAGCTTGCCGTCGGCATCGAACTGGTGGATGTCGATGGTCTGGAACGTCACCGGCGTTTCGGACGGCGCGATGCCGAGGAAGGGTGCCAACTGCACCGCGGTGACGAGGCTGCGCACCACCACCTTGTCACCGGTGGCGACGACGTCCTGGGTTTCGAACTGGTACTGGCTGAACGCCATGCCGAGGCCTTCGACCGTCGGCTTGAAGCCGTCGGGGCCGGTAGGCGTGCCCGGTGCGGACGGGTTGTTGCTCCAGCCGGCGGCGACGGCGCATTCGACGAGGGCGACATTCTTGCTGCTCATCGCATCGTAGAAAGCGCGCACGGCCGGGTATTCGGCGAGCGCCGCGGTACCCTCGGTGGTGGCGCTGCAATCCTGCGCCAGGGCTCCAGTGGTGAGCAGCGCCAGCGCTGCCGTCGCGGCCATCAATAGTTTCTGCACGTATCTCTCCCTTGTCCAGTAGGGGGAAAGCTGGGGTGCGGCCTCGGGCTCTGCGAGGGGAGCAAAGCCAATCTACGTCATTCGGCAGTCAAATGACGGGGCGCGGCTGGCGGGAAAGCGGACGTTCGGCTCAGGCAGCGTTGGCCGGCTTGGGCAGGAGGGTGGTTTCGAGGATGGCGCCGTTCTTGACGCATTCCTCGGCGATCTCGGTGGCGAAATCGCGCAGCATTTCGCGGTCGAGCACATCGGCATTGCGCACCACCATGGCGATATCGCGATGCACGGTGTCAACGTCTGAAGGTCGGATCTCGGTGAGGCGCCCAGCGGCAATGTCGTCGGCGACGGCCGAATGGACGAAGAAGCCCACGCCCTCGCCGCGGATGGCGATGCGCCGGGCCGGGCCGGTGGGCAGTTCGACCGACACCGGCGCGCGGCGGAACAGCGCCAGCGCCGCGTCGGGATAGACCTGCCACCAGTTGATCGAGATGAGCCGGGGCACACGCTTCAGCACGTCCTCCATCCGCGGTTCGGGCCCGAGTTCGGCGGCGATTGCGGGCGTCGTCACCATCGGCACGCGCTCGCGCATGACCAGCAGCGGCACGAGGTCGGTGATCAGCGGATCGAGGTTCGGCCAGCAGAGGATACCGAGTTCGATCTCGCGCTCGCGCAGCATGGCGGCGATCTGGCTCTGGCGGCCTTCGCTGATGACGACGTCGACCGAGGGATATTTCGCCTGGAAGCGCAGCAGCGATTCCGTGATCAGCGGCGAGACGAGGCTGCGGAGCGAACCGATGGAGACGCGGCCGCGCTCGACCCGGCGCAGCGCGTCCTTTGCCTCCTGCGCGGCCGAGAGGATACGGCGCGCATAGGGGAGGAAGGTCATGCCCTGGTCGGTGAGCTGGATGTTGCGGCCGCGATGGAACAGCGGCACGCCCAGCAGATCCTCGAGCGCCCGCATGCGCATCGACACAGTCGCCTGCGTGACATTGAGCTTGGCCGCCGCCTTGGTGAAGCTCAGGTCCTGCGCGATGCGGTCGAAGGTTCTGATCTGGTCGAGATCCATGGATCAACCCGGCTTATTTCCGATGCCTGCGCGCTGGAGGAAATGCGCAGTGACATTGGATAGGCTGATGGATGCGAGGTCAACAGGCTGACGGATCGTCGCTGAACCGATCGACCCTGTCCTCTGCGCACCCCTCCCCAACCCTCCCCGTCAAGGGGAGGGTGCCGGCCGGTGTTTCAGGCTGGAGCGTGCCACAAACTCAGTGCGGCACCTCCCCCTTGACGGGGGAGGTTGGGAGGGGGTGTGACGCCCGCTCGGCGCCTGAAGTCTGTAGGGATCGCGAAGCCTCTTTCCGCATGAGCTTTGCCGCCTTGTTGCGCGCTGCCACTTCGGCCGCGTCGTCGCCCAAATGCGCTTCGCCGCGTACCCGCGCCAGTTCCATCTGGCGTTCGCGCTCCTGGGCGCCCTCGGGAGCTGCTTCGGCACAACTCGGGCACAGCGAGCCGACGGCTTCGTGCGGCAGCATCGGGTTGCGGCAGGCGCGGCAGAGCAGGGCTTCGCCTTCCCTGAGGCCGCGGCCGACCGACACGCGCTCGTCGAAGACGAAGCACTCGCCGTTGAAGCGGCTTTCGGCCTCCGGCACGGCCTCGAGATATTTTAGGATGCCGCCCTTGAGGTGAAACACTTCCTTGAAGCCCTGCGAGAGCATGTAGGCCGAGGCCTTCTCGCAGCGGATGCCGCCGGTGCAGAACATCGCCACCTTGGGGTGCTTCGCGGGATCGAGCCCGGCGACATAGTCCTTGAACTCGGTGAAGCTCTGTGTGTGCGGATCCTGTGCGCGGGCGAAGGTGCCGAGCTTCACTTCGTAGTCGTTGCGCGTGTCGATGACGGTGACGTCGTTGCGCTCGATCAGGCCGTTCCAGTCGCGCGGCTCGACATAGGTGCCGACGATCTTCGACGGATCGGCCTCGGGGGCACGCAGCGTCACGATCTCGGGCTTGAGCCGCACCTTCATCCTCAGGAACGGCATCTCGGTGGCGGTGGAGAACTTGGCTTCTGCGCCGGTGAGGCGGCCGGCCCAGAGCGGGCTCGTTTCGAACCAGGTCATCAGCGCGTCGATTGCTTCCGGCCGGCCGGCGACGGTGCCGTTGATGCCCTCGGGCGCGAGGATGAAGGTGCCGCGGATCTTTCGCGCGCAGCAGAACTGGGCGAGCTCCGGCTTCAGCGCCTCGGCATCGGGCAGCGAGGCGAACTTGTAGAGCGCCAGCACCTTGTATGGTGCGGTGGCTTCAGGCAGGTTGGCGGCGATTTCAAATGGCTCGGACATTTGCGGCGGGTGTAGCATTCACCCGCGCCACCGGGCAATTCGCATACACGTGGAGGACGAAATGACCTATCGGGCCAGCGACGCTCGCTATGGCGGGATGCAGTATCGGAAGACCGGCAAGTGGGGTCTGAAGCTCCCGGTGATCAGCCTCGGGCTGTGGCAGAACTTTGGTGGCACCCGCGATTACCCGTCGGCGCTGGAAATCCTCAGCTACGCCTTCGACAAGGGCGTCACCCATTTCGACCTCGCCAACAATTACGGCCCCCCGCCGGGCTCTGCCGAAGAGCTGTTCGGCGATGTGATGGCGCGCGACTTCCGCCCCTATCGCGACGAGATGATCATCTCGTCCAAGGCCGGCTACCTGATGTGGGACGGTCCCTATGGCGAGTGGGGCAGCAAGAAATACGTGATCGCCTCGGCCGAGCAGAGCCTCAAGCGCCTGGGGCTCGACTATGTCGATATCTTCTACTCGCACCGCTACGACCCCAACACGCCGCTCGAGGAAACGATGGGCGCGCTGGCCCAGCTGCACCGGCAGGGAAAGGCGCTCTATGTCGGGATTTCGAGCTATCCCGAGAAGCAGACCCGCGAGGCGCACCGCATCCTCAATGAGATGGGCGTGCCCTGCATCATCCACCAGCCGAGCTACTCGATCCTCAATCGCTGGATCGAGGACGACAACACGATCGACGCCTGCGGTGAGCTCGGCATCGGCGTGATCGCCTTCTCGCCGCTGCACCAGGGGATTTTGTCGGGCAAGTACAACAAGCTCGCCGGCAATCTCGAGGGCACCCGTGCCTCGGAGAACTACTCGCTCAATGCCAACCGGCTCGAGCCGCGTATTCTGGAAGCGGTCGAAAAGCTGGGCGATATCGCCAAGGCGCGGAAGCAGACCATGGTGCAGCTGGCGTTGAGCTGGGTGTTGCGGCGCAAGGAAATGACCTCCGCCCTGATCGGCGTGCGCACGCTCGAGCAGCTCAAGGACTGCCTCGGCGTGCTCGACAATCTGGAATTGTCCGCCGAGGAAATCGCGGCGATCGACGCAGCGAGCAAGGGCGGGCTGGTGGATAGCCGGCCGATCAAGTGATCAGGCGGCGGCCTGTGATGGCCGCCGCAAGCACCACGTAGATCGTGAGCGTCATTGGCGCGGCGAGAGACGTGTCGGGCAGGCCCAGCACGATCGCGCCGATGACCAGCACCAGCAGCGCCTGAAGGCGCTGCGGAGTGCGCGTTTCGCGCGGCTGTTGCAGATAGCCGGCGACGGGGGCGGCGAGAAGCAGCGCCCAGGCGGCGAGGCCGAGGAGTCCGCCCGACACGGCGAACTGGCCGATGTCGCTGTGGAGATGCGGGATCGCGCCCCAGGCCAGCTGATCGGGCGTCAGCAGCGCCAGCACTTGCGGCATCATCGCTTCACTCCAGCCATGTCCGAACAGCGGGGCGGCGGCGAAGAGCTGTGTCGCCGCTTGGGCAAGGCCGATGCGGATATCGATGGCGGGATCGGCGACGGGCGTGCCCGAGGCGATGGCAGCGAGGACGTCCCACAGGCGGAGGCGCTCGGTGCCGGGCAGTTCGATGAACAGCACGGAAACCGCAATCGCGATCGTCGCGACGACGATGGTCGCGCGGGTGAGCGGCCGGCGCGTGAGGCAGAGGCCGGTGATGAGCAGCAGCACGGGCAGGCCGAGCAGGGCGGTTCGCGAGCCGGTGAGCGCGATGACGATGATCGCGGCGACGAGGGCCAGCAGCGATAGCCAGCGCAGTCGGCTTTGCGTGAACCACGCGCCGAGGCCGAGCGTCGCGGCGAGGAGGGTGGTGACGGCGAGACGGTAGGGGTCGGTGAGCCAGAAGCCTTCGGCGGCGCGCGGCATGCCGAGGCCGTAGCGATAGAGGAGGGCCGCCGCGAGGCAGACGAAGGCGCCGGGGATGGCGTAGCGGACGAGGTTTTCGCCGCCGACGAGGCGGGCGAGGGGGGCGTAGAAGAGCGGGGCGGTGAGGCCGAGTAGCGGCAGGAGGTCCGCGGGGATGCGGACGGTGGCGAGGGCGGAGACGGCGATGAGGAAAAAGGCGAGGGCGAAGAGGAGGGTCGGCGCGCTCGGCCGCCCCCTCCACCATCCTTCGGAT
>JAEWLC010000092.1 GCA_023393475.1 Pseudomonadota bacterium
AATACAAGCTCGGCAAGGATTCGCCGGCCCCAGACGACCTCGTCCTCACCAAGGGCGACGCGACGGTGTTGATCGATTCCCTCAGCCTCGAATTCATGGGCGGGTCGGAGATCGACTATGTCGACGACCTGATCGGCCAGTCATTCGAGATCCGTAATCCCAATGCGGTGGCCGGCTGCGGCTGCGGCACGAGCTTTGCTCTCGCAAGCTGATTGAATTTCAGGACGTTGCGTCCTAGCCTCTCCTCACAAAGGGGAGCTATCATGGGCTTGAATGACAACGTTGACGCGGCAATCGATGCCGCGCTGGTGAGCCGTATTGTCGGCTGCACGGTGCTGATCAACCAGCACGGCAAGGAAATTTATGCCCGCAGCGCCGGCCTCGCCGACCGCGAGGCCAACCGGCCTCTGCAGCGAAACGCCATCTGGCGGCTGGCCTCCGTCACCAAGCCTATCGTCGCCACCGCGGCATTGCGCATGATGGAAGACGGGCTGCTCAAGCTCGACGATCCGGTCACCACCTACCTGCCCTATTTCACCCCGCCGAGCCCCGACGGGGTGGTGCGGCCTATCACCCTGCGCCAGCTCTTCGCGCACACATCGGGCCTCGCCTATGAGACGACGCCCAAGGATGTGGCGCCGGGCATGTCCGGGCCGATCATTTCGCTCGAAGAGAATCTCCGCCGCCTCGCCAAGGCGCCGCTGCTCTTCTCGCCGGGTACCGGCTGGGCCTATGGCACCAGCATCGACGTCCTCGGCGGCGTGGTCGCGGCGATCAACGGTTCCTCGCTCGAAGAGGCGGTGAAGAAATATGTGGCCCGCCCCCTCGGCATGGTCGACTGGGGCTTTACTCCGACCGACCCGGCCCGCGTTACCGCGAACTATGCCACCGGCACGCCGCCGGACACGATCGTGCTGCCCGCACGCATCACCGACGAGAACAGCCAGGGGACCGGTTGGGAAGTCAGCCGCATCTTCAACGCCGATGCTCCGCAGTCGGGCGGCGGCGGCTCGTGCGGGACGGCCGACGACGTGATGAAGATGCTGCAGGTCTACAATGGCGGCAGCTTGCTCAAAGCCGCCACCGTGACCGAGGCGCTCAGCAACCAGGTCGGCAGCCTGCCGCGCCGTCCCTCCGACGCCGGCAAGCGCTTTACCCTGATCGGCGCCGTCATCGACGACCCGAAGGCGGCGCACAGCCCCTGCCCGGTCGGCACGGTGGATTGGGGCGGTGCCTGGGGTCACAACTGGATCGTCGACCCGATCAACAAGGTGACCGTGCTCGTCTGCACCAACTCGGCGCCCGACGGTTGCAACGGCCCGTTCCGTGACGAGATCCGCGACGCGGTTTACGCTGCGCTGGTCAAAAGCTAGGGTCGCCCCCTTGGTCTGAGGAGTCGCCCATGCGCATCGCCACCTGGAACATCAACGGGGTCAAGGCACGCCTCCCCCAGCTGCTTCAGTGGCTGGAGGAGGAGGGCCCCGAGATCGTCGTCCTGCAGGAGCTCAAATCGGTCGACGAAGCGTTTCCGCGCCTCGAGATCGAAGCGCTGGGCTACAACGTCGAAACGCACGGGCAAAAGAGCTGGAACGGGGTCGCCATCCTCTCCAAGAACCGGGCCGACGAGGTCATCCGCGGCCTGCCCGGCGACGATGCCGACGAGCAGGCGCGCCTTATCGAAGGCGTGTTCTCCGTCGAGGGCGGCGCCGTCCGCGTCTGCGGCATCTACCTGCCCAACGGCAACCCGGTCGGCAGCGAGAAATATCCCTACAAGCTCAACTGGATGGACCGGCTGATCAAGCATGTCGAAAGCCGGCTGGCCTTCGAGGAGCCGTTCATCCTGCTGGGCGACTTCAACATCATCCCCGCCGCCATTGACGCCAAAAACCCGGCGCAGTGGGTGGGCGATGCGTTGTTCCGCCCCGAAAGCGCGGAGCGCTGGCGCACGCTGATCAACCTCGGCATGACCGACGCCCTGCGCGCCGTCACCGACGAGCCGCGCTTCACCTTCTGGGATTTCAAGACTTTTGGCTGGGACCGCGACGACGGCATCCGCATCGACCACCTGCTGCTCTCGCCCCAGGCCGCTGATCGCCTCGAAGACGTCATCATCCACCGCGAAGTCCGCGGCCGCGAGAAGCCGAGCGACCACGTCCCGATCGAGGGGATCTTCGCGTTCTGATGGACCCCGATCAGTCAGAGCTCGACGCCACCGTTGCCCGTATGGAGGCGAAATATGCGGGGACCGCGCTCTTCCCAACGTACCGGGAGTTGACCGAGCGGTTCGCGGCCGACCTCGACGATCCCCGCGACCTCGCCCTCTCCAAAGCCGCCGCGCTGATGCTGATCAAGTATGCCGAAGAGGCGTCACGCCCTCGTGGTTCGACAAGCTCACCATGAGGGCTACTGGATTTCCGTGAGGACCTCATGGTCAGCCTGTCGAACCACGAGGTCCGGGCTCAAATCAGCTGAAATTGCCCCGTCGCCTTCCAGCGCAGCCACGCTTCGACGCTGCGGCGGTGGTTGGGCACCATCTCGGGCAGGTCATGCGGATCGGCCCATTGG
>JAEWLC010000083.1 GCA_023393475.1 Pseudomonadota bacterium
AACGATATCGAGGTGGTGCACATTACGGCAGCGCTCGACAAAGCTTACAGCCTCGGCTGGCGCTATGCCCGCCTTTTGCTTCTCGAGGCCAATATTGACCTGAACGAAACACGGCAGGCGCCGCTCCAGGCGAACCATTTCGGCCGCAAGGACCCCGGCGAGCTTGTCGCGATCCACGGTCTGGATCACATCGAACAGTTCCACCGCGTCGCGCGCCTTGTTGGTTTGCAACGGACCAATCAGGTGGAGTTCGACATCGCTGTAGCGGGCCCGCAGCTCCGGCCACTTGGCTTGCGCCTCCTGCACCCGGTTTTCGCCGAAGACGCGCTGCCCGGCGTCAAGAAACGGCCGGATTGCCGCGGCATCGAAGGTCTTGGAGACGGCGACGAGCTGCACGCGATCCGGCGGCGGGCCGAAGCGGCGGCGGGCCTGCTCGATCCGATCGTTGATTTCCTTCAGGCGCTCGGCAGCGGTCGGCATGGCGCTCTCTGTTGACCGGTTAACGGAATTCTGATGAAGGTCCGGTAGCCAAAAACCCCCGTGAACGCAACGCAAACTGCGACTTTGAGGACGTGTGCGAAGTGACTGGTAGAACAAGCGAGCGCTACAATCCGCGCGTGGAAGAACCACGCTGGCAGAAGGCCTGGGACGAGGCACGCTCCTTCGTGCTCGAACCCGGCGATACGCGCGAGCCCTATTACGTCCTCGAGATGTTCCCCTATCCGTCGGGCCGCATCCACATGGGGCACGTGCGCAACTATACCATGGGCGACGTGCTGGCACGCTACAAGCGCGCCAAGGGCTTTGCCGTGCTGCACCCGATGGGCTGGGACGCCTTCGGCCTGCCGGCCGAGAACGCCGCCATGCAGAACAAGGTCCACCCCAAGAGCTGGACCTACGCCAATATCGCGACCATGCGCGACCAGCTGAAATCGATCGGGCTGGGCATCGACTGGACGCGCGAGTTCGCCACCTGCGACGTCGAGTATTACTCCAAGCAGCAAAAACTGTTCCTCGACATGCTGCGCGAGGGCCTCGTCACCCGCCGCAAGTCCAAGGTGAACTGGGACCCCGTGGACATGACCGTGCTCGCCAACGAGCAGGTGGTCGATGGCCGCGGCTGGCGTTCCGGAGCGGTTGTGGAACAGCGCGAGCTGAACCAGTGGGCCTTCAAGGTCTCGGACTACGCCGAGGACCTGCTGGAAGCGCTGGATACGCTCGACCACTGGCCGGAGAAGGTGCGCACCATGCAGCGCAACTGGATCGGCAAGTCCGAAGGCCTGCGGCTGCTGTTCGAACTGGACGCCCCGAAGGACGACTTCACCTCGATCGAGGTGTTCACCACGCGTCCGGATACCATCTTCGGCGCGAGCTTCATTGCCATTTCCGCTGATCATCCGCTGGCCAAGGCGCTGGCGGACCAGCCGGCCATTGCCGCCTTCATCGCCGAGACGCATCGCCAGGGCACCGCTACCGAGACCATCGACAAGGCCGAAAAGCTGGGCGTCTTCACCGGGTTGCACGTGAAGCATCCGGTGAAGCCGGGCGCCACCCTGCCCGTCTATGTCGCCAACTTCGTGCTGATGGACTATGGCACCGGCGCCATCTTCGGCTGCCCGGCGCACGACCAGCGCGATCTCGACTTCGCCCGCCGCTACGGCCTGCCGGTGATCCCGGTGGTGCTGCCGGAAGGCGCCGACGCCGCCGACTTCGAGGTGCAGGCCGAGGCCTATAACGGCCCGGGCCGGATCTACCACTCGGACTTCCTCGATGGGCTGGAGATCGACGCGGCCAAGAAGAAGATCGCCGAGTATTTTGGCGCCCGCGCCGTCGACAACCGCCCGCAGGGCAAGGTCGAGGTCAACTATCGCCTGCGCGACTGGGGCGTTTCGCGCCAGCGCTACTGGGGTTGCCCGATTCCGGTGATCCACTGCGAGAACTGCGGCACCGTGCCGGTTCCCGACAAGGACCTGCCGGTAGTGCTGCCCGAGGACGTGACCTTCGATCGCCCGGGCAACCCGCTCGACCACCATCCGACCTGGAAGCATGTCGCCTGCCCCAAATGCGGTGGCGCGGCGACGCGCGAAACCGACACGATGGACACCTTCGTCGACAGCTCCTGGTACTTTGCCCGCTTCACCGCGCCGCACGCCGAGACGCCGACCATTCCGGGCGTCGCCAACACGCTGCTGCCGGTGGACCAGTATATCGGCGGCGTCGAGCACGCGATCCTGCACCTGCTCTACTCGCGCTTCTTCACCCGCGCCATGAAGGCGACCGGGCATGTGAACATCGAAGAGCCGTTCAGGGGCCTGTTCACCCAGGGCATGGTGGTGCACGAGACCTACCGCGACACCAGCGGTGAATGGGTCTCGCCCGACGACATCACCATCTCGGGCGGCGAGGTCCGCACCGCCGTCCACACGAAGACCGGCGCGCCGATCGAGATTGGCTCCATCGAAAAGATGAGCAAATCCAAGAAGAACGTCGTCGACCCCGACGAGATCGTGCGGACCTACGGCGCCGACACGGCCCGCTGGTTCATGCTGTCGGACTCCCCGCCGGAGCGCGACGTGCAATGGACCGAAGCCGGCATCGAGGGCTCCTCGCGCTTCCTGCAGCGCGTCTGGAAGCTGGTCGGCGATGCCATCGAGCTGTTCGGCAACCCGAGCGGCACGCCCGATATGTCGGACGCCGAAACGGCGACCATCCGCCGTCTCGTCCACCGCACCGTCGCCAATGTCGGCACCGAGATCGAAGGCCTGCGTTTCAACCGCGCCGTCGCCCAGATCTACGAGCTGAGCAACGGCCTCGCCAAGTTCACCGCCGCGACCGCCGCCAGCCCGACGCCGGGCCGGATCGGCGCCCTGCATGAGGGGATCGAGCGCCTGATCCAGCTCGTCGCCCCGATGATGCCGCACCTCGCCGAAGCCTGCTGGGTCGAACTCGGGAAGACGGGCATGGTTTGCGATTCCGGCTGGCCTGAGGCCGACCCGTCGCTGCTGGTCGATTCGAGCGTGGTCATCCCGGTGCAGATCAACGGCAAGCGCCGCGGCGAAATCACCGTGCCCAAGGGCTCGCCGAACGATCTCGTCGAGCGCGAGGCCTTGTCTATCGACGCGGTTGCCCGCATGCTGGACGGCAAGCCGCCCAAGAAGGTCGTGATCGTTCCGGACAGGATCATCAATGTGGTCGCCTAAGGCCGCCCTCCGTAGTGCCCTGATCGCGCTGGGACTTTCCGGCGCGCTGGTGCTTGCCGGCTGTACCGGGCTGACCCCGGTCTATGGCGAGCGCACTCTGGCAACCGAGAAGCAGGCCTTCCGCTACGCCGAGCCGACCAACCGGCTCGAGCAGGTGATCTACCAGGAACTGGTGCTCCGCTTCGGCCGCTCGGCCGAGGCATCGCGCCCGCTGGTGAAGATCACCACCGACAGCGAGGACTACGACCTGACGAAGTCCGACGTGGTGCGCCCGTCGAAGGCCCGGCAGGTGACGGTTACCGCCGTTATCGAGGTGACCGGCGCCGATGGCGCGCCCCTCCTCAAAACGACCCGCTCGGCGTCGGCGCCCTTCATGCGCGACAGCCAGGCGCTCGCCGCCTCCGAGGCCGAGAAAGCCGCCTACGAGCAGGCGGCGCGCGCCCTGGCCGAGACCATTCGCCTGACCCTGATGGGCACGCTGAGCCAGTCGGGCGCCTGATGGTTGCGCTCAAGGCGCATGAGGTTCAGCGCTTCGTAGATCGCCCCGACCTCGAGTTCGGCATCATCCTCGCCTATGGGCCGGACACCGGCCTCGTGCGTGAGACCGCCCAGCGCCTCGCGCGGCGCTTCGCCGGCAGCGACGCCGACAGCATGAACCTCGTCGTCCTCGACGGCGGCGAGCTCGATGCCGATCCCTCACGCCTCGCCGTCGAGGCGAAGACCACCTCGCTGTTCGGCGACCGGCGGGTGATTCGCGTGCGCGGCGCCGGCAAGTCGCTGGTCATGCCGCTGACCGAACTGCGCGACGATCCCGGCTCGGTGATCATCCTCGAAGCGGGCAACCTGACGCCGAAGGATCCGCTGCGGGCCCTGGTCGAGGCGGCAAAGCTCGGCCGCGCCCTGCCCTGCTACCCCGATACCGACGAATCGCTGGGCCGGCTGATCGCCGAAACCTTCTCCAAAGCCGGTATCCGCGCCGAGCAGGACGCGGTGGCGGCGCTGCGCGATACCCTCGGCAACGATCGCGAGATCACCCGGCGCGAGCTGGAAAAGCTGCTGCTCTACGCGGCGGATAGCAAGGTGCTCACCCGCGAGGATGTGCTGCTGCTCTGTGCCGACAACGCGGCGCTGGTGCTCGACCAGATCATCGACGCCACGGCCAGCGGCCACGCCGCCGAACTCGATACCGCGCTGGAACGCGCGCTGGCGGAGAGCGTCAACACCCAGCAGATCCTTGCCAGTGCGCTGAACCATTTCGCGACGCTGCGACGCTGGCGGAGCGAGGCGGACACCGGCAAATCGGCCGGCGCCGTGCTCGACAACGCGCGACCGCGCCCGCATTTCTCGCGCCGCTCGTCGCTGGAGCGGCAGCTGCGGCTGTGGAGCGACGAGGCGCTGGCTGCGGCGCTGGAGCGATTGCAGCTGGCCGTGGCAGATTCCCGCAAGCGCTACGGGCTGCAGGATGTGCTCAGCCGGCGTGCGCTGCTGGCGATTTGTACAATGGCTGCAGAGCGTTAGCCGATTGTTTCACGTGGAGCACGCGTACAGCGGGTCAGCCTGGCTGACCTGTCGACGGTGCTATTCTGAACGCTCATGAACAATAACTGAGTGCCGTATCGGGGTCAGAACTCGCGGATCCGGCGTGAGCGCCTCAGACGCCGTAGCCGGTCAGCTTCATGCAGATGCCGTCGAGCTGTTCGAGGGTGCGGTAGCGGATTTCGAGGCGTCCGCCCTGCTCCTTGTGGTCGATGGCGACGTGGAGCCCGAGCACATCCGACAGGCGCTTCTCGAGCGCCGCCGTGTCGGCATCCTTCTGCGGGGCGGGCGCGGCCTTCTTCTTCGGCGACGCCAACTCGCGCTGGGTCAGGACTTCGGCCTCGCGCACGGACAACCCACCGCCAACGATGCGGCGGGCGAGGGCGGTCGGATCTTCGGCGGTGATCAGCGTGCGGGCGTGACCAGCCGTAAGCTCGCCGCGCGCCATCATCCCGCGCACGTCTTCCGGCAGCTTCAGCAGGCGCAGCGTGTTGGCGACATGCGAACGCGACTTGCCGATGACCTGGGCGAGATCGTTCTGCGTGTAATCGAACTGTTCGATCAGCTGGCCGTAACCCATTGCTTCTTCGAGCGGATTTAGGTCGACGCGCTGTACGTTCTCGATGATGGCGAGTTCGAGCGCTTCCTTGTCGTCGACTTCACGCACGACCACTGGCACGTCGGTGAGGCCGGCGCGCTGCGCCGCGCGCCAGCGGCGCTCGCCGGCGATGATCTCGAACTGGTTCGGATCAGTGGTGGGGCGCACGAGCAGCGGCTGCATCACGCCCTTCTCGCGCACCGAGTTGGTCAACTCCTCGAGCTGTTCGGCATCGAACTCGCGCCGCGGGTTGGCGCGGTTGGCGATGAGGAAATCGACCGGCAGGCGCTTGCCGCTGCCGCTATCGGCCAGCCGCGCCCCCTCCATGGTGGCCATGTCGCCGATCAGCGCTGCGAGGCCGCGCCCGAGCCGGGAGGGTTTCTCGTTCATCAAAGCTTCCTTCATGCGGCGACGAGCTGGCGCTCGCGCCGGATAACTTCGGTAGCAAGGCGCAGATAAGCCTGGCTGCCGGCACATTTCAGGTCATAGAGCAGCGCGGGCTTGCCGTAGGACGGCGCCTCGGACAGACGGACATTGCGCGGTATGACGGTATCATAGACCAACGAGCCCATCTCGGAGCGGACATCCTGAAGCACCTGCTCGCTGAGATTGTTGCGACGGTCGAACATGGTCATCACCACGCCCTGGATGCTGAGCCGTGGATTCAGCGTCGAGCGGATCTGCTCGATCGTCTGCAGCAGCTGGCTCATGCCCTCGAGTGCGAAGAACTCGCACTGCAGCGGCACGAGGACGGCATCGGCCGCCACAAGTGCGTTTATCGTCAACAGGTTGAGCGATGGCGGGCAGTCGATCAGTACGTAGCTGATATGCTGGCCGTTGATGGTCAGCTCGTGCATGGCCCTGAAGGCGTCCCGCAGCCGAAAGGCGCGATCGGCCTGCTGCGCGATCGTCAGCTCCACGCCGAGCAGATCGAGCGTCGACGGCACGATAGCGACATTCGGCACGCTGGTCATCACCGCGGCTTCGGCCACGCGGGCATCGCCCATCAGCAGGTCGTAGCTCGAAACATCACGGCCCTGGCGGTTGATGCCGAGGCCGGTCGAGGCGTTGCCCTGCGGATCGAGGTCGACGATCAGCACGCGCTCGCCAATGGCGGCAAGTGCCGTTGCGAGGTTGATGGCGGTAGTGGTCTTGCCGACTCCGCCCTTCTGATTGGCAAGGGTCAGGATTCGAGGAGCCAAAGGACGGCCTCCGAGCGTTGCCGCTAACTAACTGGTTTTTCGACGTAAATTGCTGACCTGCAGCAAAACGGCGCCCGTTTCCGTCGCGCTATCAGTTAATACCACGTCAAAATCCCAGGCCAAACGGCTTTCTTCGATCTCCCGCGCGTAGTCCCGGCCCTTATGCAGGATTGCGCGGGTTTCCGGACCAAAGAAGGGGTGGATAAGTCCGAGCAGCATCGGCAGGGCGGCGAGGGCTCGCGACGTGATGACGTCAAAGCCGCGCTCGCCGGATGTTTCACGTGAATCAAGCGAGTCGCTGCGCCCCGCATGCACGGCGGCCGAAAGCCCCAGTTCGCGGATCGCCTGGCGCAGGAAGGCGACCTTCTTGCTGACCGGCTCGACGAGCTGGAAGCGGGCCCGGCCACCCTTCAGTGCGATCGCCAACGGGATCGCCGGCATGCCGCCACCAGAGCCCAGATCGAGGAAAGACGCGTCCGATGGGCTTATCAGCGGCAGGATCTGCAGGGAGTCGAGGATGTGGCGCTCCCACAGGCTCGCCTCTGTTTCACGTGAAACAAGATTCTGTACGGCGTTCCATTTGCGCAGCAACGCAGCAAACGATTCCAAATCCTGCCGTACGGCCCCAGCTTGCCGCGGGAAGTACCCGGCATACGGCGCGAGATCGTCCATCAACTCGCCTGGCGCAGGCTGCCGCGACGGACAACCGACAGGATCAGGGTGATCGAAGCCGGCGTGACCCCGTCGATGGCCTGGGCCTGGGCGATCGTTGCCGGCCGGCGTTCCGACAGCTTCTGCCGGAGTTCCATGGAGAGACCGGGAAGCGCGGAGTAGTCGAGCCAGCCCGGGATCTCGCGGCTCTCGTCGCGCTTCATCGCGGCGATGTCGGCCTGCTGGCGGTCGAGATAGACCGCATACTGGGCGTCGATCGACAGCTGCTCCATCACCAGAGGCGCGATATCCGCGAGTTCCGGCCAGAGGGGAAGCAGGCGCTCGGCGGTCATATCCGGGTAGGACAGCAGCTCGAACGCACTGCGCTGCTGGCCATCGGCGTTGACGGAGAGACCCGCCTTTCGCGCCGCAGTCGGTGAAACCGTCAGCGAATCCAGAAGCTTGCGGCCATTAGCCAGGGCATCGCGCTTTGTTGCGAACTGTTCGCGCCGTTCTTCGCCAACGAGGCCGGCAGCGGAGGCAGCCGGCGTCAGGCGCTGATCGGCATTGTCACTGCGCAGGTGCAGGCGGAACTCGGCCCGCGACGTGAACATGCGATAGGGCTCCGAGACCCCGCGCGTGACGAGGTCGTCGACCATGACGCCGAGATAGCTTTCGGTGCGCGAGAGGCGCAGCGGATCGGCACCGGTGACCGCAAGGCCAGCGTTGGCGCCGGCGTAAAGCCCCTGGGCGGCTGCTTCCTCATAGCCAGTTGTGCCGTTGATCTGGCCGGCGAGGTATAGCCCCGGAATCCGCTTGAGCTCCAGCGTCGGCATCAGTTCACGTGGATCGACATAGTCGTATTCGATGGCGTAGCCGGGCCGGATGATGCGGACATTCTCAAGGCCGGGCATGGACTTGAGGAAGGCTTCCTGCACGTCGGCGGGCAGGGAAGTCGAGAGCCCGTTGGGATAGATCGTGGGATCATCGAGGCCTTCGGGCTCGAGGAAGATCTGGTGGCTGTCGCGATCCGCAAAGCGAACGATCTTGTCCTCGATCGAGGGGCAATAGCGCGGACCGCGGCTCTTGATCCGTCCGGAATACATGGCCGAGCGATGGATATTGTCCGCGATGATGCGGTGCGTCTCGGCCGTGGTGCGCGTGATGAAGCAGCTGACCTGCGGCGTGGTGATAGCAGTCGTCAGAGACGAGAACGGCTCCGGCGGATCGTCCCCCTGCTGTTCCTCGAGGCCGGAGAAGTCGATCGACGTCGCATCGAGGCGGGCGGGCGTACCGGTCTTGAGGCGGCCAAGCTGCAGGCCAAGAGCCTCGAGGCGGGTGGAGAGGCCGAGCACCGGCTTCTCCCCGACACGACCGGCCGGGACGGTTTCTTCGCCGCGGTGGATCAGCCCGCGCAGGAAAGTACCGGTGGTGAGGACCACTGCCCTGGCGCCGAAGCGGCGGCCGTCGAGCAGGATGGCGCCGGCAATACGGCTATTCTCGACGATCAGGTCGTCGACCTCGCCTTCGATGACGGTGAGATTGGGTTGCGATGTGATCGCCGCCTGCATCGCCGCCTTGTAGAGCTTGCGGTCGGCCTGAGCGCGCGGACCGCGCACCGCAGGGCCCTTGCGGCGGTTGAGGACGCGGAACTGGATGCCGGCGGCATCGGCGACGCGGCCCATGAGCCCGTCCATGGCGTCGATTTCGCGGACCAGATGGCCCTTGCCGAGCCCGCCGATGGCCGGATTGCAGCTCATTTCGCCAATGGTGGCGAACTTGTGGGTGATGAGCGCAGTGGGGACGCCTAGGCGTGCTGACGCCGCGGCGGCTTCAGACCCCGCGTGACCACCCCCGACGACGATGACGCCGAAATCGCTCATGACACGAACTTTCCTTGAGGGAAGGGGGTCTACGCCACTGTTTCACGTGAATCAACCGGGCTGGTCGGATGGCCTGGTTTCACGTGAATCACTTGCCGATACAGAAGGCGCTGAACAGACGGTCCAGCACCGATTCCGCGTCCATCCGGCCGAGTAGTCGTTCGAGGGCAGCCGAGGCGCGGCGAAGGTCCTCGGCGGCCTTCTCCGGTTCGTCGAGATGGTCTGCCGCGCCGGAAATTGCAATCGCGGCTTCGCTGAGGGCTTTGCTGTCGCGTTCGTGACTGACTAGCACCGACCCGGCCTGGATACTGCTGGCACCGGACGCCTGGTAGAGCGTCTCGAGCAGCTCGTCGATGCCGGTACCGTTGGCGACGGAGACGGAGAGTTCGGCGCCATCGACCTGGCCGAGGTCGAGCTTGGTGCCGACGGCGACGAAATGCGGGCGGCGCCATTGCTCGTCGCCAAGCTCGGGGAACTCCGGTCTTGGTTCAACCGGCAGGTCGGGAGCGGCCAGCCACAGGACGAGATCGGCCGACAGCATCGCCGCCCGGGCGCGCTCAACCCCGATCGCCTCGGCCTTCGAACTGGTGTCGCGCAGCCCGGCGCTGTCGATCAGGGTAATCAGCTGGCCGCGAACGTCGAGGGGTATCTCCTTGAGATCCCTTGTGGTGCCGGGCTCGTCGGAGACGATGGCAGCATCGGAACTGGACAGGGCATTGAGAAGGCTGGATTTTCCGGCATTGGGTGGGCCGGCGAGGACGACGCGGAAACCGGTGCGCAGGACGCGGCCCTGGCGCGTCGAAGCGACTACCCGCGATATGTCGGCATGCAGCGCCAGCAGCGCGTCATGAAAGTCCTCGGGCAGGGCACCGACATCGCCTTCGTCGGAGAAGTCGAGCTGCGCCTCGATCTCGGCGCGGAGGTCGAGCAGGCGCTCGCGCCAGCCTTCGGTGCGTCGCGTGAGGCCGCCTTCCATGCGGGCATAAGCGAGGGCCCGCTGGTTCTCGGTTTCGGCCTCGATCAGATCGCCCAGCCCCTGGGCTTCGACAAGGTCGAGCTTGCCGTTCTCGAAGGCACGACGGGTGAACTCGCCGGCGTCGGCCAGCCTGATGCCAGGCCGTGAGGAGAGGCGCCGCAGGATGGAACGGACCACAGCGGGCGAGCCGTGAACCTGGAGTTCGGCGCAGTCTTCGCCAGTAAAGCTGTGAGGGCCCGGCATCCAGGCGACGAGGCCGCGATCGAGGACCTCGCCATTGAGCTTGATGTCGGCGAGTTTCAGGTGACGGGGCTCGGGGAGGGCGCCGAGCATCCCGGTGAGCACCGCGCCGGATGCCGGTCCGGACAGGCGGATGATCGCGACGCCGGAGGGGACGGAGCCCGAGGACAGGGCGACGATGGTGTCGTCAGACCGCATATGCCAGCTCCGCCCAACGTAGGTTCGGTGCGCACGGCGTCAGGGATCCCCGCTTTCGCGGGGATGACGGCGGTGGGTGGGAAAGCCAGCTGAACGTCATGCCGGCTTCTGACCTCAGGTATTCATCGAGTCGAAGAAATCGGAATTCGTCTTGGTCTGACGGATCTTGTCCATCAGGAACTCCATCGCATCGACCGTGCCCATTGGGTTGAGGATACGGCGGAGGACGTACATCTTCCTGAGGATATCCGGCTCGACCAGCAGCTCTTCCTTGCGGGTGCCGGACTTCGTGACGTCCATCGCCGGGAAGATGCGCTTGTCCGAGACCTTGCGGTCGAGGATGATTTCGCTGTTACCCGTGCCCTTGAACTCTTCGAAGATCACTTCGTCCATGCGGCTGCCGGTATCGATCAGCGCGGTGGCGATGATGGTGAGCGAGCCGCCATCCTCGATATTGCGCGCGGCGCCGAAGAAACGCTTCGGGCGCTGCAGGGCGTTGGCATCGACACCACCGGTCAGGACCTTGCCCGACGATGGCACCACAGTGTTGTAGGCGCGACCAAGGCGGGTGATCGAATCGAGGAGGATGACCACGTCGCGCTTGTGCTCGACGAGGCGCTTGGCCTTCTCGATGACCATTTCGGCGACCTGGACGTGGCGTGACGCCGGCTCGTCGAAGGTCGACGAGATCACCTCGCCCTTCACCGAGCGCTGCATGTCGGTAACTTCCTCGGGGCGCTCGTCGATGAGCAGCACGATGAGGTAGCACTCGGGGTGATTGATGGCGATCGACTGTGCAATATTCTGCAACAGTACGGTCTTACCGGTACGCGGCGGAGCAACGATCAGGGCGCGCTGGCCCTTGCCGAGCGGCGCCACCAGGTCGAGCACGCGGGCGCTCTTGTCCTTGTTGGTCGGATCCGGCAGCTCGAGGCGCAGGCGCTCATCCGGATAGAGCGGGGTGAGGTTGTCGAAGTTGATCTTGTGGCGGATGGCCTCAGGATCTTCGAAATTGATGGTGTTGACCTTGAGGAGGGCGAAGTAGCGCTCGCCTTCCTTGGGAGAGCGGATCTGGCCCTCGACCGTGTCGCCGGTGCGCAGCGAGAAGCGGCGGATCTGGCTCGGCGACACATAGATGTCGTCCGGACCCGGCAGGTAGTTCGCGTCCGGAGAGCGGAGGAAGCCGAAGCCATCCGGCAGAACCTCGACCACGCCCTCGCCGGTAATGTCGACTTCGCGACCCGCCAGTTCCTTGAGAATCGCGAACATCAGCTCCTGCTTGCGCAGGGTGGACGCGTTCTCGACATCGTTGGCTTCAGCGAACTGCAGCAATTCGGCAGGCGTCTTGGCCTTGAGCTCGCTGAGCTTGATACTTTCCATTGGGCGTAAGGACCTTGGGTAGCGTAGTGGCGGGGGTATTTTAAAGGGGAGGTGGTGGCCCGGAAAGCGCCGGGGAGGCGCCCAACGATCAGGCTCGGGCACTCAAATAACTAAAACCGCGGTTACATTCAAGTGTGCTGGGTGGAATGGATTCACGTGAAGCAGCGGGCGAAGGGGGCGGCGGTTCCCCTCGCATCCGGTGTCACCCATGCGCAGGCAGGGGTCCAACTCTCCGCTGGTGCGGGTGGCGAAATGGATCCCAGCCTTCGCTGGGATGACACCGGAGTGGGTGGGGCACAACGCTGCCACGCCCACCGACACCAAGTTCAGGGCCCGCTGGCCCTCAGAACGGCTTCACGATCACCGAGATGACGATGACCATGGCGATGACGAAGGGGATCTCGTTGATGCCGCGGAAGAACTTGTGCGAGCGGGTGTTCCGGTCCTCGGCGAAATCGCGGCGAATCCGGCCGAAGAAGCCGTGGAGGCCGCTGAGCGCCAGCACCATCAACGCCTTGAGCCACATCCAGCCCTGGCTGAAATCGACGATGCCGAAGCCGAAGGCGAGCCACAGCCCGAAGATCCAGCTGGCGATCATCGCCGGCGTAGTGATGCCGCGATAGAGCCGCCGCTCCATGACCTTGAACGTCTCGGACTGCACCGAGCCCTTCTCGGCCTCGGCGTGATAGACGAAAAGCCGCGGCAGGTAGAGCATCCCCGCCATCCAGGCGATGATGGAGATGACGTGCAGCGCCTTGACCCAGGGGTAGAAGTCCATCGCGTCAGGCTCCCCGCGCCACTTCGATCAGGCGCTCGACATGCGCGATCGGCGTTTCCGGCACGATGCCGTGGCCGAGATTGAACACATGCGGCCGGTCGCGGAAGGCTTCTACGATCTGGCGGATACGGCTGTCCATCTGCTCGCCGCCGGCAAGGAGCCGCAGCGGATCGAGATTGCCCTGAACGCCGAGTTCGGGCGGCAGGTTCTTCGCAAACGCCAGCGGCATGCCGTAGTCGAGGCCGAGGAGGTTGACCCTGGTCCGCGCCGCATAGGCCGGCAGGTTGCCTGCCGCGCCGCGCGGAAAACCGATCACCGGCGCATCGGGAATCTCCCGCCGCAGGGCTTCGACGATCCGACGGTTCGGCTCGATGACCCATTTGTCGAAAGCGACTTCATCGAGGTTCAGCGCCCAGCTCTCGAACAGTTGCACCACATCGGCGCCGGCACGGAACTGCGCGGCCAGATATTCGACGCTGGTATCGACGAGAATGTCGATGAGACGCGCAAACGCCGCCGGCTGGGTCAGCGCGAAGACGCGCGCCGCCGCCTGGTCGGGCGAGCCGCGGCCGCCGATCATGTAGGTGGCAACCGTCCACGGTGAACCACAGAAACCGATGAGGGTCTTTTCGGGAGCAAGGCCTGCGCGCACCCGGCGAACCGTCTCGATGACCGGATTGAGCTTTTCCAAAGCCCCTTCGGGATCGAGCCGATCGAGCGTGGCAGCAGTGATGGGCTCGAGGCGCGGGCCTTCGCCGGTTTCGAAGCGAACGGCCTGGCCGAGCGCGTCGGGGATGACGAGGATGTCGGAGAACAGGATCGCTGCATCGAGGTCGAAGCGGCGGAGCGGCTGCAGCGTCACTTCCGCAGCCAGTTCCGGGGTGTAGCAGAGATCAAGGAAGCTGCCGGCCTTGGTACGAAGCTCCCGATACTCGGGGAGATAGCGTCCGGCCTGGCGCATGATCCAGATAGGGAGCCGCTCCTGGCGCTTGCCACGGACCGTCTCGAGAAGGGGCTTTGCCACCGGGCTCACGGTTGCCGTCCCTTCCAACCAAAAGAATCTAGATTCTTCATTTGTATTATCATGGCGGTGTTTTGCAGGAATTCACCCCGCTCCACAACGCGGATCGTGGCGACAGAAGCGCGCGGCAGAGCCCGTGTCGGAGCCTGTGCAAACCCACTCGGTGGAGCCGGTGGACGGCGTCGGGAGTCCGCTGGATTAACTGGGCGTTAACCATGCTACACTGGTTGAGAAAGTCTTAACGAGGGTGTGGATGCCAGGTGGCTATCCGCAATGGGTTATCCCCATAACCCTCCTTAACCTATTGTTAACTCCTGGGGCGGCGCGGCCTGTTGATGGATTTGGTCCGAGCGGGGAGAACTCGGGATGCCGTGACAGTCGCCTGCTTATCCACCGGTCGGCCGCTTGAGCCAGCAAGCACAATGTGGAAAACCCGCTCCATGCTGATCCTCGCTTCAAAGAGTGCCGCGCGAAACGCCCTGCTGGCGGGCACCGGGCTCCGATTCTCGGCGAGTCCAGCGCAAATCGACGAACGGGTGCTCGAAGCCGAAGTGCTGGGGAAAGGTGGCGACGCACGCAACGTGGCGCGGCGCCTCGCCGAAGCCAAGGCCTTGACCGTCGCCACGACTCGTCCGGGGGACGCGGTGATCGGCGCCGACCAGGTGCTGGCACTGGGCAACGCGCTGATGCACAAGCCGGCCGATCTAGCCGAGGCGGCAGGGCAGCTCGACCGCCTGGCCGGCCGGACCCATCATCTTCATTCGGGAATTGCGGTGGCACGGGACGGGGTCGTGCTGTGGTCGTCCGTCGAGACGGCGGCGCTGACCATGCGCGCCTTCTCCGCGGCCGAGCGCGACGAAGTGCTGGCGCTCGAGGGTGAGGCTGTTCTCGGATCGGTCGGCGGCTATCGCCTCGAGGGGCCGTCGATCCGGCTGTTCGAGCGCATCGAGGGCGACTATTTCACCATCCTCGGGCTGCCGCTCTTGCCATTGCTCGCCGCCCTGCGGCTCCATGTTCCCGATAGTTTCCAGAAGTGATTCACGTGAAAAAAGCCTTCGTCATCGGCCACCCGATCAAGCACTCGCGCTCGCCGCTGATCCACGGCACCTGGCTCAAAGAGCACGGAATAGCGGGAAGCTATGACGCCATAGATGTCGCGCCGGAGGATCTCCCGGGCTTTGTCGGACGCATCCGGGCCGGCGAGTTCGTCGGCGGCAATGTCACCATCCCGCACAAGGAAGACGTGTTCCGCCTCTGCGACGCCGTCGATCCGCTGGCCCAGACCATCGGCGCGGTGAATACGCTGGTGCGCGAGGAGGGTGGCCGCATCCGCGGCTTCAACACAGACTACATGGGCTTTCTCGGCAATCTCGACCAGAATGCGCCGGGCTGGAGCGAACGCCTCGGCCGGGCCATCGTCCTCGGCGCCGGTGGCGCGGCGCGCGCCATCCTCGTCGCGCTGCGCGAACGCGGGTTCAGAGAGATCGTGCTGCTCAACCGGACGGCGGAGAAGGCCGTCGCCCTGGCGCGCGAGATAGAGGGGCCGTTCACGCCGGGCCGGCTCGACGAATACGGAGCCTATGCCGGCGGTGCCGACCTCCTCGTCAACACCACCTCGATCGGCATGCACGACACCCGGTTCGACGGTCTCGACCTGGGGCTGCTGCCCGAGACGGCGCTGGTGACCGATATCGTCTATGTTCCCTTGGTCACGCCGCTCCTCGCCGATGCGCGCGCCATCGGCTTGCGCACCGTTGACGGTCTTGGGATGCTGCTGCATCAGGCCATTCCCGGCTTCGAGGCGTGGTTCGGCGTGCGGCCGGAGGTGACGCCGGAGCTCAGGGCCAAGGTGGAAGCGACGCTGTGACGGTAAAGCTCGGCCTCACCGGATCGATCGCCACCGGCAAGTCGACGGTGCTGGTAGGCTTTGCCGAACTGGGCGTGCCGACCTTTTCGTCGGACGACTATGTCCACGAACTCTATCGCGGCGCGGCGGTGGCGCCGGTCGAGGCGGCATTTCCGGGCGTCACGGTCGAGGGAGCCATCGACCGGCAGAAGCTGAGCCGGCACGTCGTCGGCCACCCCGAACGCATCCGGCAGCTCGAGGCGATCGTCCATCCGCTGGTCCGGGCCGGGATCAGGCAGTTCCTCGCCGATGCCGAGGCACGCGGCGAACCGCTGGCCATCGTCGATATTCCGCTGTTGTTCGAAAACGGCGTCGACTGGGGGCTCGATGGGGTGATCGTCACCACGGTCGACGAGGCCGAGCAGCGGCGGCGGGCGTTGGCACGGCCGGGCATGACGGTGGAAAAGCTGGACGCGATCCTTGCCCGGCAGATGCCGCAGGCTGAAAAGATCAAACGCGCCACCTACATATTCGACACCTCCGGCACCATCGAGGCGACGCGCGACGAGGTGCGCCGGCTGGTGCAGCGGCTCAGGACCAAACCCCGCCCATGACTCGCGAAATCGTTCTCGATACCGAAACCACCGGCCTGTCGCATGCCACGGGCGACCGGGTGGTCGAGATCGGCTGCGTCGAGCTTTTGAACCACATCCCGACCGGGCGGAACTTCCACGTCTACCTCAACCCCGAGCGCGACGTGCCGGATGAGGCGTTCCGCGTCCACGGGCTCTCGACCGAGTTCCTGCGCGACAAGCCCCTGTTCGCCGCCGAGGCCGACAATTTCCTCGATTTCATCGGCGATGCGACGCTGGTGATCCACAATGCCGAGTTCGATATCGGCTTTCTGAACTACGAGCTCGAGCGGCTGCGGAAGCCCCGGCTGGCCAACCAGGTGATCGATACGGTGATGGTGGCGCGCCAGCGCCATCCGGGCGCCCGGGTCAGCCTCGATGCGCTCTGCAAGCACTACGGCATCGACAATTCCAAGCGCACCCTGCACGGCGCGCTGCTCGACAGCGAGATCCTCGCCGACGTCTATCTGGAGCTGATCGGCGGTCGCCAGGTGACGCTTTCGCTCGGCTCCGATGGGCGGAGCGAGGCGGGCGGCGGTGCGATTATCTTCAAGCCGGCCCGGCAGCGGCCGGCGCCCCTGGCGCCGCGGCTCAGCGCTGGCGAACACAAGCGCC